>JBBSEV010000062.1:0-23993 GCA_038239385.1 Chitinophagales bacterium
AATGATTTTATAAAATCATCGGGAATAAACATAAAAATGGCACAAAACTTATCATCAAAAAATTGGTGGGTAAGATTGGCTCCCTTTTTTACAAAAATGATATCTCCTTCATCAACTTCATACGAATGGTAAATTGACTTCCACATTTTTTTACCGGAAGCTATAAATGCGAAGTAATTATTGTTTGACCATATTCCCAATTTGGTTTCTTCCCGCATACAGGTATACTCCACAAACAATAATTCGTTTACTTCCATCTTAGGAAATAAATTACTGTTCTTTATAACCGAGTAAAGATTTACCATTCTTTCACCAGTTTATTATTGAACTGCAAAAATAAATTGTTCAATTAAGATTGCCGTGTTATTATTTAGATATGGGCTGAAGCACAAATTAATGCGATTTAATAGAGTTTTTTCAGCTTTTGAAACAAAAAAATAATAAGTATCCCGTGGACTAAAAGGCGGTCTATCGAAAACATTTTAATTTTTCGTTAGGCGAAAAAAATGAATTTTAATTGGTTATGAAAGTTTAACTAAATGGTGAATAAATGCAGCAATCTATTGACATTGTAATCGCTCTTTTAAATCAACATTTCAATAGAAATAGTTTATAAAAACTGTTTAATAAAATCTAATTCATAAGCAACTCTAACAAGGCCGGCAGTATTTTTTAAGTGCAGCTTATTAATTAAATTTTGACGGTAGAAAATTGGTTCGAATCCGTCTCTACACAGCTAATCATTTAAATATAAGAAAACCTGTAAAATCTATTTTATATAATGTCATTTGCATCAGGCACATCTTCTATACGATAATAAATTTTTAACCCTCGTTCAGTAGCAACTCTTACATCTTCATCTGCTCCTTTTGATACACCTGCAAGACGAAGAATAGCATCGCATTTTTCAAGAAGCCTGTGAGCAACCGGGTATTGAATCTCTTCCCATGCAGCATCTCCAGGTTTGGTAGAACCGGCAAGTTGAATAAGTGGTAAAGCAATCCACTCACCAATCATAGGAACGTGCCCTTTTCTGAATAATGGTAAAGCGGCTGATTCAAGATTCCTTAAATTTTTTCGCATTAATTCGGGGTCATCATTTGTGCTACTTCTATATGGTCCTGCAATAAGTATTAGCATGATTTTGATTTTAGTTATAAAAGAAGAATCCACTTTGTAATCTATTTAGAAATATTTTTTAGTCAATTGATGTTGACAATTATTTTTATTGTTTAACTACCTGCATTGATTTTTGCATTTCACCATTGTTCCATTCAGCAGATAAATGATAAACTCCATTTGCCATCGATTTCATATCAATGCTAAGTTTTTTCATTGCCTAAGTTTTGTTTTTAACGATTGTATTCCCATGTATATTCCTTCATTGTTTTTAGGTATTTATTTTTTGCATTCGATTACATTACAAACACAAAACATCCTCCTCAATTAATAGTTGTCTCACTTCTGTCCAGCTATTTACTCTTTGATATCCTTCTAAATTTATATTGGTATTATGTGTGGCTGTAAAAAGCAGTTTTGCGCCATTGAAATGATGCAGGTTTTTGAGATGGTCATCAATCATATAATCGCCCGAGATGTTTTTCTTGGAACCACAAAATATTATTTGCGACCATTTTATAAAGGGGAAGTGTTCATGCAGCCAATCATATTTTTCTATAAGGGATTGAGGAAATTCCATAGCCGCAGAAACGATGTACAGCTCAAACAATTCATTCAGTTCCTCAACTACACACTGGCTGCCGGGTATAACCGCAGCGCTGCGGAAAATTCCCGGTGTGTGCAGAAACCGTTTAATAAGTTGAGGGTCGGGAAAAGCTTCAGCCTCAGGCTTACCCAAAAAATCATTTCTTTTCATTTCAATTCCGGTTACTTCCTTATAATATTTTATATACTGAGAAGTTAAGTCAGCAATCACCTGATCCATATCTATTAATAATATTTTCTTTTTCATATTTATATTTTGAGATTTACTTCTTGTGTGAGTTTTTGTTTTATATAAAGACTTATCTATGTCTTATCATCCAAACTTGTTTTGCAAATATGTTTGTATAAGCTCGCCGGTTGCTACCTGGCAAACATTTCCTTCTGCAAAAACATCATCTATTTTGTTATCAATGTTGCTCATCAATATTTTTATCTTCTATCGTCAGTATAAGTGAATCAATAACTTTTAATACTTGTTCACGGGTATCTGCATTCGTAATTGCATTCCCATGTATTTTCGTTTTTACAAATGATATTAAAAGTTGTGAGCTCTCCGGTATATCGGCTTCAATAACCTTTAATGTTTCCATTAAAGAAAGATGCCCTTTATGACCGGATGACGAAGCTGTAATTAATACCACTGGTTTGTGAGAAAATTCCATTGATGAAACCGTCCAGTCAATAGCATTCTTCAAAGCGCCCGGTACACCCATCGCATACTCTGGAGTGCAGATTAAAATCCCATCTGCCTCGTATAATTGCCTGCGAAAATCTGCAACAGCTTCAGGTGGGTCGTCAGTATCGAGGTCGGGATTAAAATGCGGAATGTCAGCAAGCCCTTGAAAAATTTTGATGTCGAGTACATCTGAAAACATATTAGCTATGGCGTCAATCAAATTTAGATTTGTTGAATTTTTTCTTGTGCTTCCTGAAATAGCAATTATTCTTTTCTTCTTCATTTGTATTTCCTGTTTTCAGTTGTATTTATAACTGATCGTTTATTGTACGCAAATTAATTAATCCAATAATTGATTCTAAATACCAGATTTCTGCTTTTGTGTTGCAGTCCATCAGTCAAATAATTATCGGCATAAACGAGATAGATATCAGACATTGGTTTAAGGCGCCACTGTAACCTGCTGTTGATATTGAAATTTTTAATTTGCGTATTGTATTGTAAAAATGTTGTCCATGACAGTGTATTTGAAAATGCAAATTCAATCGTTGGTCCCGCTATAAAAGGATGAATTGTCTTATCATTTAAGGTGATGCTGTTGTAGATAAAATCTGCACCAAAATTACCCCAGGGTTGACTGCGATATTTTACATTGCCAGTGTAGCTTGTTCTCTTTCCATTATAATAGCCGCCATGTTCAAGCGTAAGCCCCCATGAAAAAGGAAGAAGAAAATTTGATAAGTATTTCAATTGTACAAAACCGAAATCATATTTTCCTTTTTGCAAATTCCCTGTTTCTGTAAATAAGATGGTTTCGAAAGGAAGGTTTACAGAACTTCTTATATAAGAAATTGTGGCCTCGCTGCGGTTAGCAAATGCAAAATCTAAAAAGGCTGTGCCATTAAATTCAATGAAACGCTGGGCTGTTGTGTAATAATGTTTTGTTTTTAAGAAAAAATCAACAGAGTTAAGTATCTTTTTAGATTTAGGATAAAAAATGTAATTAAACTTTGTTGAGTATTCATTGTAGCCGATTCTCACTGTTGTATCATGTAAAGCGTCATAGTTATATAAACGTGGTGTAAATCCTAAATCGGCAACAAAGTTTGAATTGATTTGTGACCAGCCTGCTGTAACATCAAAATGTTTGTCAGTATACTCAATACCCGTAAATCCAAATCCTGAAGCCTTAAGATGCCCGGGATTAAAGGAACGATAATATCCTGCCCATCCATTAAATTTTGTGTTATTTGATAAAAAATTAAATTCTGTTCCAGCTACCCGGTTAAAATCTGTATGGTTCAATTTTGCATCATTGCCTGTTGTTCCCTGCCGGTTGGTAATTATTCCGTGTAAATTAGAATGCCTGAATACTTTTTGATCGAAAGCTGCCACCGTATAGTTTTGCGGGGATTGACCATATTTTGCTGCGGATTGTATATTCATAATTCCAATTCGTAAAGCCGGATTTACATTACCAGTTAGCCGCAAACCTGCAACGATGGGTACTATTTGTCCATCATCAGTTAATCCAATGCGCCGCGATACAAACGGAGTTGCAGAATTCAATGCAAGGTTTGAAAAAAGGTCATTATTTTCCAGGAAGAAAGTTCTGCGTTCGGGAAGCAGCACATTAAACCGGTCAAGATTAATAATTTGCTGGTCCACATCAACCTGCGAAAAATCAGGATTAATGGTAGCATCCAGGTTCAGCGAAGAGTTGATGGCTATTTTAGCATCGAACCCTGCATTGAATGAAGAAGAAAATGCTTTTTGCTCCTGGTTAAGTTTAGCTGAAATGTATGGTATGAAAACATTATTACTTTTAACCAATGGCACATTATCAGCAAAAGCTATTTTACCAAGGTAATTTAAATTGGCTCCAAAAAATTGTATAGGTACGTGGTTCCAGGTGGAGAAGCAATTATTAGTCATATCATTCCTGATAAAATTGATGCCCCATTGTGCAGCGCTTTTCGGGAAACGCAACGATTTAAAAGGAATGGCGAATTCTGTTGTCCAATATCCTGAAAACATTTTAGTTCCCGAATACCATTTTGTGTCCCAATCGAAAGTATCACTGTTTACTACCACGATGCCATCCATTTGAGCGCCTGCGGCATTAACTCCAAATGTATAGCCCGATGTGTTTTTGCCGGAGGGATCTATAACGACAGAAACTCCATCGCTGTAATATGGATTCACATCCCGTTTTAATGATTGTATTACTGGTTTTTTATCAGCCATGTAAGCCTTGATTCCAAAGTATATAAACTGATCATCGTATAAAATTTTTATTTCGGTTTGAAGTTTAGCTTGTCCGCTATCTACGGGCCATTTATTAATAAAGTTATTTGCAACCGCTGCTGTTTGCCAGGCAGCTTCATCTAAATTTCCATCCGTAACAATTTTAGAAGTTGTTTTATAAATTGTAATCAAACGGTTTGCCTGTAAGCCTTGTGCTTTGGCATTTTCAAAAAAGATTACCAGGGTAGCTATTAAAGATATAACCACCTTTATTTTAATATTCATTTTACAGAATTTATTTCAGAAGAAAAATTGTTTTTGTAATATTTTTAATTCATGCTACTTTCTTTTAATTGCTTCATTTAAAAGGGCAGAGATTTTAAAAAACAGGCAACAGCAAACTATAGGAACGTATCCCCTTGTTGTTTTTTTAGAAATGCCGTTTATTTTATTGATCAGTATCTGTTTCGACAGATCAGCCCGGCCATTTATTTATTAAAGTATAACTGCACCTACCTGCCAGCGGCTGGCCTTTTTTCTCGTTTGTCAGGTTGTCTAACAGTATTGGTCTAAAAGTTTATTTAAAGTTTTTGCTTTGTCATTAAGTTCAATACTTTCAATTTCGTTTACTGAAATTATATGTGGCAGTTCTTTATATAATTCAGGAAGTTTCAAAATGTCTACCACCTGGTCTTTTATCCATTTATTATAAGCAATTGGATAAGTTTTATGTTTGATAAATAGCGTTTGTAGAAATTTTTGAAAGGCTGCATATAATTTGTCAAACGCCTGGAAATGCAAACCTCTTTTAACGAAAAGTGGAATATGGTCCAGATCATAAAGGCAAGCCTCTTTTGCTAATTTTAGTCTTTGAGTTTGAAGTGTCGTGTTATAGTAAGGTAACCACTCTGATTTCAAGTTTTTGAAATGTTCTCCTTCGCCTGTCAATGGTGCGGAATACAATAACCTGTTTCCAATTTCAACCTCAAAAAAATCAATACCACCGCCATCTTCCCAAATTGCAGTTTCAAAAACACCATCAATAATGTCCAAATGTATTTGAGCAAATCTGTCTGAGTTTTTATATTGGTTTAGCGTTGGGTCGGAATTTAAGAAGTGCTGCCAAATATTTTCAAGCCCTGTAATTTCCAGGATATTTGTTGTCTGCGTAACCAATACAGCAATATCTATATCGCTTTCTGATGTTGCTTTTCCTCTTGCAAGAGAATTAACTAATAAAATAGTGTCAATGTTTTGTTGTCGCAAAAAAAAGTTTTTTACAACTTCTGTTGCTTGTCTATGTAATTCAGTTGGAAAGATTAATTGTGTCATTATAAATTTTTATCATTCATGGTTAAGTGTCATTTGTTATGTTTGCCGCTCACATTATTATTTGTCTTGATGCGCCGATATTAATAGTATCCGATACAGTCGTCAAATGAATCAAGAAGGCCCCACCATCAGTGCTTTTATAAATAATATTTGTGTTTAACGTTGTGTCCCGCCTCATTTGCAGCAGTACTTTTGTTAATGGCTGGGCTTTGTTTGTTCTTTTATATAAGATCCAGTTGTTTTAACCGTTGAATAAAAATAATTCGATGCAGCTAAAAAAGCTGCCTGCACATCTGTCGCATTTACTTTTGTCCCATTTACTTCGAGGTCTTTTGTAGCACAAGCATCTCCAATTACAATACAATTAAATCCAAAATCTTTTGCTGCCCTGGTTGTTGCATCTACGCACATATGTGTCATCATGCCAACTATCACTAAGTCTGTTATGTTTTTTGATTTCAAAAATTTCAAGAGTTCGGTTTCTCTAAAACTATTTGGATAATGTTTTACGATGACTTTTTCTCCTTTGTTAGGTTTTACATTCTCGTGAATTTCAGCCCCTTTTGTTTCAGGGATAAAAAAAGTCGCTCCAGGTCTGTTAGCAATATGCTGTATGTGAATAATCGGTAAACTCTCTTTCCTGAACTCTTCAAGTATCAGTTTTCCATTTTCACTTGCTTCTTCAGCTTCTACAAGTTGCATTGCACAATTTTTAAAGTAATCGTTTTGAATGTCGATTATAATCAATGCTTTGTTCATCTTTTGTTTTACTTCAGTTTTTTGTGAGTATCAAAGATTAAGTCCAAATTGAACATTATTATTGTTCAATTTGCCTTCTTCATTTTATATGTGTCGGCTTAGCCTTGCCATTAACATTGCTATTGTTGGTTAATACAATAATGTCAGTGGATGGAATTGGATTGATCCTCGTCCACTTTGCAATTGCTATTTATTTTTTAATTGCTTCATAATCTGCTCTGCCCATTGTTGAGAAATTTTAATCGTAGAGGGCATCTCAAATGGCCGTTCAAAAAAATCCGCTACTATCTCCATAAAAAGCCCTGGTTTTTCACTCGCCAAAAAATGGGTTGAGCCGGGCACAATGCAAAGTTGTGCGTTGGGTATGGCTTGATAAATTTTAACCGAATGTTCTGTTTTGATGGCATCTCTATCACCAGCCATTACTAACACAGGAGCCTTGATCGTTTTTAATTTTTCGAAAGATATATTCGGATGAAAGACCATCAATCTAAATTGCTTTTGTTGTATGGTATCCTGTATCATCGGGTACATTTTAGTTAATGCTACCAATTGGGGAAATATGGCATTTGTATCGGCCTGAATATTGGTACCCGTTGCAATTAATTTCTTCACTTTATCCGAATATTGATAAGCCATGATCAAACCCAAAATACCACCATCACTCTGTCCCCAGATAAGACAGGAATCGATTTTAAGTTGATCTAACAAATCATTTATATCGGCTGCCATCATTTCATAATTCAAATCACTCACATTACATCCGCTCTTGCCATGACAACGGCTGTCGACCGCAATTACTTTGTATTTTTTTGCAAATACCGGTATTTCATTTGCTTTACTACGAATTGAACCGCCATTACCATGGAGCAGTAACAAGGGTTGTCCTTCCCCATATATTTCATAATAAAGTTGAATGCCATTTACAGTTGCGTATTTGCCAACTGCCGGATTATTTCCAAACGGGGTGGTTGTTTGCGCAATACCATTCAATGAAAAAAAAACAATTACAACTAATCCCAAATATGCCTTTTTCATAACTATTTATTTTATTCAAAACTGAATCAGCTTATTCATCCTGATAGTATTTTATTTATTGTTTTATTACCTGCATTGTTTTTTTATTCTGCCCGTTGTTCCATTCTGCAGATAATAAGTAACTACCCTTTGGCAATGATGATGTATTTATCCTGAATTGATTGCTGCCTTGCAAAACAGTCTCTCTTTGAACTTTTACCAAAGCCCCTTTACTATCAAACACGTTTATTTCCGCCCCTGATTTATTAGCAGCAACAATATTTATGCACAGATTATCATGCACGGGGTTTGGCCATACTGTGAAATTGTCTGCTGCACTGCAGGATGAGCGGAGTACGCCTGTGTACTGCACTTTGCAATCGAGGTCGTACTCAGCAATACGGTAGTAATTATTTTGTACAGGATTATTATCGTTAAATGAATAACTTTTTTCTGTGCTGCTGCTACCTGCTGCAGGCAGGTTGCCTATAACTGTCCAATGGATAGCATCAATACTTTTTTCAATATCAAAACGGCTGCTGTTTTGTTCCTGCGCAGTTTTCCATGTTAGCGCCACTTTGCCTTCTTTACAATTTGCATTGAAAGAAATAAAACGTATTGGTAAAATGATGTTTGGCGTTTTTACATACAACCCATCATGTTTTGCTAAAAATAATTTGCTGTTGAATTCAATTATGTCCCAGGCATACCCCGTGGGGAGAAATTCTTCATTTGTTGCCCAGGTAGTGTTTACCGCTGCATTCTTATTACGTTGCTGTATCCAGGTGCCCCCGCCAAAGAGATTGGTGAGTGTATAATAATTATCTGAACCGGCATATATATTCCTGTCAGCGCCAACATGTGTACCTGCTTTGTCTTCAACCCAGTTTAATCCTGCGTTATCGCTTCTTATAATCTTGTTGTCGTTTACTGCCCACAATGTGTCGGCACGGTTAATCAGCCTGTTAATTTGCAGGCCGGGATGCAGCCGGTTGTTAAGATAATATTCCTCTTCCCATTGATTAGTGGTGAAATTGAACCGGTAGTAAGTGCCGTTACTTCCTGCACCTGCTATCAAAAAATTGGGCGAACTAATTATGTTCTGAACAACGTAGGAATAGAAGGGCAAGCCATTAGTGAAAGCCAGCCAGTGGTTTGTATTTGTATTCAGTGCATATATACCATCCCCAAACGTGGCTGCAAACAAAATGCCGTTGTGTACAGCAAACCTGCTTGCATTTACGGCGCTTAATGCATTGCTATGCCAGGTTACACCATCATCGTCACTGTTAAAAACAACAACATCATTGGTGCCAATATAAATTTCATTGTTATAAAACCCCATTGTGGTTACGTGAACAGGAATATTACTTACACTTATGGCACTCCAGGTAAAGCCATCTTCGCTTTTGTAAATAATATTAGAGTCAGACGCTGCATAGAGTGAACTGTTATGCACCCCAAGTGCAATAATATGGCTTTGAGGAATTGCAGAAACCCTTGTCCATTGTGCAAATGCGGTGTTTAGGCAAAGCAAAAAAGCGACAATAAAGTAGACTTGTTTCATTTTGTTTGTTTAATTATTTATGTCTTTTTGTTGTTAGTATTAAATTTTTTGCTGGCTTCTATTGCTGTGCGTAAAAAGACTGTTACTGCTTTGAATAAATAGCACAACCAATCGGCCCACGATCGGGAAGTTATTATTTGAACATTAAGATATCTTCTGTTTCATCTGCAAAATAAATCCTTGTACTGCCGACGTATTTAAGATGAGTTCCCCATTTTACAATTACAGCATCCCTATTTTATTAAACTGTACGGTTGGGGTATATGTTGAATCCAAAAAAGTGGATGGGTCAACTAATTTCAGAGCTAAGTATAGTACCTCGCCCCGCTCATAAAAAAAAATAACAGGCTTATTCTTTAAAAAAATTAATTGCCTACTCTTCCTCTTTCTTCATCAGATCCTGATTTTACTTTCACTGATTTCATTTTATTGTTGCCGAAATTTCTTGTGTAAGTGAGTCTTATAAACCGGGTGTTAAAGTCATATTTAAAATATGAATTCACATTATTTTGCGGCGAATGAGTTTTGATTTTCCAATACCCTGAGTGGAGTATATCGTCTACGGCAAACCTTAATGTTCCATTATCTCCAAACTTCTTTTGAATGCCGGCATTGAGCAATGTAAAAGGTAAATACACTGAAATTCCGGAAAATGATTTAGAATAATACATAGCACTAATTTCAACAGAAAAATCTTTGGGTAAGGTAACCGAGTTAGCCAGGTTAATGTTGAATCCGTATAAATGAAATTTTACATCATGCTGCACGCTTGAAGTTTGCGCAACCTGGTATTGCGCAGTAAGGTTACTTTGTACCTTCCACCAATTTGTTATATTGAACGACCGTGAATAAGTTAAAGAAGTTGTGTTTAAATATTGAAGGTTTAGCGACCGGTAAGTAAGATTATTTGTGCTGCTATCTACTCCTGGTTGCCATGAACTGATCTCGTTTTTTGAATGACTGAATTGTAAAGACAGGATCGTTTTTTTTGTATGATACCCGGTTTTAAATGCGTCAGAAATAGCAGGGTACAAGGAAGTATTGCCAGCCGAAAATGTATTGGGCCCCCAGAAAAATACAAACGGCGCAATGTCGTTGTAAGTAGGCCTTGTTATCCTTCTCGAATAAGAAAATTGGACATCATTATTCTTATCAAAATCCTTTTTTATGAAAAGGCTTGGAAATAAATATCCATACTTCCTGTTTATGATATCTTTCTGAGTTGGTGTACCGATAGAAGTATGCGTGTACTCATAACGAAGGCCGCTATTAATTTGCCATTCACTTCCAGCCTTCCATTTTGTTGAAATATAAACCGCGCCTATTTGCTCTCTTAACGTAGAGTATGAGGTAAAATTTGAGTCCACTCTCCAGACATCATTGGCCCATTTCTGCACTAAAACATTATTGTCAAGATGTGATGACACAGCTTTAATTCCTGCTTCCAGTGAAAATGCAGGAGAATAATTGTACTGGTAATCTGCCTTGGCGATATAAAACCGGATAGGTGTAGTTTTTTCCAAATCAATTTTTGAAATTTCATTTAAACCATGTTGCTGGTAAAAAATATTGTTGTCATAGCTGGATGGATTATCGTTGTGATAATAGAGATGATCCAGGTTAAAACTGAAGTCGCTTTTTGAATTGATCTTCGTTTGCACACCGATTCCTGCAGTTGCACTTTGCCAGATATTTGATTCATGAATATTCGTATGTGTGATAATATCAGAATCGCGGCTAACATGATTGCTATCATTTGCAAAAGCAGTCATGTCCCAATTTCTTCTATATCCCGTCAAGGATAAGTTTATCAGTGTACGATTACTGAGTTTGAATTCTATACCTGCATTCAGGTTTTGCTGGTTGGTTATATTTTCACGGTGGCTATAATCATTTACAGATTGCACAGTAGCATTGTTAAGTGACTGCCTGTCCATTTTCGAAATGTGCAGGTTGTGATTTCTTACAATTGAGTAATCTAAATAGTAAGAAAACTTTTTGTCTCTGTGGCTAAGGTTAAAATTTGCACCCAATCCTTCTGCCCATCTGTAACCGGCCGTTAAACCAAACGAACCATTTGTACCAAAGTCAACATTTCCTTTCATTACAATGTTGATGATGCCTGCATTTCCTTCAGCATCATACTTTGCCGGAGGGACAGTAATGAGTTCTGTTTTTTCAACATTTGCCGCATTCATGCCATCCAGCATTTGCACCGCTACATCCAATGGCAATTGCATCATTTTGCCATTAATCATTATTCTTACGCCATCTTTTCCATTCATGGCAACCGTATTATTTTGCCTGTTCACCACCACTCCGGGAGATTTCTGAAGCACTTCCAAAATGCTGCTACCAGCTGAAGTGATACTACTTTGAACATTTACTACAAGCCTGTCTATTTGCTGTTCAAACAAAGGCTTTTTAGCTTTTACAATTATTTCATTTAGATTAGTGATTGCTTTTTCAAGGATGATAACGGGCAGAACAATATTTTTTTCTTCTACCAGAATATCCGGTAATATTTTTTTGGAGTATCCAACCACTGATGAAGATATCTGGTAATGGCCGGGCAAAATATTTACAAAAATAAATTCTCCTTCCTTATCTGTTACCACACTTTTTATCAGGGCTGAGTCTGATGTAAGTAACAGCACTGTTGCAGATGGTAAATTTTGTTCCTGGTCTTTTATTTTTCCTTTAATGCTTACCTGGCCAAAAGAACAAATTGCCGGTAATACTAAAACTAAAATGAGCACAAACTTTTTCACAACGATTTTATTTTTTATTAAATTGTTTAATAATGCACCGGAAAAAAAATCCCTTCACCCAATGCAGCACTATAATGGCTACTGGCTATTTTTTTATATGATTTGTTAGCTGAAAATTCATGCTGAGAAATGAAAAGCTTCATTTGAAATTCTTTTGATTAGAATTGCTTTTCATGAATTATTTAAAAGATGAACAGCAACGGGATAGTTTATTTATCTGTTACTGTTATTTCTGTTTCAATTGGTTTAAATTTATTACCACCCTGAGTGAATGTTTCATTAAACAGCTCTCTAAACATCACCCTATCTTTTTGCAATTTTGGCGCAACTATGTAATTTTTCTTGACTAATGTATTTGAGATGCCATTCATTCTTATAATGCGCCCCGGATTTACGATGTAAACACTGTTTGTTAGCCCATTGCCGCAAGAAATTTCATGCTGCAAGAAAGCCAACTGGAACCCAACATTTAAAATAAACGTGGCCAGGAAAAAAGCTTTAATCAATTTGATCTGTATCATATTTTTAAAATCAACGGCTCCCCCTTGCGGAGAGCCGTTGATATTGTTATTGCTTAATCAGATATCCAAAAACACCATCCGCTTCATTATCCGGGCCTGCACTAAAATACAGCCTGTTCGGATTGATAGCTGTAGCTGTAGAAGGTGCAAATGATAATGCCCAAAGCCCATCTATAACTATTGTATGTTCGTGAGATTGTAATTGACCAAGGAACCTGCCATTCAGGCTATATACATTGATATGGCCGTCACCGAAATTGCCAACTAATATTACCGGATCTTTAAGGTTAGGATTTACACTATTACTACCTGCTTCATTGGAGCTACGATCACTTTCAATGCTGGTTTTTGTATTCATATCATGCTCTTCTAAAAAACTTGCAGGTGCTAATGTTACACCCCATGGAATATTGAGGCTTCCACGTGATGCAAACCTTTTTACAAATGATCCATCAGTATTGAAAACGCTTACAAATCCTTTTCCTGCACCTGCAACATGTCCAACAGTTCCACCTTCAGTGGTTAACTGGGCGTACATAACGAAAAGTTTTTCACCAACAGCCTGGATATTATACGGAGAATATTCCGCAGGCATTTGAGGATCTATGAAAGACATTGTTACACGGGAAAATGCAGTATCCCAAACATCAATTCTATTAGCGCCGAAATTAGCGGCATAAATCAGGTTGCGCCCGTTGTTCGAAGCAATGGCCAGACCAGCATAGTTAGACCTTGCTACCTTTTTTAGTCCATGCGCATTGTTGCCAGATGCGGGGTTCCATCCTGAAATTACTCCTTCAAATCCTGAAAAAAGAAACAAGGATGGCCCATTGGGTAAATTAAATCCTTTACCTCCACTGAAGACAATGCCTGTAGGCAGCCCTCCGGTAGTATCGTTGTTAAAAGAAGGAATATTAACCGGCGATCTTACTATTGCGCCCTCGGCACTGTATAGTTCACTTACGTGGCCACCTACTGAATTCACCCAGGCGACACCGTTAGGAGACCAGGCAATACCAAAAGCATTCAACAGGGTGGGATCAACCGTTACAGGCTGATACTCTGATGAATTTGCTACCAGGTTAACTTGTTTAAAATTGCGCAAGATGTGCGTGTCAACATTTTGTTTGTTGCATCCAAAGGCAATTGCTGTTAAAGCAATTATTAGCAGGGGTCTTATTCCCGGTACCACGCTGCTTCGTTTTTGTTGTTTGTTGTTCATACTTTTTTATTTTTTATAGTTAATAATAAATGCACAGGCGACATCGCTTTTTGGTATTAATTGCCGCCAATACAAAAAGGTTTGAAATTGATTTTGATTTTTTTTAGTGGTATTCCCCGGTGGGATTATTTTCCCTGTTTAACTTTCAATACTTTAACGGGTATTAATCCATGCGCTTCTTTATGTGTCTGGATAATTGCATTAGAATCTTTTGCTTCAGATAAACATACTACCACTCCTGCTTTTTCATCTACCCAGTAATTGATAAAATTCACGCCATACTTTTGCTGAACTGCAAGGTCTTTTTGATGTGCAGCTGCTACATCTTTTGCAGTAACTTTTCCTGCACCCAATTCATGTATATCCAGGAATAAATTCTTATTACCTTTTAAGGCAGCTTCGTTCCCACCTGTTACCTGGTAAATCCTGGCGGGTAATAATCCATGCGCCTCTGCATGTGTTTTTCTTATTGATGCGGAATCTGGAGAAGATGACAGGCAATACACAAGCCCTTTGCTTTCATCAACCCAAAACTTTATAAAGTCAACTCCGTATTTATTTTCAACGGCAAGATCTTTAGCATGTGCCTTAGCAACATCTTCATATTTTACTTTGCCCGGCTCTAATTGGTGGACATCTATATAAAGATTTTTTTCTGCTGCTTTGTGAGTAAAAGTATTAGCCGTACTTGTTTGTGCGGATGATTTAAAAGAAACAATGCTGAGCGCTGTTACTGTTAGCAACGCAAAAATAATTTTCATAATTAATAACTTTTTAACTTTGATAAATAAATGATTCGGATGCAAAGCAACCATCTGTTTAGCTTTGGCGATTAAGAGGTTCTCCCTATTTTATAATAATGACTTCCTCATTTTACAAATTGCAATATGGAACTGATTGAACGGGATGAATTTTTAAGCTTGCTGCAAACTCACTTTAATAGTGTTGCAGAAGGTGAAGGGCATTGTGTATTTGTAACCGGCGAAGCCGGTATCGGCAAAACATCACTGGTGAAAGAATTTTGCAAAGAGAAGAAAGATGATTGTACTATTTACCAGGGTGCATGTGATGCCCTTTTTACACCACGGCCTTTAGCGCCTTTGTATGATATTCTCTGGCAGGTTAACAAGGAGCGTTGGCCGGTATCTCCTTCCAAGGAAGAACGTTCAGCACTATTTGTCAATTTTTTCCAAGAGGTTAGCACAAAAAAAGGAAAGCTGTTATTGGTGTTTGAAGACATTCACTGGGCAGATGAGGGCACACTTGATTTCATTAAGTTTTTTGCACGGCGTATTGCGCAATTGCCTTGCCTGTTTATACTCACTTATCGCGACGATGAAATTCATTCAAGGCATCCCCTTCGGAATGTATTAGGACAACTGCCGCCCGATTCTTTTACAAAATTGATGCTGACACCATTATCGAAACAGGCTGTTATTACGATGTCAATGCAAAAAGGTTATAGTGGCGAAGATGTTTACAGTGTATCCGGGGGGAATCCATTTTATGTAAATGAGATTTTGGCAAGTTATAGTCCTGGTGTTCCTGATAATATTAAAGATTCGATACTCTCTGTATATGAACGCCAGGAAGAAGGAACAAAACATGCCTGGCAATTAACTTCGGTTGTTCCTGAAGGATTGGAAATTGAACGTTTCGCTAAAATCAAAGCTTCATGGGATGAAGCGATGGATCATTGTTTTGCAATGAACGTCATTATTGTTCAAAACAACAAAGTAGTTTTTAAACATGAGCTATACCGGCGGACGATTGAAGAATCGCTTTCACCCTTTAAGCGAATTGCGCTAAACAAAATGATACTTGAAACTTTTTTAGGGTCATTTGAAGAGAAAGGAGAAATTGAGCGGATTGTACATTATGCTAAAAACGCAAATGAAAATAACCTGGTTGTTAAATATGCACGCATTGCTGCAAAGCAGGCTGCGGCAGTTGGGGCTCATATAGAAGCAGCAAAGTTGTTTCTTTCTGCAATAGAATATTACCAGGGAAATGATAAGGATACATTAATTCAGTTTTACGAATCATATTCATATCAGTGTTTTTTAACCAACCAGCTTAAAGATGCAATCATTTACGCTGAAAAATCGCTGAAACTTTTGAAGGAAAAAAATGAAGTCGAAAAAATATGCAGTTGTATGCATTTGCTATCCTGGTATTGGTGGTTTGAAGGCAATGGGACAAAAGCAGAATTCTATGCCACTCAGGCTATTGACCTGTTGGCCGGCCAGCCTTCTTCAACGGCCACATCAATGGCATTTGCCCAATTGGGCCGGTTAAAAATGCTTGCAGATCAGAAGGAAGAATGTTTGCTTTGGAGTGAGAAAGCAAAGGTGATGGCAATGGATTTAAATAATGAAGAAGTTCTTTGCTTTGTTTTGAACAGCATGGGCGCCATGCTTTCAAAAAATCTCTTTACCAGGAAGAATGGTTTAGACTTGTTGCATCAAAGTTTGGACATTGCTTTGAAAAATAACTATGAAGAAAATATTGGTCATGCCTGGGCAAACCTTGGAGTCGATGTGGTGGTGATGAAAGATTTTCAGATAGCAAAAAAAATATTAGATGATGGTATCCAATTTTGCCAGGAAAGAGATCTTGGCTTAGGCGTAAAATTTTTATTAACCTATAAAGCCCGCCTTGCCCTTGAAACCGGAAATTGGAAGGAAGCATATAGCAGCGCAAATAATTATATTAAAGATGAAAACTGGCCGCCCGTGGCTAAAATAGGTGCCCTTGTAGTTGTGGCAACTATAGGGATGAGATGCGATGCCAACGATGTGCTTCCCCTATTGATCGAAGCAAAAGAAAAAGCTTTTGAAACCCGGGAGCCACAAAGAATGTTGCCTGTAATGTCAGCCATGTTAGAATATGAATGGATTACCGGTAAAGAAATCATCAAAAAATCTGATCTTGACTTTATAGTGGAATTAGTAAAGCAACGGGGCAACATTTATGACAATAGCGCATTTGCCTACTGGTTAGCAAAGGCAAGAAATCAAAAAGTAGCCTTGCCAGAACACTACGAAGGCTATTTGCTCAACAATCAAATACAGGCACACAAAGCAGTAGAATTATGGAAAACATTAGGCTGCCCTTATGAGCAGGCATTTGCATTATTTGAAGGAAATGAAGCTAATAAAAAGAATGCGCTTTTAATCTTTCAGCAGTTGGGGGCAGACATTGTATGCGAAAAAATAAAAATGGAAATGCGTGCCGGCGGCATTAAAAAAATTCCGAGAGGCATCCGGGAAAGTACAAAAAACAATCCTGCCCATCTAACTAATCGTGAGTTGGATATTCTTCAACTACTGCAGCAAGCTGTTCAAAATAAAGAAATTGCCGGCACCCTTTTTATATCTCCTAAAACAGTTGACCATCATATTTCAAATATTCTATTTAAACTGGATGTAAACTCGCGTTCAAAAGCGGTTACTGAAGCAGTTCGTTTAGGCATTCTAAAATAGGGAGTTTCCTATTATTAATTGGGTAACAAGTCCTATATCCTTTTGCAGTTAGCGAAGTAGTTTTATAGTTAACAAAAAAAAATTATTAAATGAAAAAGTTTATTGTTGAGAGAAATCTTCCAGGCGCCGGAAATATGACTCCTGAAGAATTGCAAGCCATTTCAAAAACCTCAAACGCAGTTATATCTGTATTAGGTAAACCTTACAAGTGGATTCAATCTTTTGTAACTGAAGACAAGATATATTGTATTCACGAAGCGGAAAGTGAAAAAGATATCCGGGAACATGCAAAGTGTGGCGATTTTCCTGTTCATACAATTGAAGAAATAAAAACTATAATTGATCCTACAACTGCTGATTAAAAACTGAAACTAAAATATTCCCGATATTAGTATTCTTGTGCCAAAGCAGTTTATGAATTTATAAAATAGGGAATCTTCTTTAAATAATTAGGTAATACCTCTGTTATAAATTGAAATTTCCCGTGGCAACTTTGTGTTTATTATTAAACATAAAAAAATTTACATGAAAAAATTTATTATTGAAAGAGACTTGCCAAATGCCGGAAATCTTTCTTCAGAAGAACTGCAGGAAATTTCCCAATCATCCTGCGACGTTATTAAACGATTAGACACACCTTATCACTGGATACAGTCATTTGTTACAGATGATAAAGTTTATTGCATTCATATTGCAGAGAGCGAAGAGACAATTCGTGAACACTCCAAACTTGGTAATTTTCCAATAACCAAAGTACACGAGATTAAAGCTGTAATTGATCCAACCGGTAACCTTTTATAAATTCATCAAAGAAAAAGTATTATTAAACTCACATTCACTAAGTAATTACTACAGGAAATTTATTCGCTAATCTCATTTGATTTAGAGATTATTTACTAAACAATTATTTAAAAAAAATTAAACACAAAAAATGAAAAAAATATTTTCTATGGGCATTATATGTTCCATATTATTATCCGTCAGTAGCTGTAAAAAAGATGAAACAGCAATACCTGGTATACCTTCAAATGCTAACGATATTAATCTCGCTACAAATGCAACACTGGGCCAGTATCTAACCAACAAGAATGGCCATGCATTGTACATGTTTGCTAATGATGCCGACAGTACGAGTTCCTGCACCGGCGGTTGCGAACTAACGTGGCCCGCATTCACAGCAGACTTAACCACAGCAAAAATAGATGTAGGGTTATCGGCACCTGATTTTTCGACCATTACCGTAAACGGTAAAAAACAAATTACTTACAGAGGCTGGCCGCTATACACATACTCTCCTTCTACAGACAATGGCTATGGCATTCCTCATAATGTACCGGAAGAGGCAAGATCAACAAAAGGCGATGGAGTGGGAGGCATATGGTTTATAGCAAAACCAGACTATACGATAATGCTTGTCAATAAACAGTTAACAGGTTTGGATGGGAATAACTATAAAAGTGACTACAGCATTGGAACAGGCAAAACGGTTTATTTTACTAATGGTGCAGGAAGAACTCTTTACACATTTAGTGCCGATAGTTTTAACATCAACAAGTTTACAAAACCAGATTTTTCCAACAATAATGTGTTCCCAATTTATGAACAGGAAAAAATAGTTGTGCCTTCAATTTTAAATAAAACTTTATTTGGAACTATCAACATTTCCGGAAAAAAACAAATGACTTATAATGGATGGCCTTTATATCATTTTGGCCAGGATTTAGTTCGTGGATCTAATAAAGCGGTAAGTGTGCCAGTTGCAGGTAAATGGCCTGTTGCAGTTAAGGATGCTATAGAAGCAAAAAAGTAAAATTGTAAGCTTTGCGTTTTATTAATAAGACAGCTGTTAAAGCCTGTTCTTAAAGCGTTTTCAAAACAACAGATGAAGATGTGAAAACTGCAAACGTTAGAAGTTTAAAAATCTATTATAAATTAATAGACATCCCAAAATTCACAATTCTAAAAGTAAAAAAGTAAGTAAGTAAAAAAAATTAATCCAGGTTTCCCCCCATTGATTCCAAAAGACAGGCACTTTAAATCCTGTCTTTTTTATTTTCAGGCAAAAAAAATTCACAACACTGAATGTAAATATTTAATTATTAAAATGACAGAATACAGAATTTTCAAATTTTATATTTTTCAAAATTGTCGCCATAAAATTTGCTCCCATAGTTTTCATATTAAATATCATCTCCCGCATAAAAAGTTTGGGTAAAACGCGTGGCATTAAATAATAAAATAGGGTGTTTTTAAAAATAATTAGGGAATAACTCTCACAGCAATCAATTGTGACCGATGCAATTTTGCATTCAATTATTTATTTAAAAATTATTAAAAAAATGAAAGAAATGAAAAAGAAATTTTTTGCCTTTATAGCGGGATCAATTTTCACGCTGGCAGTAACAAACGGAGCAATTGCTCAAACCTCAAATAAAGTAAAACTATTTGAATCTGAAAAAAATGTTGTTATACCTTACAAGCTAATGCCAGTAAGAGATAAAACAAAAAGCATTGATGGCATTAATACTAAAGCATTAAAAAATTTTGGAAAAAATTATAAAGATGCCTCTGATGTAAAATGGTTAAAAAACGATCATACGATTACGGTGCAATTTCCATCCAATGGAATTTATACTGTAGTGTACTACGATACAAAGGGCCATTGGCAGGGTTCATTAAAAAATTATCATGAAGATAAATTTGACCTCAAAGTGAGGGATGTTGTTAAAAGTAAATACTACGATTATAAAATCGACTGGGTGCAGGAAATAGAAACTGTTTACACTTACGGAGTACCAACTTACCTGATTTATATTGAAGATAACAGCAACTTTAAGGTGATAAGAGTTAGCGACGGAGTTATGGATGTTTATGAGCAATTCAAAAAGCAACAATAAATTCCAGTTAATATGCACTAATTTATAATGATAGTGATAAAGAAGTTGACATTATTATTGTCAATTTTTATTACAGGCTTTATTTGCGAGTGTATACAATACCCCATTTTGCTATTCGCAGTATTCTCAGGCTACTTTTAAAAAGGCCGTCTCATAGAAACCGAGACGGCTTTTTTATATCATCAGGATCTGCAAAATGTAAGTTTCTAATTAGAAATGCCCACAAATATATTCTCCCCAAATTCTATAGATGAAGATTCAGTATTAACATCCCGTGTCCTATACAAAATAGGGAATCTTTCATAAATAATTAGGGAATACCTCTTATAACAATCTGGAATTGTCATTGCAATTTTGTGTTCAACATTTAGAAATTACCAATTTAAAAAAATAAATATGACACTGAAAACAAAAGAGGAATTTGATTTCATAAAAATGGTAGCTAATCGTCTTGTTGAAAAATTAATATGGTTTTTGTTCCCATTGAATAGCGAAAAAAACTATGCCGCGCATATTGGTGGATTGGCAGAAATTCTTGAGTGGTCAGAAGAATTTTATAGTAAGTACTATGATAAGATTCTCAATTGGGAAACATTCAAGCGGAGCAGTGAGAATATATATAACGCTGTTACGCCGGATGATTTGATTATCACGTTCGGGCAAGAAAGGCTAAAAAAATTTTATACTCAGAACACAAATCATACGACATATTTCCTGGAAAAATATTCTAAGATCATGAATGAAAATTATAATACTAATCTAACGATTTGGTATAACCAGGAAGAGGAACGCCATATAATGGAATTAATAAGTAATTAAATCTTTTGTTAAGCTACTGATACTATAATTCAATTTCCAATTATCAAAATATATATAATTAAACATTTTGGAAACACATGTAAACATGGAAAATATTATCAAAGGTTGCCTTAGTGCAAATAGGCAGAGCCAGCATAAATTTTATCGACATTTCTACGGTTTCTGTTTCAGTGTCTGTATGCACTATTGTCAGTCCAGCGAAGACGCGATGGAAGTTGTAAATGATGGATTCTTAAAAATCTTTAAGGATCTGCACAGCTTCAATGCCATGTACGAAAATTTTGAAGGTTCCTTAAAAGGGTGGATAAGGAAAATAATGATCTATACTGCTATTGACCATTACAGGAAAAATCGAAAGAATTACTTCTTTAATAGCCTTAATGAGGATGTCTTCGAATTCACTGTAGTTAAAGAATCAGCAATTGATAAATTGTCATACGATGAAATTATAAAGCTTGTTCAACGACTGTCCCCGGCTTATAGAATTGTATTCAGCCTTTATGCGATTCACGGATTCAGGCATGAAGAAATCGCTAAAGAATTAAGGATTGCAGTTGGCACTTCCAAATCGAATCTTACCAAAGCAAGAATGAATATCCAAAAAATAATTAACGCCAGGCAGGTGCAAAATACTTTCCGGTTACCAAAAAGAAATGTCGCCGCTTTATGCGAAATATAATTCCTGCAACTTAAACAAACACCATTCACTTATCTATAATCAAAAAATATTTTGAGCATAATTTATTTGTCAACCATTATATGAAAAAATAAATAATACTATTTTTGATAATCAACTTGTGTCTTTTTAAAACTCAACAATTAAAATCACAATCTATTAGAAAGATTGCCGGATTTAAATGCTTTCATAATTTTCAAATATTTAAAGCAGGTTCTGAAGCTCGAAAAGGTAAAATAATTTTGAAGATTATTGGCGAAGCTGAACTTTACAATCTTTTGTTTTATTCATCCCTGTAGCTCATCATCAGCCATACAGCTTACGAATCCTTTCAATTAAAAAACTATAGAGGTTCCCTCGCTTATTGAAACTACATAAGGTGTAAGATTTGTTCCTGTATGTGCCAAATATTGAGCAGCGATTTCTTTTATCAATCCCGGAACTAATTCTTCCTTTACAAGATTAATTGTACAACCTCCAAAACCTCCGCCCATCATTCTTGCACCAATTACTGCTTCGTTGTTTCTTACAAAGTCAACCAGGAAATCAAGCTCATCACAACTCACTGCATACATTTTGCTCAGCCCATCATGCGTTGCAAACATTTTTTTACCGAGTGCATTGATATCGCCTTTTTCAAGATCCTCACATCCCTTGAGCAAGCGGCTAATTTCCTGTACTATAAAGCGGCCCCGCATATCAATCAACTTATCTTTTGGCAATACATATTTGTCCAGCATTTCTTCTGTTACGTCACGCAATGAATTGACGTGTGGTTCATATTCTCTTATCCATGTTACTGCCTGTTCACATTCTCTACGGCGGGTATTATACTCCGATGAAGCCAGTGAATGTTTCACATTAGTATCCAACAAAAGTATTTTTATTCCTTCCAGTTTAAAAGGAATATATTCATATTGTAACGAGCGGCAGTCGAGCTTTATAACATGATTTTCCATACCCATCATAGAAGCAAACTGATCCATAATACCGACCCGTACACCGGCAAATTCATGTTCAGATTTTTGCGCCATTTTTATCATTTCAATCTTTTCCAAACCGGAATTAAATAATTCATTCAAAGCAAAAGTAATTGCACATTCCACAGCAGCAGACGAAGATAAACCTGCCCCGATAGGTACGTCACTGGTAAGCACTGCATTAAAACCTGTTAATGAAATTCCCTTTTTTTGGAACTGCGCCACAGCACCCAGTATATAATTTGGCCAGCTTATATCGCCAACAGGTTTCAGGTCTTTTAAAGAAACAGAAAATTCCTCATTAAGATCCTGCGCCGTTAGATGAATGATATCATCATTACGCAATGAAATGGCTAAGTACGCGGCTTTATCAATAGCAGCCGGAAGTACAAAACCTTCATTATAATCAGTATGCTCACCGATTATATTTATGCGGCCGGGGGATCTTACAACCATTGGCTCGCAGCCATATAATTTTCTAAACTTTTCCACCAACTTTTCTTTGAAGGTATTTTTTGTATTAATTAAAAGGCTCATGCTTTTTTTCAATTTGGAATGCAGGGCTGTGCTTACTTTTCTGCAAATTATTTCTGTAAGTAATCATAAGTTGCAAAAACCAGTGCCATAAAAAATATCTTTTGCAAGATACTTTTTTCATTTTTGTATGGCCTTAAATTGTGTATTATTGTTGTGAATATTGATGGACTTAAATTGAATATCTTATTTAAGTGGTGATAAATACTGCCATCGCAGAATTTCTTTTTCCAAATGATTCGTAAAACTTTTAAGCTTCATCGCAACTCTTCTCCTTTAGAGAGAGGCTGCGTTTATTATTTAGCTACGGAGAACACATATACGCTTATGGTTTTATAAACATTACCTGGTTTTAAAACAGTTGATGGAAATGTAGGCTGGTTGGGCGAATCAGGATAGTGCTGTGTTTCCATAGCAAATGCGGTTCTGAAATCATCTTTGCTGCCGCCTTTAAATGTATTCTTACCCTTCATGAAATTACCGCTGTAAAATTGTAATCCTGGTTCCTGTGTATATACATCCATAACGATCCCTGATTTATCACCTGTTACCGTTGCTGCATGATTTAGTCCATTAACTTTGGTTCCATTCAAAATAAAATTGTGATCATAGCCTTTCCCGTTTTTTAATTGTTCATTTGCTGAATCAATTCTTGATCCGATAGTTGTTGGTTTATTAAAATCAAAGGGAGTGCCTGCAACCGGAGCCAACCCTCCTGAAGGAATTAACGTAGTATCAACCGGATTGTATTTATTGGCAAAAATT
>JBBSEV010000063.1:0-23613 GCA_038239385.1 Chitinophagales bacterium
GGTAAAAGAATTTCCAACACAGGATATACTACGAGGACACTTCCACCAGCGCTGGAAAACGCAGGAGCTTTGGGTATAATTACAAACAATTGGTCAGCAGGTTTTGGAGTGGATAAAATTTTCGGAGCATACACTACTAAAATACCAACTGTGGATATTGCCTTAGAGGATTATGGCTTGCTATACCGGCTTACAGAGAACGGGCCTGCGCCAAAAATAAGTATCCGTGCAGATTCTAAAGAGACAGGAATGCAACCAACATTCAATACGATTGCAGAAATTAAAGGAACTGAAAAACCTGATGAATATGTAATGCTATCTGCCCACTTTGATTCCTGGGATGGGGGAACGGGTGCGACTGATAATGGTACCGGAACTATTACTATGATGGAAGCCATCCGCATTTTGAAAAGAATTTATCCCAACCCGAAAAGAACCCTATTAATTGGAAACTGGGGAAGCGAAGAGGAAGGGCTTAATGGTTCAAGAGCTTTTGTAGAAGACCATCCGGAAATTATAAAAAATATACAGGCTGTTTTTAACCAGGATAATGGTACGGGGAGGGTAGTAAATATACAGGGACAAGGGTTTTTAAATTCCTATGAATATATCGGGCGATGGCTGGCAGCGGTTCCTGATAGTATCCGGACCCAGATCGAAACCAGTTTTCCCGGAGCTCCCGGACGTGGCGGATCAGACTTTGCATCCTTTGTATCAGCAGGAGTTCCAGCATTTTCTTTAAGTTCCAATAGTTGGCTGTATGGTATCTACACGTGGCATACCAACAGGGATACTTATGATAAAATTGTTTTTGATGATGTTCGCAATAATGCGATTCTTACCGCCATATTAGTCTACATGGCTTGTGAAGATCCCGTAAAAGTTTCAAGAGAAAAATCAATATTACCCATTGATAGTAAAACTGGTGAACACGAGAAGTGGCCTGAGCAAAAATCACCTACAAGGATTGGTGGGGTGATTAAGTAAGTTATAACCAATACACAACAATGAAATATCATGTCTCTTTATTTATTTATTTATTTTTCTTTCTGACCAGCTGCGACTTAAAATCATCAAAGAAATATTTTACTGATGCAGAAAAACTTGAAGAGCAGCAAAAATATAAGGAGGCAATTCAATTACTTGACAAAGCATTAGCAAAAAACGAAAAGTTTCTCGATGGCTATATAAATCGAGGTGCTGACAAGTCTGCTATAGGTGACTTTAAGGGAGCAATATCTGATTATGAAAAGGTACTTTCTATTGATATTAAAAATACATTGGCACTTTTCAATATTGGGAACAATTATAAAAGGCTTGAAGATTATAAAACAGCAGTAGTCTATTATAATAAGGCATTTGTAACAAAAGGTGGTGAAGGCATAGATATTGATTATACACCAGATAATTACTTCCACATTGACTTCGGTAAATTTGATGTATCCGCACGGGAAATTTATTATGAAAGAGGAATTGCTTTTTATCAATTAGATAGTTTGCAAAAATCTTATACGGATTTTAAACATTGTTTAAATAAGAATTATATGAAAGCGGATTGTTATAATTGGATTGGATATATTTATTTGTCTACAGGACAAAAGAAAATTGCTTGTGAAAATTTCCATAGAGCAAAAGAACTTGGCGACACGACAGCAATAACAGCTATAAATAAATATTGTAAAGACTAAACGGCTTATGGATATTTTTGATGCGGGTTTATTCAGCAATCAATTTATTTACTTCAATTTTAGCCATATCCCTTATGGCTTCTGTGATGTGATTGGCATCAATGCCTATTTCATCATATAATTCTTTTGGAGTGCCATGCTCAATAATTTTATCAGGAATTCCCATAATTCTTACCTGGGCGCTGTACTTATGTTCAGCCATAAATTCAAGAATAGCAGAACCAAAACCACCTTTCACTGTTCCATCTTCTACAGTAATTATTTTAGAAAATTTTCTAAAAACTTCATGAAGCATTTCTTCATCAATCGGTTTTACAAATCGCATATCGTAATGTGCAGGATTGATTCCTTCTCCAGCTAACTCCCTTATTGCAGCCGCGGCAAAATTACCCGGGTGGCCGAATGTAAGCAGGGCTATCTCTTCACCATCTTTTAATTTTCGACCTTTGCCAATTTGAATTTCTTTCATTGTTGTTTTCCAATCAGCTTTAACAGCATTACCACGGGGGTAACGTATTACGAATGGGTTTTTAGTTGACTCCAGTTGCGAAGTATACATCAGGTCACGCAATTCACTTTCATTCATTGGTGCACTTACAATCATATTGGGGATGCAACGCATATATGCGATGTCATAAGCACCATGGTGAGTTGGGCCATCCTCGCCCACAAGTCCAGCCCGATCTAAACAAAACACGACTGGCAAATTTTGAATAGCTACATCATGAACAACCTGGTCGTACGCCCTTTGCATAAATGAAGAATAAATATTGCAGAATACCCGCATACCTTGTGTTGCCAATCCTGCGCTTAGTGTAACCGCATGTTGCTCGCATATCCCTACATCAAATGCACGGCTGGGCATTTTTTCCATCATAAATTTCAGGGAACATCCGCTCGGCATAGCAGGCGTAACTCCCATAATTTTTTCATTTTTTTCTGCCAGCTCGATTATCGTGTGGCCGAATACATCCTGGTATTTTGGGGGCTGGGGAATATCAAATTTTTTCTTATAAATCTCGCCGGTTATTTTGTCAAACAATCCGGGGGCATGCCATATAGTTTGATCCTTTTCAGCTAATTGATAGCCTTTTCCTTTTACCGTTTTTATATGTAAAAGTTTAGGGCCGGGAATATCCTTTATATCTTTTAAGGTATCAACAAGCTTGGTAATATTATGCCCATCAATGGGACCGAAGTAACGTAAATTGAGTGCTTCAAAAAGATTACTGCTGTTACTTAAAATACCTTTCAAACCAGCTTCTAATTTTGAAACAATTTTTCTTGAGAATTTTTTCGCAGGGAGCTTACCTAAAGCCTTCCAAAAATCATCGCGAAGTTTATTATAAGTTTGAGAGGTGGTGATATCTGTAAGGTATTCTTTTAATGCGCCCACATTTGGATCAATGCTCATGCAGTTATCATTAAGAATGATGAGCAAATTACTTTTCTCTATTCCCGCATGATTCAAGGCTTCAAAGGCCATTCCAGCCGTCATTGCTCCATCACCAATTATGGCAACATGCCTGCGGTCATCTTCACCTTTGTAATGTGATGCCATCGCCATACCCAGAGCTGCTGATATAGATGTGGAAGAATGCCCTACGCCAAAAGTATCATATTCACTTTCGGTTCTTTTGGGAAATCCACTTAAGCCATTATATTTTCTGTTTGTGATAAAATTATCTCTGCGGCCTGTAAGTATTTTGTGGCCATAAGCCTGGTGGCCAACATCCCAGACCAACTGATCGTAAGGGGTATTAAAAATATAATGTAAAGCAACTGTGAGTTCTACAACCCCAAGACTGGCTCCAAAATGACCTCCATGGACACTTACTACATCAACAATATATTGACGCAATTCGTCGCACAATTGATGAAGCTGGCTGCGATCCAGTTTTTTCAGATCACCTGGATTGTTGATAGCTTTAAGTAAAGGTCCGGGACTAATATCCATCTATTGAAATTAATATGTAAAAATACAATTGTTTTAGAGATACAGTTAATAACGAATAAACGGTCACTATAGTTTATAATAACAGGAATTAACCCTTACTAAAAATGAAGTTGAACTTTCAGCTTAATCTATATTTCAGCTTTGGCTCAAACCGGATGTTTAAATTTTGTAGTGAGAATTATTTATCCATCGGCTTTATTAAATATTTTTTCATGTTTAATATTAAATCCGGGTCGGGTGAGTTTTGAAGATATTTTTCCCTTTCAGAAAATTTACACACTCCAGGATAGTCTCCTTTGTACTCGCCAATGTCAATAATAATTTGAAAATGCAGGTGCGGTGGCCAATGGCCGTTTTCTTCAGGCTTTCCGAAACTAGCAAATTTTTCTCCGCAGTTTATAGCTTTTCCCGCTTTGATATTCTCAATATCCGGTAAACTAACATGACCATACAATGTAAAAAAAGTCTCTTCTAACCGGTGTTTCAGAATAATAGTTGCACCATAATCTCCAAAATTATTATTAAAACCAAAACTATGAACCACTCCATCGGCAGGTGCATAAACTTCTGTGCCTTCAACACCCCAGATATCGATTCCAATATGCAATCTTCGTGGTTCATCAACAGCATTTTCATCTTTATTTCCAGGAAGATTTTTATCAAAAAGGCCGCTCCTGTTGTATAATACCCTTAGTTCATTATAACCTCCAAAACCAAACTTTACTTTTTCCTTTTCCAGTTTATCAGAAATATACTTTCTGAATTCTTCTATGTCCTGCATATTAATTCCAGCCAGCTCAACATTATTTTTGGTAAAGTCCAATAATGCCAGCCTATCAGTTTCATAATTAAATTTTACAACCTGGTGAAATTGATTCCCGTAAGATTTTAATAGATTATACAAGCTGTTGTTCTGTGAAAACATGTAGTGGCTGTCTTTTAATATAAGTTCAGTAATTCTTATCTGGCATTGTGCAAATAATTCTGCATTTTATTAATCTTGTTCGGCAAGCCGGGCTTCTTTTTCATATTTATTATTGTGATAGCCATGCCGTATACTTTCCCATAAATACTTTAGAATAAACAAAACATATCCGTTGTTTTCAAACTGGCGTACATGACAAGCTTCGTGCTTCACCCACTTTTTATTTTCCAAAAATTGTTCTTTACTTACTTTGTGTAGATGAATCGTTTTTCCTAAAACAATAGCAACATCCGTGGACTTTAATTTGCGGGCTGCAATTTTTGCAATCCATGAATTTTCTTTGAGCCTTATTTTATTCATATCAAGGCTGTGATTGCTTACTAATTCAAGCTTTCCCATGCCTTAATTATTTCTTCAGAGTGAATTTTTGATTTAGGCTTTTTGAATATTTTTACGATTGTACCTTTTTCATCAATTAAAAAAGTTGTTCTGTGTAAGCCCATATATTTTCTTCCATACAAATTTTTTTCTCCCCATACTCCATATTTATCAATTATCTTTTTATCAGGATCTGTAATTAATGTAAAAGGCAAATTATATTTTTCTTCAAATTTCTTATGCTTTTTTTCATCATCGGGGCTAACTCCTAAAACAACAAGGCCTTTCTTTTTAAGCAAAGCAAAATTGTCCCTGAGGTTACACGCTTCAATAGTACAAGTTGGCGTGTCATCTTCAGGATAAAAATAGAGCACTACTTTTTTTCCTTTAAAATCCTTAAGAGCTATTGGTTTTCCATTTTGATCTTTCGATTTGAAATCAGGCGCTTTATCGCCTTCCAGTAATTGTATCATATATTTTTATCTTGTAAAATGAAGTATTTTTTGGGATGTATTTCCTGCTTCGTCCTCTACCGAAATTATCAATTCATGCTTTCCACGGGAACACATTTCATCAAACTGGTAAATAAATGATCTTGCTTTATCATTTGTAAACCTAAGCCAGTTACCGTCAAGTTTAGCCTCAAAATTATTTATTTCATCATTATCATCTTTGGGAATAAAAACTATCCTGGCCGCTTTTGAAAGATTAGCATTATCTGCAAAACCACCGTTTATTACAGGCCGAACGCTATCGGCAATCAATTCAAAATTTCCAAAATCACGAAACTTTGCCATATACCAATCACCATTCCTTTCTGCTTTTTTGAAGTCCGTTTTATTTCCCCACTCTCTCTTCATCAGCATTTTATCCTGGAGCTCAGGCAGTACATCTTTATTTAGTTTAATTCTTATGGTAAAATAACTGTGTACCGGAACCAGCCCCGATTCAACAGAAAAAATATCAGAATATGAATTCGGGGAGCCAGAAGTTTTTTTTGATTGAACAAATGAAAACGAATCATACAGATCTTCAGGGCCAACGATAAGTTGAAGATCGTCACTTTCAAAAATGTTTACAAACCCGGGATGAAATTCTTTTTGCTGATGATAAGATGCAGAATCATACACGTTACCGTTTTCCCTGATAAGTCCTTTTTTTATTTTGAAATTTAGTATTGAGGTATTGCCATAAGTATCTTTCACAACTATGCTCACGTGGTGTATACTGTCATCTTTCAATTCAATTATTCCATCACCGGAGATATCTTTATATACTCCCCCGGGATAGCCGGGCAACCTGGAAACATGTTCAATATATGGACCGCCAGCGGCATGTGTTTTATAATCAATATGTGCATTAAGATATCTTGTTTCATCATAGCTTATACTATCAAGCTGAAAACCAACGATCGGTTCATCGTCAAGATAAAGAATGGCTTCATAAATACCATTTGGATTTGATGATCCGGAAACTTTATCATTAGCCGAAATGCCAAAACTTATTTTATCAGTATTCACAGGAATGACAGGCATGGTAGTGGTATAAGCACCATCCACTTTTTTCAAGCCGAATAATTTAGGCGACTGGCTGTAAATGCTCGTGCACCTGTCATACATAGCTAAGCGAATGATTGTTGGGGGCACATTATCCGGAATGGGGAAACCAAATAAAAGTGGGTTCAAAACTTTATCGGTTTTTGTGTCTCTTATTTCAAAATGACAATGTGGCCCTTGTGATCCCCCGGTATTTCCGCTTCTTGCAATAAACTGACCCTGTTTTACCGGGAACATTCCAGGTGGAATATCCAAATAAACTTTCCACGATTGTTGTTTATACTGCTGCTCTTTTACATATTCCTCAAGAGCAGGGAAAAAAGTATTTAAGTGGCCATATAGGGTTGTCAATCCATTTGGATGGTTAATATAAATGGCCCGGCCAAAGCCGAAGGGTTCAACTCTTATATGCGCTATATAGCCATCTGCAGCCGCCTTCACTATTTTATTTATAACTTGGTCAGTGCGGCAATCCAGACCCATGTGGTAATGATTTGGCCGAAGCTCACCAAAATTAGCAACCAGTCCTATCTTTGCATCAACTGGGTAAATAAAATAACCTTTTGGGTAATTTTTTACTGGAAATACCTGGGCCTGAATTTGAAAGCAAAAAAACGAAAGGAGAAAAAATAGGAACGGTTTATGTAATGTACATTCTTTGGATAAAAACATATTCATATAACTACAAAATAACGCCTAAAATTATTAAAATTATTATCATGGCTAAATCATCAACAATTGCAGGAATCATAATGGGAGCATCAATTGGCGCTGCATTATTGAAATTTTACAGCATGCCCAAAGAAGACAGAGATGCATTTTTCAATCGGATTAAAAAACAAACAGATAACCTTCTTGATAACGCGGAAGAGACTGTGGAAAAAGTTGAACGTTTTATGGGAGAAATAAAAAGCAAAGAGAAAAATGAATGGGTTGAAAAAGCATATTTATTAAAAAAGATGTTTAGCGATTTATATAATACTGATAAAAATTATCTTGCATAGCTTTTAATTTAAATGAAAGGGTTGGCATTTTTAGTGCCAGCCCTTTTTATTTTGTTATGAATCCTTTTTAAGTACAACTATCAAAGCATAAATAACCCCCGGTAAAAAAAATAAGAGAGTTAATATAAGGTCCAGCCAAAATTTATTATTTATTTCTCCTTCATGGAGATATACTGCCAGCGGCGGCAATAGTATTGCAAGTATTACTAATAGCACCTGGCTTGTTGATGAGTCATTCCCGTCTTTTTTTTCAGCTTTAATCTTTTTTATTTCTAATTTGGCTTCTTTGATACGGAATCTTCTTTCTTTTCTTGAGAGATGCATAAATTCTGATAAGGCAGAAGAGACTGTTTTTGGTTCAGGCTTTTCATTTTCTATTGGGATAGTGTTTGGAATTATTATGGCTCCAAAAGATTGTAGTGTACTTCCGCAGAGGAAAATCACTAAAAGAAGTAATGATAATGTGTGTTTCATAAGTTTATATTTTCGTTAAAAGTATGCAAAGATTCTATTAATGATCTGTACATTTTCTTTAAGTATACAACATAATTTCTTCTACCCTGTCAACATTTACATTTATTTTTGGCGTAATTCATTTTACGTTAATGCCAAAAGATAATTCTATAAAATCTGTTTTAATTATTGGTTCGGGACCTATCATTATTGGCCAGGCTTGTGAGTTTGATTATTCGGGAACTCAAGCTGCCCGAAGTCTTCGCGAAGAAGGAATTGTAGTTATTTTAATTAACAGCAATCCGGCTACAATTATGACAGATCCCATGATGGCTGATAAAGTTTACCTCCTTCCGCTTACAATTGAAAGTATTGAGCAAATACTTGAAGAAAATAATATTGATGCTGTATTACCAACCATGGGTGGGCAAACCGCTTTAAACCTTTGTAAAGAAGGAGATGAACTTGGCGTGTGGGAAAAGTATAATATCAAATTGATCGGTGTTGACATCAAAGCTATTGATAAAGCTGAAGACAGGGAAAAATTCAGAAAGTGGATGATTGAAATGAATATTCCGGTTGCTACTGCAAAAACTGCCAATTCTTTTTTAGAAGGAAAGGAATTTGCACAGGAAATTGGATTTCCGCTGGTTATCCGGCCATCTTTTACATTAGGTGGAACAGGGGGAAGTTTTGTACATACAAAAGATGAACTGGATGAAGCTTTGAACCGTGGGCTTACCGCTTCACCCATGCATGAAGTTCTTGTTGAAAAAGCATTGACAGGTTGGAAAGAATTCGAATTGGAATTATTGCGTGATAATAATGATAATGTCGTGATCATTTGCACAGTAGAAAATTTTGATCCGATGGGAATTCATACCGGCGATTCTATAACTGTGGCCCCTGCAATGACTTTAAGTGATACAGCATTCCAGAATATGCGTAATACAGCCATTGCAATGATGAGAGACCTGGGAAATTTTGCGGGAGGATGTAATGTGCAGTTTGCTTTAAATCCTCAAACTGAGGAACTGATTGCCATTGAAATCAATCCGCGTGTGAGCAGGTCATCTGCCCTTGCGAGTAAGGCTACCGGCTATCCTATTGCAAAAATAGCGGCAAAGCTTTCGATAGGGTTTACTCTAGATGAATTAAAAAACCAAATTACCAAAACAACTTCAGCCTATTTTGAACCTGCATTGGATTACGTAATTGTAAAAATTCCGCGCTGGAATTTTGATAAATTCAAAGGGGCAGATGATACCCTTGGGCTTCAAATGAAATCTGTAGGGGAAGTAATGGCGATAGGCAGAAGCTTTGCAGAAGCGATTCAAAAAGCTTGTCAGAGTTTAGAAAATGAAGCAGTTGGATTAGGGTATTATGGTAAGAGCTTAATGTATGCCGAAGAAATTATTGAATACATAAAAATTCCAAAATGGGATCGCATTTTCAGAATAAAAGATGCGTTAATGATCGGCGTAAGCGTGCGGCGCATTTGCGAATCTACAGGAATAGATCGTTGGTTTATTTACCAAATTCAAAAAATATGTGAGTGTGAAAAAGAACTGATTAAAACAAACCTTGAAGACATCACTAAAGAGCTTCTAAAAAAAGCCAAGCACCTTGGTTTTGGCGATGAACAAATTTCCAGGATCATGAAAGATGGAAGTACAGATGAAGATATTTATGCAAAGAGAAAAGAAATGGGAATAACAAGAGTATATAAAATGGTAGACACCTGCAGCGCCGAGTTCGAAGCAAAGACGCCTTATTTTTATAGTACCTTTGAGTAACAAAATTGTTTAGGTGAGTTCACAAATTATAGTTCCACAACCAGAAAGCAGAGAAATTTTAGAATCTTCAGTTAAATATTACCTGTTTGCATATTTCATCCAGGAATGGATTTCCTTCTTAGCCGCTACAAACAACTTTTTTAAAAAAATAAAAACTATACATTCAAACGTATCGAACAATTAAATGACAACAAACATCATTTCAAACGAATCAATTCCATCATCCAAAAAGAAAATAATTGTTTTAGGTAGTGGCCCAAACCGTATTGGGCAGGGAATTGAATTTGATTACTGCTGTGTACATGGGCTGCTGGCAATAAAAGAATGTGGCTACGAAGCCATTATGATTAACTGTAATCCGGAAACAGTTTCAACCGATTTTGACATTGCAGATAAATTATATTTTGAACCTGTTTTCTGGGAACATATCTGGGATATAATTGAGCTGGAAAAACCGTTTGGTGTTATTGTTCAACTTGGAGGCCAGACTGCACTAAAGCTTGCTAAAAGACTGGATGAAAAAGGTATAAAAATTATCGGGACTTCTTTCGACGATATGGATACGGCTGAAGATCGTGGCCGGTTTAGTGATATGCTTAAAGAGCTTGAAATTCCATATCCAAATTATGGAACTGCCTTTAATACAGATGATGCTATTGAAGTGGCTAAGGAAGTAGGTTATCCCGTTTTAGTGAGGCCAAGCTATGTATTAGGCGGGCAAAGAATGCGCATTGTAATTAATGATGAGGAGTTGGAAAAAGGTGTTCTTAGTTTATTAAAACATTTGCCAAATAATAAAATTTTAATCGACCATTTTTTAGACCGCTGCCAGGAAGCAGAAATTGATGCCATTTTCGATGGCGATGATTTTCATGTGATGGGAGTGATGGAACATATAGAACCCGCTGGTATCCACAGTGGCGACAGTAATGCGGTACTGCCGGAGTTTAATTTATCTCCCTTAATAGTGCACACGATGGAAGAATATGCCGAAAAAATAGCACGGGAATTGCACATTAAAGGGCTTATCAATATTCAATTTGCAATTAAAAATGGGGAAGTATTCGTAATAGAAGCAAACCCCCGCGCATCACGCACCACACCTTTTATTGCCAAGGCATATCAAATCCCTTATTTGAACATTGCCACTAAAATTATGTTAGGCGAGGCAAAGCTTAAGGATTTTACTTTTGAGAAAAAACTAAATGGTTTCGCCATTAAAGAACCTGTCTTTTCTTTTAACAAATTTCCCGGAGTTAATAAAGAGCTGGGGCCCGAAATGAAAAGTACAGGGGAAGCAATTCGTTTTATAAAAGATTTACGTGACCCCTATTTCCGCCAATTGTATAAAGAGAGGAGTATGCATTTGAGTAAATAGGATTGCAACCACTAATATTTATTTACAGCCTTGTGACAAAAATTATATCTTGTAAGCATTATAAAAAACCTGCTTTTTTCAAAGCAGGCCTGTATTTACCCTCAAAAATAAATACATAAAATTTTACCAATTGCTCAATCTAACCCCGATATTGTAAGGCATAAAATTAAATCCTTTTTCGAAGATAGAATTGGGACTGTATGAACCATATAAATGTGCCGGCCCCAGGCCAAGTTCAGCTATGTAAGAGAACTTCCACTTTTCAAGGTTATAGTCACCGCGGTTTTTTTGTTTTCCTCTTTCATCACTTTTTTGTTTGTTCCTGCTGCTGTAAAGATACCCTGCGCTTACACCTGCGCTTAGGCTTATCCCTTTAGAAGAACTATTGGGATTTGTGCGAAAATTCAACATAATAGGAATCGTAACATAATCCGCTGCTAGTTTATCTTTTGAAAAAATTATCGAATCCTTGAAGATAAATGGATGTGGTATATTCTGTAAAGAATTATAAGGATTAATACCTCCTTCATTCAGGCTGACTGCAGGCTTAAACCGGTAATTATTTAATTCAATTCCAAGCCCGTATTTGAGGTTTACATAATGCTTTATCAGGTTAAGCCTTTGCATAAAAAACCAGATGTTCACATTTACAGATTTTATGGTTTTTAGCCTAAAATCGTTTTCAACAAGCCCCGGTGTGCCTGGGCGATTTACAAGGTAGTTATCAGTAGTTGCCAACGCGTAATTTGTTTTATCTGTCCAGTTTGCAAAGCCAAGGTCAACTATAAATGATGCGGTACTTATATTGGAATTTTTTTGTTTACGCCTGTTCCCGATCGTTACGGTAACGTGTTTAGTATGCGATGTATCTCCCTTTCTTAGAATAATCATACCTCCTATTCTAATCGTGTCATTTTGCTTTCGTACAACCATCGAATCATCCTGGGCAAAAGAATGAACGGTTAATAATATTGCCATAAAAGCCAGTACTGTCTTTTTCATTTTTTAATAATTGTGAGATAAGTAAATTTATATTGAAAGTTTAATTGGAAGCGACTTGTTTCTCCTCTCCCGAAAAAAGGCGGGTTACCGGATTGTTTCTTTCAACAATTCTCTTAACCTTTTTCAAAAATCCGCCTACTTTTGATTTCCTGAATTCTTCGGTTGTGATATTGTAGAATACATAATTTTCATTTTTTACATTGGTGTCGGTAACATAAGAAGCTGGCTGAGATTGTACCACAGGCTGAACTTCATTTTTATCATTTTGTAATAGTTTCACCTCTATATTGCCGACAAAAGGAATATCATTATTGTCAATCGTTTTATTCTGCGGGATATTTTTAATTTCATTTTCAACTGCAACATCGGGTCGTATCTTTTCAGCAGGTTCCTCTTTATTATTTTTATTATTGTCAATCTTATTTTTATACTTAATAGTTGATTGCGCAATGGAAGGTTTATCTATTTCAGTTTTCGCATTATGCTTTACCACTTCTTTTTTGTAAAAAGGTTTTTCTTTTTTCGCAATATTTGTAGTTTGATCATTTGCTTTTGCAACAGAGCTTTCAGTTTGTTTTTTCTCAGCAATATTTTTTAATGAATCCGTTGCTGTTTTTTTAAACGGGATTAAATTCTTGGTAGTAGCAGCAGGTAAAGCTGGCTTCTGGTATGTTTGAAATATCCAAAAGCCAAATCCTATAAAAACTGCTGCTGCCATCGATCTCCAAAAAATTAAAGGAACAGTTTTCCCGGTTTTTTCCTTTTTATATAAATCCTGTTTCCCTGCAAACATTATTGAGTTATCAGGGGTAAGCCTTGCCTGGCCCAAGAGATCAAATTCATTTTTTAATTGCGGGTGCAGGTGAACATATAATTCTGTTTTAATTCTTTCTTCATTATTTAATTCATGATCATGATATAAAACAAATATTTCTTCATAGTTTTTTTCGCTAATTAATTGAGCTTCTTCATCCTTTAATAAGTTTGCTTTATTTTCCATTACCACATTATCTGGTTTGCAAATAGTATTCTGAATCATTCTGAATTCATTTTCAAGATCTTTATTCTCCCTGATAAATTTTAATACTTCAATCTTTTCATAATCCGTTAACTCATTATCGGCAAAAAGTAAAAAGTATTCTTCATAATTATTTCTATTGATGTCCATTTTAAATAACATTTTCAGGTTTCACCAAAAAATTTTTAAGTTGTATCCTTGCCCTGTGCAGGTAAACTTTCACCTGGCTGATACTCAGCGTAGTAATTTGCGCTATTTCATCGTAACTATACCCTTCATAATCTTTCAATAATACGAGGCTTCTTTGTGTTTCGCTTAGCCTGTACAGTGCTTCATTTAATATCTTTTTTATATTATGTTGCGGTTCCCTCGTTGCCCTCATCTCTTTTGAAAAATCTTCCTGTAAGCTAATCCTCTTATTTTTTCTTATGTGATCAATCATCTGGTGATACGCTACCGTAAACAAATAAGATTTGCTCCGTTCATTTTCAACAACCGCCCGGTTTATCCATAATTTTTCAAACGCAGATTGTACCACGTCTTTTGAGTCTTCTTCATGTCGAAGATTTTTAAGAATGAACCTGTAAACTCCATCCGCATAAAGATTTACACATTCATTGTATTCTTTCTCATTCATACACTTAAGGGCAGTTTTAAAATACTCAGTAGGCTTTTAATTTATTGTTATACGCAGTGATGGAAAAAAAGTTACAATAAATTTCAACTTCATTCTTTTCACATTAAGCCGCATAAAAATCTTTCTATTTCTGTAGGTTTGCGTAATTCAAAATTAAATCGAATGAATGAAAATTTCTCATTTCGTATAAGTAAGGATCTTGAAGAAATAAAACAGGCTGGTTTATATAAAAGTGAAAGAATAATTACCAGCGACCAGGGGGCAGAAATTGAAGTGGGTGGAAAAGAAGTCTTGAATTTTTGTGCAAACAATTATCTTGGATTATCCGCCCACCCCAAAGTGATCGAAGCAGCAAAAAAATATATTGACGAAAGGGGCTATGGCCTAAGCAGCGTACGTTTCATTTGTGGTACGCAGGATATTCATAAGGAGCTTGAAAAAAAGATAGCTGATTTCCTGGGAACTGAAGATACCATATTATATGCCGCCTGTTTTGATGCAAATGGGGGAGTTTTTGAGCCGCTGTTTGGAGAAGAAGATGCAATTATTTCGGATACATTAAATCATGCAAGTATTATAGATGGGGTTCGTTTGTGCAAAGCACAACGTTTCCGTTATGAGCATAATAACATGGAAGACCTTGAAAGCAAATTAAAAGAAACTCAAGGCTTACGGAGTAGAATAATTGTCACAGACGGTTCTTTTAGTATGGATGGGACGATTGCACAGCTCGATAAAATTTGTGATCTCGCAGATAAGTATGACGCTATTGTTATGATCGATGAATGCCATTCCACCGGTTTTTTAGGAAAAACAGGAAGAGGCACACATGAATACCGCGGCGTTATGGGGAGGATTGATATAATTACCGGAACATTAGGCAAAGCTCTTGGTGGCGCCAGCGGAGGGTTTACAACTGGCAAAAAAGAAATTATCGAAATGCTACGACAGCGCAGCCGTCCTTATTTATTTAGCAACTCGGTAGCGCCAGGTATTGTGGGCGCATCAATTGCTGTTTTCGATATGCTCAGTGAAACAACTGATCTTCGCGACAAACTTGAAAGCAATACAAAATATTTCAGAAGGAAAATGACGGAGGCGGGGTTCGATATAAAGCCTGGTGAACACCCTATAGTTCCTATAATGTTATTTGAAGCCGACCTGGCACAAAAGTTCGCGGCAAAATTATTAGATGAAGGAGTTTATGTAATAGGATTTTTCTTTCCTGTGGTTGCAAAAGGACAGGCACGTATACGAGTACAATTAAGCGCTGCTCATGAACAGGATCATTTGGATAAGGCAATCAAAGCATTTATAAAGGTGGGAAAGGAATTAGAAGTTTTGAAATAAAATTTATTTTTTAAATTGAGAATGAGATAACAATGACTGAAAGCGCATCAACCTTTAAAGCTAAAAGCACGATAAAGAGTGCGGACCTGGACCACAGGCAAAAGATAAATTTTAATATTAGCCGGTACAACGCTGTCGTTCCACAAGGCAAGCACCAGTTTGAAAATACAGAACTCGCGAGAGAAAGAGCAAAAAATATAAAGTGGAAGGCACTTGAAACCCTCGATCAGCAGTTGGAATCCTTTGAAATGCAGTTTACAAAACGTGGTGGTAAAGTTATCTGGGCACAAACCTCCCAGGAAGCATTAGACGAAATACTCAATATTTGTAAAGAAAATAATTGCAGAACCATTGTAAAGAGTAAAAGCATGGTTACTGAAGAAATTCATCTGAATGATTTTCTTGAAAAAAATAATATTGAAAGTGTTGAAACCGATCTGGGCGAATATATTCAGCAATTGGATGGCGAACCTCCTTATCATATAGTAACACCTGCGATGCATAAAAGCAAAGAAGATGTTGCAAAGCTCTTTGAGGATAAATTAGGTACGCCTTCCAGGCTTTCTCCTGAAGAATTAACCTTGGTTGCCCGTGATAAATTAAGAGAAAAATATACGCAGGCTGAAATTGGAATAACCGGCGCCAATTTTATCATCAGTGATATTGGTGCGGTATCGGTTACTGAAAATGAAGGTAATGGCCGCCTCAGTATGGCGTGGCCAAAAACCCATATTGTAATTGTGGGCATAGAAAAAGTTTTGCCTTCTATGACAGATCTGGCGTTATTGTGGCCGTTACTGGCAACTTTTGGAACCGGTCAAAAGGTTACTGTGTACAACAGTATTATTACAGGGCCAAAACAACCAGGTGAAACAGACGGACCAAATAATATGTACGTGATTTTGCTTGACAATAATCGAAGCAATATACTGGCAAACCCTAAACAACGCGAAAGCCTGTATTGCATAAAATGTGGCGCATGCTTAAATGCATGCCCCGTTTATAAGAATATTGGGGGGCACAGCTATGGAGCCACATACAGCGGCCCGATTGGGAGTGTAATCACTCCACACCTGCAGGGCATGGATGAATACAAGCATCTTAGTTATGCTTCATCACTTTGCGGAAATTGTACTGAAGTATGTGCTGTAAAAATAAATCTTCATGAACTTCTTTTATTAAATCGAAAAGAAAGTGTGGAAGAAGGATTGACAACTTTTTCAGAGAAAACTGCCTGGAAACTTTGGAGGATAGCTTCATTGAAACGTAGCATGATGAATATGGGAAATGGAAAATGGAAAAATAAAGTTGTTAATAGATTGTTCAAAGACTGGAACAAACATCGATCCGATCTTGAGTTCAGCAAAAAGACCTTTAACGAAATGTGGAAAGAGCGTTTTAATAAAAGCGATTAAAGAAGGATGATTTTACTTCTATCAGATACCATTACTCCACGCCTGCAATACATTGCGGATTTTGTTTTTAAAGAAAATTTCGGCGTTGAATATTCCATAACGATTGATAAAAAAAAATTTGAAGAGAGTGATGCAATAAAAATAAACTACACCGAAGAGCAATATCCGAAAGGTGTTATAAATGTAAGTGGCAGCAGGCTGCTTTTTGAAAAAAAAATTCAGAAACAAAATATTGAAATCTTTGAAATAAACGGGTTAACTGCTTTCTTTAAAAATAAAAGGGAGGTAATAAGTTTTCCTTTCGATATTTTTTCAGCCATATTTTTTTTGCTTGGCAGGTATGAAGAATACTTGCCCCACATAAAAGATAAATATGGAAGATATGATCATAAGCAATCGCTTGCTTCAATAAATGGTTTTCTGAGAATACCACTAATAAATAAATGGCTCGAATTCTTTGCAGAATATATCGCAGGTAACTTTGCAAACTTTAAAATAAAAAAAAAAGAATTCAGGTTTCTCCCTACTTACGATGTGGATATGGCTTTCGAATGGCTGGATAAAGGCCTTATAAGAAATACTGGACAGCTTCTTAAATTGCTGATTAAACAGGATTATAAAAAAATTTCTGAGGGTTCTAAAATTTTAAGGGGAAAAATAGATGACCCTTTCGACAATTTTGAATTCTTTAACATGTTACACGAACAACTAAATTTATACCCTGTATATTTCTTTTTGGTTTCAAAGAAAAATACTGAATACGATAAAAATACCAATCCTTGGAGAAGTAAATTGAAAAGGTTGATACAACTCCTTGCGAGAAAAAATGATATAGGTACACATCCATCTTATTATTCTTCTCAGGATGAAAAAATATTGAAAAGTGAAAAGTTTTTATTAGAAGAAATAACAGGAAATACTATTCAAAAAAGCAGGCAACATTATTTGCGTTTCAATTTACCTGGCACTTATCGCCAACTTACAGATTCAGGAATAAAAGATGAATTTTCCATGGGATATGGCGCTATCAATGGCTTCAGGGCTTCATACTCAGGTTCATTTTATTGGTATGATATTGAGAGAGAAGAAAAAACTAATTTAATGGTGCATCCGTTTTGCTATATGGATAGCAATATTATTTTCCATCAAAATCTTACTCCGGAAGAGGCTCTTGAAGAATTACTATATTTCTATAAAACCTGTAAAAATGTAAATGGAACTTTCATAAGTGTTATGCACAATCATTTTATGGGGAGAAATGATTTGGTGTGGAGAAATGTGTATGAACAATTTTTATTAAAAACAAATGAATAGATCAATGTTTAAAATGCCGAAGCCCCGTAAGCACCATTACGAGATTATTTTGTTTGCAATATTCAATTGAATCCTTATCTCTAATTGAACCTCCTGGTTGTATAAATGCAGCAACCCCGGCTTCATGTGCAATTTTTACACAATCGTCAAAAGGGAAAAAGGCATCACTTGCAACCACGGAATTTGTAAGATTAAAATTAAACTGTTTCGCTTTGGAAATTGATTGCTTTAAAGCATCAATGCGTGAGGTTTGCCCACAGCCTTTACCAATCAGCTGCATATTTTTAACTATGGCGATAGCGTTACTTTTTAAATGTTTGCATATAATATTAGCGAAGATTAAATCGCTTTTCTCTTCTTCAGTAGCCTCTCTTCCACCTTCTTCTTTCCATTCATTAAAATTTCCTTCATCAGTATCCTGGGATAAAATTCCATTTAAAATAGTTTTAGATTGGTTTGCAGGTAGTAAAAAGTTTTTTGTTTTTAATAAAATGCGATTCTTCTTTAATGTAAGAATTTCATATGCATCTGCGTCAAAATCCGGGGCAAGCAGCACTTCAAAAAAAAGATCTTTTAATGTATCGGCTGTATTTATATCAATTGTTTTATTCGTTAAAAGAATTCCTCCAAATGCACTTTCGGGATCACCTGCAAGCGCAGCTTCAAATGCACTTTTAAGATTTGAGCGCTCTGCAATGCCGCATACATTCGTATGTTTTATAATTGCAAAAACGGCTTTACCTAAATCCCTGTCTGCCGGCCAGGCAGTCTCTCCAGAAGAAAGAACTTTTAGATCATTCATAATATTCATTGCAGCATCTACATCCACAATATTATTATAAGAAAGTTCTTTACCATGTAACTGTTCAAATAATTCAGAAAGATTTCCTGCAAATGAAGCATGCTGATGCGGGTTTTCGCCATATCGCAAAACCTTTTTTTGCGAAGCAAAGGGATTTGCAAAAGAGGTGCTATTGAAATAATTAGAGATCGCAATATCATAACCTGAACAAACATTAAAAGCCTTTGCAGCAAAACTTTTCCTTTCTGCAAGCGAGGTTTCTGCATGTTGATTTTCGAGGATATTTTCCAGTTCATTGTAATCACTTTTATCAGCAATCACCAAAACATTTCTAAAATTTTTTGCTGCTGCCCTTATCATTGACGGCCCTCCAACATCAATCTTTTCAATAATCAGGCTTTCTTCATTTGTTGACCTTACTGTTTCTTCAAAAGGGTACAAGTCAACAATTACCAAATCAATTATCGGAATTTTATATTCTATCATTTCTTCTATATCCTTTTCTACATCCCTTCTGCCAAGGATACCGCCAAATACTGCTGGATGCAGCGTCTTAACTCTACCCCCAAGTATGGAAGGGAAGCCTGTAAGCGTTTCAACAGGCACGCAGGAAACTCCTTGCTCTTCAATAAATTTTTGAGTACCCCCGGTTGTATAAATGGTAATATCCTTCTCTTTTAACAGCGAGATAATTTTTTGCAAGCCTTCTTTATAAAAAACTGAGATGAGAGCTGATTGTATTTTCTTTTGCATAAATGTGGGAAAAGATTGAACCTTACAGATCTGTTATAAATGCGCCCTGTTCAGGAACTGAGTAAAAGCGCAAATGTAAATCTTCACAATCTTTTTTCCATTTTTGAATTTTCCACATAGGATTTGATGCATCAAAAATATACATGCCGGCATTGAAAACATTTGCCAGCTTAGGTATAAAAAGTTTTGGGTTTTTGGAAATGATGATATAATCAAGATCTATTTTTTTAGATACTGGTTCGTATGTAATAGCAGAATCTAGTAGTAAAAATCTTTTCTTATGAAATTGGTAAAAACTATTAAGTTTATAGAGCGCATCAATAGTATCCACTTTATTATAGGCCATTAAAGAAATACGCCCTGGTTTCAAATGGAAATTTTTAAGCACTCCTTCATTTTCTAAATCACTATCTCCTAAAAATTGATATTTATTTGCGCTTACAAAATCTATTGCTTTATGATTAGGGACATTATAAACGATTATTTTCTTCTGCCCCCAAGCCTGCAAAAAATTTGCAGATAACATAAAGGAAAATAGTAGCAGGCTTAACAAGGCAAATTTAAAGGCAACCTTTTCTTTTTTTATTAACCAATAGAGAAAGCTACAAACAACTAAATACAAAACAATTGTATTTGCTACAGTAAGAGAAATATTATCCCATAAAGAAAAGGGAATAGAATTTATAAATAGAACCGTATGGTTTATCAACCAGATTACTACAAAAATAATCTTACCACAAAAGATTGCAAATAACTGTAAAGGTGATATTATAACAAGAATAATACACGCCCAAAGTGCAATGGTGGAAAGTGGAATAGCGATAAGATTAGAAACCAAAAAGAGCAAAGGAAGTTGATGAAAATAGTAAATACAAATGGGGAAAGTAAATAATTGTGCTGCAAGCGACACAGAGGTAAGCTGCCAGACTGAATTGAGTATTTTATTTTTTAAATAAAACCAGTTAGCGATGTAACGTTGCGAGATCACAATACCTAAAACAGCAAAGTATGAAAGTTGAAAGCCTACGTCCCACAACAGGTAAGGATTATAGCAAAGTAATACAAAAGCGGATGTTGCCATGGAATTATATATGGTAGTCTTTTTATTGACTGCTAATCCTATGGCAATAAAACTAAACATTACCGCGGAGCGGAGAACTGAACCCGAAGCGCCTGTAAGCAATGCAAAAAACCATAAGCAAAATAGTATAAGAGCGAGCTGGGTAACCTTTGAATTTCTAACCAGCGGCACCTTGGAAAATATCCAAACAAGAACGCTATAAATAATAGCCATGTGCATACCGGAAATTGCAATTAAATGCACAACACCGGCATTACTATAAGCCTGAACAAGGTCCTTATCCAGGTCAATTTTATACCCAATGAGTAACGCTATCGCAATAGCTTTTTCATCATTGCCGGGAACATACTTATCCAATATGTCTAGAATTTTTTGCCTTGCGTCAAAAATATAAGAGTTGTAATCATTTGGGATTGTATGCCCTATTAAAACCCAATCGCTTTTTTTAAGATATAACTGCTGAAAAAGCTGCTGAAAAGCAGAATAACGGGCATAGTTAAATGCACCAGGATTACCTGAATTTTTTATTTCCTGAGGTTGTTTGCTAATAATTATTCTATCGCCGTATTTTGGCACATCATCGCCTGAATCTTTTGCAAAATAAAGAAGAATAGATCCTTTGGTTCGGTAAGCGGAATCCTTTTTAATAATAGATTCAACCGTGGCTAATACTTTATAAGATTTCGCCTTTTCTATGGGAGGCTCACTTAACGTTGCTAAAATGTAGGACGAACTATCATGAAAATTTCCATACCACGTGATTTCACTACGAATATCTTTCTGCCTGGTTAAAAACATTCCGAGGAATAACATAATCAGCGCAATAAAAATTCCGGGCACGCCTGAAAATCTAAAACGATAAATAAGCGGAAGGAATCTAAAAATGACTAATAGTACTATAAGAGTAATTCCCGGAATAATAATTTTAGCGGGAGGCAATACAAAATAATATTGGATAAGAATCCCGGCAATTAAAGGAATTAATAACCGAACGAATGGCGCTGTTTTCCAAATATATATTTTGTAATTTTTTGCCATTAACTCAGCAATGTTTAAAAATTGATAATGTAAATTATTCCATCCATTTCCGATTGGCCTTTTCATTTAAATTTATCTCATTTATCAGTAGAAACAAATAGTAAATGGCTTAATAAATTGAGCTATAAAAAACTATATTTATATATTTAATAGTCAAATACAACGCAGATACCTCAATTAGTTGCTTTAAAAGAGAATTTTCTCTGGAATGTTTCTATGACAGAAATTTAGGGTCATAAAAAAATATTTGTAGTAACCTGGTAGTTCCACCCGCAGCTTTTATAACTAATTACATCGCGATAAAAATAATAATCTTATTTCCTGTTTACCGTTACAAGGTAAACTTTATAATATTTTCAATTCAATAACCCTGATTTTTAAAAATATCATAGAGTGAGATCAAGATTTTGAATTTGCTAACTTTAAATAGAACCGGTTTTTTTCAAGAAAATAAAATTGTATTTTTATTGAGCGTTCAAACCCCCTAAGTGCTCTTTATGCCAATAAAACAAATAGATCACGGTACAAAAGAATATAAGCAAATGATTGATTTGCGCCATGAGCTATTGCGCAAACCACTCAATCTCACTTTTGAAAGGGATGAACTTGACAAAGAAGAAAATGACATTCTTATTGGTGCATTTGAAGAAGAAAAAATGTTGGGGTGCTGTCTCCTTACAAGAGTTAACAAAAATTGTGTGAGGCTTCGTCAAATGGCGGTTCAGAATAACTTACAGGGCAAAGGTATTGGCGCCGCCATGTTAAATTTCGCTGAGAACGTTGCCAGGGACATGGGTTATAAGAACATTACGATGCATGCACGCTTAACCGCAGTTGGCTTTTATCAAAAACTAGGATATAAAGTATCCGGTGATGAATTTTTTGAGTTATCCATTCCACATTTCATCATGGAGAAGAAGTTATATTAGCATTCTTATATATTATTATAGCCAATGCTAAAACGACATTCGTTTATCTAACAACAAATACAAAAAATGACCAAAGACTATCCAGGCGAACAATGGAAGGCAGTTAAGTTCAACTTCGAGTTTACAAACGAATTTCAACTTGAGGTTTCCAACTTTGGGCGGCTAAGAACTTTCAATAAAATATCTGACGGTAATTTAATAAATGGTTCGATGATAAACGGCTACAGAATTATCAGACTCAAACTTTACCGGCCAAGGGAGGAAAAAGTACAAGCTAAACTTGACTATTTACAGCAACAAGTTTTTAAGTTGGCGAGAAAACTTAAATCGCAAATACAAAATGGTGAAAGTAAAAAAGTAATTAACGATACAACTTTAGTGCTTGATACTTTAAAAAAGAATTTGAGCAAAAAGTTCCAAGACGACTTGAAAGAGCGAACAATAAATTATCATTCACTTTTTCATAGACTTGTGGTAGGCTATTTTCTTAAAGCTCCAACATCCAAACAAACTATTGTTGCTCATCTTGACTATGACAAGTTAAACAACAGAGCCAACAACTTAAAATGGATGACACCAGAAGAAAATTATGAACATCAAAAAGGTAGTCCCCATGTAATAAAAGAAAAGCAAGAGCGGCGATACAGACACAAAGAAAATTCAAGAGCGACAAAATTATCAGTAACAAAAGTTATGCTTATGAAGAAACTGATAAATCAAGGCAAGCCAATGAAACAACTTGTAAAACAATTTAAGGTAACAGATACACAAATATTTAGAATCAAACGAGGGGAAAACTGGGCTGACATTGAAGCAGCAAAATAACGACAGACAAGAAAGCCCCTATTTACAAAAAGGGCTTTTGTATATCCTGGAATATACAAACCCTACCGATACCCGATACTTTTTTTTGTTTCATACTAAATTTTGCCCGGTATTTTACCGAAGTCCTAATCCCTAAATCCATGAGAAATGAAGAAACAGTTTTAGAAGAATTTCTAAACTGGGCTCAATCCAATAAAAATGTAAGAGCAGTTGTAATAACAAGTTCCAGGGTTAATCCAAATGCTTATGTTGACATTTTTTCTGATTATGATATTGAATTGATAGTTACCCGCTTGCAGGATTTTAGTAAAAAC
>JBBSEV010000064.1:0-23030 GCA_038239385.1 Chitinophagales bacterium
AAATTTACTTCCATAAGTCCAAAAACTAATTTCAAATATTTGAATGCCTTTGCAGACAAAGATGAAAACCCTGAACTGCCCGCTTCTGATTGGGATTTGACTTTCAGTGAACAAAACGGAATTACAAAAGTGAGTATTACAATTTATAATGAATCTCTTGAACGTATGGAGAAGCAGATTGAAATGGGCTTCCAGGGAGGATTTACCATGACATTGAACTACCTGGAAAGTCTATTGACAACTTTATCGCAAAAATAATTTTTGTTTTCAAAACTTCATCAATGCGAATAATTGGAATAAGAAATAAAAAAACGAAATAAATTAAACAATCTAAAAAATAAAATTATGGCACTTATCAATCCTCACATCAACTTCAACGGAAATGCTGAAGAAGCATTCACCTTTTACAAATCAGTATTTGGCGGAGAGTTTTCAAAGATTATTCGTTTCAAAGACCTTGCAAGTCCTGAATTCGCGGTTGCGGAAAAGGAAGAAAATAAAATTATGCATATTGCTTTGCCTATCGGTAAATGTAATATGCTGATGGCAAATGATGTTCCGGAAATTATGGGAAAAACAAACGAAAACGAGAACAGAAGTAAAATTGTAATAACTGCGGAAAGTAAAGAAGAAGCAGACAGATTATTTAATGGGCTTTCAGTTGGAGGACAAATCGAAGGGCCTATTGGTGATAGTCCCTGGGGTTCATATTTTGGTTGCTTTAGAGACAAATACGGTATTGAATGGATAGTGGATTATACATCCGAAGTATAATAAAGCGTCCCAATAGCTATTGGAATGAAAAGACAAAATCAGCAACGGCTAATTTTATATTTATTATGAATGCACAAGAACAAATCAAAAAGTATATTACCAGCCAGCCTGAACCAAAACGTAGTGATATACAGGCGTTGCACCTGCACTTCCTTAAAGTGTTACCAGGATGTAAATTGTGGTTCTTAGATGGCAAAGACGACAAAGGTAAAACTGTCTCTAACCCTAATATAGGATATGGATTTTACACCATAAAATATGCTAATGGAACTACGAGGAAGTTTTATCAAATTGGTTTGAGCGCAAACACGACCGGAATCTCTGTTTACATCCTTGGTTTAGAAGATAAGACATACTTAGCCCAAACGTATGGAAAAAAACTAGGCAAGGCAAACGTGACAGGGTATTGCATTAAGTTCAAAACGCTAAAAGATATAAACCTTGATATACTTGAAGCGGCAATACGATATGGGGTTAAGAACAAGTAAACTTCTCAGTTGTTTGCGACACTTGAAAGGCCAATTGAAGACAGTCCCTGAGGCTCTTGCTTTGGTATGCTTGCTGATAAATTTGGCATTCAATGGATGGTGGACTTTACCCCAAAATATAACGGGAAAAACTAACTGACGAAAAACGACGAACACCTAAACAGGGTTGACGAAAGTAATAGCACATTTGTACTTCTATCAGTCCCGAAAGCTTTCGGGATGCTTAATTTCGGCTCATGGTTTTTAAATGCCCTGCTTTCGCCAAGCCGTTAACCGTTGTAGTAACTGACATTTGTAAAAAACATGTCGCTAAATACTATGAGTATTGTAGGAGGGAAAAGAACTTGATAACTCAAAAAATTCTAAATCGTTTTTTTTGCATTTACTGCATTTAACCCTTTAGGGCCTTTTTCAACTTCGAAGCTTATTTTATCATTTTCTTTTACAGGGCCGTCTAACTGGTTTACGTGTACGAAAATACTTTCCTGGGTTTGAGAATCTTTAATAAATCCAAAACCTTTATCCTGGTTAAAGAAAGTAATAACGCCTGTCCTCATCACATCACCCTCTTCGCCCGGTTCATATCTTGGTATGCTTATTTGCATATCTTCCTGTTTAAAGATTTTCTTCTTTTTAGGATCCGGCGGTACGGATGAAATGTTACCATTTTCATCAATATATGCCATCATATCTTCCAGTGACCCACCTTTTTTAGCATTTGCTTTGCGCTCTTCTTTCTTCTCTTTTTTATCCTGTTTTTGTTTTAATCTTTTCTTTTCTTTTTCCTTTTTGCTAAAAGTTTCCTGCGATTTCGACATAGTGATTTTAGTTGTTATTATTGTTTTAATTATTAGAACTTACCTGCATGAAAGGTAATTCAGCATCAATTCATCTCCAAAATATTATTTTCAAAGGGTATAAATTGTGGAGAAGCATTCAAACCAAAATTGAAACTATTATTATGCTAAGCATGAAATGGCTACGTCTGTTACAAGAATTTTAAAACGAGTTAACGAACTATGCATAGGCATTTATCAATTCGTGTAATTCTTAATAATTAGTATAGTTACTGTTGCGAAAAAAGATGGTTAATACTGCGCCACATCCCTTGATTGAATTTTTATTTTTCCTATAATCTTTATTCCGGTTCAGGAATTTTTAATCTTAATCTATATTTACTAAATGCAGAGTACTTTAGTTATGACATTTGAACCATTGCACATTGATGAAGATAAAACCAAAGAAATTTTCGCAAATCCTGACTGCCAGGGAATTTTCAAATCATATCCTGAATATTACTACAAAACAGGTTACCACCCGCCCTGGATTGGATACCTGGTATTCCGCGATAACAAAGTTGTAGGAGTGGGTGGTTTTACAGGAAAACCAAAAGATGGCAGAGTAGAAATTGCCTATGGTACATTCAAACAATTTGAAGGGCAAGGCATCGCATCATTTACCTGCAAACAATTAATTGATATTGCTAAAAAAACCAACCCGGGAATTATAATAACCGCAAAGACCGCACCGGAGCCCAATACCTCTAATAAAATTTTGAAACGAAACGGGTTTGAATTTACCGGAATTGTACAAGACGAAGGTATTGGTGATGCCTGGGAGTGGATATATAATGAATCTCTTACGCAACAAGTAAAAAAGTAAAAGAGCTAAACATCATTAACGAAATCATTAAAAAATTCTTTTCAATCCTTTTTCAAAAAAGCCCCTGAAAGGTTTTTTGGTCTCCATATACTTCAAATTAAAAGCCATGATACTTTTCTCCTTTATATAAGAAACAGTTTGCTCGATGGAATCGGAAACAAGGTAAAGATTTTCATCATTCGAGGAAATAGTTCCTTCTTCAAACATGCGCCGGTTGTGCTCAAGAATCTTTTGATAAAAATTTTTATCCCAGATAATTATGGGGAACATATCTATTTTTTTTGTTTGAACCAACGTAATAGCTTCATAAAATTCATCTAAAGTTCCAAATCCGCCAGGCATCACAATAAAAGCGTATGAATATTTTATCAGCAACATTTTTCTTAAGAAAAAAAAATTGATATCCACCCATTTATCAAGATAAGGATTATGATGCTGTTCCATTGGAAGAATTATATTACAACCTACGCTTCTTCCACCAACATCTTTTGCGCCACGGTTGGCGGCTTCCATTATACCCGGGCCTCCCCCTGTCATAATTGTAAATCCCAGCTTCGCAATTTCTGCGGATAGTTCTCTTGCCTGTTTATAATATGGATGGTCTTCTTTAAACCGGGCCGAACCAAACACGGTAACGCATGGCCCAACGAAATGCAAGGCACGGAAGCCTTTTATAAATTCAAAAAAAACACTTACCGCATATTTAAAATCTTTCCACCGGCTTTGTGGCCCTTCTAAAAATTGTATTTCTGTTTTGGTTTTTTGTCCTTTCAATTATATGGGTTGAGTTTATAAACCATTAATATTCCAATAGCCTGTTAAGTACTTGTGTAACTTTTTCAGGATTGGGCAACATGGCTTTTTCAAGATTAATATTCATAGGGACCGCCGGCAAATTCAGTGACCCTAATACTTCCACAGGAGCATCCAAAGACTGAAAACATTCTTTCGAAATACGCCCCGCCAGCGCTTCTGCAAAGGAATTATTTTGCTGCTCCTCAGTTAGCACCAGGCACTTGCCATGTTTTTTTACAGTAAAAAAAATCAATGTTTCATCTAAAGGGAAAAGCGTACGAAGATCAATAATTTCAATTTGCCCCGGGAAAGATTTTGCAGCAGCCATGGCCCAATATACTCCCATACCATAAGTGATAATACAGCATGTTTCGCCTCGATTTATACTTTCTTCATTTGCATTTAAAACAGGAATTGCTTTCCCTAACGGTAATACATAATTGCTTGCAGGCTCAATGGATTTGGCATCTTCCGTGCCAGGCACTTTGCTCCAGTAAAGCCCTTTGTGCTCCAACATTATAACAGGATTAGGGTCAAGAAAAGCAGCTTTCATTAATCCCTTCATATCAGCAGCATTAGATGGATATACAACTTTTATCCCTTTAATAGAAAGAAGTAACGTTTCAATGCAACTACTGTGATAAGGCCCGCCACCACCATATGCTCCTATGGGGACACGTATCACAGTTTGCACAGTAAATTTTCCATTGCTCAGATAAGAACTTTTTGCAACTTCAGTTGCCAATTGATTTATGCCAGGATAGATGTAATCTGCAAATTGTATTTCCACAATTGGCTTTACCCCTGTTGCAGACATCCCAACTGTTGAGCCAATTATGTATGCTTCCTGGATGGCAGTATTAAAAACCCGGTGATCGCCAAATTGTTCAGCCAGGGTTGCTGCTTCCCTGAATACCCCACCAAGCCTTCGTCCAACATCCTGTCCATATAATACGGCTTCAGGATATTGTTCCATTATTTCACGTATAGCAAATAATGCAGCATCTACCATTAGCACTTTTTCTTTGTCTGCGGGGCAACGGTTTCCTCTTTCTTCTGTAACCGGCGAGGTCGCAAATATATTTTCTTCAATTTTTAAGGCATTAGGCTCAGGTGCATTGTGAGCCTGCTCAAACTGCTGTGCGACTGCTTCTGCAACTATTGATTGAATTTCATTTAAGTCATTTTCATCAATACCTAATGAGATTAATCTCTTCCGCAATTTTGGCAAGGGATCATCCTGCCCATGTTTTTCAAGATCTTCATTTGAACGATAAAACTCTTTACGTACGCCACTTGTGTGGTGTCCGAGCAAAGGAACTTTCGCATGCACCAGGTATGGGCCGCCTCCTGCTCTCACTGTTGAGATCACTTTGCTCATCGTTTCATAACTCTCAATAAAGCTACTACCGTCAATACTTACACGCTGTAAGCCTGTAAATCCCTTTGCGAAATCAAAAGCATTCATATTTCGTGCTTCAGCCGATGTAACACTTATGCCCCAATCATTATCCTGCACTAAATATATAATGGGTAACTTTTTTAAAACTGCAAATTGAAATGCTTCGCTTACTTCACCTTCTGTTAAGCTTGCATCACCAAGAGAACATACAACAACAGGCGTCTCTCCATTATTACCTTTTTTATAAAAAGGGGAATTGATTCTTTGTAAGTATTGTAGGCCTTGCGCTATTCCGGTGGCGGGTATTGCCTGCATTCCTGTTGCACTGCTCTGGTGAATAATGGTGGGCATATCATTTCCCCGGTAATTAGGGTGTGAATAATATTCCTTTCCGCCTGTAAAAATATCATCACCTTTGGCCAGCAACTGCAGCATCAAAGTATAGGGAGAAAAGCCAAGTCCCAATAAGATACTTTCATCACGGTAGTAAGGGCTCACATAATCGCAGGGGAGTAAATTGAATGCCGTGGCAAGTTGTATAGCTTCGTGCCCGCGGGAAGTTGAATGAACGTATTTACAAATTTGCCTGTTTTCCTCATACGTTTTTGCCATTGAAGAGGCCGTACACATCAATCGAAAAGCATTTAAAAGAATTTCTTTGTCTATCATTTCAATTAGCTAATTGAAAAAACCTTTTCATCTTTGAATGCTTCTCTGGGTTTTAAACCGAGTAACTGAAACATGGCATTATCTTCATCAAATGCAGGATTGGGAGTTGTAAGTAATTTATCACCTGAAAAAATTGAATTGGCACCCGCCATAAAGCACAGCGCTTGTTCTGCTATTGACATTTCAGCACGGCCAGCACTTAACCGTACCATCGCCCGGGGCATGATGATTCTGGTAGTAGCAATCATTTTTATCATATCCCATATATCCGCTTTAGGCGCATCCTCTAATGGTGTTCCTTTCACACGTACTAATGCGTTAATAGGAACACTCCCCGGATGTTGCGGCAAAGTGGCAAGTGTATGGAGCATACCTATCCTGTCTTTGTGTGTTTCACCTAAACCAATAATGCCTCCGCTGCAGACACTTATTCCAGCCTTTCTTACATTGCCCAGTGTTTTTAAGCGATCACTATAAGTACGTGTGGTAATAACATCTGCATAGTGCTCTTCCGATGTGTCTACATTATGGTTATATGCATAAAGGCCTGCATTGTATAATTTTTTAGCCTGTTCTTCGGTGAGCATACCCATTGTGCAGCAAACTTCCATGCCCAATTCGTTTACACCTTCCACCATTTCCAGTACCTTGTCAAAATCACGATTATCCCTTACTTCCCGCCACGCAGCGCCCATGCAAAACCTTGTGGAACCTGCATCCTTTGCTTTTTTTGCATAGGCCAGCACTTCTTCTTTTTTCATTAATGGCTGTACATCAAGGCCTGTATTATAGCGGGCTGCCTGCGGGCAATAGGCACAATCTTCAGGGCAGCCACCTGTTTTTATAGATAGCAATGTACATACCTGCACTTCGCCTGTGGCATGGTACTCACGGTGTATAGTAGCCGCCTTAAAGATAAGTTCAAGCAATGGCGAATTGTATATTTCTGAAATCTCTTCTTTTGTCCAGTTATTTCTTATCATGTCAGGTTTTATAGTATCGGCACAAATTTATTTCTTATCTGTTAGAAAAATAGTGGAATCTTTTAATAAAGGAAAATTCTGACGGAACAGCGTATTGAAAATAACACGAAACTGGTTAACAGTGCTTGCACTATCATAGAATAAATTATAGTTCTCTCCGGGAAAGTAAACGGCATTTTGATTTTCAAAATAATGTGCATGATCCCTGTCCATGGTAGCTTTGCGAAAACCGTGATCCCCCATAAAAATAATAACTGCCTGCCCTTTGGTGTTCTGTTTTATAGTGGAAATCAATTCCTTAATTTTAGTATTTGTATAGGTTACATACCCGAGGTATGCATCGGTATCTAATTCCTGCCACTCTTTATAGACTACCTCACTTCTCTTACGGTTACCTTTATTATCAAAATAAAATGGTGGATGAGGCATTAATAAATGACCATAAAAAAAACGCGGCATCTTTGATAGTGCAGAAGATGATTGTGTAAGTAAATCTAAAAATTTTACATTGTTGCGCAGGTTAGTATATACAATTCCCTCTGATAACCATTTTAGTTTGAATTTGCCGCTAAGGAGCATCCAGCCTAAATCTTTTTGCAAGCGGTTGAATAATGTTGCATCAGTTATCAGTTTTGTCTTAAGGGGCAATAAGTCTTGGTTGATAAGAGATGGGTTTCCTGCAAGATCAAAAATTGAATAATTTACAATTTCATATCCCTGTAAAGAGAGGAAATTTATTACTTCGTTTTTCTTTATCAATTCATTGCACCTAGCATAATCTTCAATAGAAATCTCATCAGGGTTTATACCCTTTAGATAAGACATATTTAAAATAGAAGCCATAGAAAATGGCGTAAAATTATAATTGCTGGTACTCCTTCGCTGAATGTGAAATCCCTGTGCTGTTAAAAAAGTATCCAAAGAACTATTGTCATAATTAAATTGTGTTTTAAGTGATGCCGAACTTTGATACTCATCGAATAATAAAAAATAGATATCGGGTTTGGGACAATTAATACAAGGCCGATAGTTATTATTTTTTACAAATGAGTAGGTAGATAATTTATTTAAAGGAGGATTAAAATTTTTGTAAATCAATGCACCCAAATCAACAATGATATAAACAAGAAAAAGACTGTTCAGAAATAGATTCAGTTTTAAGAAAGTGCCGTTTGATTTTTTTAAATAAATAATTAATGAAATAGCTAGTATTAAGCCAAGAGGAAGCAACACAGAATATTTATTTAAAAGCGTAAAATGCGATTGGCAAAAATCCTGGATGGCTCCAAAGAATAAATAAAAAGCCATTACAAAAGAAGCTGCCAGTGCAGCTTTTATTCGCCTTTTAAATAGGATTAAAAATAAAAGGTAGAAAATTACTGAAGCGGCAAAATAGGTACTTACAAGTATTAATATGTCCCAAAAATCAATAAAGCCGAAATTTTCAGTATAGCCATGCATTACAAAAAACAATGGCAGTAAAAATAAATACCATGGTTGTTTTCGTAATGAATATATCATATTAGTTTTCCTTGCGGCTTAGCAGGTAAATGGTACGGTGTGTGCCTGGTATTTTATTTGTGCTGCTGATATCAAAATATTTACCAAAGGCTTTTATAAATTCCGTTTCACTATAATCTGAAAAAATATCTTTTCTATTTTTTAAAAGTTGTTGCACTTTCTCATCTTCCTTTGAAACAAATTCTACTATCACCTGCTTTGCTATCTTATTGAACGAGGCGGCAATATTTTGAAGTGGAATATTTTTACTTATAGCAAGGTGATGAACTAATGCTAACGCCAAAATCAAATCAAATTTTGCCCGATCGGTGAATGAACTGCGCTCTGTATTATTAAAACCAATAGCTCGCGTAGGATTAGAGAAGTCAATGCAGAGTGGAAGTATAGGTAATACCTTCTTTTCCTGAACATAAGAATACAAACTATTAATGCAACGTGAATCAAAGTCAATAGAAACAACATGCGTTGCTTTTTCCGAAATTATTTTTGAAAAAAAACCATCATTTGCACCTATATCAAGTGCTGTCTTAAAATTTGTTGAATCTATGAGTCTACGAAAAATGTTTTCCTTTTCTGTGAGATAACTCTGGCTAATTATGGTTTCCGCATAGTAATTACTCCATGTGGTTTTATCTTTTTTATTTAGTGTACTTGCTTTAATATTTTCTTCAAGATTACCAATTAAATGAAGCATTTTCTTTTGATCAAATTTGCTCTTGTAATCTCTTGAATTATTGTCCCCTTTAATTTTAGTTTGAAGCGAAACATGCAGCCCAACACCTAAATTGAAATTACTTTTCCACGGCAACATTGCTTTTGTTATAGTTGCTGGTATCCCTTCCGGATAAGTAAGCATTAACTTTTGAACATCTATACTAAGATATTTTTGAAGTAATAATGGAAACAAAAAACATTCGCAGAATTGCCTGTAGGCAACCCATGGTCGTGACGGATCGTATCTTTCAAATGAAAGCGTATCAATAAATACAGGCCCATTATTAACAAACTGAATATTGAAATGCGTGGCATCTTTCAAAACCATTCCATATTTAATGGCTAATTTTTGTATGGAAAGTGTAAGGAGTGCAGCGTCTTTTAGCTGACCAAAGCACCATTCGTAAGGGTAGCTAATGAAAGATAATTGTTGAGGTAAAATAGTTTTATACCACTCTGCAGAACCTGTAAAATTTTCATTAATTTCTTCATGTGAAAGCAGGTATTTTTTATTTATAAGTTCATCATACAATCCAGAACCCATTAACAAATCGTAATCATCTTTATACAATTGATTTACTTGCCTGTAAAAGATAGTGTTCTTTTGAAACACAAAGCCTGAAGGATCTTTGAAGGAAGCAGGATGATGTTCTATATTACTCATCTGCGTCTGCGTGTTCGTTCTTTGAAGCGTCTTTATTTTTTGAAAAAAATAATTTAATTCTTTTCCAGATTGTTTTAATGTAAAACATGCCTCCAAGGATGGCGGCTATTATCGCCTGCACAAGATAACTTCCGGCTCCAGGATCAATGTATAGCAGGTTCATATCCATCAGAAATAACTTAAATTGGTTTTAGGTGTAAGCGCTAAAACACTTTCGTAAATAAGCTTAATGGTATTATTTACATCATCCCTGTGAAGCATTTCAACAGTTGTATGCATATATCGCAAAGGAATTGAAATAAGCGCAGAAGGGCAACCATCATTTGCATAAGCGAAAGAATCTGTATCTGTGCCTGTGCTCCTGCTCACAGCTCTCAATTGCAAAGGAATATGATTTTTCTCTGCAACTTTTTCTATAATACTCAGTAATTTATTATGTACTGCTGGGCCATAAACTAGCGCAGGTCCTTTGCCACAGGCACAATCTCCTTCAATTAGTTTGTTGATCATTGGTGTGGTTGAATCGTGAGTAACATCTGTAATAATAGCAACATCTGGTTTTATTCTTCTTGCAATCATTTCAGCGCCACGTAATCCAATCTCTTCCTGCACTGCATTTACAATATACAAGGCGAATGGAAGTGTCTTCTTATTTTCCTTGAGCAATCTTGCAACCTCTGCAATCATAAATCCGCCAATGCGGTTATCAAATGCACGTGCAATAAAATTACCATAAGACACTTCATCAAATCCATCAGCATAGGTAACAGCATTGCCTACATGAATGCCTGTATCTTCCACTTGCTTTTTATTTCGTGCCCCACAATCGAGGAACAAATTATCAACTTTAGGTTGTTGCTCCTTACTATCGGTATTGCCTACACGGGTATGGATAGCAGGCCATCCAAATACCGCTTTTACAGGGCCTTTTTTTCCATGAATCATTACCCGTTGAGAAGGCGCTACCTGGTGGTCCACGCCACCATTCCTTTTTAAATAAATAAGGCCTTCCGGAGAAATATAATTTACAAACCAGCTTATTTCATCTGCATGTGCCTCAATTACAACTTTAAAAGTTTTATCAGGGTTTATAACTCCCACCGCGGTTCCATAAGCATCAGTAAAAGTAGTATCTACATAATCCTTTATATAATTAAGCCATACTTTTTGTCCGCCTGATTCAAAGCCAACCGGGGATGGAGTATTAATATAATTTTTTAAAAAACCTAAGGACTTTTCAGTAATGACAGGATTGGATTTTTTGCTTTTAGCCATATTTTATAAGTAATTTTTTATAAGTGATCTGCAATTTAAAGTTTTAAACTGAGAAGATAAACGAGTATTGCCTGCAACAACATCATACCATCTATGCCGGCAAGATAAAAGAAATCCGAATTAAATTTTTTAGACAGCTCAACTATAAAAAAAGTAGCCACAGCAGAAAGAAGCATTGCGATAAAAATCCCTGCTTCAGGCAAATAGAAATATTGCACCAATGAAAGGATTAAAAATAATAATAGTAACAACGAGACAATTAAATAGGCTCTTTTCTTACCCACTGCAACAGGAATGGTCCTAATATTTTCTTTCCTGTCAATATTAATATCGCGGATATCAAACAATAAGCACAGAACGAAAATAAACACAAACCTCTTTGCAAAAATTAAAAAATACAGCGTTTTATTTATTGACATTTCACTTACAGGAAACCAGACTGTCACTAATGTCCATAAAAGAGCCAGTGTAATTATTTTTAAAAGACCATAATCCTTTATCCGTTTTCTTTTGCCAAACGGTATAACGGGGAAAGAATATAAAAAAGAAATTATCCCGAATATTAATAAAATGACAAAATGATGCAGATGAAAGCTAAAAAGGCTAATGATTATAAGAATGCAGCCAATACAAAAAAGAATTTTATGGACATCTTTATTTTTTATCGACCACGAAAGCCTTTTTGAATTTTTTACGGCAGATGTTTTCAACAGGTAATGAAGATTGTATTGAACGATAGTTGCTCCAAATACAAAAAAATAAAAAGGTAACCTGTTATATGGAAGATGTAATAAAAGATTAGTTTCGATGGAAAGCGCAACTGCACAAGCTGCAATAAATACGCTGCTGAAAAGTGTAAATTCTGTGATCTTTTTTATAAGCACTATCAGTTAAAGATAATAATGGCAGGCGATGAAGCGGTATCGCTACTATTTTGTGCCTTATCTCTTAAAACAAATTTAAAGACAGCCGTATCATTTCTGGGAAAACATCTTGGAGAAATACCATTGTAATCAAATGTTACCAAAATATCACCTTTTTGATTTTTACCCGTAGGAAACGGGGGTAATAGATACTTAATTGTATCCTTTCTGCTCGCAACACAGTTTGGCTCGAATTTACTAATCACCAAATTATCTGTGAGATCCCCTTCTGCATCAGTAAACGATAAAGTGAAGATAATGTTTTCGCCCTGGTGAAGGTTCGTAGTATTAACCGACTTAAATTTAAGAGAGGGTTTGGTATTAAATTTATCTTTATTACATGATGACAGAAAAGCAAACATGAAGATTGAAAATAAAATAGGGTAACGCATCTTTGTGTTTTAGACTGAATTTATAATACTTCAAATTTAAATATTAAAAACTGAATAACATTTTAGAAATATCTAAATGGGAAGATAAAATTTTTAAAGCTTCTTACTACGATTTCGAGGATTTAGCCCTTGATCTGTTCCGGGTGCAATATGAAAATAATGAAGTCTATAAAACATACGTTGATACTGTTGGAATAGTTCCCCGGGTAGTAACATCGCTTGAAAAAATACCTTTTTTACCAATCCAGTTTTTCAAAAGCAAAGAGGTTAGCACCACTTCATTCGAACCAGAAATCATATTTGAAAGCAGCGGCACTACCGGCGAAAATACCAGCCGGCATCATATAAAAAAAGCTTCTGTTTACAGGGATAGTTTTATTCGTGCATTCAGGCTTTTTTATGGAAATCCCCAGCAATGGTGTATTATGGGCCTGCTACCCGGATACCTTGAGCGGGAAAATTCATCACTGGTATATATGGTGAATGAGCTTATAAAAATTTCAGGGAAAAGCAGTAGTGGATTTTATTTAAGGGATTATGAAAAACTTTATAAGACAATAGTTCATAATGAGATTACCGAACAACCAACTTTACTTATAGGGGTTACTTATGCGCTTCTTGATTTTGCTGAAAAATATTCCATGAACCTGAATCACACCTGGCTTATGGAAACCGGGGGAATGAAAGGCAAGCGGGAAGAGTTAACACGTGAAGAAGTACATAAAATTTTAAAACATCGGTTTAATGTAAAAACGGTTCATTCAGAATATGGAATGACTGAAATTCTTTCCCAGGCCTATTCCAGTAGTAATGGATTATTTAATTGTCCGCCATGGATGAAGGTTTTTGTAAGGGAACCCAATGATCCATTTTCTCTAACCAAAAGCATAGGTCTAAAAAAACCAGCAACCGGATTGTTAAATATTGTTGACCTTGCAAATATTTATTCCTGCTGTTTTATCGCTACCGATGATGTAGGAAGGTTGTTTAAAAATGAATCATTTGAAGTCCTGGGCAGGCAGGATCTAAGCGACAACCGGGGATGCAGCCTGCTAACGATTCCCGACAACTAACTATCGAGGAAACGAACTTAAATTATAAATATATTTTCCAAATATGAGGCATACAATTTGTAACTTCCTTATTAATTAACCAAATAAAAAATAAAAATGAAAAAGCTTTTATTACTAATGATTTTTACTTTTAGCCTGGGTATTGTAACACATGCCCAAGATGATAAGGATAAAACAAAAAAGACTTCCACAATACCGCAAAAAGTACATAACACTTTTAGCAAACACAAAAAGCACAATGGTTACAAAACCAAACACAAGCATGGTGGGGTAACAAAAAAACACAAAGTTGACATGAAAGAAGGGGAAATTAAAGACAAACAGAAATAATTACGTACTTATGAATATTACGCCGTCTCATTTGGTTGAGGCGGCATTTTTACCTGTCGTTATTTATTTCAATCCAGTATCCATCAGGGTCTTTAAAATATATTTGTTTTACACCATCCGCCCTGGTGGTTACAGACTTTGCCTGTCCCGGCCAGTTTTCATAAGCAATATTATTTTTTTCCAGCTGCGCTATGAAAGGCTCCATGGAAACAACGCTGAAGCAAAGGTGAGAATCCTTATCATGAGCAATTGAAGCTTTAGCCCCTGATATAATGTGCAGTGCTGCATGATCACCAATTGAAAACCAGGTGTGCCTGCCATCATGAAAGGGTTCAGGTATTACATCTAGTCCAATAATATTTTTGTAAAAATTTGTACTTGTTTCGAGATTAACAACAAATACTGCAATGTGATTTATAAGGGGCTTGCTTTGTGCTTTAATTGTGTTAATGGCCATAACAAGAGATATTAATAAAACCGCAAATCGTATCTTCATAATGAAATGTATTTAACAAAAATAAGTTATTCAATAATCATTAACCACCTTTAAATAATTAAATAAATTGTGAATGTTTATCAGGAAGAAAAATCACATATGTATTACTAATTATTGCAAAATGGTTACCTTATTTGTTTTTTTTCTTTTAATATTTAAAACACCTCCATTGGAAAGTGTCTTCCACTTGTAAGATTCTCCGCCACCTTTAGCAGGTTCACCGTTGAACAATACAGCTGAAGGTTCTTTTGAAAGCCTTACTGTTTCTTCACCATCATTATCGTATACCCTATACTGTAACAAAATATTATTCGTGTCTTTTTGAGGTAAATAATAAATTTTATAAAATTGACCTTTATAAATTACCTGCTGTACAACAGATGTTGTAGAAATCAAATGATCCTCATCCGGCGCAAGTTCAGGGGATGCTGCCATCGAGCGTAGGTAATGGCGCACATAATCTCCATACCCATCCGTGAGCCAGTTTTCATCATTAGGGTACCTGTTTTTACCATCATTATCCACCATATAAGTGGCCCAGATAAGTTGCCTCACAGAGTTGGTATAATAAGTTGTATCCCCGGAGAGTAACCCATATTGCAATTGGGCCGAAGCCTGGCGGGATGTATGGCTGTTACCAGGCGTTAAATAAACAGTTTGTTCATTCACAACGGTTACACCATACTTTTCCCATTGTTTATTTGCTAGCTTTTGATATACCCAGTCAAAAATTTTCTTAACATCCATTTTCCAACCTGGAAAATATTCCCGGTGATTCATTATGAATTGGGCAAAGGTGATTGCATTAATTTGGGTGTCGCTCCATCCGGACACATCTTCAAAAAAAGGACCCCATTTATTTGATTGCATGGGAAAACGCTTCATCCATTTTATAATTTTTTCAAAAGAAGATTTATACAATTGCGTATTACCTTCATTCAATTGCTGCAATTCCAGAAACAATTCTAAGAGGCCGCTCCAGTTGGTGGTATAACTACTTAACCCTTCTATCTTTCCATTTTGTCCATAACTTTTTAAAACACCTACTTCGCCGGTGATTGCATTAACTTTAAAAGGCAAAGGTGAATTATCGTTATCTCCATCTTTTATATGCTTTGCCAGAGTATTGGCAATATTAACTGCAGCGTGCAAATACATTTTATCGGTAATATTAGGATATCGCTCATTACAGTTCATTTTATATAAACGTAACAATTCAATCCCAAAAGATCCGGCTTTATCAGGCTGGGTAAAACCCTTGCCTAAAATCATATCGCCGTCATAGTTTCCGGAATAAACAAAAGTGTTGTAAGGATAAGGTATATCCGGCCATGATGCAGTTTCCGCCGACAATCCATGTGTGAGATAATATTCTGCAATAAACTTCATATTCTCCTTTACATTTTCATTCCCTGAATATCCATACAGCAATCGCCATGATGATAATGCCATAGCAAACTGATCGCCACCTATTCCTCTCGGATCATTAAAATAAGGATTCCATACTTGCCGGTTCATATAATATGGAAGGCCATTCAGGTCTCTGCGCATAGTATCCCAAAAATTCCAGACTAAGTTGATAACATGATTAAAGGAATTACCGGGATCATCATCGTACCATGGAATAATGTGCCCGTTTTCTGCTTTAATGTTGTGGTAGATTAAATTTTCCTGCGCATTAATATTTACAGTAAAAAATGATAAAAAAACAAACACTAATATTTTTTTAAAAAAATTAAATGACTGCATAATCAGCTTTATCATTTTGGTGAGAGATATTTATTATAAACAAATGGTTGATTTTAAAGTAAAGATTTGGGAATATGCAGCATCCGAATGTATGACAAAATAATTACCACCATTACCGTACTATACTGCTAAATTAAATCTTTCAACAGCTTGTTAACCATTAGCTTTAGTAGGATAAATATTTTATATTTACAACAATTCCTTTCTATAACTGCTTGTCCTTTTGCTTAATCAAATAACGATTGTATGGAAACTATATTTGAAATTGATTCAACACGCAAAACCCCAAAATATCTTCAGATTGTAAATTCAGTAACAAAGGCAATCAAGCATGGAAAAATAAAAACCGGAGACCGGGTTTTTTCAATTAACGAATTAAGTAACGAGTTTTTAATTTCCCGTGATACCGTTCAAAAAGCATATGATCTTCTGGAAAAAGATAAAATACTTTCGGCCGTAAAGGGGAAAGGATTTTATATAAACCGCACCGACATAATTAACAGATATAATGTATTACTAATCTTCAATAAATTAAGTTCCTATAAAAAAATGATCTACGATTCTTTTGTAAAAACACTTGGTGCAAAAGGGCATGTTGAATTAAAAATTCACCATTCTAATATTAAAGTGTTTGAAGACATTGTTCTTACTGGTTTAGGCGAGTATGATTACTATGCCGTTATGCCCCATTTTTATAATGATACAGAAAAGGCTTTGGATATTATGAAACAAATTCCGCCGGAGCAATTAATACTATTAGATAAGGACCTTGGTTGCGATTCAAATTATGCCGCAGTTTACCAGGATTTTGAAAATGATATTGCCGGGGCAATGGAAACGCAATTAGACTCTTTAAGAAAATATGATGAGCTGATTATGGTTCATCCGGGAACCATGTATCCTTTGGAAATTATTATTGGATTTAAAAAATTTTGTTTGCAAAATGATTTCAAATATCATGTAGTAGACAGCATGAATGAAAATGCAAAATTGAAAGTAAAACAAGTTTATATAGTAATCGAAGAAATTGATCTTGCCAACATAATAAAATGTTGCAAGACTCAAAAATTAAAAATCGGAAAAGACATCGGCATTATATCTTACAACGATACTCCATTAAAAGAAATTCTTTTAGATGGAATTTCAGTTATCTCCACGGACCATTATAAAATGGGGGAGACGGCTGCACAATTTATTTTGGATCAGAGAACAGAAAAACTTAGAAACCCTTTTCGCTTTATTTCCAGAAAGTCTCTGTAGAGATAATCAAATCAGTTGGTAGCAAATCATCATTCTTTGATGTATTAAAAGCACTGATAATTAAATTGAAAATCAATATGCTTCGTATTGGCAGAAACGCTGCATGAAAGAACATAATTATTATCATCAATAATGTAATTATTGTAATCAAATACAGCGGGAATGGTAGTGGTTTGTACGATCCTTTGCTTAAGCAGGTTTTTACATGGATTTCCAAAATCAATTAAGGATTGAAAAAAGAATAATTCAAAAGCATTTGAATTTAGTAAAGGCATTACCCGTACCTGCTTATTATAATATTGAAAATTTGTAATTATTGGTTGCGATGAAGCCAAAGAAGTTTCAATAGTGCTGACTATATTTCCATTGTTCCATATATACACAGTAGTTGAAACAAGATTGTTATTACCGGGATTAAATGTTTCTCTTTTTATTAGCTGATTTTGATTGTCGTATGAATACTTTACAATTGATTCCGGCGGAAAAGGATAAAAAACTGTTGGATTGCTTGATCCATGATATGAAACTACCCTGCCCTTCGAATCTATAGTAAAGTACTTGATGTACTGGTTGTCTCCGTCAATAAATAATGTATCCGCTTTATAAGAAATCGTATGGCTAATAATGACTGGCGCCGGTATTACATAATATTTCAGCGCTGTAATACTGGCTCCATTGTACACATTTAAAACATCGTTGAGACTTAGCTTAGAATCAAGCTGGCCTGTACTTCGGTAGGATAGTCCGCTTAACTTACAATTTTTATCAGTGTTTGTAATAGGTGCAGGCCTGTAAGGAAAATCTATTAATAGTTTGGAACAGGTGCCTGCTGATACGTTTATCATACCGGTTAATGAATCAGTGCCGCAATAGGCTGCCCATTGATAAGAACCGGGCGCAAGATTATAAGTTGCCGCACCTGCTTCGCCGCAATCAGGAGTGGAAGAAAAACTTTTCTCTATTGTTCCTTGCCGGTTATTCACTTTCACACTTACCGGGCCATTGCATAAAACATTTGCCCATAACATTACATAGCCGTTATTTGATTGGATGCTTTTTTTAATTGGAGAAGAAAAATGGCCAAGAGTTATTGCTACTGATTTGCCTGTTGCATCTAAAACCTGGCCTGTAAATGTGGCTATTACTTTGTTGGAATTGATATCAGAAATAGTTACATACAGATCGCCCCCTTTGTATAATATAGCAGAGTATATCGTATCTGTTTCATTTTGATAAATAAACTTTGCCTGGTCAAGATAAGTTTTATACGTTTTGCCTTTTTGAAAATCAGCATCTGCCGTTTTTAGTTTGATCGTAATAGATTCATTACTACTTGCTGACCTACCGGTAAGTGTAAGCACCGTATATATCCCTTCTTTTGTTAAGTACGCCGTGTCAACAGTACCGTGATATAAAGAAGCATTTGCTGTGAAGTCCCACTCGCTTTTAACTACGGAGCCGCTGTCATTACCCGGAACCGGATTTACTCCGCCTTCATAACTATACTCTTTTTGGCAACTTAAAAAAGTAAGAGCGCTAAAGCTAATAATCAATATTTTAATAAATCGCGACATAAGAAATTATATCCTTCTGATAAACAATTACATGATTAGAACTACATGCATCCTGAATTTAAATCACTTTATTATTTATCAAACATTTTCTGAATTACATTCCATTGAGATTTAAAATTATAATCACCTGAGCCGGTTTCAAAAACTTTATATCCATTTTCAAAACGTAAATCCAGCACCTTACCATTTTCAGTTACAGGAATATTTTCATTAGAAGGAATATAGATAGTTGCTTTGGTGTTGGCAGGAATTACAACATGCAAGCTAAAGTTATTTCCGTCATTTTTCCAATCACTAATAATTTCGCCTCTTATTGATCTATAACTTCCTTTTGCCCATGTAAGATCGCCTGCAGGCTGCGGCTTAATAATTATTTTTTCAAAACCGGGAGCCCCATTATTGATACCCAAAAGTGAACGATAGAACCATTCATCAACCGAGCCAAACATAGGATGATTTTGAGATGGAGATGATTCGGGATATGCCCAGGTTTCCCAAAGTGTCGTCGCATTATGGTTGATCATATTAAGCCAGCCGGGATAGCCTGGTTGTGTTGCAATCTTGTAAGCAATTTCATTTTCATCATTTGTACGTAAAATATCAAACATCATTTTAGTAGAGAATATTCCGGTGGAGACATGCCAGTCGTGCCTTTTGAATTCATTCAATAAAACATTCCAGCTTAATTTTTCTTCAGGTGATAGTCCATACCATAGTGCAAATATTTGGGCGCTTTGTGTTGCATTATCAAACCTGCCGGTTCCTGGCACAAGGTACCTTCTTACAATAGCATCTTTAATTTCCCTGGCAAGCCGGCTATATTTGATAGAGTCATCTTTCTTTTGCAAGATGGAAGCAAACTCTTCGGCTAACCGTGCATGATAGTAATAAAACGCAGCGGCTGTAAGTCCTTCAGGTTTTGGATCCAATGCTTCATGATCGCTGATATCCCAATAAAATAAATCATCAACAGATTTGGATTGAAGGAATTTTATTTGCCTCGCGAGAGCGTCATAATTATTTTCAATGATTCTCTTATCTCCATAAAATTCATACAACTGTTTTTGCAAATAAGGAAAAGCCAATTCCCATCCTAATGGCCCTGAGTCATCACCGTAGCCCCTGTCAGCAATTCCTGTAAAGGGCGCTATCTCAGTAATGCCACCCCCGGGCCTTTGCTCATTTGCAAAATCATGAACAGATTTGCTATAGAACTGTGCCATGTCAAAATTATACATAAACGAATTTGCCGTTGCCACCATGTCGCCACCGTATCCCATCTTTTCTCTTCCCGGGCAATCGGACTGTATGCTGAATATATTACTCTTAAAAGTCCATTGGATTGCATTATGTAATTTATTCAGTTGCATATTGGAACAGGCAAAAGTGCCTGCCTGCATTACGTCTGAATTCATACGGAGCCCTTCAATATCGTCAATTGTTGGAGTTCCCGGCCAGCCGGTAATTTCTATATAACGGAAACCATGAAACGTAAATCGTGGCGACCAGGATTCAATTCCATTACCACTCAAAATATAATTGTCTTCCTGCCAGGCTGTTTCAGGTGCGCCGGGCCCTGCCTTGATACCGCCTTTCTTAATTTGAGTAGCAACCGTAGTCAAATAATTCAAAGAGCCATCTTTAAAAAGATCTTCACCATAACGAAGATTAATTTTCGTTCCCGGCATACCATGCACTTTTATTTTTGCAACGCCTGCGAAATTTTGTCCCATATCTACTAGGAAAGTATCACGACGAAGCTGCATGATTTTTATCGGCTTTATTACTCTGGTAATTTTTATTGGTGGCTGCATTTGTGCCGTTAGCTTGCCTGAAGGTCCGTCGACGATCACTGCATTTTTCCAAGCGGTTTTATCAATGTTATCAGTATTCCAGTTTTTCTGCTCAAGGCGGGCATCATATTTCTCTCCGAGGTATACGTTGTTTTGAATTATCGGGCCGGGAGCGGTTAGCCAGCTTTCATCAGTGACGATTTTATCTGTCGAGCTATCAGTGTAATCTATATGTATTTCAGCAAGTACGCATGGCCTGCCTGTTTGTTGGTAATTTCGCAAATCCCAGCGGCCGAAAAATTTAAAAGGTAAAGGGTTCCACCATCCGCTTCCTAACATGATACCAATTGTATTTTTACCGTTAGCCATTTTTGTTAGATCATACATAGCATACAATACTTCTTTCTTATAAGTAGTAAATCCGGGATCAAGAACATGGTCACCAATCTTTTTTCCATTAAGGTAAGCTTCATAGTATCCTAATCCACTTACGTACAATCTTGCACTTTCAATTTTCTTTTTGGTAGTAAATTCTTTTCTTAGTAAAGGCATCCTGTCTGGTTTATAAAAGTCTTCGTCTTTTCCGGGATTCTTAGTTCCATCACTAATCCATTTTGCACTCCAGTCATTGGAACTTAACATAGCAGTTTCAAACCATGCAGGCTTACTCCATTGAGATGCATTTTCATTTTCATCATATACTTTCACTTTCCAGTAGTATCGTGTGAAAGGTTGCAGCGCCTTTCCTCCATATTCTATATTTACATTATCATTAGAAATTATTTTTTCGGCTGACCACATATTTCCATTATTTTTTTTTATGTCTTCTTCATTATCGCTAACAATTAATTCATATGCAGATTGCATTTTATTACGTTGGCTGGTAATAAAGTTCCATGTAAAACGTGGTTGCTTTGTATCAATACCTAGAGGATTATTTATGTACTCGCATAGAAGGGAAGAAGGTTGTAAGTCGTTTTGCGCAACCAACAAAGCACTTGTAAGAATAAGTGAAATGAATAAAAAGAATCTTATTATTTGCAATCGCATATTATAAACATTATTAAGCAGGTAAAGGAATGAAGGCATTTACAAATCCGAAAGCTTCCATGGATTACGATAATCCGGCATCAAAAATTCATTTGCCGCCGCATTGTTTCCAAAGTTTTTACCTGAATCATTCCACGTGAGTTTTGAGTTAGTACGAAGGGCTATATTACCCATATGAGTGTACAACGCTGCTAATCTTCCTGTTTCAATTGGACAAACAGGGTCTTTGCGTGTTCTCAAACAATCGATCCAATTCTTCACATGCGCCTCATGAGAATCATGGCCAGTTTGCCTGGGCATTGCAGCAACTTTGTATAACCCGTTTTGCATTTCGGGGAAAAAATCAAATGATGACCTGTCAATAACAATTGTGGCATCATTGCCAATAAAAGCTAGGCCATAATTACGGCCCCATGGTCCTGTTTCAGTACCCGCTGTATGCTCCCATGAAATTGTGTGATCAGGCATTTGCCAGGTAACACTCATGGTATCAAATGTTTCATGAGCATGATCAGGATATGCAAAATTTCCACCTGTAGATGTCACTGATATTGGGCCAACAGAAGTATCCTTTGCCCAAAGCGCCATATCCATTAAATGTACCCCCCAATCTGTAAGGAGTCCGCCACCATAATCCCAAAACATTCGCCATGACCCATGAAACCTTGCCTTATTAAAACTGCGCCCAGGTGCAGGGCCAAGCCACATATCGAAATCTACGCCAGCAGGTACTGCTTCGTCGGGAACTTTCGGCTGCCCGATACCGTAATTGAAATTTGCCCATACATTCGTTTTGCGTAGCTGCCCCAGTTTACCTGATTTTATGTTATCCATCGCAGCGTGCCAATGATCACCACTGCGTTGTTGCTGCCCCACCTGCACAACTTTATTGTATTTTCTAACGGCCTTCACCATTAACTCACATTCTCCAATACTATTTGCCAGTGGCTTTTCCACATACACATCTTTGCCTGCCTGGCAGGCGGCAATCAGCATGTATGCATGCCAGTGATCCGGGGTACCGACCATAACTGCAGCTATATCTTTGTTCTCTAATAATTTTCTGAAATCTTTGTATTGCTTCGGTTGTTTACCCTGAATCTTTTCAATTTCCGTACTTCTTTCTGAAAGAACAGTATCATCAATATCACAAATTGCTATGCACTCTACACCCGGCTGTTTTAAAGCTTGCCGCAGATCGGCCATTCCCTGGCCACGTGCCCCAATAAGCCCTAATTCAATTTTATCTGCAGGGGAATTTTTAGAGGATGCAAAAGAACTAGTAGCAGGAACAAAACCTGAAATACCTGTTGCAGCAATAATTTTAGAGGTATCTGATAAAAATTGGCGTCTTGATTTTGACATGATATGTATAAATTTTCTATAGCAATGGTAACGATATTATTTGGCTATAACAATGATTGGTAAATAACACTTAATTAA
>JBBSEV010000065.1:0-22671 GCA_038239385.1 Chitinophagales bacterium
GTTCCGGTTAATAAATACTTGTCGTTATAAGTAAAATTGGCCCTGCCAAAATATGAAAGTAGGGTATGTTCTGGTATATCAAAAGCAAAAGTAGGATCGCTGTTAGGCTGCTTGGTACCGTTAGCATAGTAATTTGCAAAATTGTAATTTTTAGTTTGGTAGTCATTATAAGAATAACCGGCTAATACATCAAAGCGACTTTTGATTGAACTTAATTCTTTGGCATAACTTAAATAAAATTCCAGCAATGAATTTTGTTTTGTTTGCTTGTAATTATTATTCAATCCGCCTTTGCCACCGGCAATATAATCAGATGCTGCGCTGTCAGAAACAAAGATTGTGCCGGTGCCTTTGGACACATCATACCCTAAATTTAAATTGGCATGAAGCTCAGGCAGAAAGTGAAATTTATAATCGAGTTGAATATTACCAATACTTCTTTGAGGTTTGCCTCTGTCAAATCTTTGGTTCAATAAGCCTAAAGGATTTCTCCCTGCCAATGCGGTAAGACCAGTTGTAGTGGAAGAGTCTAACCATTCAAAATAACCACCAAAGCGATTGGTTTTGTTACTATATACAGGTTGAGTTGGATCAAAGCTAACTGCGCCACCTATAGCACCCTGGTTACCAAATCTTGTTTCCTCGGTAGTTCCTTTGAGGTTAATATCTATTTTAAGATGATTGTCGAAAAGAACGGGGTTCAATACAAATGCGAGCGAAGTTTTCTGCAAATGATCTGTTCTTAAAACGCCATCCTGGCTTAGGTAGCCCAATGATATCCTGTAAGGCAATTTTTTAATACCGCCACTAATACTGATATTATTTTCAGTAGCAAAAGCTGTCTGGTAAATTTCATTCTGCCAATCTGTATTTGAGGATCCAAGCATCGCTTTTTGTGCTGTGGTACCTTTTGCATTTACAATAGAACGAAACTGGTCTGCACTTAAAATATCTACTTCTTTAATTATTTTAGACAAAGAGTTGACTGAACTTAAAGCTACTTTTAGCTTACCGCCATTTCCCTTTTTGGTTGTAATAATGATAACACCGTTCGAGGCCCTGGTGCCATAAATAGCTGCCGCTGATGCGTCCTTTAAAATAGTAAATGACTCAATATCATTTGGATTTATAAGGCTTAATGGATTGCTTGCTCCTGAAACCTTATCATTATCCAAAGGAACTCCATCAATTACGATAAGCGGATCGTTACTGGCATTTAAAGATGAACCACCACGTATACGAATGGTACTGCCCTGCCCTGGCTGGCCACCATTGGAAATAACTGAAACACCAGCTACTTTGCCAGCAATCAATTGCTCAGGCGTAGTAATGTTTCCTTTTTGAAAATCTTTAGAAGAAACTGTGGCGACAGCTCCTGTGAGATCCTTTTTTCTGGTAGACCCATAGCCAATAATCACCACATCAGTTAATGTAGAAATGGAAGGCTGTAATGAAATGCTGCTTAAAGATTGTGCCCCAACTGTTACTTCCTGCCGGGTAAAATTAACGGCTGAAATAACTAATATGCTTGATTTTGATGGAACATCAATGGAAAAAGTTCCGTCTGCTGCGGTTTGAGTTCCGGATTTAGTACCCTTAACTATAACTGAGGCACCGGCAAGTCCGGAACCATCTCTTGAATCTGTAATCTTCCCCCTGATATTTACTTGTGCAGCGGCGGCGAAGGTGAAGAGGAGGGATAAAATCCAAACACAGATAGGTTTTGATTTTGCAATAATGTTCTTACTCATAAGAAATCGTTTTTTAAAGAATTAAAACTTTTTTACAAAAGAAATAGGTAACTTTTTATTAGTTAACTTTTGAAACAAATCATCACTTTATACCTACAATTGTTACCCTTTTCTAAGACATAAAAATATTTATAATGCTGCATTTCAACTTATCCCTGCGTACATAATTTTGATACTATTCGATAAACTTTATGAATAATGGCTTCAAATAAGTTTACATTGTAGTTTTGAAAAATTTAAACTAGTTTTTTTATCCTGATGCCTGCCTGCTTAAAATATTTCCTGTTTTTATCATTGTCGCTTTTCCTAGGAATATCATTTGCTTCTTTTTGTCAGCAACCTAATCTAAAATTTAAACATTTAACAAGTGAACAAGGGCTCTCCAGTAGTACCATTGAAACTATTTGCCAGGATCACCGGGGTTTTATGTGGTTTGGCACAAGGGATGGGTTAAACAGGTATGACGGCCACGAAATGGTAGTTTACAGGTATAATATAAAAGATAGCAACAGTATAAGTGATAATTATATTCGCTTTATTTATGCAGATAAAAACAACAGCCTTTGGATAGGTACTATAAATGGCCTCAATCGTTTTGATATTGTAAAAAATACTTTTACAAGATACAAGCACAAAGCAGGAGACTCTAAAAGTTTAAGTAATAATATAATTGATTGTATTGTTGAGGATCATAAAGGAAATTTGTGGATCAGCACTTTTGGAGGTGGCATAAATCTTTTTAATCCTGCAGCAAATTCATTTATTCATTATCAACATGACTCAGCCAATCCCAAAAGCCTGAGTGATGACAGGGTAAATTATCTATATGAAGATGCCCAAAATAATTTTTGGGCAGGAACAGAAGGCGGGTTAAATCTTTTTGACAGACAAAGAAGAACATTTAAAGTCTTCAGAAATACTTATGATTCAAATACAACTAAAACTAATGATGAAATAACAGTGATCAACCAGGACTCCCAGGGAAATTTATGGCTAGGAACTAAGGAGAACGGACTGATCATCTTTAATTACAAGCTAAAGACTTTTAGACAATTACAACACAGGGAAAAGGATGCTGGTTCACTGGCAAGTAATCTTATAAGAAGTATCCTGGTAGATTCATATGGAAAAATATGGATTGGAAGTGTTAATGGAGGGGTTTGCCTTTACGATTCTACATCAAGTTCTTTTTTTACTTATCAAAACAATCCGGAAAATATATTTAGCTTATCCCAAAGAACGGTCTCTTCTTTATTTGAAGATAACCAAGGCAATTTGTGGGTAGGCACACATCGTGGAGGAATCAATTTATATACGCCCAATACTTATAAGTTCAGGCTATACCGACAAACACCTGAGCAAAATAGCCTGAGCTATAATGATGTTACTGCTTTTTGCGAAGACAAATATGGAAACATGTGGATAGGAACTGATGGTGGAGGATTGAATTTATTCGATCGCGAAAAAAATACGTTTAAGCACTATAATTATAATGCTTATGACCCCACAACCATTGGATCTGATGCAGTACTAAATATAATGGAAGATAGCGAAGGCAATTTATGGGTTGGAACCTGGGGTGGCGGTTTAAATCTTTTAAACAGAAACACCGGAACTTTTACCAGGTATCTCAATAATCCTTTGAACAAAAATTCTATTAGCTCCAACTACATTCAAAAAATATTTGAGGATCGGGATAAAAATTTATGGATAGCTACTTATTATGGCGGCCTTAATCTTTTTAACAGGAACACAAAGCAATTCACCCATGTGATTAATGGCTTCAATGGAGGTAGCTTGCAAGGGAATAATTTTGTTTCTATTAACCAGGACCGAAGTGGCAATATGTGGTTTGGTACTGATGATGGTGGATTAAATTGTTATCAATCTACGACAAAAAAAATTACACATTATTTTAATAAGGAAGAAAAAATTCCTGATTTAAGGGTCATATTTACAGATAGCAAAGGAAGAGTATGGGTCGGGCAAACCGGATTGTATCTTTTTAATTCTGAAAAAAATTCGTTTTCACTTTTTACTAATAAAGCAGGATTGTCTAATGAATTTATTAAAGGCATTACTGAAGACGACGATGGTAATTTCTGGATCTCCACTTCTAATGGAATTACTCAATTCAACCCTGATAGTCTTTCATTTAAAAAATACAATATCGCAGATGGCTTACAAGGCTTGGAATTTGAAGCCAATTCATTTTTAAAATCAACAGAAGGCCAAATGTTTTTTGGAGGTGGTGATGGCTTCAATTCTTTTTACCCGAAAAATATTAAAACAAATACATTCATTCCGCCCGTTTACCTCACGTCTTTCCAGCTATATAATAAAACCATATACCCAGGCGAAAAAAATTCACCGCTTATTAAAGATATTAGCTTTCTAAAAAATATTGATTTGTCTTACAAACAATCCACATTTTCCTTTGGCTTTGCATCTCTTAATTATACTTCTTCCGAAAACAATCAATATGCATATAAGCTCAAAGGGGTGGATAAGGATTGGAATTATGTAGCTAATGAACATAAGGCTTCGTATAATAATGTAAACCCGGGCACGTACACTTTCAAAGTAAAAGCATCTAACAATGATGGCGTCTGGAATGAAAACGGGACTTCAATTGTAATTACTATTGCACCGCCATTTTGGGTTACCTGGTGGTTTAAATTACTCGTAGTATTGCTCATTATGTCCGGTGTAGTATGGTATTATCAATTTAAAAGAAAATTAGAATTAAGAAAATTAAATGAGCAAAAAAAGGAAGAAATGCACCAGATGCAGTTGCAATTTTTTACCAATATTTCTCACGAGTTCCGCACGCCGCTTTCTCTTATATTAGGACCTCTGGAAAAGTTACAAAAAGAAAATTCTCCCTCAGCAGACAGTCATTTTTACAAGGTTATTTACCGTAATGCTAATCGACTGCTAAGCCTTATAAATGAATTGATGGATTTTAGAAAATCCGAATCCGGTGTATTGAAGTTGCGGGTAATGCCGGGTAATTTGAATTTATTTTTGGAGGAGCTTTATGAAGAATTTAGTGAGCTGGCAGTTCAAAAAAACATAAATTTTAAGACCACCGTATCAAATGAAATAAGCGACACCTGGTTCGACAGGCAGATACTGGAAAAAATTGCTATTAATCTTATCAGTAATTCTTTTAAATATACTTCTGATGGAGGAGTTATTACTGCAGATATATTTGAATCAATTCACGATTTTAGACCTTCTTTTAAAAATGAATTGATCTTAAAAAATCATTTTAAAGCCAAAAAATATTTTTATTTAAGGGTTGCAGATAATGGGATTGGCATCTCTAAAGAAAGTATTGTTCACCTTTTTGAGCGGTATTATAAAATCACAGAAACGCATTTGGGTTCGGGTATCGGGCTGGCTTTTGTAAAAAGCCTTACTCATTTACACAAGGGGGATATTTTCGTTTACAGCGAGAGGAATGTGGGCACTGAGATAATTATTGGCATACCGGCAACGAGGGAGGATTATGATAAAAGTGAAAGATGGCTAAAAAATGAAAAAGAGCCAGAAGTCAGATTAGATAGCATTCATTATAATGAACATTACTTTCCTATCAGCGATAGTTTTTCAGAAACAAGTGAAAGTGAAGCCCGGTTAAGTTTAGCACATATTCTTTTAGTAGATGATAATGAAGAACTAAGAAATTTTATAAAAGAGAGCCTAAGCCCTCAATATAGAATTATAGAAGCGGTAAACGGAATTTCAGGAATTGAAAAAGCAAAGGAAGAATTTCCTGATCTTATTATAAGTGACGTGATGATGCCAGGAATGAATGGAATAGAGTTTTGCAAATTGATAAAAGAAGATATTGAAACCAGTCACATTCCATTTATAATGCTAACCGCTAAAGATGCAATAGAATCAAGAATAGAAGGAGTAGGTTCAGGGGCAGATTTTTACTTTTCCAAACCAGTTAGCATTCGTCTCCTGGAACTAACTATTCGTAATATTCTTAGCCAAAGAAAAAAATTGAAAGAAAGATATTTAAAAGATCATTATACTGATGCGATGGAGCTTGTGCATTCCGTAAGGGATAAGGAATTCATTGATCAGTTAATCAATATTATTACCGAACACTTAATTAATCCAAGCCTGGATATAGATTTCATCTGTACTGAAATGGGCATGAGCAGAACCAAGCTGTATCAAAAAATAAAAAATATTACGGGTCAGTCAATTGGTGAATTGGTAAGGACAATCCGGCTAAAAAAAGCCGCCGAGCTTATAACCCACAAAGATATTTCTCTTACCGAGGTTATGCATAGTGTGGGAATACAAACCCAATCTTACTTTACGAAAGCTTTTAAAAAAGAATTTGGAAAATCTCCTTCGCAATTTCTTAAAGATTTGAACAAATAACTATGCTCTAACACATGCAAGCCTTATATAAATATGGCTTTTAATTCTTTAGATTTTAGTAAGTTTCACTACAAATTTTATTGCGCGGCTTCAATGTCAAAAGTCTATTCCTGACCATTTCTTTTTATTTCTCTCATATTTTTCATAATCAAATTTGTAAAGCCTGCCTGGCCTGTGAGGGACATTTTGTTCATGTTCGTCCATATCAACCAAGAAGTCCATAGAGAAAAATTTCTTCCTGAAATTTCTTCGATCCAGTTTTATATTTAAAATCGCTTCGTAAAGATTCTGAAGTTCACGCAAAGAAAATTTATTGGGCAAAAGGCTTAATCCTAAAGGATGCTCCTGCACTCTTTTTTGCAACCATGCGTAGCAAGATTCAAGTATTTGCTGATGATCAAATGCCAGGTCTGTTACATTATCAACTTCATGCCAGTGTATTTCATTATCAAGTATTTTCAAACGATGGTGCTGTACGTTTATGAGGGAGCAATAAGCAACAGTTACTACTCTACCTGCCGGGTGACGGGATACTTCTCCAAAAGTATGCACCTGCTCAAGATAAACATCGTTCAACCCTGTTCGTTGCTTTAATATATGGTAAGCAGAAGTATCCAGGTCTTCATCAGGCTTTACAAGATCTCCAAGAAGCGTCCACTGATTTTGAAACTTTTTTAAATCCGACCGGATGAGTAATACCTTCAACTTGTTTTCATCAAAACCAAAAATTACACAATCAATAGATAATGCAACACGGTTAATGCTTTGCACTTCTGATTGAATTACTTTAAAAGTTTTAATACTTTTCTGAGGAATATTTTTTGAAGATCCAGCCATAATCGAATTATAAATATGAATTCAAGTAATAATAGTTTTCAAAAAGTCAGAAGTTATAAAAAAACTAGTAAAAAGATTGCAACGAGAAAAGAATAGTATCAAATATCAGGACAGCGTTTTCTAACAAAGCAATTCATTGTGTAAAATAAACACATATTTAATTTTTGACGACATAATGGGAAATTATTTATTAAAAATTTCAGATTTTGAATCTGTCTTTAATAATATATGATTACTATTAGTAAATAGAAAATTATTTTAAATAAAACCTTAAACTGGTTATTTTTATTTTATAACAAATCCTACGCATGTACACAAAAGAGGAAACAAAAAGTTTGCAATCATTAACGAGCCAGCTTTTAAAAACTGCGCATTCTGTCGATGGATTGAGAGATGTACTTAGGTTTCATGAATACAGGTATTATATTTTAAACGATCCGCTTATTTCTGACGTTGAATATGATAAACTTTATAAAGCTTTAGAAAAGCTTGAAAAAGAAAATCCTAATCTAATTACAACTGATTCGCCTACGCAAAGAGTAGGTAATAGCCTTAATAAAGATTTTGTAACAGTTGCTCATCTTGTGCCTATGCTTAGCCTTGATAACAGTTACAATTCACAGGACCTTATTGATTGGGACAAAAGAGTTAGAGGACTTGTTAGCTCAGACAATATTGAATATAGCGCCGAACCAAAATTTGATGGAGCTAGTATTTCATTAATCTACGAAAATGATATGATCTCAAGAGGCGCCACCCGTGGGGACGGAGTGGCAGGAGATGATGTTACAATTAATATAAGGCAAATTGGCTCGGTACCTTTATTTGCTAAATTTTCTGATTATGGAATTGAAAAAATAGAAATACGTGGCGAAGTATTGATAACAAAGGAAAATTTCAAGAAATATAATCTTATGCTTTCAGGTGAAGGAATTCCACCACTTGCAAATCCACGGAATGCCGCTGCCGGCTCACTAAGAATGAAAGATCCTGCGGCGGTAAGAAAGCGAAAACTTGAGGCAATATTATATCATGTAAGTTTCGTGGCTTCAAATCAAAAAAAATCAAAAGATCCAGAATTATTAAAAACCCATTCTGGTTCATTGGAATTACTTGCAGGCCTTGGTTTCAAAACTCCTGTAAATGAAAAAAAAGTTTTTAATTCTATAGAAAAGGTTATAAGATTTTGCGAAGAATTTGAAATTAAAAGAGATGATCTTCCCTACGAGATTGATGGAATGGTAATAAAGGTGAATAATGTAGAGCTACAGCAGCAAACAGGCAGCACCACTCATCATCCGCGATGGGCAATTGCTTATAAGTTCAAGGCGAGGCAGGCTTCTTCCCGGTTGCTAAAGATTGAATTCCAGGTAGGCCGTACAGGCTCAGTTACACCGGTTGCTAAAATTGAACCTGTGCACATTGGTGGGGTCACGGTTACTTCAGTATCTTTATTTAATGCGGATGTGATTGAAGAAAAAGATTTGCGTATAGGCGATACCGTTTTAGTAGAACGTGCAGGTGATGTAATACCTTATATTGTAAAACCGCTAACTGAATTAAGAACAGGAAAAGAGAAAAAAATTCTTTTCCCGCAAAACTGCCCTGTGTGTGACGATCTTTTGGTAAAGCCAGAAGGCGAAGCCATCTGGAGATGCATCAACATTAATTGTGAGGCACAAGTGGTTGAGCGCATCATACACTTTGTAAGTAAGGATGCGATGGATATAAGAAGCCTTGGAGAGGCTAACATACGAAAATTTTATAAACTCGGCTTACTAAAGAATATTCCGGGAATATATGCTTTAGATTACGGTGAAATTTCTAAGCTTGAGGGATTTGGCGAGAAGTCCATTCATAATCTTAAGGCTGCGGTTGAAAACTCAAAAGCTCAATCTCTGAACCGCCTCATCTTTGGCCTTGGCATAAGATATGTAGGAGAAACAACAGCTAAAGTCCTAGGCAAAAGTGTAGAAAGTATATTTGAACTGGCCACCTTCTCATTAGAAGAATTACAGGAACTAAAAGATATTGGTGATAAAGTAAGTGAAAGCATTTACGAATTTTTTCAAAACGATGATAATATAGCTATTCTTAGAACGCTCGCATCAGAAGGTATAAATATTACAGGGGATAAGAAAGAGGAAATAAGAGGGACTCTCAATGGAAAAACATTTTTATTTACTGGTACTTTACCAAATTTGAAAAGAAGTGATGCAGAAAAACTTGCAGAAGAAAATGGTGGAAAATTACTTTCATCTGTAAGCAGTAACTTGAATTATCTTGTAAGCGGCGATTCTGCAGGAAGCAAACTCGACAAAGCAAAAAAAATAAAAACAATCAAAATAATAAATGAGCAGGATTTTTTAAATTTGATACAGACATAGTTTTGTAACTTTAATTTAAACCCCTTGTCATGATTAAAAAAAATAATGGTGAAATATGGAAGCAGCTTCAGTTTAAAGGATGGAAGCAATTAAGAAAAAAGTATAGTGTTTCGTCAAATGGCAGGGTAGCCAGTTACAAAGAAGATGTTCTTGCAGATGGCAAATTACTGGAAGGCTCCTTAACTTCAGGATATAAAACCCTGAACCTGCACATAAACGGCACTAACGGCACCATTTATTTTCACCGTGAAGTTGCCAAACTCTTCACCAAAAAAAATTCTCCTAAAGAAAAATTTGTTATCCATCTCAACCATGTTAAAACAGATAATAATTATAAAAATCTTAAATGGTCAACTCAAAAAGATGTGAGTGTGCATCAGCAAAAAAGCCCTGATAAAATTGCCTATAAAAAAATTCAAAACTCAAGAACAAAAGGATTGAAACTGGATGCAAAGCAGGTAAAAGCTATTAAAACTATGATTGAAAACCCCCGCCGTAAACTTACATATAAGCAGATTGCTGAAAAATATGATGTTAGCGAAATGACCATTTACAGAATTAAAAGTGGTGAAAACTGGTCCAATATTTAGAATTTTATTTCTTTCCTCAAGCAATCATCATTGCCATTAACATAATTGAATGCTTCAATCATCTACCACTGATTTTTTAAGCCTTTTAAAAAATAATAATAATAAACCCTGGTTTGACAAAAACCGGGAAAAATATATTTCTGCGAAGAATAATTTTGAAGAATTTGTGAAGAAAATAATTAACCTAACAGCTGCCTTTGATGAAGATATAAAATTGCTTGAAGTTAAAAACTGCATTTTCAGAATAAACAGGGATATAAGATTTTCAAAAGATAAAACTCCTTACAAATCTAATATGGGAGCTTCTTTCAATAAAGGAGGCAAAAAATCGGTTTTCGCAGGTTACTATTTTCACCTTGAGCCGGGTGGCAAAAGTTTCGCTGGCGGAGGTCTTTGGATGCCGGCACCGCAGGAACTACAAAAATTAAGACAGGAAATAGATTATTGCTTTCCAGAATTTAAAAAAATAATTAGCAGCACTTCATTTACAAGGCACTATCCCGGTTTGGAAAAGAATAAAAGTGAGATGCTTGTAAATATTCCTAAGGGCTATGATAAAAATAATCCTGCAGGGGATTTTTTGAAACTGAAAAGTTTCGTAGCAACTAAAAATATTCCTGATGCGCACCTAAATCTTCCCTCGGTTACCAAAGAAGTTTCCCAAATTTTCAAAGCACTAATGCCATTAGTGAAATTTATGAACAGAGCTTTGGAATAGCTTTTTAATTGAACATTTCAAATGCTTTTATGTTCTTACATGTTAATTACAGTTTCCATTTTCCCTAAACCACATTTATTAAAGGCCTGCTTAAAAAAACGGCCAGTGATAAAAATCACCGGCCTTGCTTACCTCTGAAACCACAAGAAAAAAGTTAGTCTCTTGAAAATACTTTATGTAAAGGATATCTATTTTAAATTGTATTTATAAAACGCAATACAGTTTTATGGGTTGTGTGTACGGTTTTAAAATATAGGAAAAGGAATATATAGAATGGGCTGCTAAAGTAATACGAATTTTTTTATTAAAAGAATTTTCTCAAATATATTAATAATATTTTCTTAACTCTTCAGTTGCAAACCTGTCAATCTTTTTAATTTTATAATTATACCACCACTTTGGATTCGTTTTTTTCATAATGGTATCAATACTTCTCATGCCAAATAAATTCCATGCCCCTTTTGCTTTACCGGAGATAGTATTTTGTAAAGCACGAAGGCTCATGGCAAACCCACTATCGAGATATTCCATGTGGTGCCAATACCCTGCGGGCATAAATAGTGTATCACCATGCTCCATTATCAATTCATAGCCGGTAGCATATTTTAAAGCCGGAAACTTTTCATAGTCAGGCTTGCCCGTTTCCGTATTATAATTTGAAAAATCTGCAAGGCTAAGCACCTCAAAAGGCTTTCTGTAGAGTTTGTGCTGCTCTTCATGACGGAATAATAAAACCTTTTTTTTCCCAATAAACTGGGTATGTAAAATATGTGAAAGGTCGATATCAAAATGCATGTGTGTTATGGATGTTTGTCCGCCGGTGAACAACATGGGGTATTTTTTTACAAAACCTTTCATCAATTCTTCAGGCCAGGTAAAATCTTCAATCAGCTGGGGCGCATGGGTAAAAATATTAAACAAAAATATACGCCATGCTGCGGGGCCTTCCTGGATCATGTCTACATATTCTCCAAAAGTTTTATAATCATCCGCGGTATTTATAGGAGTATAGGCATCGCTTTTTACATTGTTATAAAGGCCTACCCTTTTGTCCCCGACTATTGCTTTAAAATAATCCCATGTCCATTTATTATAGGCAGGCCACTGTTTTGCAAGACCGGTAATTACCAATGGTTTTTTTGGCAAGTAATAATTATGTTTAAAATCCTGCGGTGAAATGCTTTCTATTTTATCTACTAAATTCAATTGCATATAATCCCGTTTGCGGGCAAAATTAATAATATCTAATGTGAAAGAATAAATATTATAAAGCAGGGATAGGCTTACGAACTTACTTGCGACATTTCAAATCCTATGAAAGAATTTGTAAATGAAATTAAGTTTGTTTTGATCCAGGCATTATTACCTCAATACAAAAAAACTAATTAGTGTTAGTTTTGGTAAAAAATTGTCGGTGATGGCAAAAATAATTCCTACAAAAAATGGTTCTAGAAGAGATGTAATAATACAATCAGCCGCATCATTGTTTAAAGAAAAAGGTTATACAGCAACTTCCATGCGTGATATTGCAGAGACAATCGGGGTAGAAGCTCCCAGCCTTTATAATCATATCGAATCTAAAAAAGAGATTTTAAATGAAATTTGCTTCAGGATTGCCCGCTTATTTACCAGTCATTTAAAAGAAGTTGAATTAAGTGCGGAACCAATTTTGAATAAAATAGAAAGTATAATTCGCTTTCATATCTCGATGATGTTATTAGAATATCAAAACGTTTACATTTCTGATCATGAATGGAAACACATGCCTGAACCATTTCTTACAGATTTTAAAAACCAGCGGCGAAATTACCGGTCAAGGCTTGCCGGGCTTTTACAAAAAGGAATTGATAAAAACGAAGTAAGCCCAATAAATCCTTATGTGGCAGTGCTTACCATTTTATCAGCAATTGGAGGTATAGAAAGCTGGCAAGTATCCTCTAAAAAAATTGAAGCGAAATCATTAGAAGAAAATATGGTAAAGATGTTGATCGAAGGATTAAGAAATCATAGCATGGTTAATTCAGATATAAAAACAATTTCTATACAGGGCATGCAGTTCATTGAATAAATAAATATTAATTAAAAGTGGCGCTACATTTTCACAAGCTTATCGTAAAGGACATAAAGCAGGAAACAAAAGACTGTGTCTCTGTTGCATTTGAAATTCCCATACGATTAAAAAAAGATTTTCGTTTCACGCAAGGGCAAAACGTAACTATCAAATTTATTACAGACGAAGAAATAAGAAGATCGTATTCTATTTGCACAAGCCCTATCGAAAATGAATTAAGAATTGCTGTTAAGAAAGTTTATAGCGGGGTATTTTCATCTTTTGCAAATACAAATCTCAAAAAAGGAGATGTGCTTGATGTGATGCCCCCAACCGGTTCTTTTTTCACAGAAGTCCACAACGACAACAAAAAAGATTATATATTTTTTGCAGCCGGCAGTGGCATTACACCAGTCATCTCGATTATCAAAACAATTTTATATGTAGAGCCAGAAAGTACGATTACTCTTATATATGGTAACAAAAATGTGTCGTCGATAATTTTTAAAGAAGGCCTTGAAGCTTTAAAAGATAACTACATCACCCGCTTCCGGCTATATTATATTTTGAGCAGGGAAAGAACAGAAGCTGAAATTAATTATGGAAGAATAGATGTTAATAAATGTCAGCAGCTTTCAAAGCTTATTAATTTTGTTTCTGCTGACGAATTTTTTATTTGCGGGCCGGAACAAATGATTTTTTCGGTAAAAAATTTTTTAGAAAATGAAGGCGTTTCTAAAAAGAAAATTCACTTTGAATTATTTACAACTCCCACCAGGAAGCACACAAAAATTTACAAAGCTGCAGATGCCCCTCAAGAAGAAGGGAGTAAAATAACTGTAAAGCTCGACGGAAGAAGTTTTAATTTTAATCTTGACTACAATAGCAATAATATTCTTGATGCTGCACTGGCAGAAGGCGCTGATCTTCCATTTGCCTGTAAAGGCGGTGTATGCTGTACCTGCAAATCAAAGCTTATAGAGGGTGAGGTTGAAATGGAGGTAAATTATGGACTTGAACCTGAAGAAGTAGCAGCAGGATTTATTTTGACGTGCCAATCTCACCCAAGGAGTAAAAAGGTAGTGGTTGATTTTGATGTGAAATCATAATTTATAAAATTGTAATTTAAACTAACAAGTGTTAGTTTTTGCATATTGAATGAGTAACTTTGAATATTAAATAATAAGATGGCGACTGACGAATTACAAAAAATATTTGACGATAAAGTGGCCCGGGAAATAAAGATTGAACCAAAAGACTGGATGCCGGATGATTATCGTAAAACTTTGATAAGGCAAATAAGTCAGCATGCACATAGTGAAATTGTGGGAATGCTACCCGAAGGAAACTGGATAACCCGTGCACCTTCTTTAAGAAGAAAGGCAACACTTTTAGCAAAAGTTCAGGATGAAGCCGGGCATGGTCTTTACTTATATGCTGCAGCCGAAACGATGGGTATAAGCAGAGAAGAAATGGTTGATCAATTGTTAAGCGGCAAGGCAAAATATTCTTCAATTTTTAATTACCCCACATTAACATGGGCGGACATCGGCGCCATCGGATGGCTTGTTGATGGTGCCGCCATTATGAACCAGGTTCCGTTGTGCCGTGCATCTTACGGCCCGTATGCACGTGCTATGATAAGAGTATGTAAAGAAGAAAGTTTTCATCAGCGGCAGGGCTTTGAAATCTTGCTTACGCTTTGCCGCGGTTCCAAAGAACAAAAAGAAATGGCTCAGGATGCTTTAAATCGCTGGTGGTGGCCAAGCCTTATGATGTTTGGGCCAAACGATGGTGCATCTCCTCACACACAACAAAGTATGAAATGGAAAATCAAAAGATTTACTAACGATGAGCTTCGTCAAAAATTTGTAGATATATGTAAAGAACAGGCAGATATTCTCGGCATTACCATTCCCGACCGTAATCTTAAATGGAATGAGGAAAGTAAACATTATGATTTTGGCGAAATAAACTGGAATGAATTCCGGGATGTGGTAAAAGGAAACGGCCCTTGCAATAAAGAGCGTTTAGCCGCAAGAGTGAGTGCACATGAAAATGGTGAATGGGTGAGAGAGGCAGCAATTGCGTATGCACAAAAGAAACCATCTAAATCCCCTGAAGAGGGCTTTGGAGATTCCATACAAAAGTCATTCACAATTATTTCAAATCATTGATTTAAATAATAGCGTTAAATAAATAATCAGTAATGAATAATGACGAACCACTTTGGGAAGTTTTCATAAGAAGTAAGCAAGGTTTGGATCACAAGCACGTAGGTAGTCTTCATGCTGCTGATGCGCAAATGGCTATTGAGAATGCACGAGATGTTTATACCCGGCGTATGGAAGGTGTAAGTATTTGGGTCGTAGAATCTAAAAATATTCATTCATCAAATCCTGATGATGCGGCAAGCATGTATGATCCTGCAAACGATAAGGTTTACAGGCATCCCACTTTTTATAACTTGCCGGATGAATTAAAACACATGTAATGCCTGATGATCTTATCAATTATACATTACACTTAGCAGATACTTCTTTAGTAATGGGACATCGCCTGAGCGAATGGACTGGCCACGGTCCTATGTTAGAACAGGATATCGCCATCAGCAATATTGCATTGGATTTAATCGGACAGTCAAGAAATTTTTATCAATACGCCGCTAAATTGATTAATAATGTCAAGAAATCAGAAGGTTCAAAATCGCTCTCCTTTGAAGAGAATTTAAGTGAGGCTACCGAAGATTCACTTGCTTACCTTAGAGATGCAAGAGAATTCAAAAATTTATTAATTACAGAAATATCAAATGGTGATTGGGCCAAAACAATTTTAAAATTATTTTTCTTCAGTAGTTACCAGTTCTATTTTTATCAAAAATTAATATTTTCTTCTGACGCACAATTAGCTGCTATTGCAGAAAAGTCTCTTAAAGAAGTTACTTATCATCTTCGGTGGAGCAGTGAATGGGTGGTAAGGCTTGGAGATGGAACAGAAGAAAGCAACAGGAGAATTAAATTGGCGCTTGAAGAAACATGGCCTTTTACCGGTGAAATGTTTCAGGACGTAGCGTATGAAATTATTCTTACAAAAGAGCAGGTAGCCGTTAATGTAAGTAGCTTAAAAAATACGTGGCAAAACAAAGTAGAAAAAGTGCTGCAGCAAGCAACTCTTAATTACCCGGTTGAAGAAACAATTTGGATGCAGACAGGCGGTAAAACAGGAATACATACTGAACACCTGGGTTATATTCTTGCTGAAATGCAATTTTTACAGCGGGCTTACCCGGGATGTGAATGGTAAGATTATGATAATGGAAAAAATACAGGAAGATATTACAGTTAATAGAATATGGAAACTGATGGAAGAAGTTTACGATCCTGAGATTCCGGTACTATCGGTTATTGATCTTGGAATTATAAGAGATATAAAAAATAATAATGAAGTAGAAATTTTTATAACTCCCACTTACAGCGGTTGCCCCGCAATGGATGTAATTGCTATGAATATACGAATGTGTCTTTTACAAAATGGATTTGAAAAAATAAAGATTACACAGCAGTTGTCTCCGGCATGGACAACGGACTGGATGACTGAAGAAGGAAAGCAAAAATTGAAGGCTTACGGAATTGCACCACCCAAAGGCAAAAGCTTTGACAAAAATTATTTAGAAGATTTACAAATTGAGTGCCCCCTTTGTCATTCTACAAATACAATACTTATTAGCCAGTTTGGATCTACATCCTGCAAAGCATTATATCAATGCAAAGATTGCCTGGAGCCTTTCGATTATTTTAAATGCCATTAATGATTGTAGCTTTCTGATTTTTTATGAACTTTATAAACATTATGTCTTCCATTTCATTTGCAATAAAAAATTCCATCGCCAACATCACATTCAACCGACCGGAGAAATTCAATTCCTTCAATCGTGACATGGCGTTATTGTTTCAGGAAAAACTTGATGAATGTGAAAAAAACAAAGAGATCAGGTGTGTATTTATTACGGGCGCAGGAAAAGCTTTTTGTGCCGGGCAGGATCTTACAGAGATTATAGATCCAGATGGGCCGGGAATGGAAAGAATATTAAGCGAACATTACAACCCTATAATTAGTAAAATAAGAAATTTAAGTAAACCCGTAATAGCCGCTGTAAACGGAATAGCCGCCGGTGCCGGCGCTAACATTGCCTTATGTTGCGATGTAGCTATTGCTGCACAATCTGCCTCTTTTATCCAGGCTTTTAGCAAGATTGGATTGATACCGGATAGTGGAGGTACCTTTTTTTTACCACGATTAATTGGCTTTCAAAAAGCAAGCGCACTAATTATGCTTGGAGATAAAATTTCTGCTGAAGAAGCAGAAAGAATTGGCATGATTTACAAATTTTTTCCTGATACCTGTTTTAAAGAAGAAGCCGAAAAAATTGCTTTTACACTTACTTCGCTTCCTACAATGGGATTAGCATTTACCAAACAGGCCCTTAATAAATCATTGGAACACACACTGGAACAACAATTAAAAACTGAAGACAGCCTTCAGCAAAAAGCAGCTCTCACAAAAGATTTTAAAGAAGGAGTTGCTGCGTTTTTAGAAAAAAGAAAAGCTACTTTTAAAGGAGAATAAAATTACAAAAATGGATAAAGATGAACTTGCTCATCGGGTAGTTGATCACATGCTGAATGCTGATCTGTTCAGCCAATGGCTTGGGATTGAAATTATAGAAATAAAAGAAGGATACAGTAAAATAAAAATGAAGCTACGCAGTGAAATGATCAATGGCCTGGGCATGATACATGGAGGCATTGCATTTTCATTGGGCGATAGCGCCTTTGCGTTTGCCTGTAATAATCGTAACGTTTTATCTGTAGCTTTAGATACGACTATCAATTTTACCAGGCCGACACAACCGGGAGATGAATTGATAGCGGAAGCCAAAGAGTTACATAATGGACAAAGTACCGGATTATATCTTATAACAATAACCAATCAACATAATCAACAGGTGGCTATATTTAAGGGAACATGCTTTCGAACAAAAAGAAACCTGGTATCCTGATATTAAGACTAACCAAATTATTGAACACCTGCACTGAATTTCGATTAAATCAAATAGGCATTACTTGCAGCAATCTTTTTTTCTAATAAAAACTGCTTTAAAAATTTTCCATAAAAAATTCACAATAGAATTAACGATAGCCATAAAATTTTTTAATTAAGGAAGTGCCTTATTAAATTTTTCCTGGTAATTTTTTATTACCTGTTTATCATTTTCTTCATCGCCCAGCTCTTTACTTTTTTCTTTAAGCTCGGCTGTAAACATATTAAAATGCGTTGTAAATGCTTCTTTCTTTTCATCTTCTGATGCCATTTCCCTTTCTTCATAGTGGGTGTTTAATTCTGAAATATGTTCTTCCAGGCGTTGCTCAGCAAATTCCATTAAGTTGTGTTTATCTACTTTGTTTTCCATACAATCAATTTAAAGGTTATTTATATTTTTAAATCAAATAAATTATAACTAACAATCTTTTTCTTCGCAATCAGATTCTTCAGTTTCAATTTCAATAGTACTGTGATGAATTTTGTGGTGCAATAACTTATGCTTTAAATTTTGTACCAGTTTCATTTTCTCATTGAAATCAATATTTCCATTTAACGAAACATGCGCAGTAAGCGCATTTTCTGTAGTGCTAAGTGCCCAAATGTGTATGTGATGGGCTTCCACAATATTTGGTTGCCTGGTAATAATTTTTTTTATTTCTTCTATATCTATATCAGGCGGTACTGCATCAACAGAGAGTCTGAAACTTTCAGTAAGGAGAGACCACGTACCTGCAAGAATTACGACCATAATAATAAGGCCAATTACAGGATCGATCCAGTTCCACCCGGTAAAATTTATAACGATGCCGCCTATAACTACGCCTATAGAAACCAGTGTATCACTAAGCATATGCATATAAGCACTTTTAATGTTAAGATCTGTTTTCCTGTTTTTGAAAAATAATAAAGCTGTTACCGCATTTACTATAATACCTGCACCTGCTACCCATGCAATCACATCGCCGTTTACATTTGAAGGATTTATTAATCGCTTTACTGACTCAAAACCAAGTACGCCAATTGCAATTAAGAGAAGTACTGCATTGAAAAATGCTGCCAACACCGTAGTTTTTTTATAGCCATAGGTAAATTTATTCGTAGAACTTTTTTTCGCAAGCCTGAAAGCAAGCAACGATAAAATAAGGCTGGCGATATCGCTCAAATTATGGCCTGCATCAGTAAGCAATGACATGGAATTATTTATAATGCCTGCAATTACTTCTATTATAACAAACAATACATTTAATGCAATACCAATTAAGAAGGGAGTTGTAGCATCTACCGGGTCGATTGAATGTGAATGGTGTGCATGGTTATGATTATGAGTTGCCGACATTTTGTTTGACGTTACTTTCTAAATACTGAAGGAAGCTAAAACCTAAAATTTAAGTCCGGATATCAATTTTTTCTTGAGCGTGACTATACAAAATTACAGCTTTGCTTACTTCAAATGCAAACTATTGCTTACTATTCATTAAAACATACTGCTTTATAACCACCTGAATTATTAGACTTAAATGCAAAATATATAAGGCACTTTATTTCTCTTTAAAATCATATAACAAATTTGCTATAAGAGCAGTCCAACCGGTTTGATGGCTGGCGCCCAAACCCTTTAGCGTGTCACCATGAAAATATTCATGAAACAAGATCAACTCTTTATTTTCGGGTCTTTTATAAAACCAATTGTATGGCCCAAATACTAATCTCTCATCATCTTCATTCTTTTCAAAAATATGAATGAGCCTTCCCGTCAATTCTTTAGCAACTTCAAGTAATGTAAGCTTCTTACCCGAACCCGTGGGGTACTCGATACGAAATTCTTCCGCATAAAATTCCCCATATATTTTTAATGCGTTTATAAACATAAAATTTAATGGCATCCAAACCGGGCCACGCCAGTTGGAGTTTCCCCCAAACATGCCGGAAGTAGAATCCCCGGGGTCATATTGAATTGAGTAAGTAGTATCATTACTTTCCAAAGTGTATGGATTTTGTTCATAAAATTTAGACAATGCCCGTACTCCCCCTGGCGATAAAAATTCTGATTCATCAAGAAATCTTTTGAGCAAATTTGATAATTTCTCTTTATGAACAAGCGAAAGCAAAAGACATTTATCTTCACCCTGTTCCTGGCTGGGCAAATATTTATGATTAGCAATACGGTATTCTCTAAACCATTGCACTCTTTTTTTAAAATCATCAAGTTTAGCAAAAACCTCTTTTTCAATTATAGAAACCGCAAAAAGTGGAATAAGCCCTACCGCCGAACGCACTTTAAGTGGAAACGCTTGGGATTTATTTACAGAAAGTACATCATAAAAAAAACTGTCTTCTTCATTCCATAAACCAAGCTCATTGAGCGCCTCCGAAATAATTACAAAATGTTCATAAAATTTGGTGCCTGCATCCTGGAAAGATTTATCGCTCATTGCAATTTCCAATGCGATATCCATCATCCCCAGAGCATACATTCCCATCCAACTGGTTCCATCTGCCTGCTCCAGTAACATATTTCCCGGAAGGATCATGCTACGATTAAATAATCCAATATTATCAAGGCCTAAAAATCCACCCTCAAAAATGTTATTCCCATCAGCATCTTTCCTGTTAATCCACCAGGTAAAATTTATTATTAGCTTTTGGAAAACTTTTTTTAAAAAATGTATATCATTAATACCATAAATTTTCTTTTCAATTTTATAAACTTCAAATGCGGCAAAAGCATGTACCGGAGGGTTCACATCACTAAAGTCCCATTCATAAGCAGGCAATTGTCCCTGGGGATCCATGAACCATTCCCGCATCAGCACCAGCAATTGGTGTTTCGCAAAAACAGGATCAATAACAGCCATAGAAATACAGTGAAAACCGCTGTCCCAGGCAGCGTACCATGGATATTCCCATTTATCGGGCATTGACATTACATCCTGGTTCTTTAAATATTTCCACTGGTGATTACGTCCGTATTTACGTTGTTCATATAATGGTGAAATACCATCACTTTTATTAAGCCAGCGTTCTACATCGTAATGATAATATTGCTTGTTCCATAGTAGCCCGGCAAAAGCCTGGCGTTGAATATTTTTTTGATCATCATTGCATTGCCCGGGATGTAAAGCATTGTAAAATTCATCAGCTTCTTTTTTTCTCTTTTCAAATATCTTTTCAAAATTTTTTGGAAATGCTTCAATGTTTTTTTCTTTAGTAAGGCGCAGATAAATTGCTTTAGATTGCTTTGGATTTATCTCTAATTTATAAACAGGTGAAAATTTAGTTCCTTGCTTTTTTCCTTTTAATTTTTCAAAATCTTTACCCTCAACAATTGCATCATGAAAAGCATCTTTTACAAATTCAGTAGTGTTCTCCCTGTTAAAAAGCTTTTGAAAATTGGTTTCATTTTCTGTAAACAAAACATGATCGGCCATTGGGAAATAGAGATAATAATTCCCAAGGGCTTCGTGAGCAGCCTGCACCGAAAAATTATTCAACAGGTCAATGGATGGTTTCTCTGTCATATCCCTGTATTGCCACTTGTTATAAAACCATAACGTAGGTAAAACTGTGATTGGAGCCGTTTCAATTCCCCTGTTTATAATTTCTATTTTAATAAAAATATCTTCACTATTATTTTTTGCATACTCAACAAATACATCAAAATATTTATTATCATTAAAAATACCGGTATCTAAAATTTCATATTCAGGCTCGTACTTATCTTCAATTTCATTTTTATCAATCAACTCCTTGTAAGGATAAGCTTGCTGCGGATATTTATAAAGATATTTCATGTAAAAATGTGAAGGAATATTATCGAGATAATAATAAAGTTCCTTCACATCTTCCCCATGATTTCCAGTGCTATTGTCTAATCCAAAAAGCCTCTCTTTAAGGATAGGATCTTTGCCATTCCAGAGGGCTATGGAGAAACACATATTCTGGAATATATCTGAAATACCTGCCAGTCCATCTTCTCCCCAAATATATGTGCGGCTTCGGGAATGATCATGCGGAAAGTAATTCCAGGCATCGCCATTTTCACTATAATCTTCCCGCACAGTTCCCCACTGCCGCTCGCTAAGGTATGGGCCCCACAATTCCAGCGGCACATCTTTATTTGCATTTTTCTTTAATCTTCTATGTTCAGCTGTATTCATTTTTTGTGGAGATAATCACAATAATAAGGAATACTATGCCTTAAGAAGTAACTATTGTGTAAAATAAAAAAGCTGTAAGCGTTCAATTTTTTATTACCTCATTCGTTATATAGTAAGCTATCCTTGTCGAAAACGAATTTTCTTTTCGTATTAAAACAAACACAATGAAAAATTTTCTGCTTTTTCTTTGCATTATTTTTTCACACCAAAGTATGGCACAGGTTCCTACGGCGATGCCTTCTGATGCCGATGCATTCTATGAATACGCTATGCCGATGATAAATCTTCAACTAAAAAATGTAATTATAAAGTCAGCATTGATGTTAAAGAATCAGCAGGCGAATGCAGACAGCCTTAACATAGCCTTACATTCCAGCCCTATTCTTAAAGGTATCGGCGATGAAAATATTGAAGCGATCTCAACTCTTATCATGGTGCAAGCCTCTAAAGATGCTGATGAAGATTTGAAAAAAATAGTTTTAAGCATGAGAAATAATAATGATGCAGAAAAAGTTTCAAATACTAATGCCGGTAATAAGAAAGAATCCTTACAGGAAATAAATGATAAGAAACAATTAATGCTTCAAATAATCATGAACAGGAAAAGTAAAATGGCCGAAGAGATAAGCCTGGTGATAAAGAGAATTTATGGCAACAGAGAGCATATTTTA
>JBBSEV010000066.1:0-22432 GCA_038239385.1 Chitinophagales bacterium
GCCTTTCCGGTTTAATAAAAGCAATTATCCATCTGTATTCGAGCTGTCTTAATTAATGGTATAAAAAAATACCCCATCATTCCTGATGGGGTATTGTGGGAGCACACGGGTTCGAACCGCGGACCCTCTGCTTGTAAGGCAGATGCTCTAAACCAACTGAGCTATGCTCCCTTCTTTTTAGGGAGTGCAAATATAAGAGAGGAATGCTATTCAAAAAAATTTAATCAACATGCAATTTTCAATATTATGTCTTTCCATTTATCTTAAGGATTTATTTTTACGCATGAAATATTTTGTAAGCATAGCAGTAATATTATTTATTTTATTTTATTTGGAATCTTGCCATGTCTCACGAAAATCAGGATCAACCCAAAACAGGGGAACAAAAAAAGAAGCTGGTAATATAAACGGAGAATCTAAAAATATTTCAGAATCAAATAAGTTAATTCCTGCACGGACTATTAATACCAGGAATGCCGACCCTGGTTCCGTTATCGATTTTGCAGAAACATTGATTGGAACAAAATACAGATACGGTTCGGCAGTAAAAGAAAATGGCTTTGATTGTTCAGGGTTTGTCACTTACGTTTTTAACCATTTTAATATTTCTGTTCCAAGAGTTTCAAAAGATTTTACAAATGCCGGAACTACTGTTCAGCTTGATGAAAGTAAAAAGGGCGACCTCATTCTTTTTACAGGTACGGATACTACGGGCTGGATAGTAGGGCACATGGGTTTCATAATAGAAAATAACCTGGGTAAAGTAAAATTTATTCATTCTTCTTCCGGTAAATCAATAGGTGTTATTATTTCAGAAATGAGCAAATATTATGCGATGCGATTTGTAAAAGTTATAAGAGTATTTGATAAGTAAGTGAAAGCTGTAAGCGAAAATTTACAAAAAAGAAAATTCCAGTTGTTGCATCGAAACAAACACCTGTTTGGTAGATTTTATTTTATGACTGGCGCTCCTTATATGATATACGGCTGTGGCCTCGTCCCTCGATGCGACAATAATCTGTACATTACCTGAATGTGCGTTGAACAATTCGCTCACAATCTGCGGACAGTTATTGTTTTTAGATAGATGTGATAAAAACAGATGGCTCATAAAAGCCGGCTTATATTTTAGAAAAAGATCGAGCGCCTGTTTATTGGAAAGATGCCCCATTCCCCCCTTTATACGATTCTTTAAATGGTAAGGGTAATGGCCTTTTTCCAGCATTTCTTCGTCATAGTTTGCTTCAAGAAAGGCAGCATTGCATTGTTGAAAATGATCGATAACATTTTTACATGCTATACCGATATCTGTAAAAACTCCCACCTTTACATAATTTGAGCTTACAATAAAACTATATGGATCGCAGGCGTCGTGAAGCTTTGGAAAGGGCGTTATAGAAATATCACCAATTAAAATTTGTACATGCGCATCGAATCGCTTCACCAAATGTTCCTCGATCTTAAAACAGCCCTGGGACAAAGTTGTGGTGGTTGTGTATACCGGAAGGTTATATTTTCTACTTAATAGAGGTATTCCTTTTATATGATCTGAATGCTCATGTGAAACAAAAATCGCCTTTACTTTGTAAATGGATAAATGCAATCGTTTCATACGTTTTTCAATTTCCCTGCAGGAGATTCCTGCATCAATCAGGATTGCTTCTCTTTCGTTGCCAATATAATAGCAGTTGCCGTTACTTCCGGAATTCAATGATGTTATAAATAATGACATTCGAAGCAAAGAAACTAATTTTTAGTTTGGATAGTCAAAATAGCCGGTAATTTTTTATTTGCAATTCCTTTTTACCAACAAGTTTTTATCTTTTTAAGAAAGAAATGAAAATTTTTTTTTCGGCAAAAATGCTACTTTGCCAATAAGACTTTGACTAGATTAAAAGATATGGCCGTTGTCTTTTTTTAAAATTTACTGACTTATAGTACTTAATATAAATTAACAAATTTATTTTTGCCTTTGACAGTCTAGTACAAACCCAAAATTTAATCAAGTGAAACAGTACAAAAATTACATCTGCTTATTTTTTACTTTACTTTTTATGAGTCTATTCCTTCCACAAAAAAGCCATGCTCAAAAAAAGGTATCGGTTGATAATGGATATTATATTACCTATCCTGACAGGCTAATGCTTAATCTTTATCTTTCCCAAAAATTCGCCCCTTTTTCGATTTATACAAGAAATGCCCAGGAGCTTAATTATAGAACAAATTCCAAATTAACCCTTGGTGCCGGATTCGCAATTAATGGTTTAGGGCTTAACGTGTCTTATGGTTTCAAGTTTTTAAATAAGGAGAAAGGGAGGGGAAAAACAAAGGGATTAGATTTTCAATTTCATTTATATCCTCGTAAATGGGCCCTTGATTTATTAGGCACTTTTCGCAAGGGATATTACCTGCAGCCGAGCACTGATAACGGGCTTAATTTAACTGAAAATTATTTGCGTCCCGATATAAAAAGACATGTAGTCGGATTTTCTCTTTTCCGGGTTCCTAATTCCCATAAATTTTCCTACCGGGCTGCTATCACACAAAATGACTGGCAAACAAAATCCGCTGGTTCAATTCTATTTGGAGGAGAGATATATCGCGGTTCAATAACGGGGGATAGTGCCCTCGTACCTGCTAAAGTGAGTAACAACTTTGACCAGGCAGACATTAAGGAAATTACCTTTTTAAGTATCGGTCCTGGATTGGGCTATGCTTATACGCTAGTATTAGATAAGCATTTCTTTATAACCGGGTCGGCAATAGCAAGCATTGACCTTAATTTTTCTGCTGAAGAAATATCGGGTGATAAAAAGAAAAAAACAAGTTTAATTCCAGGTGGGGTGTACAAGGGTGCTATCGGATATAACAGTGATACATGGAGCATAAGTGCTAACATTACCGGCAACGCTTTATATGCAGGAAGTGCCTATTCTTCTAAAGAATATTTTCTGCCAACAGGAAACATCAGGTTTATTGTTGCAAAAAAACTGGCACCAAGGTCTCGTAAATAATCTCTCAATGTAAATCTGGTGGATTCAAATATAGAAGTGAAGCAAGCAGATTACAGGCGTAAAAATTTTATGGTATTAAATAAGTAAGGGTGGTATAATACAACCCTCCTATTTGTGGCCCTCCTAAAATAGAATAGTAATAATGATTTAAAACGTTAGTAGCTCCAATTTTTACATCTACTACATTTTTGGCAAAAGAATAATGCAACATACAATCAACATTAAAAGTAGCAGGTACGTTTCCGTTTATTAGAAACGATTGCCAGTAATAATTACTTTGATATTTCAACATAATATTAAAACCTAGTTGCTTATAAATATTGGTACCGGTTATTCCAGCATTCCATATCCATTCCGGGGTATTAAATCCATCTTCAAGGCCATCATTTTGATTCGTACGTTTCAAAGTTTGATAACTCGCATTTGATGATAGAGAGTAATGGTTGCTTATAATATATCGAATATCTAATTCAGCACCATAGTTATGCACTACGGTTTTTGAATTGGTCCAAAGCCTATACCTGCTTTGCTTATTCTTATCAAAGAGATAAGCAGGTACCTGAGTACTATCGGTGGTATTGGGTACACTTGCTTCAATTTGTGCAATAAAATTTGAGTAGGCATTGTAATACAGATCAGCATCAATAAATAATTTGTTACCTGCTAAAATACTTCTATAGCCAAGTTCAAACGAATGCATTTGTTCGGGCTTCAAATAAGTATACGTATTATGCCTGAGTAAATTTTTATTTTTATCTATTGCGGCTGATTGAGATAATCCTGATGCATTTACATCCTTGTTTACCGCACTTTGAAAAGCATCTATCGAGCTCTTTAACCAAGAGTTTTCAAAAATTCCATGAGACATTATTTTTAATCCGCCAACACGTTTTACGCCACCACTATTGATGTTTGAAAATGCTTCAAATATGCTGGGATAACGATATCCGTTTTGATAAGAAAGGCGAATAAAATTATTCTTATAAAGCTCATACACCCCAGTTAACCTTGGGTTCCATTGTAATTTGAAATATTCGTAGCCACTTAAACGAAGCGCCACACTCAGCTGTAACTTTTCGTTTAAAAATCCTTTTGAGGCATGCCCAAAAAAACCATAGCTTGTATAGTTTACATTATGGCCCGAATCAACAACATTAATAAAATAGTTGCCATCTGGTGTTATGATATAATCTCTAAAATCTGCGCCTACCTGTAAATTATAAGGTGTGTGTAATAACTTTCCGACATCTAATGTTCCTTCAGTATGTACAAGGTTTGCTTTTACATTTAGCGCTGACCCAATGTCCCAATTATTTATTTGCTGTAATTCTTTTGATTTATCATTAAATGCGTTTGTGCCTGGCTGTAATCTGCCGTTATCTGCTGACTCACGGGCAATATGATGTGCAGTTGAAACATCATTATTCGCTGCTACAGCAGTGTTGAATGCAGCCGAGTAATCCGCGTACCATTTATTGGTATTTTTAAAGCCTGCATCAATATTTTCTGCCGTAGATCTAAGGTTGTAAGAATCCCCTGTGTTCTCAGTGTTAACGTATGCCCTAAATTGTAGCAGCGGACTTTTAAATTGAAAAATATGCTGTTGCAGCAAATAATTTTTAAGGCGAAAACGGTTAGACCTTTGGTAAATACTATTTAAAAATGCAACTCTGTAAGTATAAGAAAGTAACGTTTGTCCGTGAAGCTTATAATATACAGAAACATCACCCTTCCAGTTTCTTAAATTATAATCAGCAACTTCTCTTTCAAAATATCCTGTTCTGGCAACTACATAATTTTTGCCACCAAGTGTAAACGTTTTACGATTAGAAGACTCGTTACCATAGCCGTTTACAGGGTCATAGGCAGGATTATCTTCACCCAATAAACCAGTAGTTTGATTTGCCAAAGGATTTAAATCCGTCCTGTTATCGGCTACCCAATCATATCCTTTGGTAAAGCCTGCATTAATTTTAAAAGCCCACTTATTATTGAATGCTTTTGCCCAGCGAATACTTGTTTCACTAAATAATTTTGCTGAAACATTATTTGGATCATTTATATGGTTAACTCCAACCTGCTGCTGAAGACTAAAACCCTGGAAAGTAAAAGGATCTTTCGTTGTAAAATTCGACAGTCCATTTGTTGCGTTCATTCCATATAGAGCAGAGGCTACTCCCTGGATGATTTCTACATTGTCAATATCTAAATTACCGGGGCATAATGCATTAGCGATTGGAGCGCCAATGTGCGGAGACTGGTTATCAATATTATCTACCAATTGTACAAAACGTACATTAGTTGTATTAGAAAACCCTCTTGTATTAAGCACTTTAAATCCAAGGCTTGGAATAATCATTTGCACTCCTTTCATGTTTCCGATAGCATCAAAAAATGAAGGTGATGATGATTGTTGTATTTGTGTATTGGTAAGTTTTGAAATACTTACAGGAGCACTGAGCTGTTTCTCCGAAAAGCGGGAAGCGGAAACGACCACCTCTTGTAAAACCTGGGCTTTTGGTATTGTATCAATAGAATCATTTTTTACCTGCGCAGAAACTGTGTTATGAATACTTAAAGAGAGCAGAAAAAATATAAATCTAATAGTATAAATATTTATTCTTAAAGAAAACCATCTTAAGCAGCGTGGTAGCATGATATTAAATGAACAGAGTATAAAATCAATTTTGAGATATCACTACAAATATAATCTCCAAAAGGATGTGATATATTTTGTCTATGATTTTATGTCAAAAAAAACAGCTATAATCTTCTTTTCAATTAAGGAATAAGCATGGCTGCTACTAAAACTTTGCAACCACGCTCTACCATTCATCGTCTCATACCTGAACAGCCAATTTCGTATAGCCGGAATCATCACAAACTTTGATACTTTGCCTATAAGTTTGGAATTTTTTTGTCAAAAATAAGGTAGTTATAAAGTTTAATTAGATTTGCTAAAACAACAATATGAATATTAGTTATACATTTCGCAAAGCACTCAAGTTTTCATTAATTATTTCGCTGGCAATAATTTCTTTTTCCTGCGGCTCTACCCGAAATAGCATTGCGGTGGAAGAAGGCTGGGAACTACTCGGAGAAACAAAAGCAGGTTTCATAAGGGAAACTGATATAATAAATGTGAATAGCAGGAATCAATTTACCGCTATCCGCTTTAGAGTTGAAGGTGCACAAATCAAGCTAAGTGAGCTCGGTGTATTTTTTGAAAGCGGTGACAAATTATCGCCTGCTGTTGATGAAACTATTGCTGCGGGCCAGGAAAGCCGCCTTATTGAATTGGCTGCTGATGGGAGAACAATAACAAAAATTGAATTTAAATATCGCACGGTAGGAAGTATCATAAAAAAGAAAGCAACTATTGTTGTTCTTGGTAAACGTTATCGTACAGGATATTAGTTAATTGATGATTTGAAAATATTTTTCCGCCGATACCAGGTAGCTTTTAGATTTGAATTGATCTTTTGGATCATTGGGCTTGTTTTTTTGGCTCTTATGAAACCTGATCTCAATACTCATTATTCATTTTGCATTTTTAAAATGATGGGCTTTGGTTTTTGCCCTGGTTGCGGAATCGGGCATTCAATATCTTATTTATTTCATGGTTATTTCAGGCAATCAATTTTAACACATCCCCTGGGGATTTTTGCATTGCCCGTAATTTTACACAGAATATATCAATTATTCCGTCTGAATTTATTTCCCATAACAATAAAATATACACATGCAATACGATAACGCAGGATCAGTAAATCCAATTCTTTTAAAATTACTTTATGATGTTACACCTGAAGAATTGCTTACCATAAATTCCCATATTAAGGAATTTACTGACGATCAGCTTTCAAATTTTTGTATGATTTACAGATCTAAAAGAAAAGATCCACAGACAATATTATTATTATGCCTTCTTGGCCTTGTGTGTGTTGCAGGTATTCATCGCTTTGTAATCGGTAATACAGGAATGGGAATACTTTATTTTTTTACAGGTGGCCTTTGTCTTATAGGAACAATAGTTGATGCTGTAAATCATAAGGACCTTGCACTCGAGTACAATGCAAAAATGATTTCGGAAACTTTATTAATGCTGAATATGATTAAGAGATAGTAAAATAAAACAAAGGCTTACCTCCTTAAAAAAATAAAGTATGGATAAAGAAAAATTAATTATCGCTGACAATGCAGATGAAGTATGGAACCAAATCGCTGAAGATCTTAAGGATAACGAGTTTACTTATTCGGCAATAATCTCTATTCAAAACAGGAAAGTATACTTCGATATTGATGTTGACCCTGGTGGTGGTTTTGAAGGAGGGTATCAAACGACCACTTTCAAAAGCAGGTTAGAGAAGGCAGGTGATTTTAAATTCGCTTTACATCACCAGGGATTATTAGATGAAATAGGGAAGTTTTTTGGAATGGAAGATATTGAAACCGGTTACCCGGAGTTTGATAAAAAAGTAATCGTGAAAACAAATGATGCAGCAAAAATTAAATCTCTTTTTTCTGAAAAAGATACGAGGTTACCTTTTGAAAATTTTACCGATTTCACTTTTCATATTACACAACACCATATTGATGAAACTGAAACAAAAGCTGATTTTCTTGAACTTAATATCGAAGAAGCCATTATGGATATACCAACGCTAAAGCAAATCTATACTGCGTTTTCTACAATATTAGATGCCCTTGAAAATATATGATCTAAAATTACAGCGTTATTGTTTGGCAAGCGTCACAGTGACCTTATCTCCCGGAGTATTATAATCCGTTTGAGAAATAACAAAGCCGTTACAGTCAAAAGAGTCTATTGTCTGTAATGTTCCATCAAAATTAAGCGTACTCCCACTTAAGCTCCACGAACCATTATCATCACCTGGCGTACTACATTGTATGCCAGCATCAATATAAGTAAAAGTATGATTAACGTTGAAGGTTGTAATATCATCAATTTCACATGGATCAAGAACAATAGAAATGCCATCTACCTCCGGTGAGGTCGGCGTTAATTTATATTTTATAGATTGAACCTTATAACTTCCCACAAAGTTTGCCTCAGTAAGATCACAAGTATTTACTTTATCCTTCTTTTTGCATGAGGAAAAAGCTAATGCCGCAATAAATAATAAAATAGTAAACCGGTTAAATTTAATCATAAGTTGTTTTGTTTTCAGGGTTCAAAATAATAATAGAGAAACTATAGTTTTAAAGATATAAAAATTATTATGGTTTGGAACTAAATTAATGCAGGATTATGTATTCAGCGGCAGCGAAAAATAAAATGTAGATCCTTTTCCCGGTTCACTTTCTACCCACAAATTTCCTTTATGGGCTTTTACAATTTCTAACGAGATAAACAATCCCAGCCCTAAACCTCCTAATGCAAACCCCGTTTTAGCGCGGTAGAATTTTTCGAATATTTTGAAAGTATTTTCTTTCTCAATTCCTGTTCCAAAATCCTGAACTGAAAATAAAATAGCCTCATCTTTAACGATTGAATTAATAATTACCTGGTTTGATTGAGGAGAATATTTTACCGCATTTGTAAGAAGATTGGTAATTACCTGCTCCAGCCGAAATCTATCACCAACGAAATAAACACTTTCATTTTCATTCACAGAAAAAAAATGGAGTGGCGATATATTTTTTATATTCTGAACGGTTTCTTTCACAAGATTTTTGAAGTTGAATTTTTCATTGTAGAGATATATCTTTTTACCCGGAATCGTATTCACCACTAAAAGATCTCCAATAATCTTGGTTAACTTATTTAATTGTATATCCATTGTACTAAGTAATTTCCCAACTTCCCCTTTCATCTTTTTTTCAAAGCTTAGTTGCAAAATATGTACAATCCCTTTAAGGCTTGTGATCGGGGTTTTCAATTCGTGAGAAGCAACGCTAATAAATTCATTTTTCATTTGATCTATTGCCTTGCGTTCACTTATGTCGGAATGAGAAACTACGGCTCCTTCAAAATCAGGAAGCGGGTTTACTTTCATTAAAAACCAGCGTTGCTTTGAAGGTGCATGGCAAGGATATTCCAGTGTGAACGATGGCAGTGTTCCTTCTAATACTGCAAGAATTCCTTTGAATGCCTCGGCAGCTTCTTCAGAAAACGGCCCATTTGATTTTTGACAAACTTCCAGGTAATTCATACCAATAAATTGTTGCCCCGTGGTTTGTAATTGCGAATTTTCTTTTGAAAACGCTATCCAGGATTCATTTACTGCCAGGATAATTCCATTTGAATCTAAAACAGCGATTTGTGAGGGGAGAGAATTAAGAATTGCATCTTTTAGTTGTTCGCTTCTGGAGATATTGTGATGGTCATTTAGCTGGGTAAGCTCATAATTAACGGGTTCAATTAAGCCTTTCATTTGAATATTAAGATATTTAACTTTCGTATTTGTATAAATCTTATAACTAAAATTTTAGAATTAATTTATACAATAAACGATACGAATATATAATTTTTGTATTATACTTTTTTAAATATAAAATCTTATCATTAATATTTCAAAAAATTAGCTGTGAAAAACGCATTCAAAACTACGAGTGAATAGGAAACTGATTTTAATCTTTCTATTTTTTTAGCTGAAAATCCGGGTGGCCGCATTGCCACATGGCAAAAGCAAACTGGTCTGCAAAGTTCGCAAAAGTTACAGATTTGTCTTCTGTAAAATGGCCATTATCATAATTTATTTTCATAATTACCGGCTTACCTGATATAGTAGCGTTTTGTAATGCAGCAGCAAACTTCCCGGGCTCCCACGCAATTACACGAGGATCATTCCAGCCTCCAACACAAATTACGGCAGGATACTTTGTATTCTTCATTACATGTTGTACACCATCCATTTCATATAAAGCTTTACATTCAATGCTGTCTTTAACAGTTCCAAATTCAGGAATATTTGCGGGACCGTTTGGTGTAAATTCCAATCGCATAGCATTAGCGCAACCAACATTACAAATAGCTGCTGCATATAAATCCGGCCTTTCAGTAACTGCCCGGCTGATGAGAATTCCACCTGCGCTGGTACCTGTTCCTGCTAATCTATCCGCAGATGTGTATTTGTTTTGAATAAGGTATTCTGCACAACTATTAAAATCTTTCCATGTATTTGGTTTTGTTGTTTTATACCCGGCCTTGTACCATTCCTGGCCTCTCTCACTACCCCCACGTACATGAGGTATGGCAATCACCACTCCCTTTATTGCGAGTGAATTTTCTAAATAATTAAAGTAAGGAGACATGCTATAGCCATAAGCGCCATAACTATCCATTAAGCACACGTTCTTCCCATCAAGCTTTGTCCCTTTTTTATAAATAATTGAAAGTGGTATCATTACTCCGTCGTGCCCTTTTGCTTCTACTTCCTTTACTTCTAAATTTTTATAAGCTGCCGGGTATACCGGAGCTTTATTAAACTGGCTTGGTGAAAATGCATCTGTTACCGCATTGAAATTATATTCAGTGTATGGCTTATTCCACGATGTAATTCCGGCGAAGCAATTATTCGTTTTATTATCCAGGCAAAAAATGTATGCTGAACCTGAATAAGGCAATTTTATCTCAGCTGTTTTTTTTGTTTTGAAATTATATTTATAAATGTGATTATTGATTCCGTCGCTATAGCTTAGAAACAAATAATCTTTACAATGTGAAATGGATTCAAGTGTCTGGTCCTGCTTTTCTTCTGCAATAGTTTCTGCATTTGCCCAATCCGGGTTTGATAGTGTAGTGTGAAGCAGCTTAAATTTTTTAGCATCTTTATAAGTGATGGCATAAACATCATTACCTATCATTTCTCTTCCCCGCACAATTTTATCTTCCGGCTTGCATAATATTTTCCAATCAATTTTGCCTGAGTATAACTGCGACACGGGAGCATAATAAGTAAACATTTCATTTCTCACATTTGAAAGATCTCCAAAAATATAATTCCTGGAATCTTTATTTAAACCTGCAAATGGAAGTTCATTCGGTTTTATGTCAAGATTGGGATAACTCTCGTTACTTAAAAAATCCATATCGTTCTTTACATCATCGCCTAACTTATGCAATTTTGTTTTTGTATTCAATTCAAATTCAGGGCTGGTATTATCACCTGTCTTTTGTGAAAAATAGGTAAATGCTTTGTTGTCGAATGTCCAGCTAATAGGACCAAACCAGCTTGGGTAAATGGTTTCGGGGAGAAAGCTTTTTTTATCAACATCCATTACTTTTATTGTTGAAATTTCAGCACCTGCTTCAGAATAAGAAATCACAATTCTTTTTCCGTCATAGCTTGGCAACGTACCCTGGATAGATAATGTCTTGCCTTTTATAAAAGTTGTCGGGTCAAATAGCAATTGTTCCTTTCCATTCATTCCTTCGCGGTAATAGAGTTTACTTACATTTTCACCCGGCATCGTTTTTCTATAAAATACCCTTCCGTTCTCGTAATTCCTGGCATTAATTTGTGGCGGTTGCAACTTATCCAGCATCTTCCATTCAGCAATTAATTCATCTCTTCCTGAAATTTTGTTAAGTATAGAATTACTAAAATTTGCCTGCTGCTTAAACCAGCTCGCTACAGTAGTATCTTTAAAATTTTCAAGCCAGCGATATGAATCCTGGTAGGCTACACCAAAATAAGTGTCGCTGCTGTCGACGGTTTTTGTTTCAGGATATTTGTATTGGGCAAATACTAATACGTAAAAAAAAATTGACATCAACAATGCGATAAATTTTTTCATGATTAAAAATTAAGTTTTCAATTATTGTTTAAAAATTATAACAAACACAAAAATGCAACAATGGTTGAATTAAATATAGGATGATGTGAATTTCTGAGGAAGCTGCTTTGGTGCTTTAAAAGGTTTACATCTCAAAATAATGCAAAAGGCTTTAATTTCCATACCTGTTTTATATCGTATCACCAATTACAGGAAATTTAAGGGCAAAAAAAAAGACGGCTTAGCCGTCTTATAAAAAATTTAGTTTCTTCTCCCTCCAAATAGCCTTAGTAGGAATATGAAGATATTAATAAAATCAAGATAAAGATTTAAAGCTCCCAGAATAGAAACTTTTTTTGTATCTGCTGCTGATACATCCTGGTATTCTAACCCTTCACCTATTCTTTTCAGCTTTTGTACGTCGTATGCCGTAAGAGCAGTAAAAACCATTACACCTATAATACTTATGATATAATCAAGTTGGCTGCTATGTAAAAAAAAGTTGATGACCATTGCTATTAGAATTCCAATAACGCCCATCATTAAAATACGGCCAAATTTTGTAAGATCCTGGTCAGTGGTGTAACCCATAAAAGCCATTACACCAAACATGGCAGATGCAGAAAGAAAACAGCCCATTACTGAGCCTGGTGTATAGTATCCCAAAATAAAACTAAAACTTATACCATTGATAACAGCATAAGCTATGAATAGAGCCATTAATGCGGTGGCGGATAGTTTTCTATATCCAAAAGACATTATCAGCACGAAACCAAGTGGAGCAAAAATGGTTATCTTCCCCAAGCCAGTTAGGCCGGTTGGCGATACCAGGTAGCCAGATAAAGTTGTATTTATAGAAAATTGCCATGCGAACAAAGCCGAAACACCAAGTGCAATAAACATCAGCAAAAAAACATTTGCAATAAAAGATCTTGCATGAGATTGCTCAGAGGCTTTGGTTAGAATTGTATAATCTGTAATTGTATCTCTTTTAAGTATGTCCATTTTTTTTAAATTTTTATAAAATTAATACACATTATTGAATTAAATTTTCCCAAAATAAACTTTAAGTAATTTATAGTAAATAACGGCTGATTTAGGATTTTATTTTTATGTAAACAATGGTAATTTGGAAAGAAAATGTCGCCTCCATTTTTTTAATAAATCAATAAATTTCATCCATTCAATAAATAATCATTCATCTGTAAAGGGCTCATTCCGCATCAAACCAAATTTTCTTTTCATCGTTCCAATTACCATTATAGTTAATAGTGAGTTCCTCTCCTTTTTCAATCAGCCTGATAGTTTTTATTTGTATCATTTCATTGTCAAAATCCATAAAATACTCGCAATTGCTTTGATAGCTATGATTATAAACTGATACAAAGCCCAGGGCCATACAACATTTATCTTTATTGTTTCCCCATTCAAAAATATAATCGTGCAGCGAAGTTTTATCAAGTTGTACCCTATCTTCAGCGCTCATTACAATCACCGGAGAATCCTCAATTATTGTATTCGCATCAATTCTTTGTTTAGTAAATATGCCTCTTCCTTTTGAGGAAGTTTTCTCTAAATATAAATATTGTTTTATCATACTATTAAAGGAAGGGCTAATGTAAAATAAATTAATTTGCGGCAAATCTGCAGAATCCATTAGTATGACAGAAGAGGAAATTTCAGTTCAGGAACAATATGACGAAGTGCTCGCTACAGGCAATGAAAGTGCCGTAAGTGAATTTCTTAATCAGCAAAACATAAGTGATGTTGCTGAACTGGTAGAGGAAAATGAAGAACATGAGCTTGAAATTTTTCTCCAGCTTTCTTTACATCGAGCTGTAAGCCTTTTTAAAATCCTGGAACATTCTACTCAAAAGCGAATTATAAAGAATCTTACACCTCATAAGAGCGCTGAACTTTTAAATGAGATGCAGGCAGATGACCGGACTTCGTTTTTGGAAGACCTTCCTAATGAGGTAGTGAGGGAACTGGTAAAGACGCTGGATCCTGAAGAGCGAAAGATTACTCTTGCACTTCTTGGCTATCCCGAAAACAGTGTGGGCCGGTTAATGACACCTGATTACGTGTATGTGCACGAATACAATACCGTTGCTGAAGTATTTAATATTATACGAAGTGTAGGAAAGGATACTGAAATTATTGATGTAATATATGTGATAAACAAGCATGGGGAATTGCTTGACGATATAAGGATAAGAGAATTTTTACTGGCCCCGCCGGATAAGAAAGTTAGCGATATGATGGATGGCAGATACATCGAATTGAATGTGAACGATGACCAGGAAACTGCCAATGAAGTATTTAAAATGAATAACCGGGTAGCCTTGCCTGTTGTAGATGATTATAATGTGCTTCTCGGTATTATAACTATTGATGATGTACTTTGGGTAACCAACGAAGAATTTAGTGAAGACATACAAAAAATTGGTGGTGCCGAAGCCCTTGACCAGCCATATCTTGAAACGCCTTTCCTGGGCCTTGTAAAAAAAAGAGTAGGATGGCTTATTATTCTTTTTTTGGGTGAAATGCTTACTGCTACCGCAATGGCTTATTATAATGATGAGCTGTCAAAAGTGATTGTACTAACTAATTTTATTCCTTTGATTATGAGCAGTGGTGGTAACAGTGGCTCACAGGCGTCTACATTAATTATACAGGCTATGGCACTTGGCGAGGTTGAAATTTCCGATTGGTGGAGGGTAATGCGGCGTGAAATTCTTTCCGGATTTATGTTGGGATTGATATTAGGCTGCATCGGATTTATGCGAATTTTTATATGGCATACATTTATGAATCATGGGGTAATGACTGATATTTATGGCATTGACTGGTTTCTTATTGCCCTTGCAGTAAGTTTTTCTCTTGTTGGAGTTGTGCTATGGGGATCACTTACCGGCAGTATGTTGCCTATATTATTAAAAAAATTGGGCGCTGATCCAGCATCTTCATCTGCGCCATTTGTTGCTACACTGGTAGACGTTACAGGTTTGATTATATTTTTTAACGTGGCACTTTATTTTTTAAAAGGGCACGGGCTGTAGCAATTAAAAATTGATAATGAATAATTGATAAAATAACTACTACCTGACACTTTCTACCTGATACCTAATTCCTGATTCCCAATTCCTGCAGTACTTCCTTTTTTCTTCTTCTTGATACTTCTACCTGCGCCCCGTCTTTCATAAGTAAATTATTGGTTTGCGAAGAATAACTTAATACAAACTCAGCGTTTATTAAATGAGATTTATGTATACGTATGAATTTATGAGGAAATAATATTTCTTCATATTCTTTAATAGTTTTTGAAGTGGTGATTGTGTGATGGTCTGAAAAATGAAATTTAGTGTAGTTGCTCATTCCCTCGCAGCGAATAATATCCTGTGGCAAAAAAAACTGCAACCCATTGTTTGTGGGTAAAGCTAATTTATGGTAAGTTGTATCTTTCTGTTGAAGATTAGCCAGCAGGTTTTTTACAGCATCATTTTTGTTTTGATTTAGAATAGATTTCTGAACAAAGCGATTAAAAGTTTCTCTCAATTCATCAGCATCAATAGGCTTTAGCAGGTAATCCAACGCACTAAATTTAATTGCCTGGATCGCATATTTGTCATAGGCTGTCGTAAAGACGATGTCAAATGAAATTGCAGGGAGTGACTTTAATAATTCAAATCCATTCTGATAGGGCATTTCAATATCAAGAAAGACAATATCAGGTTTATATTCAGAAATAAATAATGGAGCCTGGATAGGATTAGTAACAGATTCGACTGAAGTTATTTCAGGTAAGTGTCGTTCAATCATTAAAGTCAAAACGTTTACTGCTATTTGTTCGTCATCAATGATCAGCGCTTTAACCATGGAGCAAAAATAGCGAAGATTGTTTTTTCATTTTAAAAACCATTATCCTGGTATTGCAGGGGTAGCTGTATCAATACTTTTGTACCCTGCACATCACCATCAATATTTGCTACATCATATATCTCTACTAAAACGTCACTTTTAAATTGTTGCTTCAATACATCAATTTTATCCTTAATTAATTGCATTCCTTTTGACTGATGTTTTATTTCAACTGATTTCATTTTCCTAATTTCTGCGGCCCTTTTGCGGCCTATCCCATTATCGGTAACGATGCAAATAATAGATTCATCATTTTTCAATTCAAAGCTTATGTCAATTTTTCTATCTCCTTCTTTGTGCATAAGCCCATGCCATATCGCATTTTCTACAAAGGGCTGAATCATTAAATTTGGAATTTTTATTTCATCAGTATCCAGTTCCTCATCAACAAATATTTTATACTCAAACGAATTTCCAAATCTTGTTTTCTCCAAAGACAAATACAATTGCAGCATATTAATTTCTTCTTCCAGACTTATGAAATTATTTTCAGAATATTGAAGTACCAGACGGATTAGTTTTGAAAATTGTGACAGATATTTATTTGCATTATCTACTTCACCTGTTAATATAAATTGTTGGATAGAATTTAAGCAGTTAAAAATAAAATGAGGATTCATCTGGCTTCGCAAGGCCGTTAGCTTTTCTTCAGCAAGACGGTTTTGCGCCTGCAATAACTCCAGCTTATTATTTTGCAGGTTCTCTTCTGTCCTTAATTTCACTATACGCTCTGCACAATGGGAAGCGATAGTAGTAAGTATTTTCAAATGACGCTGCGAATAAAAATTTTTTTTATTGCTTTCCGAATCTATTACTCCCAGAACCTTATTGTCATAAATTACAGGCACAGCTATTTCCGAATATCGCTGCGCATCATCTTTAATATACCTGCTATCGATCGTAACATCAGGGATAATTTCTGCAATTCCCGTAGAAGCAACAGTACCTACTATCCCTTTGCCAAGAGGTATTTCAATAGGGCTTATTATTTTTCCATTTTTTCCATCATTAAGCTCATTGCTTTTCCCTTTAGGCCCCCAGGCTGCTTTTTGTATGAGCATGCTGGTGTTAACATCTTTTATATAAATTACGCAGTCTTCAAAATTTAATTTAGATATGCATTGCCTGGCAACATCCCACAGAAGATCGTCAACTGTTTCGCGTGTGCTCATTGAAGCGGTAAAGTAATTGGTAACCTGCTCCACTTCCAATTGATATTGAAGATTTTCTGATATCAATTTTTGAGACTTTATTTTTTCTTCATGTTTTACCTGAATATTTCGTTTTAATTTTTTTTGGAGGAGATAAATAATTAATATCCCGATCAGTATAGCTGAAAATATAAACCACCAGCTAAGCCAAAATGGCTTTTTTATTATGAAGGAAAATGCTATAGGTTTAGTAACATTATTATTTCCAATAGAGGCTTTTACCTGGAAGGTATATATGCCAGGCGAAAGATTTTGAAACACTGCAATTTGCTTATTATTCCATTCCAGCCAGGCACTATCTTCACTACTTATAAGGCGATAAGAATAAACAATTTTCTGGGGATCTGATAAACTGATTGCTTTAAATTGAAACTCTATATCATTTAAAAAATATGGGAATTCAATAACTGAGTCTTGATTCTTTTTATAATAAGAAATCTCTTTTGAAGTATCAAGCAACAAAATATTTGTAAAATCCAAAATCAGTTTTTTATTGAGGATTATATTACCTGCATAGAAAGATGTTAAGCCGGAAGATGTGGCGGCCCACACAGTGTCCTTTCCATCACAGAAAAGTTTTAATGATTGATAATTGGAAGACAAGAATCCATCACTAGAAGTGTAATTTGTAAGACTATATTTTTTATCATTTCCTTCTTCAATAGAAGTAATTCCTGAATAACTGCCAGCCCACACGTTATTTTCATGATCGGTTGTAATGCTTAAATAAATATTTGACTGCAAGCCATCTTTTTCAGTAAATATTTTTCTTAGCTGAAGTGAATTATGGGCATCAAAAAAACATTGCAAGATACCATCACCTTTTGTTGCCATCCATACATTACCGGCGTTATCTTTTTTAATATCAGCTATGCTAAAATTTATTTTATCACTAAGCCTGTAATGGATTAAAGAATCATTTTTAAAACAAAATATTCCCTTTTGTCCACTTAGCCAAATAGTACCATCCGGCCCCATAATGCAATTTTTAAATGTCTCAAGATTTTCTCCTGCGACCCTGTAATAAAAATTTTTAAAGCGAAACAGGTTAACAGATGAATCAAAATTAATTCTTGAAAACCCGCCATCACCACCGGTATAAATATTTCCGGCAGCATCTTCATAAAAAAAATAATTACTGTTATTACTTAGGCCGTCAGCCTTGGTAATGTGCCAGGTTTTATTATTTCTAATTACAGCAATGCCGTTGTAGCCTGTACCCAGCCAGAGCCAGCCGCGCCTATCTTCGTAAATGCTTTCTATTTCTGCATTCGGTACTGCCCGTCCGGCACCAAAAATATTTTTAAATGTTGTTCCTTCTTTTCTATAAACTTTACCCCTGTTTGCTCCAAAAAGAAGTTGATTATTTTTCAATTGGAAAACACTGTACAACTCCGTTTCTATATTCTGCAGATTATTGTAGGAAAAAAATATTCGTGGTTTTTGATACAGGAGATTATCATGCATACCTATCCATAAATTATTTTCATTATCAACCAATAAGCATGATGTCCATATATTCAAATGCTCCGGAACCTCACTGATTTTTTTCAAGTTGTTGGTTGAAGGAAAGAATTCATAAATACCGCCCATTGTAAAATAAAAAATTTGCCCGTTGTGTTCAATAAGATCTCCGGCGATATTATTATCAGCCGGTAGTTTTATTATTTCTTCTTTTTTAATAGAATATAAGCCACTGAATATTGTTGCAAAATAAATAGCGTCTTCCTTGCCCGGGACCATCCCAACTACATAATCATTATTGTTTTGCTGATGTTGCGAAGTCCATATTTTTTTTAAATTTTTTGCATCATAAAAAAATATATTCCCGGCACCTGCAAAATAAATATCACCGTTTTCGTTGCTCGTAATTTTATAAGCAGACGTGTTTACGTTTTTAAATAATTTCCATTGCGGCAATAGAAAAGATGTAACAGAAATCTTTTCGCCAAAAACCAAATCATTAATTTTTTTTTCGGTAAAAAGTGCAGGGCCTTTGCCTGTGCCTATCCACATATTTTTATCAGGGAGAAAATAAATATCATATACTGTGATATCCTTTTCTATAAAAGGAACAAGATGCAATTGGTTATTACTTAAAAAACATAAACCAGCATCGCAGGCAACCCATACTACGTTTCTTACAGGATCTTGTTTTACAGCATATATATTTCCTGTAAAATGATCATCAGCTTTAAAAAAATTTTCAAATCGTATGCCGTCAAACCGGCTTAAGCCGGCAGAAGTGCCTGCCCATATATATCCTTTGCTATCCTGCGCCAGGCAGGTAATTTCAGGAGATGCCAAACCGTTTTGCGTCCCATAAATAATAGTCTGGTAATTATTTGTATCACGGTTAAATTTTATAATATCATTACCCCAAAAGTATAATTTGGATTGGCTGTTTACTACTATAGAGCATAATAGAAATAATAGTATTTGTATTGAAACAAATTTTCTCAATGAAATTTATTAGCCAATGCTTTTAAGCTTAGATTAAATTAACCAACCTGAAGAAGTAATGAAAATTTTCTTCTATAGTTTTTACAATCAAAATTTTCTTTAATTGAGATTATTCCATTGATAATTGCTTTTCAATTTTGAGCAATCTCTCTTCCAGCATTTTATTTTGTTTTTTTAATTCTTCAATTTCCTTTTCTTGCTCCTGTATGGCTTTTATTGCCACAACACTAAAATTGGCATAGGCAATACCGAGATATCCATCATCTTTCACATCAACAAACTCAGGGAATATTTTTTGTACATCCTGCGCTATGAATCCCCACAGTAATGGATCATCAGTGCTATTGGTTTTATAATGAAATTTTTTGGGCACCAACGTCATCACCTTGCCGAGCATATTTTCTAATGGAGTTATATCTTTCTTCAATCGCACATCAGATGGATTTATATAGGCACCCGTAGATGGATTAATGTATGTGTAAAGGTTATCGTTATATTCAAAAACATAATTGTCGGAAGGGTCTATTAGGGTACGCCAGTGGTTTGTATTAATGGATCTTTGCAACCTTATACCCCTGAGCTTATCCCCACCTGCATCGGTATATTGAATAATATGCAGATCAGTTAGCGGTGTAGTGTTATTAATACCTACATTGGTGTGTGATGTTGTAGTACCTCCCAGTACAAGACAGTTACTGCAAGCAACATTGGATGCAAAACCTATAGCAGTTGCAGCCGTTAAAGAGCTGCTGAGCACACCAGCAGAAGCGCCCAATGCGGTATTTTTATTGCCGTTTATATTTAAAAAAAATGTCCCATGACCAATTGCGGTATTATCGTACCCGGTTGCATTTGAAAAAAGTGCCTTATAACCAATTGCGGTATTATTGTACCCGGTTGTATTTGCATAAAGTGCATTAACCCCATTTGCTGTATTATTAATTCCTGTTGTATTTAAATTAAGTGAAAAGGAACCGCTTGCAGTATTGTCATTTCCGGTTGTATTTAAATTAAGCGCATAAACGCCATTTGCAGTATTATCAACTCCGGTTGTATTTGAATAAAGTGCAGATGACCCATTTGCTGTATTATTAATTCCTGTTGTATTTGAATTAAGTGAAAAGGAACCGCTTGCAGTATTGTCATTTCCGGTTGTATTAGAATTGAGTGCATTAACCCCATTTGCAGTATTATTATTTGCTGTTGTATTTGCCTGAAGTGCAGCAAGGCCATTTGCAGTATTATTAACCCCGGTTGTATTTGAAGAAAGTGCAAGAAAACCATTTGCAGTATTATTAATCCCGGTTGTATTTAAATAAAGCGCCCTGTACCCGTTAGCAGTATTAGCATACCCGGTTGTATTTGAATAACCTGTGCCCGTACCCATAAATGTATTACCGTAGCCTGTGCTGCCAGCAATATAATTGTTTACTCTTCCGGCACTTAACCCTACAAAAGTATTTCCTATTGCATCTGAAGAAAGATGAATTAAATCAACGCCGGCAGCATCTCTTAAACGAATTAATGGATGTGTGTTGGATTGTGTGACATTGGCATCAATCGTTAATTGAGATGTATCGGCGCTGCCTTTAATATGCAACTTACCCGCAGGCGTTACTGTACCAATACCAACATTTTGAGAAAAGCATTTTGAAAAAATGAGAGTGGCTGTAAAAATTAGAAATATTTTCTTCATAAAATTTATTTATTATTTTATTTAAAAAAAGTTCAATCTGCTTTTGCATTTTATTTTATTGCTGGTTTGTAACATTCACACGTTTGAATTCTTCCTGCGCATTTTCGATAAAATTTAAGATTATACAATAAGGAGAATTAGTATTTTTTCATAGCAAATATTACGACTTATAAATAATAAACCGGTCATTAAAAGTTTAGAAATAATTTCATACGTTAATTTTTCTTTCACTTCGCAATAATTATTTGTTTGCTTAATTTCTCATTTGAATTATTATCAATAATGCTAAGCTGGTAATTTCCGTTTTCAAAGTGCGACAGGTTTAATTGTAGCTGATTGATCCCTTTATTTAAAGCGATTGCTTTATTTATTACAATCCTGCCGGAAATATCATATAGGCGCAATGCCATTGTTTTATTTTCAGGAGAGATTATAGAATAGTTGAGAATACCTTTTACAGGATTAGGATATACATTACTTATCACTACTTCTCTAACATTAAAAGAAATGCTTACAACCTTACTATAATAATAATGGCCATCAATATCTGTTTGCTTAAGGCGATAGTAATTGACGCCATAGCCAGGCAATTGGTCAACAAATTGATAGTTGTGTACGAGAGCAGCAGTGCCATTACCATTTATCTTACCTGATGTTTTAAAATTTGTTCCATCATTACTGCGTTCAATTTCAAAGAAAGCATTATTAAGCTCCGATGCAGTAGCCCAGTCTAACTGTACTTTGTTATTAATATTTTTTGCAGAAAATGACACCAGGCTCACCGGTAATACACTTTGTATAGTGTGTGTACCTGCCAGGTCACTTTGATTGTTTGTAATATTTGGTGTAGTAGAAAACCCGAAGATTACAGGATCAACAGCGCCATTTATTTTTATAGTATTTCCTAAAGTTGCAGACGAGCTCACATTTACTGTTATTATGTAATAGCCTGAACTACCGATTGCCATAACATTTGAAAAAGGAATGTTGTAAGCATGCCCGGCAGCAAAAGCAGCTGATGCATTATTGAGTAAAAAGCTTCCGCTAATGGTAGGGGCTGTCGCATTGAAGTAAATGGAAACAAGGCTAAGGTCGTTTGCATCAAATGTACCGTTCATTGTAAATTGAATATTGTTAACGGTTACCGGTTCTGTTGCAACTGACAGTTGGGTTACATAAACGATATTATTATTAGAGTTCGGTAAAAAATTATTTGCTGGAACCGGCGATGTAGCCAATGTAATATCTGCAGCCTGTATGGTTTGGGCTCCCGCTGTATTAGTTTGATTGTTGGTTACAATAGGAGAAGTTGAAAATCCGAAAACTACAGGATCAGTGGATCCATCTATTTTTATAGTATTGTTATCTGTTGCGGAAGAACTTAA
>JBBSEV010000067.1:0-21595 GCA_038239385.1 Chitinophagales bacterium
GGAGTGATCGTTTTACCAGTTAGCGGGTCTGGGGTTAATTCTACGAAAGTGCTAATGCCTAATTCCATCGTGCAAAAGTAAGAGATGAATATTGTTATAATGTTTCTGTGTGACGAGCTATCCGCGTAAGAGAAAAAAATTAATGGTATTCTTTTCCGGAAATTTTATTAAATAAAGTAGTTTGCTTCTGATTAATTGGAGGCGAAAGAAAAATAATATGGCGTCTTGTTTTATGGGGGAGTGTCAATAGTTAACGATTTTTTTATCGCCTTCACCATATAGATTAGGGCGTTGTTTGCCTGGATTAATTACCTTTTCAGTTGAGATGATATCGCTGGTTTATTTCTCAAGAACAATTCTTTATTCAGCTAAGCCATTATTAATATCATCCTGGCATTAATCCATAGCATTTTTTTTTACTTTTTATCCCCAGGTAAAGGCAATTTAAATTCTCCCGGTTGTGGATTTAGAGGTTCCAGTTTTCGATTTGCAACCCCCGGATGATTTGCCGGAATAAACGTAGCCCGAAACGTAATATAGGTGAGTGGGATTGGGTTAATTGGATCACCGTTGGGTTTGCGTATATCACCGCGATAAGGATTTAAATATTCCCAAACAATTTTGCCATCTTTCGTTACTTCAAAAAATCTTGACCTCGCTCCTTCATTAATAAAAGTGTTACCATTGTCCATTCGTTGCGCGCCGGAAATAAAAGCGCTCCAGAAAGAAAGAGAATCCGCAGCAACATAACTCCATAAAGGTTTTTCCGGTCCATAGGTTGTATCTTTCTGTAGTATATAATTACCTTTACTGTCTGTGGGAGGAACAAATTCATAAACCGCAGAACAGACAGTGCTGTCTCTGTGATAAGGAATGTCATTGTCAAATACCATCAAATCACCGGCTCCCGGCTTTCCTTTCTCAATCCAATGGATATTATGCTGACCAAATAATTTTTCATCGGCAGAGTTTCCATGACGGTAATTTTGAGGGTTGCCCCAGCGATAGAGAAAGTCTCCTCCTTTTCCCCAACGACCACCTTTATGACTCGCTGCTTCTTTCGTGGTTGTGCTGTGATCTATAATGAAAATTTCGCCTAAAGCAGGAGAACTAAAAACTATCTGATCCAAATCAGCATTATAGTCAATTGCATTAAAGTGATATACATCTGAATACATATTTTCGGGAGTTTGGTTTCTCCAAATCAAGTCTCCCCTTGCTCTCCAGGCATCAAGACTATCTTGCGGCGTGATTGGTGGCAAGGTATCTGCTCCTACATTAAAATCCAATAATTCAGGATGTTGTGCAGGTTTACCATAATTAGCTTTTTTTGAGTCATGATCCTGTATTAGATGGTTCCAGATATACCATTCCCAAACAACTTTACCACCATGATCGCCCTGTGGTTCTATCTCGACAATTTTACCGGGCCAAAGTCCGGCTTTAGGTATGGATTGCGGTTTTCTGCCTGCTGCCAGCACTTCGTCGGGAGTTCTTGCTTCCCATGCAATGGCAAGAACGTGCCCATTGGGCATAACTGTAAAATCATGGTGCGCATGAGCTGTGTCGTTGGCATATTCAAAATCCCATAACATTTTACTATCCCATGATATTTTTTGTATCCTTCCACTTTCCCCACCACCTGCAAATACAGGAAAATCAGGATCATAGGCATTTTGAATAAGCGAACCGTCATCCTGCAGATAGGCACCCATAACGCCATAATTTCCTTTCCATTCGTGAACTACTTCACCCTTACGGTTGATAAGATAAAATGAAGAAGAATTAAAAGGAGTAAACAAAACGTATCCATCAGCAAGGCCATCAGTAGTTTTAGTTAAGCCCCGCTTAATATGCAACCCAAACATATTTCTGTCTGCCGGAGCAGGGGGTTTTTTATTTGATGTGTCTTTATCGGTCGTTACCTGGCAGAAAGACCCCATTGAAATGTATACTAATAGAATAAAAAGCAAGGTTATCTTTTTCATGCTGAATTATTTTGGAATTAATTTTTATATACGGCGTTCTAATCTTTTTTTATTTTTTATCGTTCACGTTCAGTGGAGGCAATACAAATGCTTTTGGTTGTGGATTAATAGGTTCCTGTTTTTTATTTGCGAGTCCCGGGTGATCTGCCGGAATAAAAGTTCCCCTAAACTCAAAATAGGGCATTGGCATAACAGGATTCGGATCACCGTTTGGTTTAAAAATATTTCCGCGATAAGGATTCAGATATTCCCAAACAATTTTACCTTCAGGATTAACTTCAAAAAATCTTCCTTTCGCGCCTTCATCAATAAAAGTATTTCCGTTCTTCATTCGTTGTGCAGCGGAAATAAAATTGCTCCAGAAAGAAACAGAATCTGCAGCTATATAACTCCATACCGGTTTATCCGGTCCATAGGTTGAATTTTTTTCCAGGAAATAATTTCCTTTGCTATCTGTGGGAGGAACAAGTTCATATATAGCAGAATAGTTCATGCTTTTTTTATTGGGAATGTCATTATTAAATACAGTTAGATGCCCTGCTCCCGGCTTTCCTTTTTCAATCCATCTAACATCATGCTGACCAAATAATTTTTCATCAGCAGAATCTCCATGATGATAGTTTTGAGGGTTGCCCCACCGGTATAAGAAATCACCACCTTTCCCACGTTTGCCACCTGTATGCCCAGCGGCTTGTTTTGTGGTTGTGCTATGATCTATAATGAAGATTTCGCTTATATGAGGAGAACTAAAAACAACCTGGTCAAGTTCAGCATTATATTTAATTGCATTTACATGATACACATCTGCTCCTCTGTTTTCTACTGTTGCATTTCTTCTTGCCCGACCTTGCTTTTTTAAAATAGTCATGCTGTCCTGAGAAATCATCGGTGGTACAGTATCGCCTATATTAAAATCAAGTAATTCAGGATGACCTGAAGGGTTCCCATAATTTGCTTTTTTGGAATTATAATTCTGGATCAGATGATCCCAAATATGCCATTCCCAAACAATCTTGCCACCACGTTCTCCCTGTGGTTCTATCTCAACTATTTTATCGGGCCATAAGCCTGCTTTGGGAATCATGTTGGGTTTTCTGCCTGCGGCAAGCACTTCATCTGCTGTCTTGGCTTCCCATGCAATCGCAAGAATATGCCCGTTAGGCATTATGGCAAAATCATGATGGTGGAGATATTGTTCATTAGCATATTCAAAGTCCCAAAGCATTTTGCTGTCCCATGATAATTTTTGTAATCTTCCGGCTTCTCCGCCACCAGCGAATACAGGAAAATCAGGATCAACCGCATCCTGTATCAGCGATCCATCATCCTGCAAATAGGCGCCATGAATACTGTAATTGCCTTTCCATTCGTGAACTACTTCACCTTTGCGGTTAATAAGATACATGGAAGCAGAATTAGGAACAGCAAACATTACATAACCTTCAGTTAGCCCATCTGAAGTAATAGTTAAGCCGCGTGGAATGCGATATCCAAACATATTTCTATCCTTCGGGGCAAGTGGTTTTTTATTTGAAGTGTCTTTGTTATTAACCTGGCAGAACAAGGAAATAGATATAAATAGAAATAAATAAAGTGCTATGATTATCTTTTTCATGTTGAATGACTTGAAGTAGTTTTTGTTTACAAAATATTCCGAGCAGATATCAGTATATAATAAACTACTAATCTATTTTCCATCACCGGGTTGTGGTGGTAAAAAAAATGGTTGTGGCTGTGGCACCAGTGGTTCGAGTTTTTTGTTTGCAAATGCCGGGTGATTGGCTGGTATAAAATTAGAGCGAAAGTCCCAATAGGCAAACGGTATAGGAAAAATAGGATCACCGTTTAGCTGGTGTATATCACCATGATACGGGTTTAAATATTCCCAAACGATTTTACGATCTGGTGTCACCTCAAAAAACCGCCCTTTTGCACCTTCAAGTATGAAAGTATTACCATTAGGCATCCTTTGTGCGCCGGATATAAAACTGCTATAAAATGAAAGTGTATCCGGAGCAACATAAACCCATACAGGTTTCTCAGGACTATAAGGTTTGTCTTTTTCAATAATATAGGTGCCTTTATTGGCGATGGGAGGCTTAATTTCATACACGGCTGAGTAATTACGGCCTTCGGTGTTGAAAATATCATTGGGATCATCCGGAGGATGGTTGTTAAAGACAGTCAGATTTCCTGCCCCTGGCAGTCCTTTTTCAATCCAACGAACATCATGCTGGCCAAACAATTTCCGGTTAGTTGAATCACCCCTGTTATAATTTTGAGGGTTTCCCCAACGGTAAAGAAAATCTCCCCCTTTTCCGCCCCCGCCCCCTTTGTGAGATGCTGCCTCTTGTTTGGTTGTACTGTGATCAAGGATAAATATTTCACTCAAATTAGGTGAGCTGAAAACAATCTGGTCTAACTCCGGATTATATTTAATGGCATTAAAATGATAAATATCTGCTTCCAGGTTATCGACAGTCGCATTTCTGTGTAACATTCCTTTAGCCTTCATACTGTCTAAAGCTCCCTGTGTCATTGCAGGAGAAAGTGGTCGCCCTACATTGAAATCTAACAATTCCGGATGATCTTTGGACTTACCATAATTGGCTTTTTTAGAATCAAACTCCTGGATCAAGTGATCCCATACATGCCACTCCCAAACAATCTTACCCCCGGTCTTTCCGTCAGGCACAATTTCTACGATCTTTTCTAACCAAGGTCCTGACTTGGGTGTCATCGCTGGTTTTCTTCCCATTGCAATTGCTTTGTCATAAGACATCGTTTCATAAGCTATAGCAAGTATATGCCCGTTAGGCATGACCGTAAAATCATGATGAGCAATGTGGTCTTCATTAGCATATTCAAAATCCCACAAAAGCTTACCCTCCCAACTAATTTTTTGTATACGTCCATACGGGCCGCAACATCCGAACACCGGAAAGTCGGGATCCATTGCACCTTGCATGAGAGATCCATCATCCATAAGATAGGCGTGTGTAACACCATAATTTCCTTTCCATTGGTGCACAACTTCGCCCCTCCGGTTGAGTAAATAAACCAGTGCGGAATTAGGAACTGAAAACAAAACGAACCCCTCTGCCAAACCTTCAGAATTAATTTTTAAACCGCGAGGTATATAAAGCCCGAACATGTTCCTGTCTTTTGGAACTGGAGGCTTTTTAGCTGAAGAAGAATCCTGTGTGCTATTAGTACCCTGGCAAAATGATCCTAATGATATACTTATCAAAAGAGAAAGAAGAAGAAGCGTTTTTTTCATGTTGAAAGATTTGATTGTTATGTAACTTCTAAAATTTGCATTAGATCTTTTTTTTCATCTGCCCGGCGGTGGCGGTGGCAAAAAAAATGGTTTGGGTTGTGGAATAATTGGCTCCAGTTTTTTGTTAGCAAGTCCCGGGTGATTTGCAGGGATAAAAGTAGATCGAAATCCCAAATAGGCAAACGGTATGGCATTAACAGGATCACCATTTAGTTTATGAATATCGCCACGATAGGGATTCAAATATTCCCAAATAATTTTACCATTTGGAGTTACTTCAAAAAAGCGCCCTCTTGCGCCTTCATTGATAAAAGTATTGCCATTATTCATCCTGTGTGCGCCTGAAATAAAACTACTCCAAAATGAAAGTGTATCTGCAGCAACATACTTCCATACAGGTTTCTCAGGGCCGTATGGTTTGCCTTTTTCCATGATATAATTACCGTTCTTGTCCAAAGGGGGAGTGAATTCGTATACTGCAGAATAATTATGAACATCATTGCCCATAAAACTCCAATGTATTTCTCCCGGAGGATGATTGTTGTACACCGTTAAATTACCTGCTCCCGGCTGTCCTTGCTCTACCCATCTTACATCATGCTGCCCAAACAATCTTCGGTTAGTTGAATCACCTCTTTGATAATTTTGCGGATTTCCCCAACGATATAGAAAATCTCCGCCTTTACCGGCTTTTCCTCCACTATGACCGGCAGCTTCATTTGTGGTAGTATTGTGATCTATTATAAATATTTCACTCAAATTTGGTGAGCTGAAAACAATCTGATCCCGATCGGGATTATATTTTATTGCATTAAAATGAAATATATCGGATCCCCTGTTATCAGCAGTTTCATTCTTCTCTGCCCACCCTTTAGATTTCAAAATGTCCACACTATCCTGGGTTATAGCAGGAGGCAATGCTGGTCCCTTATTAACATCCAATAGTTCAGGATGATCAGCAGGCTTCCCAAAATTTGTTTTTTTGGAATCAAAATCCTGGATTAAATGATTTGAAAGATGCCATTCCCATATTATCTTTCCACCAGTTTTACCCTGTGGCTCAATCTCTATTATCTTTTCTAACCAAGGCCCGGACTTGGGTGTCATTTCAGATTTTCTTCCGATTGCTATTGCATTTCCATAAGATGTGGCTTCGTATGCTATGGCAAGTATATGGCCATTAGGCATAACAGCAAAATCGTGATGTATTATTTGGCCTTCATTGGCATATTCAAAATCCCACAAAATCTTACCGTCCCATGAAATTTTTTGTATTCGTCCATATTCTCCACTAGAACCAAAAACAGGATAGTCAGGATCAACTGCACTTTGAACCAGCGATCCGTCATCCATTAAATATGCATGCATTACCTCATAATTTCCTTTCCATTGATGCACAACTTCACCCCTGCGGTTGATTAAATAAATCAATGGAGAATTAGGAACAGCAAACATGATGTAGCCGTCAGCCAATCCGTCGCCATTAATTTTTAAACCTCGTGGAATATAAAGACCAAACATGTTTCTATCTTTTGGAAATGGTGCTTTTTCGGTTGATGAGTCTTTGTTAGGCTGGCAGAAGATTTCCGTTGATATACTCATCAATAGAACGAGAAATAGAGACACTTTTTTCATATTGAATTCGATTGTTTATTTTGAAGAGATGCTGGAAGGATTTGTTTTATGATTAATTTCTTGTTTTTTATTGACCGGGTGGCGGGGGTGGTGGCAATTTAAATACGGTTGGTTGCGGGTTTAAAGGCTCCAGTTTTTTGTTTGCAAGGCCAGGATGATCAGCCGGAATGAAATTAGACCGGAAAGCAAAATAGGTAAGCGGAATTGGATTGATGGGATCGCCGTTTGGCATGCGAATATCACCACGATATGGATTCAAATATTCCCATACGATTTTGCCTTCTTTTGTCACTTCAAAAAATCGAGCCTTAGCTCCTTCATCGATGAGAGTATTGCCATTGCTCATCCTTTGTGCGCCGGAAATAAAACCGCTGAAAAAAGAAAATGTGTCGGGCGCCATGTATTTCCACGTAGGTTTCTCCGGTCCAAAGGTTCCATTCTTTTCGAGAAAATAATTACCCTTTTTATCTATGGGAGTTGTTATTTCCAATACAGCGGAATACGGCATGTGGCTCACACTGGGAACATCGTTGTCAAATACCGTTAGGTCACCAGCTCCCGGCTTACCTTTTTCTATCCAGCGAACATCATGTTGTCCAAATAATTTTTGATCGGCTGAATCTCCATGATGATAGTTCTGCGGATTCCCCCAGCGATATAAAAAATCTCCGCCCTTTCCCGATTTGCCACCTTTATGGCCCGCAGCTTCTTTCGAAGTTGTGCTATGATCTATTATGAAGATCTCGCTAAGGTTAGGTGAACTAAAGACAATTTGGTCAAGATCCGGGTTGTACTTTATTGCATTAAAGTGATATACTTCTGACCCTTCATTCTCCGGTGTCGCATTTCTCCATGCTCTTCCCTGCGCATGCAAACTATCCATGTGGGCTTGTGACATCATCGGTGGCACACTATCGCCCACATTAAAATCTAATAATTCAGGGTGATCTGCAGACTTCTCGTAATTCGCTTTTTTTGAATCAAAATTCTGTATCAAATGATTCCAGATATGCCACTCCCATACTATCTTTCCACCAGTTTTTCCTTCAGGCGCTATTTCCACAATTTTATCCGGCCACAACCCCGCTTTTGGAATCATGTTTGCCTTGCGCCCGGCTGCCACACATTCTTCGGGTGTTTTTAATTCCCATGCAATAGCGAGTATATGACCGTTAGGCATAACCGAAAAATCATGGTGGTGCAAATATTGTTCTGTCGCATATTCAAAATCCCAAAGCATTTTACTATCCCACGAGATTTTTTGTATTCGCCCTGCTTCACCTCCGCCGGCAAATACCGGAAAATCAGGATCAGCGGCGTTTTGAATCAATGATCCGTCGTTCTGCAAATACGCGGCTATCGTAGGGCCTCCATAATTTCCTTTCCACTCGTGAACAACTTCGCCTTTGCGATTGATCAAATAAACCAGTGCGGAATTAGGAACAGAAAACATTACATAACCATCAGCCAATCCATCGGAAGTTTTGGTTAAGCCCCGCGGAATGTGAAGGCCAAACATATTTCTGTCGGGTGGGGGTGGAGGTGTTTTTGATGAATCTTTTTTAGGGCCCTGGCAGAATACACCTGCCGGAATTACGAACAATAATAACATGGAAACGCACGCCTTTGTCATGGAAGTAATTTGAGTTTGTTTGGAATAAAAATTATGGAAGCGGAGTTTTCCGATAAGGTTAGAGTGATGCAATGTAGCAACAATTGACGGTATGTTGGTATCCAATTACTAAATAGAATGGCCTGTTGGCTAATTATTTTTCATCCCGGCAAAATTAAATATTATCTTACATTATTACATTACCAAAATCTCTCCTTAAAATGTCAATCAAAATTATCGGAGCCGGTTTACCGCGTACCGGCACAAACACACTTAGAGAAGCACTTGAAATTCTCGGCTTCAGTAAGACGTATCATATGAAGCAATTGCTTGTGCATCCTGAAAATCTTCATTATTGGACAACACTGAAAGCAACAGGAACAACCGATTGGGATGCATTGTATGATGGCTACCAGGCTACGGTTGATTTTCCTTGTTATCCATGGTACAAGGAGCACATGAAACAGTATCCTGATGCAAAAGTTATTTTGAGTACAAGGCCATTTGAAAAATGGTATACCAGCTACTACAGTACGATCTGGAAAGCACAGAATCCCCCGGAATCTGAGAGAGCGGCAATGGGAGAAAGAATAGCGGCCGATCCCCGGCTTCAATCTGTAATGCAGGTGATGGGATTTGCGAAACAAGCAATGAATGAAGATCATTTCCAGGGCAAATTTTTGGATAAAGAATTCATGGAAAAAGTTTTTAATGATCACCATGAAGAAGCAAAAAGATATGTTCCTGCAGATAAATTACTCGTCTATGATGTGACTGAAGGCTGGGAACCGCTTTGTAAATTTTTAAATGTAGAAGTACCCAATGAGCCACTTCCTCATACGAATAAGAAAGAAGATTTTCATGAAATGGTTAAAGAACTTTTTAGCGGCAATTTGGTATAAGCAATTAAAAAGTAATGTTTAAAATGCTTCCTTTAATTTTTCTTATTTAAGAGAATAAAAAAAACTATAATTATATTTTCTAACTACATTATTTTAATTAAGCCACAATTTTAATTATAAAGTCCCGGTAAAAAGGGGCTTTTTTTATTTTAATACTTCCTACAGCAATCTCATATTTAGTTACCAAAATTTTAATAATATCGTTAAAAACATGAAAAGATCTTTTGGATCAAACTTTACAAATGAGCTTAGTAGTTATTTTATACACCATTCTTTATTCCATCTTATTCTCTATATTTGAAACACTCCACAACAATTGATTGCGACCATGAATATTTTTAATCAACCCGCTGTAATATGGTTCATAATCGGGTTTATATTATTCTTACTTGAATTTTTAGTTCCGGGGTTAATACTTTTCTTTTTTGCCGCAGGTGCGTGGGTAGTTTCTATACTTACCTTATTTTTTGATCCTTCCATTAATTTTCAGCTGATCATTTTTGTGCTTAGCTCATTACTTTTTATTCTTTCATTAAGGAAATGGGTAAAAAAATTAGTTTATGGAAAGAATCATTCAAGAGAACTTTTGGAAGACGAATTTCTTGGTAAAATTGCCCGCGCTGAAACTCCAATATCTCCGGGAAAAAACGGGAAAGTGGAATTCAAAGGAATAAGCTGGCAGGCTACTTCAGACGATTTTATTGAGCAGGGAGAAAACGTAACTATCATTGGAAATGAAAGTATATTATTAATTGTAAAAACAACTAAAAAAATATGATAGCAGCATCAACTATTATCCTTATCGTATTAATTTTATTTCTTTTAGTCGCATTTCTTTCAACATTTAAAGTAGTGCCTCAGCGCTCAGTTTACATAGTAGAAAGATTGGGAAAATACAGCCGTTCACTTGAGGCTGGTTTTCATATATTAATCCCTTTTATTGACAAGATAGCTTACAAGCAAAACCTTAAAGAACAAGCTATAGACGTGGCATCGCAGATATGCATAACTAAAGATAATATCGCGGTAGAAGTGGATGGTATTTTATACCTCCAGGTAATTGACCCGCAAAAGGCTTCTTACGGAATAGATAATTACCGGTTTGCTGTAATTCAAATTTCGCAGACCACCATGCGAAGCGTGATAGGAAAAATGGAACTGGATAAAACTTTTGAAGAACGTGAAACAGTGAATGCTACAATCGTAGAAGCTGTGGACAAAGCAAGCGACCCATGGGGAATTAAAGTTTCCAGGTACGAGGTAAAAAATATTTCGCCGCCGCAAAGTATAAGAGATGCCATGGAAAAACAAATGCGTGCAGAGCGTGAGAAAAGGGCTTTGATAGCCGAATCTGAAGGAGATAAGCAGGCTAAGATAAACCGGGCTGAAGGTGTAAAACAGGAAACCATTGCGTTTTCTGAAGGAGAAAAACAAAAGCGTATAAACGAAGCCTCTGGCAGGGCAGCAGAAATCGAACTTGTTGCTGTTGCAACTGCAAAGGGCATCAGGGAAATTGCTTTATCTATAAATGAAGAAGGCGGCATGAATGCTGTGAATCTTCGAATAGCTGAACAGTATCTTAACGAATTTGGTAAATTGGCAAAGACAAATAATTCAATGATTGTACCTGCAGATCTTTCTGATATTGCCGGTGTAATTACTAGTATTACATCAGTATTGAACAGGACGAAGATTGAAATTTCTAAAACCTGAAAGCAGGTTTATTTTGAAAAATATTTCGCATACTATCGAATTAGTAAGCCCATCTTCATAAAATGAATTTCTTAAAGAGAAATTCTTAAGCTTGCACTGATGTAATCCACCATACATTCCCAAATGGATCTGTAACACCGCATGTTCTTCCATAGTGCTGGTTGGAAAGCTCCATAAGAGTTGTTGCCCCATTTTCAATCGCTTTGTTATATGTGTCATCAGCATTGTCTACATACAAAAAAAAGTCACCGCTTTTAATTTTAAATTTTTCGGTGGCTTCCGAAAACATTAGGGTACTTCCGCTTATTTGAATTTCAGAATGCGCAACAGTTTTATTATCCTCCCGCATGCTGCTGAAAGTAAGCTCTGCATTAAAAACTTTTTTAGTAAAATCAATAAACGCTGATGCACCATTAATCATTAGATATGGCATCATTGCCTGGTGGCCTTTTGGAATTTCCATGTTATAAAATTTAAGATTAATAATTGCACAAAAATATTTTCATTATCTCTTATAAAATTGTAGAAAACCGACATATTAGTCACGCCATTTCGTAGCATCGGAATTTCCGGAAAAATAATGTTTGGGATGGTGCCCTGAAAATTCTTTAAAGTCGTGAATAAAGTGTGATTGATCGTAATAGCCACATTCAAATGCAATATCCGTAAGAGATTTATTGACATTTCCATATTGGCCCATGGCTGATTGAAAGCGAATGATTCGTGAAAATAGTTTAGGATTAAACCCGGAGAACTGCTGAAACTGTCTTTCAAATTGTCTTTCTGATAAGAAATATTCTTTCGCCAAATTATTAACTTTCACTATTCCTTTATTTTTAATAATGGATTGAATAGAATCAAATACCGGTAATGGATTTTTATAATTCATTGATAGTTTTCTTTCAATAAATTGCCCGGTAATTTTTACCCTTTCAATATTGCTAACAGCACTGGCTATTTTTTCTTCAAGCTCTTTGCCTTCATTTTTTAAAAGGTCATCCAGCCCGGGCATTTGATTAGTTAATTCCTTTGCAGGCAAATTAAATAAAAGCGGTATTGTATGTGGATATAAATAAACTCCAAAAATGCCAAAGCTTTTATCTATATAAAATTTACGCGGAGAAGAAGCTTGTGCATGAACTCCTGCAGTGAAAGACTTTTCTTTTTTACCATTATTAAAAATCTCTTCAAACTGTCCATTATAGTGAAATAAAAGTTCGGGGCAAACATCAGCCAATGAATAATGAGTATAGGGATCTTCACTTTCAAGCGTCCAAAAATACCTGATAAATTTTTTCAGATGCCCGGAAGGATGTATAATATTATATTTCATTTGGCTTATGATAACTTTCAATTCCCAAAATAAAAGTCTATAACCTTACAATATTCATTATTTCTATCGGAGGCAAAAAGCTGGTTTGATTATCGGGTTGGGAATGAATCTGTTTTACATAATCCATACCTTTTATTACTTTCCCAAAAGCTGCAAAGCCCTGGCCATCCGGATTCGCAGCTCCACCATAATTATAAGCAGGCTGATCGCCAACACAAATAAAAAATTCTGAATTGGCAGTTCCAGGATCGGTGCGTGCCAATGATATAGTCCCATTCTCATGCAAGATTCCCGTTTGCTTAGTGGTCTCATGTTGAATTCCCTTAAGGCTCAATTGCATTTTATTTTTTGTTTGCCACATGCCACCTTGTATTAATTCAGATTTAAATGCATTTGAAGGTTGGTCTTCTTCTTTTAGTACTCTATAAAAAGAAGCTCCTTTGTAATATCCTGAATCAACATAAGAAAGAAAGGCTGTTACCGTTATTGGCGCTTTTTCAGGATATAGCTCAACAATGATATCGCCGAAGTTGGTTTCAATTTTTACAGTTGGTTCTTTATATTTTGTTTGTGTGCATGAGAAACAAAAGAGAGAAGTAATTACCAGTAGGTATTTAAATATTTTTATCATTGCTTTTAAAATTAAGTAAAATGTTTTTCGCGGCTTTGTTACTTACCGGCTTTGCGTGAAATATTTTTTTATTTAATAAAATGAATTTATAAAAACAAACTAAGTGCAAAGAAATAAAAATTAAAACCTTTTCACTATTTTTCCGACTTTACATTCAAAAAGATTAATGGAAAAAATTCCAGATTCTGTAAAAAAAGAAAAGATATTTTTTCCAAACCTTGATGGTCTGCGATTCCTCAGTTTTTTTAGCGTTTTTTTATTTCATAGCTGGCTCTTGATGTTTGACAGGTACAATCTTGTAGGAACAGCCCCGTGTATTACAAAGTTTTTATTTCAAAATGGAGAAATTGGTGTCAATTTTTTCTTCGTTCTAAGCGGCTTTCTTATTACCTATCTTTTAATACAGGAAAAAAAATTAACCGGTAAAATACATGTCGTTAATTTTTATGTAAGAAGAATTCTAAGGATATGGCCATTATTTTATGTGTGCATTTTATTCGGGTTGGTTCTGTATCCGTTATTAAAAAAAGTTATTGGAGGAGAACTATTCGTAGTGGCCCATCCATGGACGTATTTTGTATTTCTCAATAATTTTGATTTTTTAAAAAATGGCGCACCGGCAATTATTTCCGTCTTGTGGTCAGTCGCTATTGAAGAGCAATTTTATTTATTCTGGCCTTTGCTGCTAGGCTTATTTCCAATCAAAAAGTATAAGTTTCTTTTGTATGCAATTATTTGCGGTTCATTTATTTTCAGGTGTTTCTATTTTGATAATGAAAGAGTGCTTCAATTTCATACGCTTGCGGTGATTGGGGATATGGCGATGGGTGGCCTTTTTGCATATTATATAATTTTTAATGAAACGTTCAGGCAGAAAATTAGTTCTTTAAGCAAGCTGACTATAGCTGGTATTTATGCAGCGGCAATCATCTTACTTTTTTTCAGAAAAGATATTTTTCCAGGTTTTATGATTGTTTTCGAAAGAATTTTTATTGCAATTATTTTTGGTCTTATTATTCTCGAACAAAATTTTTCAAATAATTCTTTCTTCAAAATGTCGTCTTCAAAATGGATAAGCAAAGCAGGAATTTATACTTACGGGTTGTATTGCATTCATGTAGTTGCCATCATCTTTGTTGAGCTTGCCTTTAAAAAAGCTGGCTTCGATTTGCAAAATCCAATCATCATTTTATTATTAGCGGTTGTCGCATTTGTTGCCTGCATGTTAATGGCGCTAATCTCTTACCATTTTTTCGAAAAAAGATTTTTAAAATTGAAGGATAGGTTTGCTTTTATTGTAAAGAAGTAACAAAAAATTTCTTTGTTTACAGCGAATAAAATTTCAAAAAAAACCCGGCTAACTTTCGTCTCCGGGAACAATGAACATGTAATAGTACACACAACAAGAAGTTGGTCAATAAGGGTTTTAAATAAATTTTTATCTTTATTATTTAATATTAATCAGGCTTCTTCCCTTCTAAAAAAGTATTAATAGTACTGATCTCGACTTTATTATTTTCACCCGCTTTAACTGTATAATTGCTATAGAAACTTTCAACGTCTGCAATAGAATTGTGTAATTCCATATTGCGACGGAGGTAAGCCGGAACCGACTCAAACTCATTGTTAGGATCCGCAGCATTCACGTTGAAAGACAGGTTTCTCAACTTAGCAATGCGTTCCATAGCCCGGCGCTTTAGTTCTTCTGTTTCGTCCACCATTGGCGGTTCCTCAACAGACGATATCATGATGGGCATTGTTTGGTGTACTTTCGGGTCTTCCTTATCCTCCGCCACCTCATGGGACTCTTTAACCACCAACTGCATTTCAATAGCAGGTTCGTCTTCCTGTTTAGAGATCATCAGTGGGGTTGGTTGCTCCACAGTTTTGGATTCGATTTGCGGCTTGTCCTCTGCATAAATTTGCTTAGGCTTCGCCAAATAACCGCCTGACGTTTGGACGGTGCTAGCTTCTTTATTATTAAAATTTTTATTCGGAGTAATGGGGCTTAATGCCTCAGCAGTTTTCGGATTAGTTTGGTCAGTTTTCGAAAGTACGGGATCAGGTTCCGAAGATAAAGTGAAATGAACAACACTTTCAGAGGACTTATCAACAGTAATTTCCTCCTCTGCTGTTAGTAGTTTTACGGGAATCGCTTCAGGTATTTCTACGATTCGGGGGGCCATTTCTTTTTCTTCTTCCTGTACAAAAAAGATTACATCTTCTTCTTTTACAGTCCTGAATCCATTTTGTTCCAAAATGGTTTCCTCATCGGGTACGTTATCTTTTTCGTGTGTAGCATTTGCCAGTACTTCGTCTTTTTTATCATCGAATATAAAAACAGGTTGATGGAGCTTCTTTTTATAATCTTCCTCTTTTAGCACCATTACAATTTTTTCAGTCTCATACTTCACTTCTTTTGGCGTTTCTTTTCTATCAAATGGATCTTTATGCTCAAAGCCTGTTGCGATTAGGGTAATACCGATTTTATTTTCCAAAGTGTTGTCATAGCCTAATCCTAAAATCACATCGGTATCATCACCGGCCTGGCTCAGCAAATGATTTTGTATTGTTTCCACTTCATCCATTGTAAATTCAGTATCTCCTTCGGCAGAATTAATATTTATTAAAATCCATTTCGCTCCACGAATGTCATTATCATTTAGTAATGGTGAATTCAGCGCCTGTTCAATCGCCATTTGTGCCCTGTTATCTCCTTCGCATTCTGCACTGCCAAGTATCGCTACACCGCCACTACGCATAACAGTACATACGTCGGCAAAGTCAACGTTTATCTGGCCGGTACTGTTAATTACATCAGTTATACATTTTGCCGCAGTTGCCAAAACATTATCTGCCTTGCTGAATGCAGCTTTCATAGTAAGGTTTCCAAACTGGTGACGCAACTTATCGTTACTTATAACAAGAAGTGTATCTACATGATCTTTTAATTTGCTAATACCTTCCTCTGCCTGGGCAATTCTTTTTTTGCCTTCGTATGCAAAAGGAGTGGTGACAATACCAACGGTTAGAATGCCAAGGTCCTTACAAATTTTTGCAATGATAGGAGCCCCGCCTGTACCGGTACCGCCTCCCATTCCTGCGGTTATGAAAGCCATTTTGGTATTCACTTCGAGTATTCGTTTTATTTCCTCAAGGCTTTCTTCCGTGGCTTCACGTCCGATTTGTGGATTAGCACCGGCACCAAGCCCTTGTGTTAAATGCGGCCCAAGCTGAACTTTATTGGGCACTTTACTTGTTGCAATGGCCTGCGCATCAGTATTGCAAATAATAAAGTTTACGCCCTCAATATTCTGGCTGTACATATGGTTAACAGCGTTGCTGCCACCGCCACCTATTCCTATTACTTTTAGGATGGATGACTGTTCTTTAGGCAAATCAAAATGTATCATGTTTTAAAATTAAATGGGTTAGGGCCAATCCTGTTTTTTAAACTTTCAAGGAAGGCAGTATTATTGTTTTTGGTTTAGTAGTTATTTTAAATCGTTCTTGATAACCTGTTTTTAAGTTTCTCAACGCTTTTACTTTTCTTTTTTGACGCTGATATACATTACTTATAATTCAGAATCGCCTTCCTCTTTGAACATCTCAATCAAGCCGTTTTTGAATGAATCCATAAAGCCTTTCAAAGTTTTGCGGGACCTGATAGTTGCCTGTTTTTTCTCCGGTAATATATCCAGCGTTTCGTCTACGCTTTGATGTTGCAAACTTGCAGGCACTACAATTTTTTGATATTCCAGATCAAATTGTTTACGCTTGTTTTCATAATCATTATAACCTTTCAATATCAAACCAAGGCAGGTGGAATACATGGGCTTGGCAAGCTCTTCAATATGGCCTGCTGCAAGATGCTCGTTAGGATAACCTATGCGGGCATTCAAGCCTGTTACATATTCAGTAAGCTGGATTAAATGTTTAAGCTGTGAGCCACCGCCGGTAAGAATTACACCGCCATTGAGCATCCTGTTATCAAGGCCCACCTGTTTTAAATGATAAGAAACAAAATCCATTATTTCACTCATACGTGCCTGGATAATTCCTGCAAGATTCTTTACACTTATTTCCTTCGGGGCCATGCCACGTAAACCTGGAATAGTGATAAATGCATTTGATTTTGCCTCATCAGAAAGTGCGCTTCCAAACTGGACTTTCATTTGCTCTGCCTGGGTTTTTAAAACTCCGAGCCCTGTTTTTATATCGTTGGTAATATTCTCTCCTCCGAATGGAATTACTGCTGTGTGCTTTAAAATACCTTCGTAAAAAACGGCAAGATCAGTTGTTCCTCCACCGATATCTACAATGGCAACCCCTGCCTCCAGGTCATGATCGCACATGACTGCCGCTGCTGAAGCAAGTGGTTGCAGCACGAGGTCCTTTGTTATCAACCCGGCTTTTTCAACACTACGGTTTATATTTCTGATAGCATTTTTATCGCCGGTAATTATATGAAAGTTAGCACCCACCTTTACTCCGCTATACCCGATGGGATCAGGAATATTTTGGAAATTATCTACCGTAAATTCCTGGGGTATCACATCAATTATTTGGTCACCTGCAGGTATATAGGTTTTATACTGATCATTTATGAGTTGGTCAATTTCACGTTGCTTTATTTCTTCATCAGTATTTTGTCTTACTATATCGCCTCGTGTTTGAAGGCTTTTAATGTGATGCCCCGCAATACCGACATATACTTCACTGATTGGAAGATTCGGATTACTTGCATAACAATTTTCTAAAGCAGTTTGTATTGCCTTAATAGTTTGATCGATGTTCAACACCATTCCGTGTTGCACACCGTTGCTGTTAGCCCGGCCAAAGCCAAGAATTTCAAGCTTTCCGAATTCATTTTTTCTACCTGCGATTGCGGCAATTTTTGTTGTGCCAATGTCGAGGCCTACGATAATGGGTTGTTCGCTGTTCATAATTGTTGTTTTATATACCTCTTTTTTATAATCACCTTATAACACACCGGTGACTGACGTGAGGCTGTTGTATTTTTATTTTTTTATTTTAATGCTCAATTATTTTAATTATTAGTAATCACTTTTTGAAGGCATCACTGCTTTCGGTTTTTGTAATGGGGTTATCGTCTTTTTCTTCAAAGGGACAGGATTTGGTTTTTTAAAGGATGATGGTTTGGATACCGAAACAGCTGTAAGATTTCCTGCGTTTTTTTGTGTTTCGGATTTTTTGTTTTTTGTACTTATTGATCCATTTATTTTATTCTCAACTTTGTTTTCAGTATTTACTTCTTCATCGGGAACGTTATCAATTATAGGTGGCTCATTAATGCTGGAGTTATCATCTGCCGGTTGAATAAGCTGAATATTTGTTGAATCGTTTGTATGCTTTTGGGCATTGGCTATTATGGTTTTCATTATCTGAACTGCTTGTAAGGAATCCATTTTTATTTCCTGCGCCCCACGTTTTATACCAATTACCTGGCCTTTATATTTTAAATCAATTGCTGAGTACTTGTTCCATCCTGTCACTGCTTCTACCTGGCGATAAAAAGTAGCCAGCTTCGCAAACTTTTCTCTGTAGTCATCTGCATTACCAAAATGAATTATTTGATTTCCAATCTTTGGTATTAATTCAAAATCTCCGTTTTCATTTATATCTATCTGCTCAATTTGTGCCATCCAAAAAGGGTTAGCTCCGATAAATTCACCGACCATTTTTATTTGCTGCAGGAGGTTGCTATCCTTTTTTGTCAATACCATCAGATCAGTAGGAAAATTTGTAAACACCGGAAGCCTCGCAGAAAATTTATCGCTTAAAGGAAGCCTTGTAAGAGAACTGTCCATATAAAATGATGAGCCTGATGAAGTGAAGATTCTTGCAATAGGCTCCCTTTCTGATATTTTTACCTGTAGTACATTATTATTATCAAAAAATAGCTTGGCCTTCCTGATCCATTGATCTTTTTGCAAGGCTATTTCCATTGAGGCAAGATCAATTTTATATACAGGCTTGTTTTCCAATTTTCCCCCATTTGTTTTTTGCATTATTTTAATTACATCATTCTTATCTATAAAAAAATTATTTTGAACACCAGAAATATCAATATTGGTTTTAAGGCAGTGTTCATTATTTTTTTTAGTGATAGCAGCTACCAGCAATACAATAGTTCCTGAGCCAAGGAGAAACCACACCAGGGCAGTAAGAATTTTTATAAGCTTGTATTTACTGTTTATGGCCATGTTATTTATAAACCTTCGGTTAAAATATTTTTTATTGGTTCAACAAGCCTGTCAATATCCCCGGCGCCTGCTGTTATTAATAATTGTCCATGTAAACTTTTTTGTACTGATGATACATATCCTGTTGCGAGGTATTTTAATAGATCTTCAATTGATATCACACTTGCATTTTCATTTTTTATTTTATCTAAAATCAATTGACTTGTTACACCTTCGATGGGCAATTCTCTTGCAGGATATATAGGCAGCAATAATATCTCATCTGCTAAATCCAGAATTTCCGCGAATTCATTTGCAAGGTCTCTTGTACGCGAAAAGAGGTGTGGCTGAAATATTACTGTGCATTTCCTGTTGCTGAATAAGCTCTTAGCGCTTTTAATGAGGGCTTCTAATTCCTGCGGATGGTGAGCATAATCATCTATGAATATTACATGTTGCTTACTATATTTTTTTTGATAAAAAGCCTTATCAGTTAAATCTTTACCACCTTGTGGAGGAGCAATAATATATTCAAATCTTCTTTTCACTCCTTTGAAATCTTCAACGGCTTTTTTAATTTTTGAGGGATCAATTTCCAAATGATAAGCAATCATAATTGCTGCAACCGCATTTTCTACATTATGCATTCCTCCCATGTTGAGCTTTACCTTTTCTATGATCCAATCCTGGGTCATTACATTAAATTCATAACCGCCATTATGCATTGTTACATCAGATGCATAAACATCTGCAGCATCATTTTGAAGACTATAACGTAAATGGTGAGCCGTAGTAGAATTATTCAGGCTAAGGCCATACTTGGTCAATAAAAACCCCTTTGGTTTTACCTTATTAGAAAAGTCAACGAAAGCCTGATCCATATTTTCTTTAGTTCCATAAATATCAAGATGATCTGCATCCATAGCAGATATTACTGCCACATCAGGAGACAATTGCAAAAAGCTTCTGTCATATTCATCAGCTTCAGCTACAGAAACATTTTTATCGCTGCTCCAGAAATTGGTACTATAATTTACTGAAATACCGCCGAGAAAGGCGTTGCATCCAAAACCAGTATGGCGTAAAATATGAGCAACCATAGTGCTGATGGTAGTTTTGCCATGAGTACCCGCAATACAAATGTTGAATGATGATTTAGTTATTTCTCCGAGGACTTTACTCCGCTTCTCTATATCATAATTATTTTGCAGGTAGTAGTTATATTCTTTATGATCTTTGGGAACAGCAGGCGTGTATACAACTAATTCAGCATTTTTATCCAGCATATCAATATTATCTTCATAGTGAATATTGATGCCTTCTTTTTCCATTTCTTTCGTTAAAGATGTTACTGTTTTATCATAGCCACTTACCGTTGCGTTCCTGCTTAAATAATATTTTGCAAGTGCACTCATTCCTATGCCTCCAATTCCAATAAAGTAAACCCGTGATATGGTTGTATAATCTTTCATTGAATTCTTTAGTGTAAAGGGAAAGGTTTTAATTCCTTTTTTAATTTTTTTAGTGTTTAATATTCTTTAAAATTTCCATTGCGATTATTTCATGTGCATTGCTGTTCCCCATTTTAGCAATGTTCAATTCCAGCATCTTCATCTTTTCTTCATCCTGCGCAAGCTCAAGTACTGAAGTCATTAACTTAGTTTTTACTTCTGCATCGCTTACGATTAAGGCAGCATCGCTTTGTACAAGTGCCATTGCATTTACAGTTTGGTGGTCTTCTGCTGCAAATGGATAAGGAACAAAAATTGCAGGTTTACCCACTACACATAATTCAGCTATTGCCATTGCCCCGGCTCTTGATACAACTATATCTGCGGCATTATATGCTTGTTCCATCTTTGTGATAAATGCATTCGTCCATATATTACTCCTGTCTTCTTCAACTCTTGCTGCACGCTCCGAAAATAGTTTGCCTGTTTGCCAGATCAACTGAAGATTGTTTTTTTTAAAAGTGTCAATGTTTGCTTCAATTGTTTCATTAATACTTTTAGCGCCAAGGCTTCCGCCCATTACAAAAATTGTTTTCATACCGGGTTTCAACCCAAAAAATTCCAGGGCCGCAGCTTTAGGAATTTTTTTTAAAAAAATATCCCTTACCGGATTTCCTGTAAATAAAATTTTATTTGCAGGGAAATATTTTTCCATTTTTTCTGCGGCTACAAAAATTGCTTTTGCTCTTTTGCCAAGCATAATGTTGCTTTTTCCAGGCAAAGAATTGCTCTCATGAATGAATGTTGGTATTTTACGCGTTTGAGCAATTCTAAGTACCGGAAA
>JBBSEV010000068.1:0-21570 GCA_038239385.1 Chitinophagales bacterium
GCAAATTATTTTAGATAAAGCTATTGTATCAGAAAATCCTGCATTGTTAATTTACCAGGAAAATATCCGTACGCCCTTTTTTATGCTTGAAGCATTAACACGTATTTATAAAAAAATATGTGCTAAAAAAATATTCAAGAACCTCAATTGTTATTTTAAAGAGATGGAAGACAATTTAGGCTCAATAGATTACTATGATGGTTTTTATAAAGAATTTAGTACAAAAAAAAATGTACCATCTTTCGTTATTGATTATTTACAGAAGAAAAAAAATGAACACCTAACTACTTTAAACATAGTACTGGCAAAAAATAAATGGATAGGAAAAAATCAGAAACGAATCAAAAAAATATTTAAAAATTTAAATAAGGTAAAGTGGTTGCCTGAAATAGAAGACACCTTACAGGTAAAAAAAGTATACACAAAATCTGTTTCTGCAATTGCTAATAAATTTAAAAATAATGATATTCATTTTGACAGTATAGAATTAGATGTACATGAGCTTAGGCGGGAACTGCGGTGGTTAAGTATTTATCCCCAGGCTTTGAGAGGATTGATGCAGCTAAGAGTTAATGCACAAACCCCGGAAATATTAAAGAAATACCTAACTACCGAAATAATAACTTCACCCTATAATATTATGCCGGATGGAAGCAATTTAAAAGATCATATAATATTAAACGTCGATTATTTTTATTCACTTAGTTGGATGATTTCTGAACTGGGAAACTTAAAAGACAGTGGTCTGAAAATAATTATTATAAAAGATGCATTAATAGAGTTACTGAATATTATACCACATCAAGGTGAAGAACTTGCTTATTCAATTTGCGGAGAAACACAAATGTGTATCCCTGATATACTGGAACGTTCAAAAATTATTACAACAACATTTTTTGATGAAAATATTTTAGAAAATTTAGTGGACTAAACATCTTTAAATTCTATAATAATATCTTATTGCTTCCGTTGTATTCTTGTCAAAGCCGATACTGCACTTAAGTTTGATTTTACATTCTTAGCTATCAACAGTTAGCCGGATAAATTTATTGAATCTGCTTAATCTCTTTATAAAATATCTGCGTCATTTATTTATACCATCGCTTGCTGAATATTCTTTGCTAAAATAAAAACCACTTCATTTTACTGAAGTGGTTTTCTTAAATTATAAAGAACAAACGTAATAATGAAAGCGTGTAAGGAAAGCTTACTTCTCTATTACAGGTAATCCTATTTCTTATCCATCTTCTTCTCCGTCTTATCATTTTTTTTACCCATCTTCTTATCTTTCTTTTCCGTTTTATCTTCTTTCTTATCCTCTTTTTTAGTCGTATTGTGGTGTTTGTGATGGTGCTTATGATGCTTGTGTGTAGTTTGAGCTACCCCGGCTAAAGTAAAGCAAAACAATAATGAAACGGCAATCGCTAATTTTTTCATGATAATAAATTTGATTGTTTAAGTATAATAGTAATCCGGTTACAAATATGAGATGCTTTTATTGCTAACAGTTGCTTCGTCTTTAATAATTACATTTTCATGATAATGCTATGATTGTCCTATTCCCTCAATCTCAAGCTCCCGCCATAACCATTTTATCCGTAGCTATCGGAAATGCCCCAGGTATCTAAGGATTTTCTTTTGCCATCCAATGTTTTATAAAACCTCTATACTTATTTCTCCAACAACTTTTGAAAAAAAGGAATCAGCTCATTCGCTAAAATCGCGTGGTCTTCCACGTTAGGATGGCCTGAACAACCATGTGCCTGCATGGGATTAAAAAAATATAAAGCCACTACTTTATCTTTTGCATGCGCCGCATCAATATTTTTCTTCACAGCGGTGAGACAATTTTGCAATAATGTCCTGGCTTTATCGTGAACCATTGGGCTGCTAAGTAACGCAATTTGTGCAGCAGGATATTTGCTTTTTACCAATTCTACAAAACTTATATAATGGCCTACAAAACTTGCACTATCAAATGGTAGCCTCGCTTTTTTGCCATCGCCATTGCTAAAATCATTGGTGCCCAAAGCAATGCTCACAATAGCCGGGCTGTACTTTTTAAAATTCCATAGCTCCGGGCCGTCTGCTGTAAGATTTGTTTTTTCATAAACTGCTGGCATAGCAGGGCCATCACTGTTCCAGTTGCGGTAAATACCAATGCCGCTTACACTACTCATAATAAAATTAACCGCCAGCGCCCTCGCAACTCTTGGGCCATAAGCATAATAGGCATTGTGCTGGTCGTGGTAAACACCGGTTCCACAGGGCACTTCAGAAGGATCGGCTGCGGCGCCGCAGGTAATGCTATTGCCAATAAATTCTATTACTGGCGCATCAGGCACCTTAAGGGCTTTCAAATTGTTTCCGGTTATCTTTTGAATATTAATTGGCCCCGTGGCCGCTTCCGTAGTTTTATAAATCCAGATGATATGTTTGCCTTCACCAGGAGCACTAAGTACAATTGGCTGATTTGAATTTCCTGCTACTCGTATCTTTTTTTGATAGACGCCATCTAGTGTGTATTGAAGATAATTGTGACTGTTTGTATCCGCTAAAGAAGCAAATACTTTGCAATCACTTCCATCAAAACTAAAACCAAAATGCATAGCCGAGCTTATAAGCTCAAGGTTTTGCTGCGCATCTATTATATACCTTCCGAAAGGTTGTAAACCTATTGCTGGCAATTCATTCACTGAAGCGTGGACACTTTTTTTAGAAGAGGAACAGCTTAAACATAAGAAGCAAATAATGATTGAAAGCCTTCCAATTTTTTGTCGCATAAAGAGTTTATTATTGCCTTGCAGATTAAGTTTAATTGTTTAAATATTTCTTAAGCATGTAATGGGTTGTTGTATTAATATTTTATAATTAATTTTTTTCTAATACCTGAATACCATTTTCTCCGGCGATGATTGCTTTATGTGCAAGAGCATAAAAAAGCGATGTCTCCACTATGCCGGAAATATTTTTACAGGCGGGGTTTACTCCAGGTAAATATGGCCAGGTTTCAAAATAAACATCCAACAAATAATTTCCATTCCCGGTTACAACCGGGCCATCTTTTTTATCATTCATTCGCATGGAAATATTTATATCGTTATATAATTTTCCAATTTTATATGGAACAAATGCAGCAGCCTGTGGAAGGATCTCAAGAACTAATGGATATTTTTTATCAAACGTATCAACCAGTTTTGATTCATCGCCAACTAATACAAACTGCTTTGCCATAGAAGCCAGTAACTTTTCCTGCGTATGAATTCCTCCCCCGCTTTTCAGAGCATTCAATTGTTTATCGAATTGATCACAGCCATCAAAATAAATATCAATTTCATTATATGATGCTGTTGGCAAAACAGGCAATTTTTCTTTCAATAATAATTGCATTGTTGTAAATGACGAACTAACAAATTTTATGGAAAGCCCGTTTTCTATTTCCTTTTTTAGAAATTCCACAACATGAGCAATTGTTGAGCCGGCACCCAGGCCAACGATATTATTTTCGTTTACCAGTGTGATTGCTTTTGCGGCAGCTTGCTGTTTGAAATTCATATTGAAAAGTAATGATAAATGGCAGAAGGAAACAAATTAGTATTAAGAATTGTAATAACAGGTCTGGCGAAGGTACAGTTCCCTCTCCCTCTGTGGGACCGGTATGGATGTGGGTTGGGTGAGAGCAATAAATTTAGAAATGAAATCACGAATGAAAAAGCAACAATTACCTTTCAAAATATGTATTGTATGTGGCAGGCCCTTTATGTGGCGAAAGAAGTGGGAAAGAGCCTGGAACCAGGTAAAATATTGCAGTGAAAGATGCAGGCATAATAAAAATAAAATCCATGAAATCAGCTAACCTGATATTTCCGCACCAACTTTTTGAAAACAGCCCTGTTGCTGAAAATGGCTTTCCTGTTTACATCGTGGAAGAGTATTTGTTTTTTAAGCAATACAATTTTCATAAACAGAAAATTGCTTTTCATCGTACCGGCATGAAGTTTTATGAAAGCCATCTTACTTCAAAAGGCATTGAAGTACATTATATAGATTCCAATGGACCTTTATCAGACATTCGAAATCTTATTCCTAATTTAAGTAAGCAAAGTATTCAAACCATTCATTACATTAATCCAACTGATAACTGGCTCGAAAAAAGAATCGCTTCTTCCGCCGTCAAAGCCGATATCAAACTTATTCAGTATGACAACAACCTATTCCTGAACAGCGCAAAAGAAATAGCAGAATATTTTACTGTGGGAAAAAAGAAATTTTTTCAAACAGACTTTTATATTTCACAAAGAAAGAAACGCGGCATATTGGTTGACGTTAAAAATAATCCTGTTGGCGGGAAATGGAGTTATGATCATGAAAACCGGAAAAAATATCCGGCTAAAAAACAACCACCACAAATAACTTATCCGGAAACAAATCATTTTTATGAGGAAGCAAAAACTTATGTAGAAAAAAACTTTAGCAATAATCTGGGGCAACTTACGGAGCATCCTTTGCAACCGTTTGACTTTTCCTCAGCCAGAAAATGGTTTAATGATTTTCTTCAATTTCGATTTGATGAATTCGGGCCTTATGAAGATGCGATCGTTAGTGATAAAAAAATACTTCATCATAGCAAGCTTACCCCCATGCTGAATGTGGGTTTAATAACACCAAAAGAAATAGTTGATACAACGATACGCTATGCAACTGAACAACAAATTCCTATCAACTCAACCGAAGGATTCATACGCCAGTTAATTGGATGGCGCGAATTTATGCGTGGTGTTTATGAATCAAAAGGAACTGAAGAAAGAACTAAAAACTATTGGGGCTTTACACGAAAAATCCCTGCTTCTTTTTATGACGGCACCACCGGTATTGATCCTGTTGATTGTACTATAAAAAAAGTATTACAAACCGGCTGGTGCCATCACATTGAGCGGTTGATGGTGTTGGGAAATTTTATGTTGCTATGCGAGTTTGATCCTAATGAAGTATACCGATGGTTCATGGAATTATTTATTGATGCTTACGATTGGGTAATGGTACCTAATGTGTATGGCATGAGCCAGTTTGCCGATGGCGGATTGATGTCAACAAAACCCTACATAAGCGGCAGCAATTATATTTTGAAAATGAGTGATTATAAAAAGGGGCCATGGCAGCAAATCTGGGATGGATTATTCTGGCGGTTCATGCATGTGCACCGTGATTTTTTTGAACAAAACCCGAGAATAGGAATGCTTGTAAAAACCTTTGATAAAATGCCGGCAGAGAAAAAGCAATTACATACAACAATTGCAGATAAATTTTTAAGTAAGTTAGATGCTGCTCTTGTTAATGACAGACAGGAATTTTTAATTTGACCAACTCATTTCAAGTTGATAAAAATTAATAGCATTAGGTAGAATAGTCATTAAGAACGCAACGCTAACACTACAAGACAAACACAAACCGGGACGTCATTCCGAAAAGTTTTCAAGGAGAGAGTTCGTAATTAAAAGATGTTTCTGAAAACTTTGCGGCAATCTTCCTGATATAGCAATACTGCCTATTCCAGGGAGATTGCCACGCCGCCGCAAGGTGTATTAGTATTGTTGCATTATTATGGCGGCTCGCAAAGACGTGACCGTGTAACAGTTGCCTCGGCTTGTATATTATAGTTTGCGACTATTCTGCCAAATTTCAAAAAATTAGAATGCGTTTTTCTTTTTGTTGATTCTGAATCACCAAAGAATGTAAATTTGAGGCTTTACCTTATCACCAAAAATGTAAAGAGTTGTTATGAAAAAGTTGTTGTTTATTATTTGTGTTGTTATGTATGCATCGTTCGGCAACGGTCAAAGCCTCGATGAAGCTGCCATTCACAGGATTGGGGATTATGGAAAAGTATGGTGCGTAGTAAATTTATTTCATCCTGAAATGGCTTATAATAAAATAAATGCGGATAGCTTATTTACCGAAAATATAAAAGGACTTCTTAAAGATCCTTCGTCAGCGAATTTTAAAAATGCATTGCAACGTATGTTTGCTGAATTGCACGACCCATACACCATGATTTCAGGCATGGGTGATAATGTAAGCGACAGCGTTCAACTTCCTCAACGTGCGCTATTAAAATGGCTGCCTGACAGTATTGCCTTGCTTCATTTTGACGAAACTTTTATGAGCCAAAACGACAACGGCTTTGGCACTAATCAAACCTCTTTGCATTTAAAAGATACTTTGATGAATGCACGTGGTGTAATTATAGATTTAAGAAAGAGCGCAAATAATGACGAGAACAGTGATTTTTATGAAGCAAAATTCATTAACGCTATGGTTGGTTTTATCGTGGATCATGATATAAGTTTTCCTTCTTCCAGGTCGCGTATTCATTATGGGCATGAATCACAAACTTTTGATATGTCGTCGTTTTACTACCAGGGTTGGGTAAATATAAATCCTACGGTAATACTTAAAAAATCCAATTCAATCCATAAGCCTGTTTGCCTTTTGATTAACCGTTTCAATAAAAACTTAAGTGATGCTATTGCAGCCGTACAGGCGGAAGGTGTTGCAAAAATAGTGGCTGACGATAGTCTTAGTGGCTTTGGATCAGGCGGTGTTTATCAAATGCAGGTTGCCGACAGTATGAAAATAAATGTAACTACCACTGAAACTATTTATAATAATGGCTGCAAGAGTTTCATGCCGGATGCAGTTGTATATCGCTCCGGTGCCAATATTGAAGATTCTCTTTTGCAGGCTTCCATAAATTTATTAAAGGGAAACAAAATTAAGATGGCGTGCTCTCAAACCTCGCAAGAAAATTTGAATCAAAATAAAATTGCAGCTTATGACAGTACTGCCTATCCTTCTGCGCCATTGCGCCTTTTGGGGTTGATGCGATATTGGAGCGCCATCAATTATTTCTGCCCAAACAAAGACCGTATTGTAAAAAACTGGGACAGCGTTTTGTATGAATATGTTCCCAAAATGTTAGCTGCTAAAGACTCAATGGGATATACACTTACCGTTGCAAAGCTGATTACTGAAATACACGATGGGCATGGCTGGCTCGGAAGCAAGGTGTGGCAAAGGCTTTATCATAATATTCCCGAAATACAATTGAAGTATGTTCAAAATAAAACGATCGTTTACAAGACATTTAATAATTCTTTAAAAAATGTAATCTCAACAGGAGATGAAATATTAAAAGTAAATGATGTTGACATAAATGAATTAAGAAAGCAAATCGGGCAGTATATAGGCGCATCAAATGATGCTGCGCTTCAGCGGAACGTAACAGCAAACGTGCTTGCAGGACCGGATAGCAGCAATGTAAAAATTACTTATTTGCATAATGGTGTTGTAAAAACTTTGGAACGAAAAAGAACTTCCGGAAAATACGCTTACAGTGATGACACCGGCTTACCCGGACAAAGCCGGCCGTGGACAAAATTAAATAGCAATACAGGTTATGTAGATTTTGGAAAAATAGAAGTACCACAGTTGGATTCTATGATGAATGACTTTAGAAATCTGAAAACAATAATCATTGATGACCGCAGCTATCCGCGTGGTACGGTGTGGACACTTATTAATTACCTTTCTGCCAAAGCAGTAACTGGCGCAAAGGGCAGCACAATGATTGCAGATTCACCAGACCCTAACACCGCAACCATTCAATATTCACTTTGGGAGATACCTGTTACGCCTAAGTTTATTTACAATGGAAGAATCATCATTCTTGTAAATGAAGAAACGCAAAGCCAGGCAGAATATAGCTGCATGGTAATACAGGCTGCGCACAAAAATACAATCATCATGGGCAGCCAGACAGCAGGCGCCGACGGTGACGTAACCGGGATAAGTATACCGGGAGGAATTCAAACAGCTTTCTCAGGCCATGGCATACATTACCCGGATGGCAGGCCAACACAAGGTATCGGCATTGTGCCTGATGTAAAAATTTCTCCAACCATAAAAGGAATCAAAGAAGGAAAAGACGAAGTGCTCGAGCGGGCTATGCAGTTCGCAGCAACAGGAAAGTGAAATGATAAAAAAACTTTTACTGGAATTAAGGTTATAATTACGATCTTGAAAATAAAAATTAAAATATGAAATTTTTACGTCTCAATATTTTCGTGGCTTTGTTTCTATTTACGGCATTAACAGTCGCTGCCCAAAAAAATAAAAGTTATCAATTAATGTCTCCTGACGGAAAAACGATTTTGAAAATTGATGCAGGTGAAAAATTGACATGGTCTGTTACAAATAATTCTCTTACAATACTTGCTCCTTCAGCAATAGCGATGCAGTTACAATCTGGTGAAGTGCTTGGAGATAAAGCAATTGTCACTTCCGTAAAAAATGAAAAAATAAATACGACAATCAAAGCAATTCATTACATCAAAGATATTATTCCCGATGTGTGTAATCAACTTACTTTGAATTGTAAGAATGGCTATGGCATTATCTTCCGCGCTTATAATGATGGAGTAGCTTATCGCTTCTTTACAAAAAAGAAAGGGGAGATTGTTATAATAAATGAAGAAGCCAATTTTAATTTTGATAAAGATTATAACTGCTTCGTTCCTTTCGTACGGGATTTTCGTGGCAAGGAGCAATACATACAATCATTCGAAGCGCTCTATACTGAAAAAAATATTTCTGCGTACAATAAAGACACGCTCGGTTTTTTACCTGCATTGGTAGATATGGGAAATGAAAAGAAAGCGGTTTTGCTTGAGGCCGATCTTGAAGATTATCCCGGCATGTTTATAAAGATTGATGGCTCCAAAGAAAATAGTTTCAGAGCTGTGTTTGCCCCTTACCCAACTGAAGAGGCGCAAGGCGGTTATAAAATGCTCAACACAATGGCCACCAAACGGGCCGAATATATTGCGAAGGTTAATGGTACAAGAACTTTTCCGTGGAGAGCAATGATCATCAGTGACCATGATACTTCATTACTTAATAATGATATGGTTCAGAAGTTGGCTTCTCCATCCCGTATTGCAGATCCATCATGGATAAAACCAGGTAAAGTAGCCTGGGATTGGTGGAACGATTGGAACATAACGCATGTAGATTTTAAAGCCGGAGTGAATACAGAAACCTATAAATATTATATTGATTTTGCGTCCGCAAATAAGCTTGAGTACATTATTCTTGATGAAGGCTGGAGCAATGATCTTGATTTAATGGATGTGTCTTCTAAAATAAATTTGAAAGAAATTATTGATTACGGAAAGCAAAAAAATGTAGGGATTATTTTATGGGCAGGCTGGTATGCAGTTCATTCAAAAATGGATTCTGTATTTGCAAAATATGGCGGTATGGGCGTAAAAGGTTTTAAGATTGATTTTATGGACAGGGACGATCAGAAGATGGTAAGTTCGCTTTATGCCATTGCGAAGAAAGCAGATGAATATAAAATGATCATAGATTATCATGGAATGTACAAGCCAACCGGCCTGCAAAGAACCTGGCCCAATGTTATTAATCTTGAGGGAGTAAAAGGAATGGAAAATGTGAAATGGACGCCTAACGATGATGTTCCCCGTTATGATGTTTCCATACCTTTTATAAGGATGGTTGCAGGGCCAATGGATTATACTCCCGGCGCCATGCGCAACTCAACTAAAAGTGGTTTCCGGCCAAATAATTCTTTGCCTATGAGCCAGGGAACACGTTGCCACCAGTTAGCAATGTATGTAGTGTTTGTGGCACCACTGCAAATGCTTTCCGATAATCCAACCGTATATATGCAGGAGCAGGAGAGTACGGATTTTATTGCAAAAATTCCAACGGTTTTTGATGAAACAGTGGCACTTGCCGGTGCGATCGGGGAATACATAGGAGTTGCCAGAAGAAAGGATAATATATGGTACGCCGGAGTAATGACTAATTGGAATCAAAGAGACCTTACTATAGATTTTTCTTTCCTGGGAAAGGGAAATTATGAAGCGGAAATATTTAAAGATGGGATAAACGCGGATAGAAATGCAACGGACTATAAAAAAGAAATAATAAAGATTATTCCCGGCGAAAAAATGAATGTTCACCTTGCCCCTGGCGGTGGCTGGGCAGCAAGAATTTACCCCGTTCGATAATTATTGAATGTTGCTAAACCACCACTAAAATATTGACGTTGGCGGTAACTTTTTACAACATTGCAAACAATTAGCAAATACAAAAGATTAAGAACCAAACTAATTGGATTATCCTTTATAATAATTTTTTTATCATTTATCCTCTTACGATTTTTAATTCCTGACTATTTCGTAATAGAGGACGATCTCAAAACTGATAAAGCAATTATTCAAAATGTTTTCAAAAACAGTTACTACTCTTATGAAAAATATAGAGGTAAGGTATATCATCCTTGTATTGACATAGTGTTATTTGACAAGCCTTATTTTATAAGGTTTGCTGACGGCTTAAGCAAACCATATTGGGCTTCAATAAATAACTCAAATAATATTTCAAGAGAAATTGAGGTGGAGTTTCAAAGCAGACTTCTCCACGATAATGTTTTAAATGACCCTAATCAAATTTCAATTGACCATAAAATCATTATTCCTTTTAATTCGAAAAAGAAATTTATAGGCTGGTTCGCAATAATTGCGTCAATCGTCAACATTGCTTGTATATACTTTTTTTATTTAAGCTTTAAAGCTTACAAAACAAATTTATACTCTTATGACAAACAAGTAGGACAAGAAAGCAAATGGAAACTATTTTTACTATGGCTTAATGGCTAAGCTATGGTCAACACAAGTATTTACAATAGCAAGGGGGTGTCATGCAAGTCTTCGTCTGTCAATTATCATCAATAGTTCCAGCGTGACGTTAGTAATTTTCCTTAAGGTCTATCTTCATCTATAATTTTCCAATCGACGCTAGTTCAGACAGAGGTTTTTCAAATGCCCTGCCATTGTAAATACTCAACGGTATACAATAAAGAATTTTTTTGATTGTCTGTAGTCAGGCAATCCTTTTACCAAGAATCTTAAGCCCACGTTCCTGTCCATCGAGTACTGCTATATTTGGTAGTGTAGCCCAATCTTCAAATCCGAACTGCCTGAATAATTTCAGGCTTGGTAAATTATGTGAAAAAATAAATCCGAGTAAAGTTTTTGTACCAAAAGAAGGCGCATGATCAATACAGTATTGTAGTACTTGATGGCCAAGCCCTTTGCCTCTTTGAGTAGCATGCAAGTATATACTTATTTCAACGGTTGCATCATACGCCGGCCTTCCATAGAATGACTGAAAGCTTATCCATCCGATCATTTCATCATCATTACTTTCAATTATCCATAAAGGCCTTCTTAAAGAATGCTCTTCAAACCATTTTTGACGACTTTCAACCGTTACTAATTCCGTATCTGCAGTAACCATTCTCGTGGGGATAGTAGAATTATAAATCTCTACGATTTCTGCCAGGTCATTTTGAGTGGCATCTCTATAATGTAACACTTGGAATAAAATTTATTTGAGAAGATTTTTATTCTTCAAGACTTTTCAAATAGGCGATACTTTGCGGTACGTGCTGTATTTCCAGGTTACTTTCATCTTCAATAAAATAATGTTCAATACCAATTTTTTTAGCTTCTTTCAATATGCCGGGAATATCAACTTCACCCATACCAAGTATGACGTCATTGTCAGGAGTGGTGCCACCAGTAAGGTTTTTTACCGTGCCTTTTCTTATATCCTTTAAATGTATAAGCTTCCACCGGCTACCATATTTTTTTAATAGGGACACAGGATCGCCTCCACCAAACTGTATCCAGAATATATCCATTTCAAAAGATACATATTCAGGGTTTGTATTTTTAATTATATAATCCAGCAGCGTACCATTTTCGTAAGGCTGAAATTCATAGCCATGAGCATGATAGCAAAAAGTAATGCCCTTATCTTTTAGAATTTTCCCCGCCATGTTGAAATCTTGCACTGCTTTTTTTGCATCATCAATTGTAAATATTCCGCTATGAGGTATCCATGCACACATCACATATTTTGCCCCTAATTTTTTTGCATTGTATACAACTGAATCGGGAGACTTTATCAACTTGCTATAATCTGCACCGGTTGCAGGAATGCTGATACCTCTTTCAGCACAAAGGTTTTTAAACGCTTCGGGTGACATGCCGTTGCTGCCTCCTTCTATTTCTGTAAATCCCATCATCTTAATTGTGTCCAGTGTCTTAGCTACATCAATAGGAAAACTTCTTCTAAAAGTATAAGCCTCCACACCTAAAGCCGCAGTATATAATTTTTTATGATTTTGTGCAAGTGCAGTTTGGTTAACTAAAAATCCGGCGGCAGTTATTAAAACGAATGTGATAAATTTATTCATCTGGTTGTTTTTAATTTTTTTCAATTTACTGTAAATTAAATTAATTCTAAAATGGGCGAAGGAAATACTGCATCAATGAGGTAGAACCAACAATGTCAGTAAAAAGAATAGCAGATAACCGGCGTGTTGCTTGCATAATAACACTCTGTAAAAATGAAATGTTCTTCTAAAATAAACTTTATTTTTTACGAAGCATGTATTACTCTGAATTCATTTTTTTTATGGCTTTAAAGCGTGGCTCACTTTTATTGGCTCAGGTAGCCGCTACAATTAATAAGATTTGGTTGGCCACAATTTGCTAATATAAATACATTGCGCAATCACCCTATGGCATTACTCCTCATTGCTTTTTTTTGAATATAATGGGAGACCTGAGTTTATCTATTCTTATCGCTTCTTTCAATAATTTTACAATTGGAGCTTCTTCAATCTCTTCGGGAAATTTATAAATTTTATAAAAAATTTGTTTGTTAGTTCCGTGTGTAAGATAATGGTCAACATCATTTAGCTGGTTACCATACCAAAATCCCAGTAAAACACCTTCTTTAATTCCACCTCTCGGAATAGTAGCCGGCCACACTATACAAATGCCCCGGTTGCGATAAAAGAATGGAACACTGTAAGAAATTTTTTCCCTGCATTCCGGTGGCAAATTATCGGTAATTATGTGCCGCAATACATCAACTATTATTCTTTCATTTTCAGGAAGCAGCTCATATAATTGCACGAGTGAAATCCGTTTCAAAGTATTGTTATTTTACAATTTGACTTCTATGACAAGTAAAGCATTAGCCTCTAAATAAATTTTTATCACTATTGAAAATACCAATGATAAATTATCAATCAAAGATAAAATCAACTATTTTATTATAGAAATAAAATGAAATTATGCATCACTATGTTAACTTTGGTTGTCCTTATAAACGTATCTGCCTATTTATTTTTTCAACTAATTTCTTTAAAATTTAATTATATGATTGCTAAAATGACAATTCGTTATTCAAAATATTTTTTAGTATATCCCATATCTTTTATATTTTTTATTAATTTTTTTCTGCCTTCACAAGTATTTGCGCAAACCACTGCAGTTACAGGAACGATAACCGCATCAGATGGAACTGTTGTTGCTGGTGTAACAGTTCAGGAAAAAGGAACTGCAAATGGAACCTCAACAAATAATACAGGAAATTTTTCTCTGAGTGTAAACAATCCAAATGCATCATTGATAATATCTTCGTTAGGTTTTCAATCTCAAACTATTCTTTTAAATGGCCGTACCACAATTGCAATAACATTGCAGAGTTCCTCTGCTAAGGAACTGGACCAGGTAATTGTTGTGGGGTATGGAACTCAGCGTAAGATAGATGTAACAGGTTCAGTCGCACATGTTAATGGTGACCAGTTGACAAAGCAACCTGTTGTAACTTTTACGCAAGCTTTGCAAAGTAAAGTTGCCGGAGTACAGGTATCAAGCAGCGGTCAACCGGGTAGCTCTCCCCAGGTTATTATCCGGGGTGCAGGATCTATATTGGGAGGTGCAAACCCGCTATATATAATTGATGGAGTATGGTCAGATGCGAGTGAAATCACAAATATTAATACATCAGATATATTGTCTGTAGATGTTTTAAAGGATGCTTCGGCCTGTTCTATATATGGTGTGAGAGGTGCCAATGGTGTAATACTAATTACCACCAGGCAAGGTTCTGGTAAATTAAAAGTCACCTATACCGGTAATGCCGGTGTGCAACAGGCAGCCTATATTGTGCCATTGGCTGATGCTCACCAATATATAAATTATCAAATGGCTATAACCGGGCTGCCACTTGATTCTACCGGTTATTCAACCAGCTGGTATAAGCAGGTTTTACGAAATGCTTTTTACCAAACTCATAATGTTTCTGCCTCTGGCAGTAGTGAACATAACAGGTATTTTTTAAGTGTAGGATACCTGACTAATGAGGGAATTATTATTTTCAATAATTATAAACGGTACACTGTTCGTTTAAATAATGAATTCACTCCTACTTCTTTTCTTAAAATTGGAACAACTGCTTCATTTGCCAATCAGGCATCCCAAAATGTGAATACCGGAACTATTACCGAAGATGCATATCGTGCTGCTCCTCTTGTGCCTTCGGTTATCAATGGTAAATTCGGAAATACATCACAATACCAAAATGTTGGCAATCCTATATTAGATGCTCAAAACACCAATGATTTAAGCCGCAATAATACGTTGCAGGGAAATGTTTATATAGAAGTAAAGCCGATTCGCTTTCTTACTTTGAGATCAACTTTTGGTGATGAATTGTTTTTTAACGATGACCGCCAATATACTTATCAGCATCCCAATGATACTACTTTTTTTAATGTTAATGGAGGCAGCCAGGGTGCTACAAGAAGCACTTTGGCTATTTCAAATTCAAAAACGTATCATTGGGTATGGAGCAACACAATTACTTATAGTAAAGAATTTGGAAGCAACAAAGTAACTGCGCTCGCAGGAACCGAAGCTCAGGAATATTATAATGTGGGTTCTACTGCATCAAGATTTAGTGTGCCGCCAATAAGAAGTGAATGGTATTTACAAAATGGTGACCAGGGATTCCAGTTTAATGGGAGTTCAGTAAACAAATACAGAACTAATTCTTACTTCGGAAGATTAATTTACAGTTATAATAACCGCTACCAGTTTACCGGTAATTTTCGTGCAGATGCCAGTTCAGTTTTTTCGTCAAGCCATCGTTGGGGATATTTTCCCGGGGTAAGTGCCGGATGGGTTATAAGTAGTGAGAGCTTTATGCAAAAACAGCATATTTTTAGTTTTTTAAAATTAAGAGGCAGCTGGGGCAAATTAGGCAATTCAGCTATTCCTTCAGATGGTTCAGTTTTAACTGTATTGGGAAATATCCCTTATTTCTACAATAGTGGCGCAACTGCTTCAGGTGCAACAACAGGCTCCATAGTGCCGCAAATAAAAGACTTGAACATTCATTGGGAAACCACTAAGGAAGCTGATCTGGGGCTTGAATATGCAATGTTAAATGGCAGGCTTACGGGTGAAATAGATATTTATGATAAAAAGGTAGACGATGCATTAATATATGTGCAGGTGCCAGGGACTTTTGGCAGCCAGGCAAATCCTAACAGTAGTATTACACCGGGCAATGTACTTACTAATGCAGCTACGATTGATAATAAGGGAATAGAATTTTCAGTACGCTGGCATGATAATATTGGTAAAAACTTTTCGTATTTTATTGGTGGTAATGCCACATCCAATAAGAATAGGGTTGTAAGTCTTAATGGAGGTTTGCCAATTTTCGATGGTAATATAAATGGCTACTTTACCACAGAAACAAAGACTGGTTATCCCATAGGTGCATTTTTTACGAGAAAAGTTATCGGCGTTTTTCAAAATCAGTCGCAAATTGATGGTTATGTTGACAAAACTGGTAAAAAGCTACAGCCAGGTGCCCAACCTGGTGAATTCATTTATCAATACAAAGACGATGGCACATTAGATACTGCTTATGGAGGTTCCTATCAGCCTAAATTATATATCGGGTTCTCAACAGGTTTCAATTACAGGTCTTTTGATTTTGCAATTGACCTTTATGCAAATATTGGCAACAAGGTTTATAATGGAAAGCAACAGGCAAGAGTGGCCTCGAGGGATAATTTAGAAAGATCAGTTGCTACAAGTTACTGGACGGTTCAAAATATGTCGAATACGCAGCCACTGGCTAACGGGGGAAATCTCCCGGCCTCTTCTTATTTCCTTGCTTCAGGAACTTATGCACGAATTAATAATATAACGCTTGGCTATACTTTGTCTCAAAAAATAATAAAAAAACAAAGCTTACTTACTGATTGCAGGATATTCTTTAATGCCCAAAATCCGGTTACTTTAAAAAAGTACAGTGGCTTTTCCTCGGAGTTGCCCGGCTCTTCACCCACTAATGCAGGGATAGAGTTAAGTACTTATCCAACAACCAGGACTTTTGCATTTGGTATTACGCTGGGAATTTAATGCATAATTAGAATGATAATGAATAATTAAATAATTATTAAAAGATGAAAAACAGAACGTTCATAATTTTTTGCTTAGTCTTAATTAATATAGGATGCAAAAAAAGTTTTTTGGATGTGCCTATTCAGGGGCAGGGAACTCCCACAACTGATCCGCAGGTAGCCTTGAACAATGTAACCGGCGCCTATAATGCACTTATAACACCAGACCCTACCCAATCTGAATTTGGAAATTATGATATCCATGGGATATCTTTTATAACAGTTACCAATATAATGTCCGACGATGCTGATAAAGGAAGTTATTCAAGTGATCAGCCTCTGGCTGCAGCTATAGATAATTTTACTTTGACTTCGGATAACACTTTCGTAGCCGGTTTATGGCGCGGGTATTACGCTGGTATATCACGAACGAATATTGCAATTAATGGCCTGACACAGGCAGCTTTGCCTGCTTCCAAAGTCACAATACTAACTGCCGAAATGAGGTTCCTGCGTGCTTATTTTTATTTTAATATGGTGCGTATGTTTGGTGGAGTTCCTCTTGTCTTAACTTTCCCTACAGGCCCTAAAAATCAGGACAGTTCATTTTATAACCGGGCTACTGCCAGTGATGTTTACAATAAAGCTATTATTCCGGATTTAGAATTTGCTATTGCAAATTTGCCTTTGAAGTCTGGTACCGATATAGGCCGTGCAACGAAGGGAGCAGCAGAAACTTTACTCGCAAAGGTTGATATATATTTGAAAAACTGGCAACAGGCCGATAGTCTTACCCAGGATGTAATTAATTCCGCACAATACCAGTTAATGCCTGATTACTCTGTTCTTTGGAGGCAGGCGGGCGATAATTGCATCGAATCTATATTTGAAGTAGAAACTGGGATTTACGGTAATGCTGATTATGGCATTCCGGGATATGTTGAGTTTCAGGGAGCCAGGCAGGATAATGGCCAGGGAATTCCCTTTACTCCCTGGAACAATCCCGGCTTTAACCAGCCTTCCGGGGATGATGGGTTTGGGTTTGATGAGCCTTCTGCCAACCTCGCAGCGGCTTATGAGCCAGGTGATGTAAGGAAAGGAGCCACCATAATAAGTTTGCCTGCTTCGTCTCCGCCAGATACTTTGTTCGATGGATTTACTATTCCTTCTATAATTGGTATGAATGTTAATTATAATTATAAGGCTTACCACAGCAAAATTTTGGCAGGAGGAACGAGGCCACAGGTTGAAGCATTTGATGGTAACCGTGGACTATGTCAAAAAAATCTTCACATACTTCGTTATGCTGAGGTGTTATTAATTAAAGCAGAAGCTGCTAATGAGCTGGGTAATTCAGGGGTAGCTGCTGGATATTTGAATATGGTAAGAAACAGGGCCGGCCTTCCTGCTACAACCGCGATTTCTCAAACTGATTTGAGAATAGCAATATGGAATGAGCGCCGCGTAGAGCTGGCAATGGAGCATGACAGGTTCTGGGATTTGGTAAGGCAGGGAAGAGCAGCGCAGGTAATGATTGCTTCCGGCAAAATAAATTTTGCAGCAGGTAAGCATGAATTATTACCCATACCTTCCTCCGAAATAGCTATTAGCGGAGGTTCTCTTACTCAAAATTCAGGGTACTAATAAGAAATTATTCAACATTATATCAAAAATTTATCTTACAGTTTATGCTAATCTTTAACAAATCACGTGGCACACCATTTGTACCTTTCAAGATTATACAAAAAAAAACCTTTAAAAATTTAAATTAACAAAAACAATGAAATCACTCAAATTAAATTTATGGGCGATAGCCGGCATTATTTTAATGTCTGCGATTGCAGTTCAGTCTTGCAAAAAAGATAAAACTCCCCCTCCAGGCCCTACTGGTGTAACTGTTACATCTGGGGCAAGCGATACCGTAGGGAAAACCTACACATTAACTATTACCGGCGCTAATCTTACCGGCGCTACGGTTACCACTACAGCAGCGGGTGTAACAATAACAGGTGTTAACGCAACCGCTACTTCTATTACCGGCACTATAGCAATTGGTCCTACTGCTACCCCGGGTCCGGTAACATTAACCATTACTACCTCTGCGGGAAGTACTACCACTACTATTACGGTCGTTGCCATTCCACTTATTGGGGGTTATGCCTCTTCTGATTCGGTAGCGGCGGCTAATTTAATTGCCTATTTTCCTTTTAATGGGAATGCAAATGAAACCAAAGGTGGTCTAACTCCTACTGTTACGGGTACTATCACTTATACCACAGGTATAAGAGGTCAGGCTTACCAGGGGGCGGAAGGGGCTTATGCTACTTATACACCAGGGGCTGCATTTACCAGCATGCCTAGCTATTCTTTTTCAGTATGGTATCAATTGCCAGCTACTGATCCTAGCTATAGCACAGTAACAAACCAGGATACATTAACGCAAGGCATGTTCTTTTTATATGGAACTGGTGACTTTCTGTTAGCTAATGAAATTGAACCATTTCATGGAGATTCAGTAAGGGTTCATGCTGGATTTAAAGATGTTGCCTCGCCAGCATTCCAGGGATTTGTGCCTGAAGCATTTAATACTGCGGCAATAGGCAAATGGGTTCATTTTGTAGCAACTTATAATGGCGGAACATCTACTTACGTTGCTTACCAGGATGGTGTTGCTGTCGGTGCAAGCGAAGCATTTACAAATGGTATGTTTATTACACCTAATCCACTTTTCACAGATGGTAGTAAGACAACTCCTTTGGGTAATCTTGGCTGGGGAGCTGAAGTACCTTCAAAGGTAGTGGTAGGTTCATGGCCTGATGGTCTATTTGGACAAGTTGCGGCTAAAAGTACCTTCCGTGGACAACTGGATGAAATGAGGGTTTATAATAAAGCTTTAACTCAGCTGGAAGTAACAGGCCTGTTCCTTAATGGAAAAGCAGGAAGATAATTTTTCTAATTGACTATATAAAGAGCCGCCTTTAAAAGGCGGCTCTTTATATTAGAAATATTTTTTTTAAAGTAACTTACTGATGAATATAACTATAAAATAAAACACCTATGAAAAACAAATTAATAAGGTTAGGTTTAACATGTGTAATTCCGTTTTTTTTATTTTCTTCCTGCAAAAAGGATAATAATACACCACCACCAATACCACCTCCCGTTGCAGGCCCATTTAATTTTGTAAAGGCAACCATTAATGACAGCTTAATAAGCAAGGCTGTAACGTATAATTTTAGTACAAGCGCTATTATAAAAATTTACTTTTCCGCACCTATAAAAACATCCGGTGTTTCGGAAAATGTTTTTTTTACAAACGAGGGTACTCCAGTGTCTGTAAATTATTCTTATGCAAATAATGACAGTACTTTAATTATTCAGCCCATAACCGCTCTGAATGCTTTAAACAGATATGCACTTAATATATTAGCCAGCCTGCAGTCAGCTGCAGATTCATCCTTAACGCGTAAAGAAACTTTCACCTTCATTACTCAAATTGATTCAACAGATAAGTTTCCCCGCATAACAGATAATGCATTGCTCGATCTTATTCAACAGCAAACCTTCAAATATTTTTGGGATTTTGGCCACCCTGTTTCAGGAATGGCAAGAGAAAGAAATACATCAGGTGAAACGGTAACTACCGGTGGTACCGGCTTTGGTGTCATGAGTATTATAGCTGCAGTTAATAGAAACTTCATCACAAGAGCGCAGGGACTACAAAGAATTAATACTATTGTAGATTTTCTTAAAAATAATTGTACAAGATATCATGGCGCATTTTCACACTGGATAAATGGAAGTACTGGCGCTACCATACCATTCAGTGCAAATGATGATGGTGGCGATCTCGTAGAAACTTCTTTATTAATGCAGGGTCTTTTATGCGCCAGGCAATATTTTAATTTGCCTGATCCTAATGAAACTTTACTTCGTACAAACATCAACGTTATATGGGATGGTGTTGAATGGAACTGGTACAGGCAGGGCGGGCAAAATGTTTTGTACTGGCACTGGAGCCCTAATTTTGGATTCCAGATAAATCAACAAATTAAAGGATGGAACGAAGCATTAAACGTTTATGCATTAGCTGCTTCTTCAAACATTGATTCTATTCCATCCATAGTTTATCATAACGGCTGGGCATCAAATGGTGCGATTAAAAACGGCGCAACCTATTATGGGATACCCTTACCGTTAGGACCTAATCTTGGAGGGCCATTGTTTTTTTCACAATATTCCTTTTTGGGTATCAATCCCAATAATCTTGTAGACACCTATGCAGACTACTTTGCTCAAAACCAGGCGCATAGTCTTATAAATTATAATTATTGCGTTGCGAACCCTTCTAAATTTTACGGGTACAGTAACGTGAACTGGGGGCTCACGGCAAGCGATGATAACATTTCAGGTTATAAAGCGCACGCGCCTGATAATGATGATGGAGTGATTACCCCATCAGCAGCTATTTCATCGTTACCATATACACCAATTCAATCTTTGAATGCAATAAGATTTTTTTATTACACATTAGGGGATAAACTTTGGAAAGATTATGGCTTTATTGATGCATTTAATCTCAATGATCTATGGTTCGCAGATTCATTTTTAGCCATTGACCAGGGGCCACAAATTGTAATGATTGAAAATTATCGCAGCGGCTTGTTGTGGAATTTATTTATGAGTTGCCCTGAAATAAAAAGAGGCATGAAGCAATTGGGATTTCAAAGTCCGAACTTATAAATCCTAACAAAAAAAAATTATAAATTAGCTCCCTCTTCCTTGAGAGGGGGGTGAGTTTAAATAATTATGGATAAAAAAAATATTTTAGGAATAGATATGGGCGGCACCAATATCCGCGGGGGATTGGTAAAAGGAGATTTATTATCAGGCATAGTTTCAATAAAAATTAATGCACAGGCTTCCGAAGAAGAAGTGCGTGATCAATTGTTTTCTTTCACTGATGGTCTAATAAATAATTCGGTAACTGCTATCGGCATTGGTGTTCCAGGGTTGATAGATGAAGAAGTTGAAACGGTTTTTGATGTATATAACATTCCTTCCTGGAAAAAAGTTCCCTTAAAAAAATGGATGCAGGATCGTTATAAAATTCCCGTTGTTATTAATAATGATGCGAACTGTTTTGCCCTTGGGGAATTTTATTTCGGAAAAGGTAAAGGCTGTAATTCCATGATTGGACTTAC
>JBBSEV010000069.1:0-21407 GCA_038239385.1 Chitinophagales bacterium
ATTAGGGTCGAACAGACTATACTTTATAAGGGCACTGCTATTGCCTTTTGCCGGAACACTTCCCAGTTTTATAAATTGCTGTCCGTTCTCTGATCGCTCTATTTCATACCGGCTTATATTTATTTCCTGCTGTGCTGTCCAGTCTATTTGCACTCCTGCATTTTTTTGGTATGCCTTAATATCTGTAAGAGTAACAGGTGTTACAGAAAGATCTATTTGAAAAACCGAAACTGAAATTGACCCTGCATCTGTTACTGAAATTTCAGGGATACCATCCCCATCTATATCGCCGATAGAAACAGAGATGGGATTTGTTGCAGTCGTAAAATCTACTTTTGCATCAGTACTGATAGTGCCTGACGTGGAAGTATTACGTAGTACTGATATACTATAGGGAACCGTATTGTCGGTTGTAACAATATCTGGTTTGCCATCTCCATCCAGATCGCCAATTGCAAGAGAGTAGGTATTTTTTCCGATAGCAAAATCTACTTTAGCAGTGGCACTTATATTGCCCGGAGTTGATGTATTGCGTAGTACTGATACACTATTACCACTATTATTAGCAGCTACCAGGTCGGGCTTTCCATCACCATCTATATCGGCGATAGCAACGGAACGGGGAACACTTCCTGTAGCAAGGTCAACCTTAACCGCAAAACTTATACTGCCTGATGTAGAAGTGTTGCGCAGTATTGATACATTACTAGTGTTTTGATTAGCCGTGGTAACATCTGGCTTTCCATCACCATCTACATCGCCTATTGCTACGGAGTAAGGAGAAGAGCCTGTAGGAAAATCTGTTTTAGCAGCGAAAGAAGTGGCATCTATTGTACCAAATGTAGAAGTATTGCGAAATACTGATATGGTACTTGAGCCTCCATTCGCGACAACAATATCCGGCTTGCCATCTCCATCCACATCAGCGATTGCAACATATGTAGGAAAAGAACCCGTGGCGAAATCTACTTTGGCAGCAGCACTAATGCTACCTGAAGTAGAAGTATTGCGCAAAACCGATATGGTTGCAGAGCCTGAATTGGCAACCACTATGTCGGGCTTGCCATCACCATCTACATCGCCGGTTGCCACTGAATAAGGAGTGCTGCCAGGAGTTAAATCCACTTTAGCAGCAAATGATGATGCAATAATATTGCCTGGTGCAGAAGTATTGCGCAGTACTGATACAGCGTTATTTTGAGTAGCAACAACAAGGTCTGCTTTACCATCGGCATCCACATCGCTAAATGCAACCGAATAAGGCGAAACATTCGTAGTAAAATCTATCTTTGGCTTATAAAAATTAGCAGGTATTCCTGTGCCGAAAGGGTTGGTAAAAGTTATTATAAATGGTTTGGAGGAATAGCCGGTTAAGTGGGTAACATTATTAAGTACAGAGATTGGTTTGTAAGTTGCGCCAACAGGTGCAGTTACAGTTAAGCTGGTGGTTGTAGCTGCTGAGACGGTAGCTTTTACCGCACCAAAATATACAATGTTATTAACTGCTGTAGCATTAAAGTTTGTACCGGTTATAGTTATGCTGGTACCCACTGCCCCGCTTAAAGGAGTGAAAGAAGTAATAGTTGGTTGTGCTGCTACTTTTATTGTAATAAATAAAATAAATGCAGGTAATGTTTTGCAAACTGAAGGTAGATATTTAAACATGTGTTTAGGTTTTAAAAAATCCGGTTTAATAATTAAATGACTATCAAAAAATGTTAAGAGAGTTTCATTCAGTGTATTTATTGATGACTATATCAGATAGAATTATTTTTTAATCAATGCCAAAAGCAAAAATTCTAATGCCTCCATCCATACTTCCCATACTTTGGTTTATGGTAAATGCATATTCTCCTTTTTCTAAAGGTTTATCAACCACCAGTTCCCAGTAACCCTCTTTAATTTTCTTTACACTAAATGTATATTTATAGCTTGACTTTGCTTTTTTACTGGCAAATGGAACAGCGCCTCCGCTCTTTTGCATTAATATTTTTCTTTCACCTTTTTCATTTTCAACTTTATAAAATGTGATTAACCTTGAAGGATCATTCGTACTGGCGGACATTCCTGCAACCATAGAAGGATCCACGCCATGGGCTCTCATAATTGAATCTGTATTTAATGATGAAGGACGTGCAGTGCCTGAGGTAGTATAAATAAATGCGTGGTCTCCGGGAAGTAAGCGTACCGGTGATTTTACACCTTCTATAATATATCCGTATTCAAAACCTGCAAAGCCACCCAATTTAGTTTTCGTTTCTACTTCGGAAGTATTTTTTTCCAATCTAACGGCAGTAAGGATATGGTCTTTTTTCAGGTAAGATATTTCATTACTAAATTCAGGATCTGGATAAACCTGAGCATGTATCTCAAATACACAGTATAAAAAATAAACTATTGACAGGATTAATTTATTCATTGCTTCGGTTTTTTTGATGAAGAAGATTTTTGCCCAAACCTCCAGCCAATGAATAACTGAATTACATTATTTTTCAAATTTACTTTTGGAATAAAAGAAGGTGATGCCCCTGATGAATAATTAGTAGAATCCTGCAAGATATTTGAAAGGCTGATGTTCATTCTTGCACCGATTAAAAAGCCACTTAAAGGATGCACTTCAACACCGCCACCAAATCCGTAATCAAATTTGTTAAAGAAATCTAATGTTTTATTTCCGCTACTATTTGCTTGGCCTGAACTGCTGTCCGCTTTTGCATTAATTAAAAAAGCCACCTGGCCGCCGAGTTGAATTTGAAAATATTTTGTGATATTCAAAACCATGAATTGCGGCAGCATGACGTAATCAAGGTTTACACTACCTGTATTCGTACTGGTTTTATAATTATAACCTTGCCGCGAAAATATAAGTTCTGTCCTGGAACCTATAATACTTTCGGAGGATGGTGAAAAAAAAACTCCCGCATGAAACCCAGACCTGCTACTATTATTAATAGATGAGACTTTGGTAACATTTGCAAAATTGAGCCCTGCTTTTATACCTATTTGTGCGTATATGCCACACGGTGAAATAAGCATCAGGCAAAAGATTAGTTTTTTCATTTTAATTATTTTTAAAGTTTGATGTAAAAAAGCCAGCGTTAATTTTCAAGTATTTTATAATAGCACCCAATGATTAATTGCCGAAACTCCATTTGATCTTATTCAAATTCATAATGGCTGAAGGCTAAACCGATATTGAGAAGTTTAAGTTTCCATTGCTTTTTGGCAATTAGTTATTTTTATTTGGAATTGCTTTGTTATTCATAAGCTTCATCACTAATTCCTTCAATTCGTCAATTTGCTTTTGCTGTTCTTTTACACTTTCAATTAATACCGGTATTAAGCCGGAATAGTTTACTGATAGTATTCCCTTGCTATCTTGTTTCACCAACTCCGGAAATAATTTTTGTACATCCTGCGCAAGCACCCCTGTTTGCAAACTATTATCTGCGATTTCATTTTTCCAATAATAATTATAGCCATTGAGTTGTAAGATTTTTTGGAGTGGGTTTTGCAGCGGGGTTATATTTTTCTTTAAGCGTAGATCAGAATTTTGAGTAAGGGTGCCGGCCAGGGTGGCGTTACCATCGCCTGATAAACTTAGCACATTGCCAAAACTGTTATCAGCAATAATAAATTTGTCATAATTTAACGCAAAACTTATAATGGAAGAAATTTGCCAGGATCCCTGTCCGCCAAAGAAACCAGGTGTTGTCATAAGTATCCGCGTATAATCGATAGGGTTTGTATTTGGATTTCCTAAAACTAATTGATAAGTATCGGTTGATTTAATTTCAACGGATCCAGTCGGGGCCAGTGTTCCTATGCCAACCTTTCCGGAATTATCTATAACAAAACGGGTTGCATTATTATCGCCGATGCTAAAACCTCCCGCAGGTGTGTTCGTTCCTGTTGCACCAGTCCGAAGAAACCAATTGTTAAGGCCTGAGCCTGCAGCTACATTCGAAAGTTGAATAGCAGCTGCATTTCCATTAGGGTTACTTTCTGTACCATATACATGAAGTTTTGATAAAGGGTTGGTGGTTCCAATACCTACATTACCATTTCTTAATACTGTCATAGCATTTCCCGGAAAAAAACCAAAGCCATTTCCTATTTGGAAAATTCTATCTGTTGCATTTATATTCAGTGGATCGGGATTATCAGTAAAATCATTTAACGATCCGATACTTAAAGCACCATATGCTTTTGCTGTTGTTTGGTTTCCTAATGCTGTGGAGGCAACTCCGCTGGCATTACTAAAATAACCTAACGCAGTGGTATAATTTTGGCTTGCAGTGGTGCCAAAGCCTGCAGCAAAAGAATAGGCTCCGATATTATTCTGGTCCCATTGTGTACCATTAACGTAACCCGCTCTGAAAGCCGCTTTCCCGGGATACCACATCATTCTTCTTCCGGGTCCCTGTAAAGGAGGCAAGCCTGGTAAGCCTATATCACCGGCAGCAGAGAATAATACACTGCTGTCCGTTACATGTAAACGGGCAACCGGGTTGCTGGTGCCAATACCAAGTTTACCACTAAAGTATCCGTTACCGTTAGTCCAGTTGGTAAAAAAAGCGGGGTTACCAAGTTGATTACGATATTCTAATTGTCCGCTATTATAATATAAGCCTTCCGCAGATGCGGAGTGTTGCATTAAATATTGTGAACCGGGAACGAATAGATTTGAATTACTCCAGATGATCCTTCCGGTTGTTGAATCATAAGAAATATTTTTACTGCTGCCACCTGTGCGAAAGTTTCCTTTTACATCCAAAGTTGTTTGCGGCGTAGTAGTGCCGATGCCCACATTCTGGGAAATACTTTTTTGAGTAATAAAAATTGAAATGATAATCAATGTCGAAAATATTCTCATGATACTTGTTTGTGTTTTTAAAAAAGAAATAATTCTTCCGGAAAATTTTTGAATGCTTAAAAGTATATATCCGTTAATTATGGCGCATCCCCCGAAACAGTGATTCTTGTTGAATTTGAGAGAATCACCCGAAAGGGGGATTTTAATTAGATAGTTGAATTTTACCAGAAGTAAGAGTTAATTTGTATAATGCAAAGGATGATTTTTATATCAATTCTATTACTGCCTGCACTCATTATTCAGGCGCAGCAAAATAACAGGGATAGTTTATTACAACAGCTTGCAGCAGCTAAAGAAGATACAAATAAGGTATGGTTATATTTAAAACTAAGCAAAGCAACCCAAAGCACCGATATGGCCAGGGCGCATTTGTTAAGCGAGCAGGCATATTCACTTAGCGAAAAATTGAATTTTAATAAAGGCCGTTTTAAATCAATGGTGCGTAAAACAGCCTTGTTCAGAGCCACTGGTAATGTGGATTCTGTTTTTGAGAACAATAAAAGATTTCTTGTGCTTGCCCGGCAATTGAAAGATACATTGAATATTGCTATTGGATACCTCAATATTTCGGAATCATACAGTGATCTCGGTGATCCGGAAAAAGCTCTTGAATTTAGCTTACAGGGTCTATCCGTAATTGAAAATTTTGGAGCTCCGGAGCTAAAACAGGATGCTTATGATAATTTGCAGCGCCTTTATTTTACCAGGTTAGAATATGATAAGTCCATTGAGTACGGAACGAAATCTGTGCAGATAGCAAGGGCGCTGAATGTACCGCAACGGATCTCCAGTTCTTTGTTCAATTTATCAGTTGTGTACAACAGTACTAAAGAATTTGATAAAGCTATTGCAGCATCAAAAGAAGCGGTTGCGATAGGCAGAACCACCGGCGACGACAGGGTAGTGGCATATGGATTATCCAATTTGTGTGATGTTTATTTGAGACTAAACAATATACCGACTGCGCTCAACTACGAATTGGAAAGTCTTTCATTGGCAAAAAAAGTTGGGGACAGGGATATGGAAGCTAATGCACTTACTGGTTTGGGTGTATGCTATTTGCAGCAAAAAGAATATGCCAGGGCACAGGGTTATGCAACACAGGCTGTAAAGCTACACGAAGAGATGGGGAATATAACTGGAAAAGTAAACGCTACAAAAGTATTGGCAGATATTGCATTTGCTACGGGTGATCCCACGAAAGGATATGCATACGAATTGCTTTGTGACGAGTATGAACAAAAACATAATAACCAGGTATTGTCCAAACAATCATCCGACCTGGAAAAAAAATATGAAACTGCAAAAAAAGAAAAAGAAATCATCCAATTGCAGAAAGATAAACAGATACAAAATCTTTCTATCAAACAAAAATCAACTTTAAACTATTTTTTATTTGGCTCTATTGCTGCCTTATTAATTGTTGGTTTCTCAGGTTATAGAAATTTTCGTCATCGTCAGCAACTGGCAAAGCAACGGGAAGAATTGCATCAACAGCAAATCCGAGAATTGGAAAAAGACAAACAATTGGTAGCGGTGGATTCCATGCTCAAAGGGCAGGAAGATGAAAGAAGCAGGCTCGCTAAAGATTTACATGATGGGTTAGGTGGCTTATTGTCAGGCGTAAAATTTTCCTTAAGTAATATGAAAGACAACTTAATTATAACACCCGATAACATGGCGGTATTTGAACGGTCATTAGATATGATAGATACTTCTATTAAGGAATTGAGAAGAGTAGCACATAATATGATGCCGGAGATGTTGGTAAAGTTTGGACTGGATGAAGGTTTAAAAGAATATTGTATCAGCATCAATACAACAAAATTACTTACAGTAAAATACCAGTCTTTGGGAATGGAAGAGCGGATAGATAAATCAATTGAAATAATTATTTATCGTATTGTCCAGGAATTGCTAAATAACATTATGAAACATTCAGCCGCAACCGAGGCATTTGTACAACTGATAAGAGAAGGAGCAAGACTAAATGTAGTAATAGAAGATAACGGTAAAGGATTTGACACAAGCCTCGCAGAAAATAATAAAGGAGCAGGTCTTGTAAATGTACGCAGCCGTGTTGATTATTTGAAAGGCCAGTTAGATATTCATAGCGAACCTGGCAAAGGGACTTTAGTAAATATTGAATTTAATGTATAGCAATGATCCGTGTATTCATAGTAGATGACCATCCTGTAGTGATAGAAGGTATTCATTCATTACTGCAAAATGAAAAGGATATTGAATGGGCCGGCCATGCCATGAATGCTTCATCATGCTTTGGGTATTTTGTAAATAATACCGCAGATGTTTTATTAATGGACATTAGTATGCCAGGCATGGACGGTGTTGAATTGTGTAAAATAATGAATGAGAAATATCCTGGCATTTTTATTCTTGGCCTTAGTACTTTCAACCAGGGATTATATATTAAAAAAATGATGGAGAATGGAGCTTCTGGATACATATTAAAGAACTCATCAAAAGAGGAGCTGCTCAAAGCAATACATACTGTAAATAATGGCGGCATTTTCTTTAGCGGTGAGGCAGGAGAAGCATTAAAAGAATATCAAAAATCCTCGACTCAATTGCCCGAATTATCGCCACGGGAAAAAGAAATTTTGGCGTTAATTGCAGAAGGATTTACTAATCCGCAAATTGCAGAAAAAATATTTTTAAGCCCATTTACAGTAGATAGTCACCGAAAGAATTTACTGGCTAAATTAAATGTAAAAAATACAGCAAGTCTCATACGGCTTGCTGTGGAGAAAAAGCTAATTTAAAAACCTCATCGGCATTGCTATTTAGTTTGCAGGTTTTTAAAATCTTATATGCAAACTCATGTTTAAGAATTATTCGTAAAAATAAATCCTGATAAAATAGTTTACTTGAATTGGTCATTACAAATGGTTCCGCTAAATTTAGATACTTAATAAAATATATGTCAAAAAATACCAATCAAAATTCCAGGCGTTCATTTATTTCCAATGTTACCAAGGGCGTACTGAGTGCAACGATGATTCCGGCAATAATTACTGCCAAAGACCGGAAACGAAACTTTGAGGAATTAATAAGATCCCGCCAAAACTTTAGTGCTAACGACCAGGTGCAGGTTGCTTTAATTGGCGCAGGAGGAATGGGAACGGCAGATACTACAACATGCAGGACTGTTCCTGGAGTAAAGCTGGTAGCGGTTTGCGATCTATACGACGGCAGGCTTGCAGATGCAAAAAAAGCGTGGGGCAATGACTTATATACCACACGTGATTATCGCGAAATCTTAGAAAGAAAAGATGTAGATGCTGTAATAATTGCAACTCCTGATCATTGGCATAAAGATATTTCTGTAGCTGCAATGAATAAAGGCAAGCACGTGTATTGTGAAAAACCTATGGTGCATGATATTACAGAAGGGCCGGCAGTAATTGATGCGCAGAAAAAAAATAAAGTTGTGTTCCAGGTAGGTAGCCAGGGAATGAGTTCTTTGGGAAATGAAAAAGCGAAGCAACTTTTAAAAGATGGTGCTATCGGAACACTTAATTATGCTGAAGCATTTTATGCACGCATGTCGCCAACGGGAGCGTGGCAATATCCTATTCCGGATGACGCTTCACCCGCTACAGTTGATTGGGATAGGTACATCGCTAATACAACCAAAAGGCCTTTTGATAAATTAAGATTTTTCCGCTGGAGAAATTACAGGGATTATGGGACAGGTGTTTCAGGAGATCTCTTTGTTCATGTATTTTCGAGCCTTCATTTTATTACCGGTTCTATCGGCCCAAATAAAGTTATGGCAACCGGTGGCCTTCGATACTGGAAGGATGGAAGAGAAGTTCCTGATATTATGTTGGGGACGTTCGATTATCCTGATACAAAAGTTCACCCCGCGTTCAATCTTTCTTTGCGTGTAAATTTTGTGGATGGCACCGGTGGCACCAATTACCTGCGCATGGTGGGTAGTGAAGGTTCTATGACAGTTGAGTGGGATAAAGTAACCTTGTATAAAAACAAAAATATTATTGACGAAAATGATCCCTTAAACAAACCCAAAAATGTTAACTCCGGCAAAGAATATGTTTATGACCGTAAATTAATGGTGCCGCCAGAGCAAATGATATATACTGCTGAAGAAGGATATAAAGGAGCGCATTTCGATCATCACTACAACTGGATCAATGCGATCCGTACTAACGGGGAGATAACGGAAAATCCATTGTTTGGCTATCGTGCGGCCGCGCCGGCTTTATTGTGTAATGACAGTTATTTCAATAATAAGATAATGAAATGGGATCCTGAAAATTTAAAAGTAATCACCACTTAACCAATAATATGAGAATAAATATGCTCGTTTGCCTTGTAATGGCAATCACAACTTTTGTTTCCTGCTCGTCTTCCAAAGAAGGAGGTGACAACACGCTTTCAAAAGAAGAAAAAGAGCACGGCTATAAATTATTATTTGACGGAAAGGATATGAATGGATGGCGCACCTACCAGAATAAATCTGCAGCATCATGGTCAGTTGATAGCGGGACTTTGCATTGTAAAGGTAGCGATGCGAATTATGGTGCGATCACGGCAGACCTGATGACGAAAGATCAATATAAGAATTTTGATTTCAGCGCTGACTATAAGATTTCCCCAAAAGGCAATAGTGGTATATTATACCTGGTTACAGAAGATAGTGTTTCTTCCTACCTAAGTGGCCCGGAATACCAGATTATTGATGATATAAATTTTCCTGAGAAACTGGAACCGTGGCAACACACCGCAGCCAACTATGCGATGAATCCTGCACCCAACGCAAAGCCAAATCCGGCAGGAGAATGGAACCATGCAAGAATAGTAAAAAACGGGAACCGTGTAGAGCACTGGCTCAACGGTAGTAAAGTAGTGGAATACGAATTGCACAGCGATGAGTGGAATAAAAATAAGATGGCCGAAAAATTTAAAGATGATGCTGCTTATGGGGCAGCAGAAAAAGGACATATCACTTTCCAAAATCATGGAAGCGAAGCTTGGTTTAAAAATATTAAGATTAAAGAACTTTAAGCCGGGCCTATCTCCCCGTTTCCCCGGTTTGGTTTCCAACCGGGCCTAAAGGCAAACACTGTTTAACTACATTTATCAGATCTTCCGATTCAAAAGGTTTTTTTAAATATCCCTGGGCATTGCTATCCTTCGTATATGCTTCCAACCTGTTAGTAGCAGAGAAAAGAATAACCGGTATGTGTAATGTTGTTTTAGATTTTTTTAACTGTTTACAAATAGCCCTGCCATCTGCACCTGAAATAAAAATATCAAGGATGATAAGGTGTGGCTTATAGCTTTTAATTTTTTCGAACACTCCAGGCCAATCAGAAATTGTTTCCACAACATAGCCTTCATTATCGAGAATAGTCTTCACTACCTCAAGTATTGTTTTATCGTCATCAATTACTAATATTTTAGCCATCGATATTGTATAAAATTTTTGTAGCTCCAAAAGTAATAAGAGTTCTATTTATTTTCGGGATAATCCCGCAGATTCTTGAAAAGGGAAAGGAAGAAAATATGATTATTAGCCAAAATTGTCCTGGGAATATAGACCCTATTTAGCCTTTACAATCAATGCATAGATAACATAGAGCCATCCAAGAATTCCATGAATGATCGCCCAGAGAATTGATTTATTCCTACTCCAGGAAATTACAACGGCAATTATGGTTTCGAGGCCTATACCCGGGCCAACATATACAGGTTGCACATAACCGTTGTAGTTAGGGCCTGTAGCACATGAAATTAAAATTAAAGTGATAGCGATTGATGTTAATAATTCCTTTATTAAATTTGAAAATTACCTTAGCAGTATAAACAATATTTATGAACAGAATCAGACCTGCCATAGCTCGAGATTCAGAAAATATTCTTGCAATCTATGCTCCATACATTGTCAATACTTCATTCACCTTTGAAACAGATGTTCCTTCAATTGATGCGTTCTCTCAACGTATAAATTCCTACATGGAAAACTGGCCCTGGCTGGTATATGAGGCTGACGGGATTATTGCAGGTTATGCATATGGTACACGCTACCGCGAAAGGATTGCTTACCAATGGTGTGTTGAAAGTTCAGTTTACATTCATGATAATTTTCAGAAGGCTGGCATTGCAACAGCATTATATAAAACGCTGTTTGAAATATTAAAATACCAGGGCTTTAGAAATGTGTATGCGGTGATTAATTTACCTAATGATAGAAGTGTGGCCTTTCATGAGAAATGCGGTTTCGAATGGTTTGCAAATTATAAGAATGTAGGTTATAAGCTCGGCCAATGGAAAACAGTTGGATGGTGGGAGAAGCAATTGAATGATTATATAACTGAGCCTTTAGCTCCGATAAAATTTTCAAATATGGATCCTGCTTTATTGGAATCATTATTTATGGAAAAAATAAATTGAAACATTAGAAGCCAATATTTATTCATCAATTATTTTGTAAATATTCCAGGAATTTTAGCAGGTCCTCTTCTTTGTTATAATGAACAGCGTTTTTCTTCAGATAGTCAGAAAGCTTGTTTTCATCTTTAGAAAAAAACTTATAAAAATTTTTCTTTGTAGCTGGAAGAAAATTATTTAATGCATTTGACAGGTAATACTGTGTTGATGTTGCATAGAGTGTATTTTCATCAACAGGTATTTTTTGATTAACATCTTCGCGTGAAATAGTATTTATTGAGCTTGCGGCGGTTGTAGAAGAATAAGTACCGTAAGCGCCTTTTTTTTCTTTGCCATTAAATCTAATGGTTTCATTTTTTAAAAGGTTTACTTCCGGGTAGTGAGTTATCTTCTCAACATATATTTTATTAATGTAGTAAAAAGTATCAGTACCAATGGCAATGTATACCAGCGTTTCTGGCCCGGCTAATTCAAGTGCTTCTCCTTTACTAGTCATAAAAAGTATTTGACCTGATAAATAGTTATAATTTAAGTCAGCCGAGGCTAATGGCTTATCGTTAAAAGAAACGACTCCTTTTTTGAATTGGGGATAACGATACACTGAGCCGTTAAGATCACTGCTATCTTCTTTTATTGAATTTATGCGATAAATTTTTTTGCTTTGCGCAGCAAGAGAATTTAATACCAGGCAAGCTGTAATAAAAAATAAAAGGATTCTCATTTGTAATATAAAATAAGCATAGGCTTCATTTAAACAAATATATAATTGGTAATTATTTTTTTAATGAGGTATTATCTGATCCCTTAATTTAATGGATTTAAGCCGCAGTTTTGGTTCTCTAATTTATTGATTAAATATTGAGCAGAAAATATTATGCTTACATCTATGGAATTTTTTACTACAGGATAGGCCTTTAATATTTCTTAAGTATTATAATAAGGTAAGTGTGCATACAGAAATATCTCACCGGCCATCAGGCACATTTTCTAAATCTCTTTAAAATTTTAAAATTTTAAGTACTGGTATTATAGTTTTACAAAACTAAACCTGGAGGAACGTCCCCCGATTGTAATTTCTCCAGTATATATCCCAGGCGATAAATGCTTTACAGAAATATTTGCATTGCTGCCATCTAAAATAAGCTGGTTTACAAGTTCACCTTTCGCATCAATAATTTTTAACTGGCTATGTATAAGTGGAAATTTTAGTCTTAGATGTAAAATATCTTTTACAGGGTTTGGAAATATTTTGAGCGCAGCCAAATTCTTAGCTTCAATAATTTTTACTGAGCTATAATTTATTCTGGTGTCGAAATTAATTTGCTTCAGGCGATAATAATTCTTTCCGTTAAAAGGAGACATATCTTTAAAAGAATAATCAGCTCCCTGGCCCGCATTACTAAGACTGTTTATAAATCCTATCGAATCAAATGCTATTCCATTCGTACCTCTTTCAATAGTAAAACCCCGATTATTGTTTTCAGCATTTGTTTTCCAGTTCAGCAATACTTCATCATTTAAATTTTTAGAGGCATTAAAATCTAATCCGGTAACTGAAAGGGTTCCTGGGCCCCGTTTAAATTGTAACATCCATTCGTATACATGCAGTCCATAAGTAAGGCTATAAGTGGAGTCCCAGGCATTATGCGCATTATCATGGAAGATGGTCATTTTTGCAAGGGGGTTAGGCGGCGATGATGCCGCATTGATATAGTTAATGTAATCAATAGTTGTTATTTGCACAGGTACAGTAGGGTCACCATCATTGTGAGTAGCCCAAACTGCGATATTACCTGCCGCGATAGTTTGCGCCTTCATAACATCGGCATAAGAGCCTCCGCAAACGGGTACAATAGCAGCTATACGGTTTGCATAAGGAATACTATATCCCGTGTAATCCCAAATCAATCCTCCTCCAAGACTAAAGCCAGTCATATATATCCGGATCACATCAACCCGGTAATGTAGAATCGCATAATCAATTACGTCATTAATACTTTGCGGATTTGCAACACCGGTAAATTGCGGAAAAAGGACTATAAATTTTTGAGGTTGCCCATTTACTATAAATGAAGTTGGAAAAATTCCCTGGTTAATTTGCCATCCTGTAGTTCCCCAAACGCTGATTACATAAGGTAACTGAGAGGGACTTCCGTCACCGTTTTCTCCGTAGCCACCAAAGCAAAGTAACAAGGGATAGGTTTTATTGCTTGTGGGATCATAGCCTTGCGGCAAATATTCATAATAGCCATTTGATAACGGCGTAGTGGAAATATATTTTGGCGTAAGGGTCTGAGAAAATAAATTTGAATAATTATGGATTGCAAAGACAAAAATTAATATGGTTATTGCAAAAAAATTTTTTAAAAATTTCATTATCTTTTTATAAGATGATTTATAGACAAATGCGGCAATCAAACTTTCTATTGTTATATTGCCTATTGACTAAAATTATGAAATTTACATGATTGAATAAAAAGGTAATAGATTTATTAAAATAGTGGCGCCTGAAAATATGATTTCAAAAGATATAAAGTAAGATCCTTAGATCTTTTACAAAAACCAGTGGGCAATTTTAATTTTTTAGAAACCTGAAATTTATATTATTAATGCCGTCTGATATGTTCGCAGAATAAAGACCGGCAGGTAATTTTTTTACTGAGATAGTGGAAGTGCCGCTCCCATTTAGAAATTTCTTCATCACCAAATGGCCATTTACATCATAAATATTTAATGGTGAATTACTGAACGTATAGGATGTATTGATATTGAGTAAATCTCTAACCGGATTTGGATACACGTTTACGTAATTGTGGCCGTTGAGCTCAACAAATTTTACGGCACTAAGCTGGTAGGTATTGTCAACACTTATTTGGCGTAAACGATAAAAAAGTTTCCCTCCTAAAGCTGATTCATCTTTAAAAAGATAAGTTGCGCCTTTGCTGTCTACACTAACACTTGTTACATAGCCAATAGAATCAAACGCTATCCCATTCTTACTTCTTTCTATTACAAATCCCCTGTTATTTTTTTCCGAATAAGTAACCCAGTTTAGTATTACGCTATGATCATCTTTTTTTCTGGCATTAAAATCAAGACCTGTAACTGCGAGTATATTGCCTGCGTTTTTATATTGTAACATCCATTCAAATACATTCTTACCGTTAGGCCTAAAATTCACATCATAAGTTTGTGTCCAGGCATCATGCGAATTACTCTGAAATATAGTTTTTATCGCTAATGGATTTGGAGGCAAAGGCACAGCATCAATTGTATTAACATAATCAATTGTATAGTAGGAAGGTACTGTGGGGTCGCCATTATTATGAGTTGCCCATACAGCAATATTGGCCGCGGCAATGTTTGCACACCTGAAATAAGCTGGATATGAAGCACCGGCAATAGGAACAATAGCAGCAATTCTTTTTCCATAATTAATATCATCACCCGCATACTGCCATACAACGCCTCCACCCATGCTTAACCCGGTTAAATAAATTCTTGATGTGTCAACATTGTAATTTTGAATCGCGTAATTAATAATATCATCAATGTCTATATCATCAGGCCAGCTAATAAACTGGGGAGATAATACTATAAAACTGAATGTTTGACCGCTTACAACAAATGAAGCAGGGAAAACCCCCTGGTCAATAAGCTTTGGAGGGCCGTGTCTTAATACTCGTGTCAATTGTGAAGGGCTTCCATCACCGGTTTCGCCGAGGCCATGTACAAAAATCATTAATGGAAATTTTTGACTTCCGCTGGAAGAATATCCTTGTGGTAAATATTCATAATAAGCATTTGACAATGGAGACATAGATACATATCGCTCGGTTTGTACCTGTGCTGTAATGGTATTAAAAACCAACAGCAATGGAAAGGATAAAAGATGACGTATGGTTAAAATGATTTTCTGATTTTCCTGTTTATATTCAAAAATCAGTCCAGTTTCAATCAGCATTAAAAGAATAAAATTGAATGAACTTTATTCAATCAGTATGTTTTTAAGCAGCCTTAAATAATTAAAAATAGTTTAGAAGATACAAAGTGTTGAAAAGATTTGCCTGTTAATTCACAATAAAATTTGACGGTACCACCAGGCTTTTTCCGGTTAATATTGTAAGGCTTGTTCCGGGAGTAACTGTGTACGGAATATTCAAGAGGCATTGCCCTGCCGGAATATTATCGATAATGATTTCACTTCCTATGTTAGTAGGCTGGGGTGGAACTAAATTATTTTCCCAATTTGCCGGGTTATTCCAATTACCATCACCTGTAAAAGTATAAGTTACCGGTAAATCCTGTGGAGTATCGGGATTAGAAGTTACTATAGAAGCATCAACGTTTTTTGGTTTAATTACTTTATATCCCTTAATAATTTTTGTAGGTGTTATTTGACTGTAAGTAACACTTGAGGCAGCTATAGTTAAAAACAAGCAAGCAAATAAATATTTCATGGAGTCGTATTGAATTTTTAAAGTTATGAAGTTTTTTTTTATGGCAATATTTATTAAACGTGCTAATGATTAATTTATGGTGAGGTCGTCATTTATTACCAGTTTTTTTCCCGGCATCACGGTAAGTTTTGTACCGGCTGAAACATTATATTGAATATTCAATATGCATTGGCCACCTGTGGTATGATTTATTACGATGTTGCTTCCTTGCCCTGTAATTGCTGCCGGCATTAAATTATTTAACCAATTTGTTGAATTATTCCAGTTACCGCTGCCTGAAAATGTATAAGTAACTGGCTGTTGAGAAAGCCAAATTCCTTTAATAGCAGAAGAGTCTGCACTTGCTCCGGCGAATGGTAGTTGATAAAGTTCTTCTAATGTTCGTAATATATTATAGTGAGTTAATGGTTGATTGTAACTACCTCCCTTAATATCCGAGCCAATAAAAAAGCTTAACACCTGGTTGGAAGATGAATAATCATCCTCATCGAATGTCAGGATAAAAAGACTATTATTATTTATACACCATTGAATATAAGCATCTAGATTATTATATACCCACACATCGCCCGTAGGTATGGTACCATCATGCATATCATTATCCAGGTTTGGAACAACAAAGCTCAAAGTTGGAAGTAGATTAAAATCGGATGGGAAATCAGAAAAAGGCCTGTTGGAAGCGGGAGGAATATAATTTGTGCCAGTGCCTTGCCAGTTTACCCATGGGTTGTGCTTTCTTGCATATTTCCCTGATGTGGCAACATTAGATCCAACAGAAGGAAGATCTTCCGAATAGCCCGTAAAACTTAGGCCTTTATTTATTAATTCCCCTCCAAGATTTAAAGTTGTAAATGGCAAATTAGGCGGAACATTATTAGATGTTACGCCCTGGTTATCTCCAGAGTATAACATAATATAGTTAGGCTGGCTCGGATGCGTTAAGCCAAATGATTGTGTAAAAAGTGCCGTATGTATATTGCTTAGAAGGCTATTAATATAAGGCGCCTGGGAGTTACCAACGATATTATTATAAGCCCTGTTTTCTAAAATTAAAACCACCGTATGTGAAGGTGGATTCTGGGCAGGAGCGATATAAAAGCTAATAAAGAAAAAAAGTGTAAAGATTAATTTATATTTCATAGGACTTAGTACAATTAGATTATTTCCATAATTTCATTAGCAAACTCACCTAAATTTAAAAGGAGCCGTTATCAAAAGTTTTAAATTTAGTTTATCCTGAACCAAAGACCAACCATAATTTTCAAATACTTATTTTAAACTGCTATTCAATGGTAGCATGTGAGTTTTAATTATTAAACTGTTCCATTGATTTGAAAGTTATGTTCAATCTTCAAAATATAAAAGAAGCTATTGTAGCCACTTCAATAACTGTACTTATTGCAGGCTTTATATATTTTTTAGATTCGAGGTACGAATTTTTTTCTTCAATAAATTGGAATTTGCGTGGCGCTGATATGTATGATTTTTTTTATAGAGAAAAAAATAAGAACAGCCTTGTGCGGGATACTAATATTGTATTAGTTCAAATTGAAGACTCAAGAGAAAAAATCGCGAATCAGATAAATATTATTGAGGAGTATAATCCTGCAATAGTGGGGATTGACGCCGTATTTGAAAATAAGAAAGATACACGCGGAGATTCAAAATTATTACAATCAATAATAAATAAACCCAATTTAGTCTTTGCATATAAATTAGGAACTGATAAAGATGAAGGAATTTTAAAGCATAATTTTTTTGATACTTCTGTCTCTAAAGAACATGCAGGCTACATCGATTTCAATAGAGATAAATATGTTATAAGGACCTGGTCTCCATTTCAGGATGCCGATGGGATCAGGCATTTTGCTTTCACTTCCCGCATTGCTCAATTGTATTCTCCCAAGAAATTTAATCAATTAAAATACAGGGAAAACGGGAATGAAATTATTAATTATACAGGCAATACTGAAAGATATACAGGCATTCTCAAGGAAGAATTATTAGAATACCATCAGAAAAATCAACTTCAAAAATTATTTAATAATAAAATTATTTTACTGGGTTATTTTGCAAAGTATCCTCCCTTTGTACCGGATGATTTATATTTCTCACCTCTTAATGATCCAGCTCAAAAAATTAGAGCTCCTGATATGTATGGCATTGTAATACATGCAAATATTTTATCAATGATCCTGGATGGAAATTATGCAAAAATTGCTTCAAAGCTTACATCATTTCTGATTGCATTTTTTTTAATATTTTTATTTCTACTGTACATGATTTATTTATATTCAGAAAACGGCATGCCCTCTTATTCAAAAATACTCTTGATTCAATTACTCGTCATTTTATTGGTGTTGTTTTTTCTTTTGGAGGTATATAATATTTTTTTGTGGAAAACGCCTTTATTGCCGGTATTGATTTCTTTGATAATTTGTATAGAAGTATTGGGTATTTATAAAATTATTGCCAGGTGGCTACATAAAAAGACAGGCTACAAAACAGCTTATTCAAAATAAACTATAATGAAAAGGATACTAACTATTTTGTTGCTCATAGTTTGCTCACAAGCCTATTCGCAATCGCCGGATTATTATGTTTTCCTTGTTAAAGGAGAAGTTTCAGTTTCAAAAGCAGGAGCTAAACCTATACCCTTACAGCAGAATGTTTTTATTTATAAAGACCAGCTAATTACTGTAAAAAAAGATGCAGAGCTTACCCTCGCTGATAAAAATCAAAATTTTTTGGTGCTACGATCACCTGCAGTTTATAAAGTAAAAGATCTTGATAATAAAAAAAATGATCCTATACAGGGTGTTACACAAACTTTTTTAAAACTAGCCTGGAATCAATTAATACATCCTGATCATGACTTCAAACAATTTACGAATGATAATTCATCCGTTGTGTATGGAGGAGTATCAAGAGGCGATGATTGTGATAACCTGATTTTTCCTATAAAAAATTTAAAAACCTCTGAAGATTCTATCCGTTTTAAGTGGCATCAATCAAGCCCATCGAATGATTATACTTTTATCATTTATGATTCAACAGCAAAGGAAGTTGTAAATATTGCGGTTAAGGATACGCAACATACCGTAAAAATAAATGAGGCTTTACATGGCAATACCGGCAAATATTATTGGGTGGTAAAAGGAAAAGAGCCTGGTTGTGAAGAAGATCCTATAAGTTTTGAAATTAAGAATAAGGAAGGCGAACAAAAATTAATTCCGGCGCTTGTAATACAAAAAGGAAGTAACGATGTGTTAAGCCAGCTACAGATAGTTGATGCATTAGAAAAAGATAAATGGATACATACTGCAATGAAATATTATGCAACTATTGTGCAGGGCAATCCCGGCAATGACCCATTAGTGAAGAGTTATGTGTTGTTTCTTTTAAAGTACGGGTTTGACGAAGAGGCTTATAACTCGTGGAAGAAAATAAAATTAAATTAGATTCTATTTGAAATATATGATGACAAAAATGAGAAAATCTTGCTGGTACAACGAACTTGCTGTATTAACATTGCAGGTAAAAAATTAATAATAGAGATGTCATAATTTTTTTTATTTTTAATTATTAATAAAATTTCTCTCTCCTAATAGAAACACCATGCCTTAATTATTCTTAGAATAATTCCACCTGCAAAATTGTATCGTAATAAAACTGTTTCTTATCAAATTATTTGGTAATTACCTTTTTTGATTTAAATCATCATTTAAAAAAGACTTTATGACAAAACATCTATTTCTATTAGTAGTGAGCGTTTTCTTAGCTGGTGGTTTAATATGCACTGCCCAGCCTGATGCAGCTACGAGGAATAAGGGAACACTTTCCGGAACCCAAAGTTCTGGAGGAGGACAAGGAGGAGGTTGTGGATATACCATTGTCCCGACGAGCGATTTACTCTGTATGGATTCAGTCAAAACTTTATCTCTTAATTATATTTTTTCCGGCAATAATGATTTTCCTACACCTGCAGTTCAATTAAAAATTTACTCTGCCGATTCCATTTTTGTTGATTCTAGTTTTAATACACAACTTTTATTTGATTCAGCTAATGAAAGCATTGTTGTTAACAAGCCTGGCACGTATTATTTTGACTTAAATGTTCCGGGCGATCCATGGATCGATGATCTTGGCAATGTCCATCCGGGGCCTGCCTACTGCCATGCTGAATGGGTTGTAACATCTACTATTCCGATTCCTATTCCGCAGCAAACTGCTTTGTGCACCGGCGGGTCAGCAACATTACAGGCACCCGGAGGAATAGCCGCCTCTTACCAGTGGTATGATGATAATGGTTTGATTGCAGGTCAAACCTCAAATACTTACTTAACCTCGGCATCAGGAAATTATTACGTTCAAACAACTGACTCCAATGATGGATGTGTCTTAAATTCAGATAAAATTAATATTACAATTTATCCTCCACCTTCTCAGCAAAATATTACAGGTTCCGGTGCTACAAACGGGACCTTAACATTGGATAATAGTTCAAGTGGTCTTAATCCTCAATCTATAACCTGGTTTCGGGATGGAAGCCCGATAAAGAGCTTTGATGATAATGGTATGGTCGTAGCAGGTGGCAATGGCCAGGGAAATAACTTAAATCAATTTGACCAGCCGTATGGAATTTTCCTTGATTCATTACAAAACATTTACGTTGCTGATTATAACAACTATCGCATTATGAAATGGACGCCGGGAAGCTCCATAGGAATAGTGTTTGCGGATAATATAAATCAATCCGGAGGTAATCCGACTGATGTACTATTAGATTCAACCGTTTTCTATGTAAGCACGACTCAGAATGTGTTACAATTTTCTCCCTCTTTAGTTATAAGCAGCCTTTTTAACTATAATGCATGGGGGCTATCCGTTGATTCAAAACATAATATTTATTTTGCTAACGATGGTAATGCAGACACTTTGAGAGGTGGGGGTATATATAAAACAGATTCAACCGGTAAAGTAGCCGGGGACGGTCAATTGGGCACTGGCTTATCAAGCATTAACTTTCCAAATGGGGTTTATGTAGATGCTTTTGACAATTACTACGTTGCAGATAACCTTACAGATAGTGCAAATAATTACTATGGAAGGATCGAGAAATGGGCTCCGGGCGCTGTGTCGGGACAATTGGTTGCAGGAGGAAATGGTTATGGAACAGCCCCCAACCAGATTTGGTTTGGGGCCGGAATTACCTTTGATAAATCGGGAAACATGTATACTACTGACCCAATTAATAACAGGATACAGTTATGGAAACCGGGTGCTAGTAGTGGTATTACCATCGCAGGCGGCTTTACACCGTGGGGAATAAAAGTTGATGATAGTAGTTACGTATATGTAGCGGATCAAACTAATAACCAGGTACTTAAGTTTACTCCCTTATTGGTTAACAGTATAATCGCGGATGCACCAGGTATATATAAAGCTATAGTAACCTATCCAGGTGGATGTAGTGTTACAACTGCGGATTTCATAGTGAGTAACCCGCTGCCTGTAACAATTTTGAATTTGAAGGGACAATTAAATGGCGACAATGCCGAACTTACATGGCAAACTGCTTCGGAATTTAATTCATCTTATTTTAGCATCCAACGCAGTATTAATGGAATAAG
>JBBSEV010000070.1:0-21377 GCA_038239385.1 Chitinophagales bacterium
ACGGTGCCTGAAAATTTAATCACATTTGCCCGGTCTTGCATGTATTTATCCAACAAAGCCGGGTAATCTTTTTGAGCAAATAAATTCAATGGAAAAGCGAGAAGAAAAAATATTTTTTTCATGACCTGTAATTTAAGTATATCATCATTGGCAACAACAGGAAACTACATTTTTTTCTATAAGGCTTGTATTAATTATATGTCACGCCGGTTCAATAATCTAGCATAACGTTGAGTATTTGCGAAGGCAGGGAATTCATTGCTGGTCAAGCCCGGTACAAATGCCCAATTGAAAATATGTTGTTGAAGTTATGAACTAAAGCTGAACATTGAATGTCGAGCCCGAACCGCTGCTGATGCTTGCACATTGCTGATGTTACATTGTCCAGCCCTGCTTTTGCAAAGTCTCCATGTAACCTAAAAACTGTTGAGGCAGTTAAAAAAAGTAGTCAGTGTAAGTCGCTACAGTAACTTTTAATTTCATTATAAAAACCTCAACAGCTATGAACAAAATTAATTCAAATTTCGAAGGGCAAACCATTCATGTTGGCATGGATGTCCATAAAATCAGTTGGGATCTTGGCATTCATTTAAATGACATGTTTGTAAAAACGGTACATCAAAAACCTAACCCGCAAATTATGGCCAACTACTTAAAACAACATTATCCCGGAGCCAGGTATATAGCTGCTTATGAAGCAGGCAAATTTGGTTTTTGGATACAACGCCAGTTAACAGCCATCGGCATCGAATGCCTGGTGGTAAATCCTGCAGACATTCCCAAATCGCAAAAAGATACTTTGCAAAAAACAGACCCCAGAGATGCACGCAATCTGGGAATGCGTCTGCAATCAGGCGCACTGCATGGCATACATATTCCCGACGAACAGCAGGAAGCCGACCGGGTGTTCTTTCGCCATCGCAAAAGAATATGGAAAGATTTAACCCGTTGTAAGAATCGTATAAAAGGCATGCTTGCATTTAGCGGTATTGATATTCCCGAGCAATATGATAATGCCAGCTGGAGCCACAATTTTCAACTGGCTCAAAGCTTTGGATTGCACGCAACAAACCAGGCGCAATGCTCTCAATTATATGATAGCGCAAATGGAGTTCTTAAGAAAAGAACTCTTAAGCATCAGCAATGCCCTGCGAAAAATGATGCGTGAACAACGATATAAGACCAACTATTATTTGCTCAGAACCATTCCCGGCATAGGGCCACTAACGGCAGCAAGTATCCTGGTAGAAATTGGAGACGTAAAACGCTTTGAAACATTTTATCATCTCAACAGCTTTGTAGGCTTATTGCCTATGGAGCATAGCAGCGGCCAGTCAGAAAATAAGCTATGCCTTACCGTTAGAAAACACCGGCAGCTACGAAGTGACCTTGTTGAAAGCGCCTGGACAGCCCGGAGAACAGATCCTGCAATGGCCCTTTATTTCCAGGAACAAATAAAGCGTAAGGATAGCAAAATTGTAATTATAAAAATTGCAAGGAAACTTCTTAACCGGGTCCGCTATGTATTGATCAACCAGCAACCCTATGAATTTGGAATCGTAAAATAATTGAGTGAACCCTGACTACTAAACATGCGGTGTAGTAAAATCTACTTCGCCAAAGTCTGTAGCAGGGTTTATTTAAAAAATTAATTCAACAATATTTATAAATTGAAAACATACTTATAAAAAAAAACCGCAGGTATGACTACTAAACAAAAGTTGTTATCGTAAATAATCAAAAAGCGAAGTATTTTCTTCTGCAAAGACTGTAGCGACCTGCATTTACGCCACTTTATCGGCCACCGGCGATTTACTAAGCGTAAAGCTCAACAAAAAACAAACGAAGAACTGTAGCCGCGTTTTTGCCACCTGGAGTTATTATCTGGCTAAGCAAAAAATACCGGACTACTCAATGGATGCTGAAAAGTATGTTGATTTAAAAAAATTATTAAATTTGAATAAGGAAAAAAAATCTGGAGAAGGGGAAAGGTTGATTAAAAGCTTCAATCTTTCTCTTTCAAAAGAAATTTATTGATCTACGATATTATCTCTCCTCAAGGTTGTATTAGATACAATGGATACTTTTGTTAGTAGCTGTTTAGTGTCCTGATGCTGCTACGCATTTTTTTTCGTGAACCATCCCAATCACCTGTCCAACGTAAAGGAATTGGTCCTTCGTACAAATCTTTATAGAAATCTATCCAATCCCACGCAGAACTTCCGTCATCAAGTTTTACCTCTGGTACCCAAACTTTGCTTTCCTTGTCAAAGTACATTGTCCATTTACCCTCTTTTTTGTCTATGATATAGCATTGTCCATAGTAGGCAAGTACTGATGGAATCCATGTATCAAAAAGTTTATAGTTTGTGCCGTTCCATTTTAGAGCTTCATCAACTATGTCAATGCCAGCACTGTCAAAAGAAAGTTGGTCTTTGTCAAAATTAAGAAGTGTAGGTAAGCTGTCTGAAAGAGAGCTTACAAATTCAGGAAACTTTTGTCCGTATTTATCTGAAATCTTTTGATAGAAATGTTCTGACGTAACACCTGTGTTTTTAAATTCCTCGTACTTGGTTTGTGCATCTCTAACTTGTTGTAATGTTTCATAAATGCGTAAGCTTAATATTTGCATTTTGTTTCCTGCTCCATTTTTTTGATTTACTTCATCAACAAGAATGTAATAGCCATTGTCAGACTTGTATAAATTCCCAAAGAAGTTAGAAACATAAACCTTTTGTTCAGTAAGTGTCAGCTTGTGATTTTTGATTAAATCTTTAAGGTATTTTGTGTACAGAAGATGGTCATTAACGTCATAATCTAATAACGCATCTCCTGACGCTAATTTTTTCATCAAGTATTCGTCGTCGTCTGAACCGTAAACCAGTTCTTTTATTGTGCTGTTGTCAGAGCAAAGCGTTTTTAAGTCTGGGTAAATAGTTGCATTTTTTAGATTTTGGGATTTGTCAATAAATAAAATTTGCCCTGTACTCAATTCATACACTTCAAAATCGTAATACTCGGGTATATCACTTTTTAAATTACTTAACCTCTTTGGCTTTTCATTTTCCACAATGCGATTACCCTCTTTAAAGCTAATTTCAATTTTATAAGAGATATTCTTTTTGAGAAAGTCAACTGTATTTTTTACAAACCTTATTCTTTCTAACCTTTTAAAGTCACCTAAATTGTCAATAAGTATTGCTTGTTGGTCGTAAAATTCGATGATGATTTTTCCGTCCGAAAGCAGAAAAGTTCTTGCTGTCCACTTTTTTCGAAGTGTGTTGTCTTGTCTGCCATTCAATTGCGTCAAAAGATGAGATTTTGATGTACTGTCTATGAGTAGCGCAAGGACTTTTGATTTGTCAATAGCTGTGATGCCCAACTTTTGAGAGTAGGAATTTAAAGTTGTCAAAGTGAATATGATTAATAATAATTGTCGCATTGTAAGGTGTCTCTGTAAAATAGCCACTAACTCATAAATATACAAATGTTCCCGTACCCATTAACTTGCAGATATTTCTTTAAGCATCTTAAATTGAACTAGTTGCCACAATAGACGAAACCTTAAAACTTTCGCAAATACATTTTCGATTTTAATTCAATTTCTTATTACCACCAGCAACGAACATTATTGATGGCATTGAACACTGCTGCAGGAGAGTGGCCTGCTAAAATGGTAGTGGTGAAATCCTGATTATCCATGTTTACTTTTTTATTGATTTATTGTACATTGCTATAAGCCTTTGCCTCATTCTCTTTCTTGTCGGGCCGCCCTTTACCGGTAGTTATCAAGTTCAATAAGCTCTGTTGCAAATAATGGTTCCATCCTTTTGAACAGTCACCGAAACATTCAATTTGCGGAACTAAACCCTCGTGAGTGAACAGGAGTTGCGTTTTTTCATCTTGTTTAGAGATTTCAAAAATAACTTTTGTGCCTGTCCATTCGCTTTTATTTTTAATAAAAGTTAAGTTGCTATCTGTGACAAGCCAAACGACTTTTTTGTCTGGAATAACTTCTATTAACTTTTGTTTGGAATAATGATAGGGCTTGTGCTCATATGCAAACTCATCATTGAGTTTTTCTGAATTGCCTTCAAGTCCTTCCGACCACCATCCGCGAACGTTATTGATCGAATCGAATACTTCTTTCGGGGTTTGGTCTACTAGCATGGTAGTGTTAAAATCTGATGTAGTCATTTTTTTATGTTTTGATTGTTGAAAATTTTATACCTAAATTATTGTTTAAATATTATTTGGCCGGGGTGCAAAAGTCTAATAACGATTGCTTAATTGTTGATTTGGCAACATACCTGCCCAGGCCATACAAGGCAACCATTGCCTGCTTTCCTTTTTCATTTAAATTAATCCTTTGCTCCATGTGTTACTTTTTTTGCTATTTAATAATTGACTATATAAATAACGATTTAGCTTTTTAAAATGGGACAAAATATTAAAAGTATTTTTTCACTCTAGAAGTTACTGAAGCGACAATGTTTTTGGGAAGAGAGGTCAATAACAACCAGAGGCGCCGGACTATGCCTTATCTATTCCAGGTTATATTTCGGTTTTCTTGAAAATGCAGGTGATTGTTGCCTGCTGGCTTGTCAGAGAAGTTGTAACTCCATTTTGAATTTCTCTGTGTCAATTGTAAAGCAATTTTCACTGTCTGGATTTGGCACACATTCTTGAATGTCTAAATTTTTTGCATACTTACTCAATGACTTTGTCCCAAAATTCATTGTCAAATCATATTCTTGTTGTCCGTCTTTACCAATATGTGCTTTCAATATAACTTGTCTATGGTCGTTCACATATTTCTGTGAATAATAATTTTCAGATAATGGTACAAGCACTCCGTCACACCAAAAACCTTTTACTCTGTCATCATTAGAATTCACTAACAAATCGCAGATTCGATATTCAAGAAAGTCACAAAATTCTCTGTATAGCATTTTACTTACAAAATTGCGTTGTCATCAAACATTTCTTCAACATTTCCGAGAACTTCGCAGTCACAATAACCGCCCTTTTCATTTAACCATTTTGCTGTTTCGTCGAAATTGTCAAGGTCTTTTGTGCTAAAAAATGCTTTAGTGAATTTTAAGGTATGGTCACAACTATTGTCTGTAAGTTCATTGTCTAAAAAATCAAATAAATCTTTAAATCTGTCACGACTTAATGGAAGGCTTTTTTCAAAATCTTCATGTGCTTTTTCACGAAGTTCATTCGTAATTTGTTTTCGTCTTTCTTTTTCGTTTTTGTCAGGCATTTTAAAGATTGAGGTGTGTCAAATACGCTCGCAGGCAACGTTTGTATTTATGTTATTAGACGTAAGATACTTAAAAAATAGAGTTTGATTTTCAACTCTTTAACTATATATTTTTTGTATTGTCGTTAGTACAATCGGAGTTATAATTTTTTTTAATAAGTATATTTCTTTTTCCTTCTGCATTGCATAATTTCCCACTTATCCGACACTATAGTAAATTAAGCGCCAATAGCAAACTTCCAGGAAAAAAGTAATTTTGATTTAAAAAAAGCAAGCTTGATTTGATGTTCATCTCTTTTGATTTGGTGAAAGTAAGTATGCTGAAAAAAATAGGAAGATCAGCAAAGGCAAAAGTGTTCACCAAATCAATGCATAAGTTTCGGATATCGTTCTGTACCATTGCCTTCGGGTATATAATCTAACAAATTCCATAAAGGCCAAAATTTTTTGCGGATGGTCACTTATATCCTTTTCGCGAAGACGCTAAATTCCAGTGCGGTTTGTAAAGATTAAAAAACTCGTATGATGGTTTTGAAACATTGATAAATATAAATTATCCTTGCAAATTTTTAGTGCGAATCTGGTTACGGGACGCCAGCGACAGCAAGAGAAGTGAGCATTACTGGCAAAATTTTTTATTGAATAATAATGTCTTCAAATTTGTAATCAGTTGGAAGATTCAGGAAATCGCTTTTTGTAATTTTTATTTTAAGTTTTTTATCAATGATTTTAAAATAGTTTATTGAATAGCCGCTTAAGAATTTCTTCTGCTCGTTCTTAGAATTATAGAAAAACCCTTCTTCTGCAAAGTTACTTGAAGTATTATATTGCAGGCCTTTAATTGAAGGTGTGTTCGTCATTGTTATTATATTATTAGTTTCGGATTCTGTCCAATATTTGGTTGTGTTTTCGGCGATTTTGGTAACTCGACTGATTGCAGGGATTCGTTGTTCAACAATAATACAAACCGTTGAATCATTAGGTAAAACTTTTCTAATCCAAACTCCTTTATCAACTTTTGGTAAGGCGTCAATGACTTCATATTCTACTTTATTGGTTGAATATTTTGTTCCATTCATTGTAAAAGAGAGCGGACCAATAAATTGTTTCCCTTTTTGTAATGCATTAACTTTCATAATCATGAAATCCCTGTCCGTTTCTCCGATATCATCGGCTAAATCAAACTTGCCTAATTCTGTTTTAAATATTTGTGCTCGCACATAGTTTATATTTAAAGACAACTCCATCTTTTCTTTTATTCTTGGCTGTGGAGTAGAAATTTTTAATTCTATTTCTTGAGGAATTGAAAGCAATAAATCCAACCTACTGGAATCCATGGTCTGAGTTCTTCCGGTAATTGAATAAATTATACAAATTATTAGAGTCAAAAAGATTTTCATAATGATTTTTAAGGTTATCAATAATAGAATAATTTCCTCACTTCTCACCAATATCGTATGCAATGCTCATTGCATTTACAAGTATTAATAAATTTACTATTAAAACGTACAAACGCAATATCCCATTGCGAAACAATGCTTATAAAAAATGATATACTATTGATGTAGTAATTTATGTTATTTTGCTTAAGGATGTAAATAGTTTACACCACTTCTTCATAAGAAAATATCTCTTTAATAACGATTGTATTTTTAAAAAAATTAAATAAGTCCAACGACATGGGAAAATATAACCTTAGGATTTTACTCCTTTGTATTTTAATATGCTTTATTAGTTTGGAAGGATCATCTCAACAAAAAGTAGGCATGTTTGATGCGCATGGAGATGTAGGTACCAATGTAAAAAAAGGCTCAGCAACATATATTCCATCAACCGCCCAGTATGTAATTTCCGGTGCAGGTTACAATATATGGGGCGACCATGATGAGTTTCAATTTGTATGGAAAAAAATGAAAGGGAATTTTATATTGTACACACGTGCAGAATTAGTTGGCCTAAATGGGGTTGAGGAACATCGTAAAGTTGGCTGGATGGTTCGTAAAACCCTTGATGGAAAATCGGCTCATGTAAATGCAGTTGTGCATGGCGATGGATTAACCTCGCTTCAGTTTAGAAGAACAACCGGGGCGCAAACAGAGGAAATTAAATCAAAGCTCACCAAGGCTAATATTATTCAGTTGGAAAGAAAGGGCCATACATATACCATGAGAGCAGCCGTTTATGGAGAGCCATTCGTGGTTGAGCAGGTTGCTGATATTGACCTTGGGGATGATGTGTATGTAGGGTTATTTGTTGGTTCTCATAATGCAGATGTTTTAGAAACGGGTGTCTTCAGGGATGTAAGAATAACAGTGCCGTTCCATGGTGATGCAGATAACACCACACAAATGACATTAGGAAGCAACCTGGAAATAATGGAAGTAGCTTCCGGCGCCAGGGAAATAATGTATACAGTGCCTTATTCTATCCAGGCGCCCAACTGGAATGTTGATGGCAAAAGCCTGATCTTTAATGGGAGTGATGGCCTTGTTTATAATTTTGATCTTGCAACAAGAAAACCCAAACTTCTTAATACAGGAAATGTAAAAACTAATAATAACGATCATGTAATTTCTTTTGATGGTAAGATGCTGGGATTAAGTAGCAATGTAAAAGAGTTAGGTGGTTCCATTATTTATACCGTTCCAATAACAGGAGGTACTCCCAAACAAGTAACTCCCAAAGGACCGTCTTATCTGCATGGATGGTCGCCTGATGGAAAGAGCATGGTATTTTGCGGAGAAAGAAATGGTGAGTATGATGTATATAAAATACCAGCTAATGGTGGGCCTGAAGAAAGGCTAACTGACACAAAAGGATTAGATGATGGGCCTGAATATTCACCAGATGGAAAATATATTTATTTTAATTCAGTGCGTTCGGGCATGATGCAGATATGGCGTATGAAACCTGATGGAAGCGGCCAGGAGCAGGTAACCAATGATGATTACAATAATTGGTTTGCACATATTTCACCTGATGGCAAAGGCATGGTATTTTTATCTTTCCTTAAAGAAGAAGTACAACCGGGGATTCATCCGCCATACAAGCATGTATACATTCGCTATTTACCCATCTCAGGAGAAGGAACTCCAAAAGTGCTTGCCTATTTTTATGGTGGGCAGGGATCTGTCAATACACCTTCCTGGTCGCCGGATAGTAAGAAGATTGCATTCATCACTAATTCTGATATGGGAAATAATAAAAAGTAACCCGATATTTTATCTCGTTTATTCAAAAATAAAATTATCATATATGAATTCCAGGAGAGATTTTTTAAAAGCATCAGGCGCATTTGCTATAGGTTCTGTTTTGATACCAGGCATGGCAAAAGCAGCGAAGCCAAATGCTGCGAAGGATGTGGGCGTGCAATTATATACCGTACGCAAAGAAATGCTTGAAGACAATATAGGAACTTTAAAAAAATTAGCCGCTCTTGGTTATAAAGAAATTGAATCTGCAGGAAGTGATAAGGGAAATTATTATGGGCTTAAGCCTGCAGAGATGAAAAAGATTTGCAAAGATCTCGGGATGAATTTGCGAAGCGGCCATGTTCACTTCGATGACAAATGGCAGCAAACAATTGACGATGCCGCGGAGGCAGGCCAGGAATATGTAATCGTTTCTTCAATGCCTACAAGGGGCCAAACGGTTGACAATTACAAAAGCGTTGCTGAGTCATTTAATAAAGCGGGCGAAGCGGCTAAAAAATCAAATTTAAATTTCGGTTATCACAACCATGATTTTGAATTTGAAAAAGAAAATGGGAAAGTTTTGTATGATGTGCTGGTAGAAAATACTAACAAGAATTATGTAAACCTTGAAATGGATTTGGGATGGGTAATAGTAACAGGCAATAACCCGTTGGATTATTTTGCGAAATATCCTGGTCGCTTTCCACTATGGCATTTGAAAGATATGAACATGCAGCAAAAACATAGCACAGAATTTGGTAAAGGTGGTTTGGACATAAAGAAAATGCTCCATGCTTCTAAAAAATCAGGCATGAAATATTTCTTTGTTGAGCAGGAAGAATATACCAATACTCCGTTTGAAAGCCTTGCCTATAATTATAATTATCTAAGGAAATTAAAATATTAATATTTGAAAAATAACATAAAGAAATATTTTATTATTATCTTTTCTTTTTAATAAAAACAGGATAAAAAATGGACAGGCGTTCAAGCATAAAAACTTTATTTATAATTTCAGCAGGAGCTGCATTGCTACCTTCTTGTTTACAGGAAGATGAGAAGCCATCAGTATCCTTACAAAAAATTAAAATAAATAAAAAGGAAGAGAATCTTATTGCAGAAATAGGTGAAACAATAATTCCAAAAACAAATACGCCGGGGGCAAAAGATGTTTCTGCTCACCTGTTTGCTTTAATGATGATTGATGATTGTTATGATCCTGATGAACAAAAGCAATTTACAAAAGGGCTTAAAGAATTTGATACGTTTAGTAAAAAGAAATTTAATAAAACATTCCCGGAATGTGCTCCTCCTGAAAGATTAGAGCTATTAAAATCTATTGAAAATAAAAATGGAATACCGGAGAACGTCTCATTTTTTTACAAGACAATTAAAAGCCTTACACTACAGGCTTATACTTCATCACAATATTATTTGACGAAAGTGCATGAATACAAACTCGTTCCGGGGAAATTTTATGGTTGCGTTCCGGTAAAAAAAGCAAGCTAAAAATATGGGAGATAATAAACAATCAAGAACTTTTGATGCCATTGTAATTGGCTCAGGCATGAGCGGTGGATGGGCTGCTAAAGAGTTTTGTGAAAAAGGATTAAAGACTTTGGTGTTAGAAAGGGGAAGGGATGTGGTGCACCTAAAAGATTACCCGACAACTAACATGATGCCCTGGGAATTTAAACATCGGGGCGAGGTGCCTTATGATATCCGTGAAGCCAACCCGGTTATCAGCAGGTGTTATGCATTTAAGGAAGATGCCATGCATTTTTTTGTAAAAGATACCGAGCACCCTTATGTGCAGGATAAACCTTTTGACTGGATAAGAGGATACCAGGTAGGCGGCAAATCTATTATGTGGGCAAGGCAAACACAACGATGGAGCGATTTTGATTTCGAAGGTCCGGCACGGGATGGCTTCGCAGTCGACTGGCCTATACGCTATAAAGATTTAGCGCCGTGGTATAGTTATGTTGAAAAATTTGCCGGCATATCAGGAAACAAAGACGGCCTTCCCAATCTCCCTGATGGAGAATTTCTACCACCATTGGAATTAAGTTGTGTAGAAAATTATTTTAAGGATGTGGTTTCTAAAAATTATAAAGATAGAAATGTTATCTATGCCCGTTGTGCTCATTTAACGGAACCGCAGCCAATACATAATGAACAGGGTAGAGGGCAATGCCAGAACAGGAACCTATGCCAGCGTGGTTGTCCCTTCGGCGGATATTATAATACAAACGCAACCACAATTCCATGGGCGCAAAAAACCGGCAACATGACGCTGCGCCCATTCTCTGTTGTGCACTCAATCATTTATGATGACGAAAAAAATAAAGCAGTTGGTGTACATGTAATTGATTCCAATACAAAAGAATCAATTGAGTATTATGCTCCTGTTATTTTTTTAAATGCAGGCGCAATAAATACAAATCTCATTTTATTAAATTCAGTCTCAAAGCGGTTTCCAAATGGTTTGGGAAATGAAAATGGTTTGTTGGGGAAATATGTGGCCTTTCATAATTACCGGGGCCGCATCAATGCGAAATACGATGGGTTCCGGGATTCCAAAACTGATGGTGGCCGCAGGCCGACCTCCGCTTACATTCCCCGCTTTAGAAATTTGCATAAGCAGGAAACAAATTTTCTTCGTGGTTATGCCTGCACATTTTCTGCCGGCAGAAGATCGCGGACAGATACAAATGGACTTGGAGAAAATTTAAAAAATAATTTAATGGCAACTTCGGAATTAGGTGATTGGGGAATTGGCTCACAAATGATGGGAGAAACAATTCCTAAAGAATCTAACTATGTAAGTTTAGATCCAGCTAAAAAAGATAGCTGGGGTGTACCGTTACTTAAAATATCTGTTGGCCATGATGATAATGATGATAAGATGATTAAAGATTTTTTTGAGCAAATGACAGAGATGTACTCAAAGGCCGGCTTTACTGATATTAATACATCAGACTCCAAACAGGCACCTGGACTGGACATACATGAAATGGGTGGTGTGCGAATGGGAAAAGATCCTAAAACTTCATTGCTTAATAAATGGCACCAGTTTCATAATTGTAAAAATGTATTTGTAAGTGATGGCGCCTGCATGACTTCCACTTCTACTCAAAATCCATCCTTAACTTACATGGCGATGACTGCACGTGCTGCTGATTATGCAATATCGCAATTAAAGAAAGGAGAGTTGTAAAAGGTCTTTAGCTTAATCCCTTTAACCTAATTATTTTGCCATGTATTTTTGCCGAATATTTTTATTTGTTTTGATAACAGGTGTTTCGGGATGTGTTAATCATGATGAAAAGAAAACAACTGCCGATACACAATTCGCCGCTGGTTCTTTTGGCTATGATGCAGCATTCCTAAAAAAATATTCAGGGGATATTATTGAACTGCAAAGTGGCGATGCAAAAATTTTACTAAGCCCCGGTTTCCAGGGCAGGGTTATGACAAGTACTGCTTCCGGAGATACAGGCTCAAGTTATGGATGGATAAACTACAACCTTATTTCTTCCGGTGAAAAGAAAAAACAATTTAATCCGGTAGGAGGTGAAGAAAGGTTTTGGCTTGGCCCGGAAGGAGGCCAGTATGCTCTTTATTTTAAAAAAGGTGATTCATTCAATATAAAAAACTGGCAGGTTCCAGCCTTAATTGATACCGAAAAATTTGAAGTAATTCAATCAGATAGTTCTTCGGCAACATTTTCTAAAAGTGCGGTAATTACAAATTATTCTGGTTCAGTTTTTCGTTTCAATATTAGAAGAAGAATTCAATTGCTTGATAAAAATGCTACTGAACAAATATTGCATACCAATATTCCTCCGGGAGTTAAGTATGTTTCTTATACCTCCGCCAATCAATTAATAAATTCCGGGGATGCTGAGTGGAAACAACAAGATGGACTGCTTTCTATTTGGTTGTTAAGCATGATGAATCCAACAGAAGAAACAAAAGTTATCATTCCTTTTTCGCCACAACCCAATGCACACTCTTTTATAACGGATAATTATTTTGGAGAAATACCGCAAGATAGATTGCAAGTAAAAGACAGCTTTTTATATTTTCGGTGTGACGGAAAATCAAGGGGCAAACTTGGTATTTCCCCGGTCATTGCAAAACCAATTGTGGGAAGTTTTGACTTTAAAAAGAATGTACTTACCATTTTAATCCCGGAAGTTCATCCCGTTGAAAGGTATGTAAACTCAAAATGGGAATTTCAAAAGCAACCATATAAAGGGGATGTAATCAATTCATATAATGACGGCCCTTTGCAGGATGGAAGCCAGCTTGGCCCTTTTTATGAAATAGAGTCTTCCTCACCTGTAAAGGAATTAAACCCGGGGGAGTTTGAAGAATATCAACAAACAATTATTCATTTTACGGGGGATTATTCGGCACTGAAGAAATTGACGAATCATTTGTTACAGGTGGATTTGGATGAAGTAAGAAAATGGTAAATTATTTTTAAGATGAAATTATTTAAAACCGCAAAAGGCAATCTTCTTAAAAGTGATGGTAAACATTATCTGTTGAAAGAAGCATGGTATAAACTCATTAACCGCGAAAATTTATTTGACTATTTAAACGAACAAATAAAAGATGAAAATTTATTTAATGATTTGGAATCTTCCTTGATGATAGAAAATTTTATCCAGGCGCCTGTTAGTAAGCAGGAAGTTTGGGCGGCAGGCGTAACTTATTTAAGAAGCCGCGATGCCAGAATGGAAGAATCTAAAGACTCCGGCGGCGCGGATTTTTACAGCAAAGTATACCACGCTGAACGGCCGGAATTATTTTTTAAAGCGTTACCCCATCGGGTGGCGGCGCATAAAGAAAAGGTTTTTATACGAAAAGATTCCAATTGGAATGTGCCGGAGCCTGAACTCACTTTATTTATAAATTCAAATGGAAAAATACAAGCCTACACTATAGGAAATGATATGAGCTCCAGGGATATTGAAGGAGAAAATCCTTTGTATTTACCGCAGGCAAAAGTATATAACGGAAGTGCAGCTCTTGGGCCATGTTTGTATGTACCGGCGCAACCCATTTTATTGGAAACAAATATCCATATTCTTATAAAAAGAAATAGAGTGGACATCTTTAAAAATGAAATCCAATTGAATAAGATGAAAAGAAATTTCATAGAGCTTGCCGAATACTTATTCAGGGAATGCGATTTTGAGCATGGAGTTTTCCTGATGACAGGAACCGGAATTGTTCCACCTAATGATTTTACTTTACAGCCAGGCGATGAAATTGAAATCAGTATTGATAATATTGGTACCCTTATTAATATTGTCGAACAAAGAAGTTAAGTAAGATCCTGGTTAATGGCAGGCTTTTTGAATCCCTTTCTTAGCCCATGCATAACCGTTATATGACCAATTCTGTAAAAGAGTACCTAATTATCCCAAACCAAAAGATGATTTGCGTAGCTCTCCTGAATTTAGGCACTATTTGTGTCTATCTTTATAAAAAAAAGATGATAAATATCCCCTCAAAAGTTATGAAAGCCACTTTTACCATTCTTCTGTGTAATTTTTTTAGTGTGTCAATTTTTGCACAATCCACACAATCAGTAAACATTATATTTAACGGAATAAAAAGTAGTACGAAAAATTATAAAGTAATTCTTGATGGGAATAGTTTTTTTTCGAATAAAAACTATAGCATTAATAGCGATAATCAAAACACTGCAACAATCAATAATCTTGAAACAGAAAAGCATACAATGAAAGTGTACAGGTTAGGAAATAATAATCCTAAATATAACACCACTTCTAAAAAAATACTCGTGTATACCAAAGCTTTCGACTTAAGAGAAGGTTATGATATGGATATTACAATTAATGCCAGTGGGCGGGTTCAATTTAGCGAAAATTCAACTTCCGGTGATGTTGAAAGCGAGGATAAACCAGCTGCGAAATCAGTTATGTCAAATCCTGATTTTGCTCAACTATTGCAAAGCGTAAAAAGTAAATGGTCACAGTCACTTAAAGGGGAAACAGAAAGCGACGCATTTAATAATACAAATAATTATTTCACTACAAGCCAGGTAAAGCAATTATTGACTTTAATTACATTGGAAAGTGACCGGCTTGATCTGGCTAAATTGTCTTACCGCTCTGTTATTGATTCTGCAAATTTTACCCAGCTTTATGACTTGTTTAAAACCAAGGCAAGCAAAGACGAGCTAAATGATTTTCTTCGCACGAAAGGCTGGAACATTTCTAACGGTGATAGCAACATGAAAATTCCTATGGCTGATGGTAAATTCGCTCCTTTATTACAAAGTGTGCGTAATAAATGGTCACAGGCTCTCAAAGGAGAAACTGAAAGTGAAGCCTTTAACAATACAAATAATTATTTCAGCACAAACCAGGTAAGACAATTATTAGTATTAATTACATTAGAAAGCGACAGGCTCGATTTGGCCAAGCTGTCTTACCGTTCGGTTACAGACTCAGCAAATTTTACACAGCTTTATGATCTGTTTAAGACAAAGGCTAGCAGGGATGAGTTAAATGATTTTCTTCGAACAAAAGGTTGGAATACCCCTGGTGGTCAGAATGCCACGAAAATTCCTATGGCTGATAATAAATTTAATGTACTGCTGCAAAGTGTACAGAGTAAATGGTCTCAGGCTCTTAAGGGAGAAACAGAAAGTGAAGCATTTAATAATACAAATAATAATTTCAGCGTAAGCCAGGTAATACAATTATTAACTTTAATTACATTGGAAAGTGACCGCCTCGACCTGGCAAAATTGTCTTACCGTTCTGTTACAGATTCTGCAAATTTTACCCGGCTTTATAATTTGTTTAAAATCCAGGCAAACAAAGATGAGCTGGATGCTTTTTTGAATTCAAAAGGTTGGAACATATCCAATAATCAACCTGCGACTAAAACTCCTATGGCTGATGCGGATTTCAACCAGTTATTAAGCAACGTGCAAATTAATTTAATACAATTTCTTAAGGTAGGTTATGAGACAGATGTATTCAATAATCCTAGTTTTTACTTTAGCACAAACCAGGTAAGGCAATTATTACTTTTAATTAATTCCGAAAACAACAGGCTTGAATTGGCAAAGCTGTCTTACAAAACCGTAACAGATCCTGCTAATTTTTCACAGTTAAATAATTTATTTAACTCACAAAGCAGCCGCGATGCGTTGGCAAATTATGTAAAAAATCATTTATAGTATTTTCATCAGCTGTGAAATAAATACTTTTCATTCCTTAATTCTAAGAGAATGAAAAGATGCCGTTCTAAAAATTATACTCAATACCATTGCTGATACTGTAATTAAATTTAGGTGTACCGGCGGCGGGTTTGCTATCATGTAAATAATACCAGGTTGTTTTAAAAAAGAAATGTTTGGCCAGTCTTAATTTCCCGGTAATTTGATTGAGCACCCGATAATCGTGATAGTTTTGAAATAATGGCTGATAAAAAACAGCCCCGGTTATTTCGGCATTTTCTGAAGGTGTATAATTTAGGGATATATAACTACTGCTACGTAAATCATTGTGATAAATTGTTGGACTGGTTTCTTCTTTTTCATATTCATACATGGCCGCAGTTGCTGCATGTAATATAAATTTTTTACTACCTACTATTTTAAAGCGTGGCCCGGTTCCTGCCAGCCTCCGTAACTTAATGCCGGTAATATCATTATGCTGCAATTGTGTAAACGCTTCCCATCTTAGCCATGTGTTTATTTTATAATTGTAGCGCAAATGATAAAATGTATTGTCATTTAAGGATTTCCCGTTTCCTTCCAGCAGGTTATAATTCGCAAGGAACAGGTAAATACTTTTGGCAGTTTGATATTCTGCATAGCCTGATACATTTATATCAATGACCTTTACTGCATTTCTTTCAAAAAGAAAACCAGTTCCAAAATGTCCAAACCAGCCCACAGTATCCTTTTGCATACGCTGGCTCTCAACATTTACAATTTGCGCAAATGATGATTGCTGAATAACTCCCATAATGATGCAGCATAGTATATAACGCATGAATTAAATTTTATAAAACGCTTAAAAATAATGCGGCAAGGCTTACCAAAACTTTATTACTATAAAAGTTGTCATCATGCAGCGGGTTAATAATAATCCTTAATGCCTGAATTCTTTTTTTTAAATTATAATAATGAATTTATCGTAATAAGAATACAGTCCCCGTCAATCTTTTTTCCCGGTTATTTATGGTGCCAGCAATTATGTAAACATAGGTACCTTCAGAGCAGGCTTTGCCATTAAATCTTCCATCCCATTCCGCACCTGTAGACTTGCTGCTATAAACTTTGTTTCCCCAGCCGTCAAAAATTGTAAAAGACTTTACATTAATTTTCACTTCCCTCGGTATTCTGAATACATCATTTTTTCCATCACCGTTAGGTGTAAAACTATTGGGTATAAAAAGGTGGCTGGTAGAGCAATTATCTTTATGAACCGCTACATTAAACGTTTTGCTGCAGCCATTAAAATCATGGGCAATTATAGTATAGTTGCCTTCTGAGCTTATTTTAACGAAAGAAATATTGTGCCCATTTAAGCTATAAGAAATACCATTTATTGCTGGTGCCAATAGTAAGGTATCCTCTTCGCAAAATGAAGTATCAATGGGAAGATTTAAAGACGACAAATTGTTGACGCCAATAATAAAAGGTTCAGAGGTAATACAGGTACTATTATTAGTGATGCGAACATTATAATTTCCGTTTCTGTTATTGGCAGGTAAATGAAAAATATTTTGCATAGCGCCAGATATTGCGATGCTGTCTTTATACCATTGGTATGAAGTATTTGGGCTATACGGAACAGTTAGTATGGAATCTGTTGTACATGTATTGACGTTATCACCTGATACATATTGAAAATGAAAATCTTTGGTTGGTAACAAATGAATATCGTCCAGGTAGTAAACATAGAAATCCAAAAGCGTAGTGCTATCGGTGAGGTCTTTAGGCGGATTTAATATAGAACAATCGGGGCCAACCTCAATCAGATTAATATTATATGGAACTGTAAAATTGATTTTATTTTCAACCCATCTTCCTTTGCTGAAAATAGTTTTTTTTCCAAGTAGTATCCATCCTGAATAGTTAGAAGGGCAGCCATTGCTATTGGCAAAAGGAGTTCCAAAAGGGGCTGCATTGCAATCGGGGTGGCCGAATATAGCAACAGTAAATGGCTCGGATTTAAATTTAAAAGAAGTATCATCATTGGATTTAAACTTCCCTGCAGAAAAACTAAGCGTGTATTGCTCTGAGGGAATAAGAGGAGTTTGGAGGCATTGGCCTACATAGACTTTCGCAATATCAGTTTCCTTCATTTGAGGTTTAGTATAAACATATTGCCTGATCGAAACAAATGCCTTGCCGTTAGGTAATGGAAGAGAAGGAGGGATATAAAGCATTACCAGTGACGAATCGTACGGGCAACTGAAGTTATGATAATAGTCAGCTTCATTGTTATTGGTATAAGTACCATATTGCCAGAAATTCGCAATGTTGTACTCGCTGACATAAGAATAATTAACGGGGCAATTTTTAAAAAACTCAAAGGAACCGTTTTGCAAAAGATTGTCAGTTACCTGGAAGTGGCAACTACAATCAGGGTCATGTAAATCAACCAGTCCGTCGCCATCATCATCTATACCATTAGTGCATATTTCCTGTGACAAACAGTTAGTATTTGTAAAAAGTACAAGGAGCGTGAATAATAAAAAAAATAATGAATTTTTTTTAAGCATATAGCCGGTACCACTTTAAGTTGTAAAAAGCATTTTGTAAATTTTGCAAGTGTATAGCTAAGTTAAGATTATAACTGTGAGTAAATGATGTGATCTTATAAACAATATCGCTTGATTTCTATGGTCGAAATTTAAAGTTGACTGGTATTAATTAAAATAAATGCTCAGAATTCAATCCGATTTTCATAAAATTTATATTCATAATTTACATTCGGAAAATAATCTGTTTAACTGATTGCTTTATATGAAATCTTCGATACTTGTAATAGGTAGCTCCAATACTGATATGGTAATAAAAACGGCCCATCTTCCTGCAGCCGGCGAAACTGTTTTGGGAAAAACATTTTTAATGAACCCCGGAGGCAAAGGTGCAAACCAGGCTGTAGCTGCATCAAGACTTGGAGGAGCAGTAACTTTTATCTGCAAAACCGGCAATGACATTTTTGGAAAACAATCTATACAATTATTAAACCAGGAGGGTGTTGATACTTCCTGCATTTTTGAGGACCCGCAGCAACCTTCGGGTGTTGCATTAATTACTGTAGATGACAATGGCGAAAATTGTATAGCAGTTGCATCGGGTGCCAATGCATACCTTACTGTGCAGGATATATTGCAGGTAAACTGTTGCGTAGAAAAAGCGGGAATCATTTTAATGCAATTAGAGATTCCGGTGGAAACGGTTGCGCATGTAGCATCTGTTGCTTCAGCGCTTAATAAAAAAGTTATTTTAAATCCTGCACCTGTATGCCCGTTGAGCGATGAATTACTAAAGCTTGTTTCCATTATTACACCTAACGAAACAGAAGCTTTTGCTCTTACCGGTATAAAAATTACTGACGAGGCAACTGCAGAAGAAGCGGCAAGATTTCTTCAGGCAAAAAGTATAGCAACAGTCATTATAACGTTAGGTGCAAAAGGAGCATTGGTACTGCATGACGGCGAATGCAGCCTTGTGCATGCCCCGCAGGTAAGTGCGATAGATACAACCGCCGCAGGAGACGTTTTCAATGGTGCATTAGCCGTCGCTTTATCAGAAAATAAAACTATGGTAGAGGCAGTCGGGTTTGCCTGTAAAGCGGCATCTGTTTCTGTTACCCGTTTGGGAGCACAGGCATCAGCGCCTTTTATAAATGAATTAAGTATTGATTAATTGATTGTTGGTTGTAAATAGTTTAAGATCACATTTTCACCATTCATAATAAAAGATTCATGAAAAAACTATTGGCCCTTATTTTTTTATTTAGCTGCTGTAACCTTACTGCTCAAAAACAAAAACCTGTCAATATTATTTTCGATACTGATATTGCTCCTGATTATGATGATGTAGGTGCTATGGCATTGCTGCATGCATTTGCTGATATGGGGGAAGCTAAAATTCTGGCAACAATTTCATCTAATGCATTTGAAACAACTGCTCCAACACTTAGTGTTTTAAACACTTATTTTAACAGGCCGGGCATTCCAATTGGCATCACAAAAAAGGTATTGCCAAATAAAGATTGTTCCCAACAATGGGCGCAGGCAATTGTTGCAAAGTATCCGCATACGATTCAATCAAATGATGAGGCTATTGATGCGGTTACCTTGTACCGGAAAATCTTATCATCACAACCCGATAAAAGCGTAACGGTGGTAAGCGTAGGCTTCTTTACCAACTTAGCCGGCTTGCTTGATTCAAAAGCAGATGAATATTCAAAGCTAAGCGGTACTGCATTGGTAATAAAAAAAGTAAAACGGTTAGTATCGATGGCAGCCCGTATTGATAAGAATGGAAAAAGTGGTTATGAATTTAATGTGATGGTTGATGCAGCGGCTTCACAAAAAGTATTTGCAGATTGGCCAACACCTGTTATCATCAGCGGCTTTGAAATAGGTGAAAAAATATTGACCGGCATCCGCCTTATAAGCAATGAAGCCATACAGAACAGCCCGGTTAAAGATGCATTTGAAATAGCTTTGTCAAAAGATAAAAATTTACTTGGCCGGAACAGTTGGGATGAAACTGCTGTGCTTGTTGCAGTTCGTGGCATGCAACCTTACTTTAGTTTCCGTAAATTAAATTTCAAAATAGAGGATGACGGTAAAAATGTTTTGATACCCGGGAAAAAATTTACTTACCTGATTTTTAAACAAACACCACAGGAAATAAGCAAAGTGGTTGAAGATATGATGATGCATCAGCCAGTAAAGAAATAACGGCTTATTGAGTTTATAAAAATCAGGATCATTTTTTTACTTTTCGTAATATTAAAGCAATACAATATAAATAAGCAAATGAAAAAGATATTCATATTCACCTGTTTTCTTTTTTTCATACAAAGTATGTATGCACAAAAAACAATCACTATCTCTAAAGAGATTTTAAAAGATAAAATTAAAGGTGGCTGGGCCGGGCAAACCATTGGTGTTACGTTTGGAGGCCCGTATGAATTCCGCTTCCAGGGCACTTTTATTGGCGATTATCAACCTCTCGTTTGGAATGATAGTTTGGTAAAACATAATATGCTGGAAAATGCAGGCCTATATGATGACCTGTATATGGACCTTACTTTTGTTGATATATTTGAAAAATATGGGTTAGATGCCCCGGTTGATTCGTTTGCAAATGCGTTTGCACATGCCGGTTATATGTTGTGGCATGCTAACCAGGCTGGGCGTTATAATATCTTAAACGGTATTAAGGCGCCGCAAAGCGGTGCCTGGCAAAACAATCCCCATGCAGATTGTATAGACTACCAGATAGAAAGTGACTTTGCAGGATTGATGAGCCCGGGCATGCCAAATGTAGCCTCAGCAATCAGCGATAAAATCGGGCATATCATGAATTATGGAGATGGCTGGTATGGCGGTGTCTATGTTGGTGCGATGTATGCACTTGCTTTTACTTCCGGGGATATAAATTATATAGTAAATAAAGCGTTGCAAACTGTACCAGCGAAAAGTGAATTTTATCAATGCATTCATGATGTAATCGAATGGCATAAAAAATATCCAACCGACTGGAAGCAAACCTGGCTTGGAGTCCAGCAAAAATGGGCAAACGATATTGGTTGCCCTGATGGTGTTTTTAAGCCTTTTAATATTGATGCTAAAGTAAATGCAGCGTATGTAATAATGGG
>JBBSEV010000071.1:0-20930 GCA_038239385.1 Chitinophagales bacterium
ATTATTTGACCAATTTATGAGTTGATCAATTATTGGTTTAAGAGTAAGCCCTTCCTCTGTCAAACTGTATTCTACTGTTATTGGTACAGTATTAAACGTCTCTCTTTTAACGATATTAATGTTTTCAAGGTCTTTCAATTCTTTTATCAACATTTTGGGTGAGATACCTTGCACTTGTCTTTCTAATTCCTTAAACCGTTTTTTTCCAAAGTAAAGTTTAGAAAGAATGTGAATTTTCCATTTACCACCTAAAACTTGCAGTATAAACTGAAGAGAGATTAATTTATTTTCGCAATTTTCCATTTATTTTTTCTTTAAGACATCTGATTATCAAAACGCTATGGTTTCGGTAACTAATATACTTTGTGGTAACTACTTGCAAATGTATAGTAGTCTTCTTAAATTTGCAATTAATAATTTAAAAAAGCAAATAACTAGAAAATGCAAGTGGTATTTTATATGATAATCGCATTCATAAGTTTGATATATGCCATTGCGGGTTTTCAAAAAGTGAGAGGAAAAGAGCCCATGAAAAGCCGGATGGAAGAAATGAACCACGGCGGTAAAATAATGCTTGCTATTGGCATTCTTGAACTTATTGGAGTTGTTGCTTTATGGATACCAAACCTTCGGGCTTTATCGCTATTATGTTTACTGCCTTTAGCAATTGGCGGACTGGCTGCGCACATTGTTTTAAAACACAACTTCAAAGAAAGAAATATTCCCGCTGTCCTAATGATAATTTTAATCATAGTGGCATTGTGGTTAGACCCGAATTATTCTATAAACTTCTATTAAAATGGAAAAACTAAAAATTGTTCTGCTTTATCTACTACCAGTATTACTTATTGTTGCTGGTAGTTTAGATTTCTTCAAACTTGAACCTGCAAAATCCGAGATGGAAGCAATGAATTTGGGTGGCACTAAAATGATTTTTGTAGGTGTGATGGACTGGATTTTAGCAATTGGAATAATTGTGCCTAGGACACAGGCTTATGCCTTAATAGGTGTGCTATTTCTTTCTTCCGGAGCATTAGTGGCTCATATTGTCTCAGGACAAATGGGAAAGTTTTTTATTACAACACTGCTGCCATTTTTCCTTGCCCTGACAAACCTGATTATAAATTTTTCAATTTTTATTACCCGAAAATGAAAACAATAAATTCTATCGCTGTAATATTTTTAATGGTGCAACTGCAAAGTTGCTTTAATTATAAACATGCTATTAAAGAGGGATTCGATAAAGTGCCAGAAACAGCCAAAGGGCCAAAAGTAAATGCACTAACAAAAGGGTTTGCAACTGAGAAAATCCAGGAAGGCGTTTATGTAATTTTTGATGGGATATTTCAATGTTTAGCGATTGATTATGGGGAAGGTCTAATTTTGATAGATGCGCCCAAGCTAATGGGAAAGAAATTATTAAAAGCCATAAAAAATTTATCCAATAAACAAGTAACACATTTAATTTATTCTCATGGCCATGCCGATCACATCGGCTCTGCCCATTATTTTAAAAATGCAGAAATTATTGCACATCAACTAACTTATAATAAACTAAAACTTGCAAACGACTCTCTAAGACCAATACCAACTAAGACATTTACTGGCTCAAAATTGAGCTTGAATATTGGTAATAGAAAGCTTGAACTTTATTATTTTGGTTTAAATCATGAGCCAGGAAATATATTTATATATATGCCAACTGAAAAGATATTAATGGCTATAGATATAGTATTTCCAGGCTGGTCGCCATTTTATGAATTTGCTTTGGCAGAAGATATTGAAGGTTATAGAAAGGCGCATGAAGAACTATTGAATTTTGATTTTAATGTAATTATTACCGGACATCAAACCAGGTGGGGCGATAGAAATGACGTGATGATTCAGAAAGAATTTGTTGATGAAATTTTTACTAGAGCATTTGACGCAGTTCAAAAGAATTCTGTAATGGATTTTTTAAACCATAACGATATAATTGATTATTCAAAAGCCATAAAGCTTTACTGTCAGCAAATTGCAAGGCAAAACTTTAAGCCGTTATATGAAAAATGGCATGAGAAACTTGGAGGGATGGACATATATGGCATTACGCATTTGGAAAAAGCTATAGAATATTTTACTAACAAAAGCCCCGCTTTAAAATCCTATTGGAAAAATATACCTTATAAAATCAAAAAAATCAACAACCACTTTTATCAAATATCAAAAAGAAATAAAAGCCTTTATGTTTACGAAACTGTAAATGGTTTTACGGTTGTTGATTTGCCTTTGGAATTTGAAAGTGACATAAGCAATATTTTGAAAGATTTAAACGCCTCAAAAAAATTAATCCACATTATTTTAACCCAATATAGAGATAGCGAATTTCAAAATTTCACTAAAAGCAAAGGAATTGAAATTACTGCAAACTTCACAAATACTTTAGGCGAAAATGCTTTTTATCCAATAAAAGATTCGTTACAATTTACTATAGACAATGCTACTTTTAATTTAATAAATGTAGGTAGCACCAGTAGCCATTTGAGTAGCATTTTGCTTGTTGAAAGAAGATAGTATTGTTATTTCTATAGGTTTAATAAGACATGGTTATGTCCCGGATTTTGATTTTAATCATACCGAGGAATTGCCCGAATTTGTAAATGCCAACAAATTATTACTTCAGTTTAAGAACTGTAAATTATATTCAGACTTATGCCCTGAGATTATTACCGACAATGACATCCATTTGCAATTAAACTATATAGAGGATTTAGTAAAAGCAGCAAAATATCAATTAAAAAGTACAAAATATACACCGTTGGCCTTAAAGTACGGATTATCTAATCCTCATCTTTTGGCACTTAAATACACAAATAAAGTAGCAAATAAAATTACAAGTGAACTAAAGAATACCTGGCAAACTAAACTGAATGGGTTTTCAGATTATTCTTTCTCACATGCCTGGCTTGTTCAACAGAGTTTACAATTAGATTAAAAATATTCAATGAAAATAGCAATCGTAACTGGAGGCAATGCCGGACTTGGCTTTTATTGTGCCTTGAACATAGCGAAGGATAAAAGTTGGAAAGTGATAATTGCAAGCCGTAATAAACAAAAGTCATTAGATGCAGTAAATAAAATTATTTCGGTAACTGGAAACCCTGAAGTTGAATTTTCAGAATTGGATTTGGCTGATTTGCAATCGGTCAAACTATTTTCCGATAGGGTAACAAGTTTAGATGCACTTGTTAACAATGCAGGTGTTTTATATATATCGGCGCCAACCCAAAAGACCAAACAAGGAATTGAAAATACCTTTGGTATCAATCACCTGGGTCATTTTCTTCTGGTAAAGCTATTAGTATCTAAAATGAATACAGGTTGCAGGATAATAAATGTAAGCAGTTTTGTACATCAGCCTGATGCTAATACAAGAATGTCGCCACCAAAATATACTTCAGCTAAAGAGTTGGCTTTTCCAAAACAGAATGGCATAACTGATTGGGTCAAAACCGGCACAGAAAGATACAGTACTTCAAAACTTTGTAATGCCATGTTCACCTATTCACTTGCAGATTACATTAAGCAAAATAATTTACCTTTTACTGTCAATTCGTTCGACCCTGGCATGATGCCTGGAACTGGATTAGCTGATGATTACAAAGCCTGGCAAAAATTTGTGTGGAAATATATTATGCCCATTTTAGGATTATTCAAGAAAGGGATCAATAATCCGTCAACGTCAGGTAATAACTTGGCTAGCCTGATAACTGCAGAAACTTTCAAAAGCATTAATGGGAAATACTTTATAAAAAGAGCCATTGCTGATACATCTATTGAAAGTAAGGATGTAACGAAACAAACAGATTTATGGGATACAAGTTTAGAACTTTGTGAATCATTTATAAATTAGTATTCGATGAAAATTAATGGATTACTATAGCAGTTTATGAAAAAGAATATTCAATATCTTTTTTGTTGCCGTTGTTATATGCAATATAAACATCCCTCATATACACAACTGGAAACCAAACTACCGCAAGGTAGTCTGTGCCTTAAAATGAGCCTTCTACAAAAGATTAGCGGCCATTATAACTCTACCCAATTTTTATTTTATCAACGAGAGAAAATTTTAAAGGCAAACTAAATAATCATTGGTGAGCCATACTGCAAGTATGGAAAGATTATTTTTTTTTGCGGGAGGTTTTTTCACGGTCTGACGAACAGGGTCTTGGCGATGGCAGAAAATTTAAAATTCGTCCGTAACAGTTTGTCCTTGAACGAAATTGCTAATTCATAATTCTTTTTTGCTTTGTCAAGGTCGCCTAATTGCTCATAGCATTTAGAAATATTAAAATATAGAGAAGGAGAAATTCCTTTAATATAGTCGTTATTTATTTTTAGTGCCAACTGCAAAGTTGTTTCGAACCATTTTAATTTGTTGGGAACACTTTTTTGATGTCGAGTCACATAATGAGCAGCAATAAATTTTTCAAAGTCGTTTGTCGCTTCGTTCCAAGCTTGAAGAAATATTCTACTTGCTTCTTCAGGTTTGCTTTTTCCTTCCACGTCCATACCTTGAAGAGAGAGTTTAACTATATTGTTGTTTGGGTTGAATTCCATTTTCTAATTATTTTGTCTATAATTATTAAATGTCAATTTAGTTGTTTGTCCTTATATAGTTGAAGCGTCTCACAATGACAGATAACTCGTATATTTACAAGTGAAGATTTCAAACTTTCTCAAATCCGGGCAATGAGGTATCATTTGCGAATTACTCCTTCCCATTAAATCCTATTCAGCCTCACTTACCCCAATTCATTCCTACCCCTTTCCCACTCAATTCCAATTGAATAGCCGTGCAAAATAACAGCTTCATATTTGTGTTCATATTTTTTTTGCGGAGTGTTGAGTTGTATGATTAAACCATCGCCATTTTATTATACTTATTCCTGTATTCAATAGGTGTTAAACCTGTAATTTTTTTAAACAAATCCCTGAATGCTTTGGTATCAGTATAGCCCACATCATACATTACCTCATTAATATTTTTCCGGCTTGTCTCAAATTGCCGCTTAGCGGCTTCAATCTTTACCCGTTGTATGTATTCTAATACAGAATTATTGGTTGCCTGTTTAAATCTTCGTTCAAAACTTCTTCTGCCCATAGCTGTTAAATCTGCCAATTCATCAATGGTAATTCTTTCATTAATATTTTTTTCAATGTACTCTTGCGCTTTTTTTATTTCACCATCTTTATGATTTTTCTGCCCCTTAAACATTGCAAACGCAGCCTGGCTATCACGGTCAATATCGACTGCAAAATATTTAGAAGCAAGAATTGCTGTTTCTCGGTTAGTATATTTTTCTACAAGATGCAGTAATAAATTCCAATAAGAATTTCCACCGCCACTGGAGTATATCCGTTTTTCTTCTGTTATAATACTACCATCTACTAATTCTACATCCGGATACATTTCCCGAAACTCATTAGTAAATCCCCAATGAGTAGAACATTTTTTACCATTCAATAAACCTGTAGATGCGAGCAGGAATGCACCCATACATAAGGAGGCCACTTCTGCCCCCTTTTTATATTGTTCCGTAATCCAGGGAACAAGATTTTTATTTTTTGCAATAGCTGCTTTAATATCACCAGACAAAGCAGGTATAAAAACTAAATCTGTTTTCTTCATGTCTTTCACCTGCCTGTCAGTATGCACAGAAAATAACCCATTGTTAATCTTTACTTCTTTCCTGGCACCTACCAATTCCACTTCAAATAGTGCAGTTTTACCTGAAGCTATTAAAAATTGGTTAACCGCTGTAAACAGCACCTGTGGGTCTGCAATAGCCTGCATCACGGAAGATTCAGGCACGAGGATGGATACTTTTTTCATACCACAAATATAGAAAATTATCTTGTCGTAATCTACCCACTAAACTGTCATATATGCCACCTGTGAAAAACAATTAGTCTTATCATCTTTGTGTTGTCAAAAAATTATTAACGATTTAAAATATGCAAAATGAAAAATATAGAATTTAAAATCAGCATTGGCGGCACTAAGAAAAAAGTATGGGAAACTATGCTTGCACCTGTAACCTATAAAGAGTGGGTTAATGAAGCATGGCCCGATTCATTTTTTGAAGGAGAATGGAAAGAAGGAAATAATCTTCGCTTCATTACTGAAGATGGAAGCGGTACACTGGCTACCTTAATTGAACACAGACCATACGACTACAGTTTTGCCAAACATATTGCGGTGCTTCAGCCGGGTGGTATTGAAGACAGGGATAGCGACGTAGCCAAAGGTTGGATAGGAACTGCTGAAAGCTACACATTTACCGAAAAGAACAATATTACAGAACTTAAAGTAGTGCTTAGAATCAATCCTGAATTTGAGGCTATGTTTAATGAAGGATGGCCTAAAGCATTGGCTAAACTAAAAGAAATTTGCGAAAGAAATAATTAACCAGCAAATATTATTAACATCAAAAATAATTTTTATGAAACAGTTACAAAAGTTTATGCCTTTATTATTTACACTTCTTATTGTAAGTTTTCAATCTTACAGTCAGCAGAGTTTTATTCAAACGGTTAAGCCATCTAAAACCGGCTACGCTCCGGTTAACGGCCTTAAAATGTATTATGAGATTTATGGTGAGGGAAAGCCGGTGGTTTTATTACATGGCGCATTTAATACTATTAATATTAACTGGGCCCTGCTTATTCCAGAACTTTCTAAAAAAAGGAAAATAATTGCAATAGAATTTCAGGGGCATGGAAGAACAGCAGATATTGAACGTTCCTTTTCGTTTGAAAGTTTTTCTGACGATGTTGCCGCTCTTTTAAAATATATAAAGATTGACAGTGCTGATGTAATGGGTTACAGCATGGGTGGTGGTGTTGCCTTGCAAATGGCAATAAGGCGTCCTGAAATGGTAAAGAAATTAATTATTACTTCTGCAGCATATAAATACGAAGGATGGACACCTGAAACACGGGCAATTCTTCCTCAACTTGCGCCTCATTTTTTTGAAGGCACACCTATAAAAACTGAATACGATAGTTTGGCACCGGGAAAAAAAGATTTTGCTGCATTGGTGAACAAAATGAAAGCCCTTGTTGCAACGCCTTACGATTTTGGGACAGAAAAAATAAAAGCTATTAAATCTCCAACACTTATTATTTCGGCAGACGGTGATGGCGTTTTGCCTGAACATGTGGTGGAAATGTTTCGTCTTCGCAAGGGAGGTTATATGGTTGATTTTGGTCCTGTTCCAAATACGCAATTGGCTATTTTTCCGGGAACATCACATATCAGAGTTATGTTTCATGCTGACTGGCTGCTTTCAATGATTAATCCTTTTTTAGATGCCCAATAAAATAACGTATAACCTTTTAAAAAAAAGCTAAAGCAAAGCAATTATTAAAAACTATTCACAGTTAAAAAATATTATCATGGCACAAATGAAATTTAAAACGGTTGAGGAATATTTTGAAAGCCTGCCAAAGGATACAAAGAAAAAACTGCTGGCTTTAAGAATAATCATTAAAAAAGCAGTGCCAAATGTTGTAGAGTTGATTAATTACGACATGCCAGCTTATGCCCTGGTTGAGGGCGGCAAAAGGGATAAGCAAATTATGATTGCCGGATATAAAGACTTTGTTGGGTTTTATACAGGCGCTTCAATTTTGGAAAACTTTTCTAAAGAACTTAAAAGCTATAAAGTCGGTAAGGCATCGGTGCAGTTTCCCAATAACCAACCGTTACCTGAAGCTCTGATAATTAAAATCGTGATGTTCAAAAAAGCGATTATTGCCAAATTAGAAAGAAAAACAAAATGACAAACATCAATTCTTATCTCACATTCAACGGCAATTGCCGGGAAGCGATGCACTTCTATAAAAAATGCCTGGGTGGTGAATTATATTTTCAAACAATTGGTGAATCGCCGCTTTATGAAAAGATGCCTGCAAAAATGAAACGATGTATTATCCATTCCAGTTTGACGAATGAAAACATAGTATTGATGGGTTCTGATATGGTTAGTGAAAAAGGGCTGATAAAGGGCAATGCGGTTTCATTGATGTTGAATTTTGAAAGCGAAAAAGAAATTAAAGATTGTTATAAAAAATTGTCACAAGGCGGTGAACAAACCCATTTTTTAGAAGATACATTTTGGGGTGCAGTGTTTGGCGCGCTTACTGATAAATATGGAAATCATTGGTTACTTAATTATAACAAGATGAAAAAAATAATCCATTAAATAATTAATTATACTCCCTTTTAATAAAACTAAAACTCTGCAGCAAAATAATTTTAAACCATAAAGACCATTCATAAATAAATTTATCAAACGGTCAAAATAAAATAAAATGAAAAAGACAAACGAAGCAATCATCCGTGCCCTAATAGAAAATTGGGCTGCTGCAGTTCGTAACAAAAATATCGATGCAGTACTTGCACATCATTCCAATGATATTGTTATGTATGATGTTCCTAAGCCATTTCAATCCAAAAGCATTGAGGAGTATCGTAAAACCTGGGATTTGTTCTTTTCAGCAACGCAGTCGGGAGTTTTTGATATTCAGGAATTGAATGTAATTGCTGGTGAGGATGTAGCTTTTTGTTATGCCACTATGTTTTGTTTGGATAGAAACAAGCAAGGCGTTTATGAAAGGTTAGATTTCAGGCTAACTATTGGGCTTAAAAAAATCAACAATCAATGGACAATTATACATGAACATCACTCCATTCCAACTAAATAGTTTTTACAAACAAGAGTTCAAACAAATTTTCAAACCATAAAAAAAATAAAAATGACAAACAACAATGTATCATTGCACAGAGTTTTCACAGCAACTCCCGAAAAAGTTTATCACGCCTTTACCGAACCAAATGCGCTTGCATCCTGGTTGCCACCTTATGGATATGTATGTATTGTACACAATATAGATGTTAAAGAAGGTGGGAGTTATAAAATGTCTTTTACAAATTTTTCTACCGGAAATGCACAGTCCTTTGGAGGCGAATACCTGGAAATAAAACCAAATGAATATTTAAAGTACACCGATAAATTTGATGACCCGAATTTGCCCGGAGAAATGATTACAACTGTATGGTTAAAAAAAGTTTCTTGCGGTACCGAAATTAAAATCACACAAGAAGGAATTCCCGCTGCTATACCGGCCGAGATGTGCTATTTAGGATGGCAGGAATCCCTGGAAAAATTAAAAAAATTAGTAGAACCTAATATCCCCGATGCGTAATTTCTTAAATGGATCTGAAAATAAAAAATCAAAACAATGAAAAAGACAAACATAATTTTCTGGGTAACAACCACCCTTATCTTCCTGATGGAAGGAGTGATACCGGCATTTACTTCACAAACCGAATTGGCCAAAGAAGGAATACGGCATTTGGGCTATCCAGCGTATTTCGGCGGCGCACTAGTTGTATTCAAAGTTTTAGGAGCATTTACGTTGATGATTCCGCAAATACCAAACCGCATAAAAGAATGGGCTTATGCAGGCTTTGCGTTTGATTTTATTTTTGCAGCAATCAGCCATTTTGCAGTTGATGGACGTAATTTTCAATCATTCTTCCCATTAATCTTTTTAGGTATTTTGGCAATCTCTTATGTGTACTATCATAAAAAAAGGCAACTAACTTCAATCACAGATTTAAAACAAAGATCATGGCCAAGTTTCAAACTACAATCTTAACGGCAGGTACAACTGCAACTGGTATTTGCATTCCCGATGACATCATTGAAAAATTTGGAGCAGGTAAAAAACCACCGGTTAAAATTTCACTCAATGGTTACACTTATAGCAGTACAGTTGGTGTAATGGGTGGAAAATCTATGGTGCCCGTAAGTGCCGATGTTCGGGAAGCGGCAGGTGTAAAAGGTGGCGACACACTAACTGTTGAAATAGAACTTGACACCGAAATCAGAGCAGTAACGCTTCCTCCTGATTTTAAAAAAGCACTTGACAAAAATGTAAAAGCAAAGAAATTCTTTGAAACACTTTCCTACAGTAAACAGAAAAATCATGTTACTATTATAGACCAGGCTAAGACAGATGAAACACGACAAAGAAGAATTGAAAAAGCGATAAGTGATTTAACTGAGGGTAAAAAATAGTAATCATTTTAAAATAAATAATAGCTATGTCATTTCAAGCATATATTGATAATATCAAAACCAAAACGGGCAAAAGCCCTGACGACTTTAAAAAGTTGGCAGAGAAAAAAGGGTTTCTGCAAAAAGGAAACTTAAATCCGAATGTGAAGGCCGGTGAAATAGTTGCCTGGCTTAAAAAAGATTTTGAATTAGGGCATGGTCACGCAATGGCTTTATATGCCTTGTTTAAAGGACTGAAAAAAGAAGGCGATAAATAAAAATGTTATGAAAGAAAGAACACGGATAAAACGTAAACAACTAAAAGTAATCATCGTTTCATGGATGATTATGGGGTTTCTGATTACAGTTTATGATTATCTTGTTCTGCATACCAGCAATTCGGCTGGGCTTTCACAGGACTATTCATTCCTTATTTCTGTGGCCCGAAATGTTGGGGCCGGATTAATCGGGAGTATTTTGGGCGGAGGCTTAATGGTATTTTATATAAATGTGAAGTTGCAGGACAAACCGTATGGTTACACCCTTATTATAGTAAGTTTTTCCTTCCTGTTTATTCTCGCATTCATTTCCGTGTTAATGGGAGTAATCCTTGTGCCACTAAAAACCGGAAAGCCATTAAGCAACCCTGAAACCTGGTCAGCCTTTCTAACATTTATGAAAGACCCCTCTCATACAAAAGCATTAATGTCCTGGTTATTCGTGGTAGTTATTACACAATTGCTGCTTCAAATTAACAGCAAATTTGGGCAGGCTAATTTCTGGAACCTCATTAGGGGTAAATATAACTGCCCGAAACCAGAACATAAGATTTGTATGTTTCTTGATATTAATTCTTCTACAACTATTGCTGAACAGTTGGGAGATGAAGCCTACCATTCCCTGCTAAAAGATTTCTTTGCAGATATAACCACTCCTATACTTGACAATAAAGGAAGCATCTATCAATACGTAGGTGATGAAGTAGTTATTTGCTGGAATTATGAAGATGGTTTAAAAGATGAACATTGTATAAAATGTTTCTTTGACATGAAACTGTATATTCATAAGAATAGAGACAATTATCAGGAACGTTATGGTATAGTACCCAGTTTTAAAGCTGGCATTCATTGCGGAAAAGTGATTGCAGGTGAGGTAGGAATTATTAAAAGGGATATAACTTATTCCGGTGATGTCCTCAACACTACTTCAAGAATATTAAGTAAGTGCGGAGAGTTTAAATCAGAAGTGATTATTTCATCCGAGTTACTGTCAATATTAAAATATTCAAAATCATACATCACAAAAACATTAGGGGCTATACAATTGAAAGGCAAAAGCAGGGAAGTTGTGCTTAACTCATTGATGCTTGCATGACGCCTATAAGTTAATGAAAAAGTACAAGCTTTATTTGTGCCTAAAAAATATTCAATCTTTTCATTTTCATATTTTATTTTACAGGCGTTATCTGCACCTGCACACATTGCCATTTATGGTCTTCTTTCATATAAGTATCAGTGTAAATGGTATAATTAGCTGCCGGGCTTCTGTTTTTTTGTTGATGAATTTGTTTTTTAGTAATTCTTTTAGCAACCCACTTCTATCATGAAATCAGAGAAATGAAAATAGAAACCAAAGCCGTGATTGTTTTCTTTTGGTTCTCCATCTAATTCGATGCCGCCGTTTTTTAGTTTTTTATACATGGTTGTAACCTGTGTTCGTGTGTCTACCATAAACCCGATGTGAAAATTTTCAGGATATGAAATTCCTTTCCTTTTATTGAATGCCTCTGACATGATAGTGAGAGCAAATCCTTCATTGTCGGTCATAACAGCCAATGCGTTTTTTCCCCGTTCATCTAAGCATGTGAAACCGAAAAAGTTTTCAAAGAATGCTTTTGTTTCGCTAACGTTTTTCACATTAAGATTGAGATGATTTAGTGTCATAGTTATGCGCTTTTATTTCCTCTTTTTATTAGTGTTAATAATCTTAAAAGCAAACTTCGGAAAGAAGCGGCTTAACTTATTTAATACTGCTGCCATACCAATATTCATAGTCGTTTCACCCTTGTTTAATTTTGAAATAAAACTCTTCACAAATTTTTCAGTACTTATTTTTGGAATATCAAGTTCTTTGTTGAATTCAGTATCAACTGCTGCTGGCAACACTTCTATTACTTTTATGTTTGTGCCTTTCAATTGATGCCGCAATGATATTGTGAAAGAATGAAGCCCTGCTTTAGATGAACAATAGGTTGGCGAACCTGCATCCGGCATATACGCCAACCCCGTTGAAATAAAAATAATTTTTGGTGAATCTGATTTTGAAATTAATGGCAAACATTTTTTTGTAAGCAAAATAGGTGCAAGAAAATTGATCGTAATTTCTGCTTCAACAATTTCAATAAGTTCATTTTCCGTTGTTTTTTCAAAGTCATAATACTTGCCGATTCCTGCATTATTTATCAGCAAATCAATTTTGCCGTAGTCCTTACTAATTTGCTTTACTGCTTCGTCTATTTCTTCTTTTTTAGAAATGTCTGCCTTAATACTTTTTACTTTCGGAACTTGCTTTTGTAACGTTTCTATTTTTTGTAAATTTCGGTCAATTGAAATTACCTGATTGTCCGCAATAAAATGTTTTACAAGTGCAAGTCCGATTCCTGTTGCACCACCTGTGATAACAATAATTCGATTTTGTGTAGTCATTTCAAAAAGTATTTTGACTGCAAAAATCAATATCATATTTTAGAAAAAAGTTGTCCTATGACAAGAAGCGTAATTAAGTGATTTTTTTTCTTATTCTGCTTAATGAAGTTGGTGTTACGCCAATGAATGATGCTAAATATTTTTGAGGTATCATTTGTAAATATGCTGGATTATTCATTAAGTCAAGGTAACGTTGTTCGGCAGTGTCGTTTTGTAACGATGAAAAACGTTCAATGATATGAAGTAAAATATCTTCCCAAAATTTCCGCATCATATCCTGCATTTTGGGATGTGTAGTATAGAGTTGGTTTAAAGTTGTTTTTGAAATATACAATAATTCGCAGTCCTCAATTGCCTGAACAAAATAGTCGGAAGGCATTTGTGCTATGAAACTGTAAATTTCTGAAGTGATAGAATTTGGAAAAGCAAACCAAACAGAAATTTCAATACCGTCTTTTATAAAATACATTCTTAAACAGCCCTTCAATACAAAAATAAAGTCCTTACAAATTTTACCTTGTTGTAGTAAAAATTCATTTTTCTTAATGCTTTTTGTTCTGAATTTATCTGTAATTTCTTTAAGCTCTTTGTCTGTAAGGTCAATATACTCGGCTATAAATTTTTTTAATTCTGTTGTCATTGATTGCGTATCCTTTTTGTGTTTGAAGAAATTAGTTTATTTTTTTCATTTGCAAACGCTTCATTTTACAGGCGTTATCTGCACCTGCACACATTTCCATTCGTCGTCTTCTTTCAGGTATGTGTCGGTGTAAATAGTATAGCCCGTTATGGTCTTTTTATTTACCGCTTTTGAAAAAACTGTTTTAGCCCTTACCAATGCAGTGTTTCCAAATATGCGAATGACTTCATCCTGGTAAGAAAAAGAAGTATATCCGCTGTTGTCGAAATCTGTAGCCCAGTTATTTAGATATACATCCCTCGGTACAATGGTTCCATTACTTTCGATGCACACAAAATTTTCATGGATAATTTTATTATGCGACTGCACATCTTGTTGTAGAAAATTATTAATAAATTTTTTGTTGATGGCACTTAATACAGCACTATCAGATTGTGTAGATACATCGGTAATCATGTTATTTATTTTTGATGATATCTTTTGTATGGAACCTACCGGCAGCACTATGGTGGTAAGGTTTTCAATCAATGCGTTGTTGATTGCTGATTATTTTTTTTGTCCGCTAATATAAATACAAGTCACAGGGCTCATTTTTTTAAAATCAATTTCAATGTTTATCAACCCTACTTCTTCATATTGTATTTTTATCTTGTCCGCAACTTGTTTCACTTCATCTTCTGTTTTTATCCACCGAGGTTGAAAAACCATTACAAGTCGTCCGTCAGTTTTAATTAATCTGACAAGTTGTTTAAATTCTTTAGTAGGATTTTTCCAAAAGAAATGCACATTACTCCCATAAATTATGTCAAAATGATTCTCAGGATATTTTAAATCCCATACTGTTCCACATTCAAGTTTTACATTTGCTTTTTCAATATGTTCTCTATTTCTCCTTGATGCTTGCGCATGCATTATTTCTGAATGGTCTATACCAGCAATAAAACCAGAAGTTAAATTGTTTGCAACTTTCTTTAATGTCACACCAGGCCCATATCCAATTTCGAGTAAAATGTCACTTGGCTTTAATTGTAATTTTTCAAAAGTCCAGTTAACCCTGTCGTTATTCTTGAATGACAATAACCATCCGATAAATCGTCCAAATGTGCCTGTCGGTTTTCCGAACTGTTTAATAATATTTTTTTTAAGTCTCATCTATTAAATGTATTAAAATGTTTTTGGTCTTACTAATTTGCTGTCAGCAATAAGTTTCAGTCAGCTAAATTAACTTCAGCTTCAACGGCCTACCTTCAAAATATTGCTCTTTTTATAAATGGAGTATTTTTAAGCATTCACATGGGTATTTTTATACCGGCAATAGAAAAAAGCTGGTATGATAAATAAGCAGTCTGTCAATAAGATAACAAAGTTGGAAAAGCTGATTTCCAACAACCTTTTTGTTTCTGATTTTTATCAGATTAAGCACTGGGCTTATGATTTTATAGATGAAAATAAACCAAGCAAAGGATACAATGATTGCCTTTGTGTGGTGTTTGTAAAAAAAGGAAATTTTCTTTTCGATTTATCCAGGGACTCTTACGATATGCACTCAGGGCATATTGTAATTGATAAACCCAACTATGAATACCAGCTCCGTCCATCGTCGGGGGAATGTACCATATTTAATTTTACAGAAGAATTTTACCGGCAATTTGTGGATGACCTCAACCTGATGAATACTTTCTTTTTCTCCAATCCAAATATTCTTTCGTTACTGCTGCAATCGAACCCGGAAACGGAATACCTGCATTTTCAAATTGTGAAAGGGATACATCAAATAGGAAAATTGGAAATGGACACTTTGGTGCTGGAATTTATGAACATGATTATTTCAGCCATTTCCAATATTTCAATAGAAGGGGAGTTGAACGCAACACTGAATATGAACCGCCTGGATACAGTGGAGATGGCAAAAGGGTATCTGAATGAAAATTTTAGTTCAGATATTTCCCTTCAGGAAATCTCAACTTACTGTTGCGTAAGCCCTTTTCATTTCAGCCGCATCTTTAAAAAATTTACATCCTATACACCACAACAGTATTTGCATAACATAAGATTAAAGCATGGCGAAATGTTATTGAAGAATACAAATAGTTCTGTTTTAGAAATTTCCTTTGCAGCAGGTTTCAACAGCATAGAATATTTTGCTACTGCATTCAGGCAGAAATATAAAGTGAATCCATCGCAATACAGAAATGGGAGTAATATTAGAAATACCACATAAATTATAAAACTAAAACCCAAATACTATGAGAAATAATATCATTCAACAAAACTTTAAAACTAATAAATGGGTACGCCATTTTTTTAAACCTTTACAAAACAGTAAAATTCGGTTACTATTAGTTTGTTTTGTTGTTGTTACTTCCTGCAGTAAAATATATAATGAAGAAGGTAAAGGAAACCTGGTTCCACCTACAGCAGATCAAGACCCTTTCCTTCCTCAAATTAAAATTAATGTTGCCGGGCATACAAGGGCTATTCACCTGCAAACATTTGGTGACCCCGCAAATCCACCTGTATTTATTTTACATGGCGGGCCAGGAGCAGATTTCAAACTATTACTTCCACTGAAGCAACTTGCCGATAAGTTTTATGTTGTGATGTGGGACTCCCGTGGCGCTGGTTTATCAGAAAGAGTTACAAAAGATGAACTCACTATTGAAAGTTTTGACGAAGAAGTAGCAAAAGTGAAAGCTGCTATTGCTCCAGAGAGAAAAGTAAACCTTATAGGACATTCGTTCGGCGGTAATGTAATGGCAAAGTATGCAGCGAAGCATCCAGCGGATGTAAACAAATTAATTCTGATTACCCCAGGAAAATTAGATTTGGCCAGTGAGGCTACAAGTAACGGAGGCGCCATTAGTTTTTTTGATGGACAGGATTTCTTTTGGCAGAATGAAATATTAAGTTCTAAAGACCATGCTTCTGCCGATTATAAAGCAATTGAAGTGCTGCCTAAATCATCACGGCATTGGACCTGCGATAATTCCATTATTACAAATTATCCTTTTTGGCGGTTTGGCTCCTACCATTATTATATTGTTCAAAAAAATGTTTCCAAATTAGCAAGCAACTATAAGTGGATTACCGGTATTGAAAACTTTGGGGGCCCTATAACAATCATTACCGGAACCTGTGGAGCCGAGTCTCTTGATTTTCAAAATATAAATCTTCGCTCAGTACCTGGCGCTGATTTAAAAATTATTACGGGAGCAGGACATATCAGCCTATTCACTGATTTTGCTGATTCAACAATTGCAGCCGTAAGGGCTGCATTAAATTAATTTTTCAAGAAATGATAAAGGAAATAAAAATTATTTTAATCACCGTCCTAATTTTAATTACCAGTCAAAGCGGATATAGCCAGCTTATTATTTCTACTCCTGATGAAAAAATAAAACAACAATTTTTTATCACCATCGGGTTGGAACCGGAAATTGTAACTTCTGTTGGTTATATGCATAGAGTGGGAACCACCGGAAAAACAGTGAACTGGAATTTGGGTGCAAGCATAAAGTTTGCTCCGCTTCTGATAACTAAAGGTGCCTGGCGGGCGAACTTAACAACTGCTGCCAACTGGAAAACCTCTGAAAAATGGGGTGTAAGAACAGCTTGGAGTTTTTATCTTGCTCACGATAATAATCGGGCTGCAGTTATGAATGGTTTTGGCTTTGAATGGCGTTCTGCATTTATTAAAAATGGAAAAAAATGGTATAAAGGTATAGATGCCGGTTGGCAATACACAGCCTTCACACACCTTAAAAATAGCGATGCTACAAAGGAAACTTATAATGATCGTTACCCTTCCAACACCGGCACATACAACGGGCCAAAAGATGGATGGTATGCAGGTACCGCATCCCGGTTCAGGTTAGGGTTTATAAGTGCTGTAAAATTTAATGAACACCTGCATTTGCAGTTAGGCGCAGGAAGCTTGTTCAATATTCAAAAACAAAAAATATTATTGGGTTTTTCTCATGCACAGGTTCCCGTTTATCTGGAGACTTCATTGGTTTTTTAAAAGCGATTAAAGGGCATTAGTGAAAGGTATCAATTCGAAATTTAAAACTAAGAATTGATACAGCAAGCAGCAAAATTTGCAAGTATGAAACAAGTCTTATCAAATATTATTTTAATAGCAATAATTGTTTCAGGATTATCTGCCGGCCTTTCGCTAAGTCATGTTTTGGGAAATTCCCGGAAAACATAGATTAACGCAATTGGAGTTTGTACATGTTCAACATAACTTTTATGGCGGGTATGCAATATTTGGCGCTATCGCCTGGGTGTTTTGTTCTGTAGCAGGATTGATTGCCGGCTTTGTGTTTTTTACAATCAATAAACTTTTAGCAGTGTATTCTTTTATTGCTTCAAGCGGCTTTATAACTTGTTTAATAATTTTTGCATTCTTTTTAAATAAATACAACCAGATGATTGCAAGTTGGAGTACTGTCTTACCAGAGGACTGGGAAACTATTCGCAATTATTGGGAACTGTGTCATACAGTTGTGTTTGTAATCAGCACTGTTTCTTTTATTGCTTTTACATTGGCTTACAGCGTTATTAAACAGAGCGGTTCCATATCAAAAATTTAAAAACATCTCTGTCGTAATCAACCCCTTAAACTGACATATGTGCCACACGTAAAAATGAATTTGTGTTATCATCTTTGTGTTGTCAAAACAAATAATAAAAATTAAAAACTAAAACAATGAAAAAGACAAAAATTCTCTACTGGGTTTTCACCGGTTTGTTTGCAGCACTAATGTTGTTTACCTCTGTTCCTGATATTCTAAAAGTTCCCGAAGCGGTTACATTTATGACCACTTTAGGCTATCCTGAATATCTTATTCGCTTTCTGGGAGTAGCAAAATTGCTGGGAGTTATAGCGATACTTATTCCTGGCTATCCACGAATTAAAGAATGGGCTTATGCCGGATTATTTATTGACCTGGTTGGAGCCACTTATTCAAACTTATCCGTGTTACCAATAAGTTCATCGCTCTTTATGTTGCTGCCATTAGCTTTAGGGGCACTTTCTTATATGTTTCATCATAAAAAAATAAAGCAGCAACAACAAGAACCAGTTGGACAAGATACGGTGAAAACATTTTTCTACCGACCCGGTATTTCAATAAAACAATCAGTCAGCCGATAAATTATTTAACACAAAAAATAAGAAAATGAAAACAATAAAATTCACAACAAAAATTAATGCGCCCAAAGAAAAGGTATGGGACACATTGTGGAACGATGCCACTTACAGGCAATGGACTTCTGTATTCAGTAACGACTCACATGCAGTGAGCGACTGGAAGGAAGGGAGTAACATTCAATTCATTGATGGCAAAGGCGATGGTATGTTCAGCATCATCGTAAAGAAAATTCCAAATCAACAAATGTCTTTTAAACATTTGGGGGAATTAAAAAATGGTGTTGAAGAAAAGAAAGATTGGGCAGGCGCAATGGAAAATTATTTCTTGTCGGAAAAAAACGGTGTAACAGAATTAACTATCGAGATGGATAGTAACGAAGAATTTGAAAAATATTTTTCAGAAACATTTCCAAAAGCAATTGAATTGATAAAGGAAATTGCAGAAGACTAAGGGAAAAGAAATGATAAAACTGTTTGAGCAAAATTATAAATGAATTTAACTAACAACTGAAAAATCGGATGTTAGCGGCAAGCCTGGGCGACAGCATTCAAATAGGTAATAACAATCTTAAACAAAAAACTATGGAAAATAATTCACAACCGATTTTTGCAAATGGAAAAATTTGCTACATAGAAATTCCTGCTTTGGACATTCAACTATCTTCAAAGTTTTATCAAACCGTATTTGGTTGGAATATCCGGGAAGACAATGGAGGCAATATTTCATTTGATGATACTGTTGGACAAGTGAGCGGCATGTGGGTGCTTGACAGAGAACCGGCAATAAAGCCAGGACTATTAATATCCATTATGGTGTATAGTATTTTTGACAGCTTGAAATTAATTGTTGAAAATAATGGCAAAGTTGTGCAAGCTCCCTCTGATAAAGCATCCGAAGTAACCGCACTTTTTTCTGACCCTGCCGGTAATGTCTTTTGCTTGTACCAGGACCAGCAATCTATCAATAGGCAACAATAAATTATGAAATGGATTAAATGGATTTTAGGTATTATAATTGCCGGTGTGGTAACACTTTGGCCAGCAAATTTAATCATGCACCATATAGGAAAAGTAGATATGAATAACCTGACTTCTTTTCAATATTGGGTACAATTTTTAACTGTTCCATCATTAGCTTTCGGGCTTTTCCTTTTTTTATCTTGCTTATTTGTACCGATACAGAAAAAGTATGCAGGACTTTTAGTTTTTTTACTGAGCATCATTTTTATTTCTTTGGGAGCTTATCAACATTATATGGACGATGGCACTCTTCATAATCAATATATACTAAGGTACTCAGGATTTATTATATGCCTACTCATTGGTTTTTGGATAAGTCACAAACTTTATCGACAAAAAAATTGGGTAACGAGCTATTAATTCCATTGGCTTCACTTTGGGTTTAAGGAACACCGAATTATAAAAAATTTTCTACTTATTAAAAGAAGATAAAACTTTTAAAAATATGAGCGACAACACCAAAATAACAACGCCTTATGAATATGCTGGGGGCTCCTGAAAAATTGGAGAAACTCACAGAGAGGTTTTATGAGAAGGTTTTAAAAGACGAAATATTAGACCCACTATTCAGACACATGGCTCCCAAACATTCTAAGCATGTTCACGAAATTAAATAATTAAAAATTCAAAAAAATGAAACATACTGCCAAATCAGTAAGAACATTTATTGGAGCAAAGAACTTTGAAGAATCCAAGAAGTTTTACGAGGAATTAGGGTTTGAAGAATCTATAATCTCACACGACATGTCTTATTTTAAGATTTTTGAATCACTCGGATTTTACCTGCAAGATTACTACGTTCAGGATTGGGTTAATAATTCAATGATATTTCTGGAAGTTGATAGTGTTGAGTATTATTGGAATGAGTTACAGGGTCTTAAACTTCGAGACAGGTATAAAGATGTTAAACTGTCAGAGATAAAAGAAGAGGATTGGGGTAAAGAATGTTTCCTTCATGACCCTTCGGGTATATTGTGGCATTTTGGACAATTCTATAAATAAATACTTAAAATATGAATGATAAAAATACAATACCAACGCCTTACGAATACGCCGGGGGTGTAGAAAAATTTGAAAAGCTGACGGAAGTATTTTACATAAAAGTTTTGAAAGATGAAATATTAGAACCGCTATTCAGGCACATGGCACCAGAACATTCAAGGCATGTTGCACACTTTCTGGCAGAAGTACTTATGGGACCAAAATTTTACAGCCAGCAATTTGGCGATGAAGCATTGAGAAGAATGGTAGGCAAACATATTGGCAAGCATTTAAAGGAGGAGCAACGGAAGAGATGG
>JBBSEV010000072.1:0-20776 GCA_038239385.1 Chitinophagales bacterium
AATGGGGCTGTACGATTATGTTTAAAAAATCAATGCCCTCAAAATCACCCGTTATTTTATTGCCGCCTTTTACTTCAAGCCGGTAAGTTCCTGGAGGAAGGCTGTTAAAAGATAAATGCCCGTTGCTGTTTTGAAGCCATACTTTATTGGAAGGCATCAAACGATAGTAATATAAATTATCTTTTATCCCGTCGTAATTCAGTACCGAAAAGTCTACAGCAAACGAATTTTGAAAGGGTTGCATTTCAATACTTTTTTCATTTTTAGTATTTATAGTGTAGGGTACAATGCTGTCATTGACGGTTACTTCTGCAATAGCAACAGGCGTATTCAATATCTCTGAATCGTCCATTAGCTTTTTTGGATAAAATTTCAATAACCCATCAGAACAGCCGCTGTATATACTGCCGTCATGGCCATTTACCAATGTACCGCCACCGTTGTTTGTTGGCATGTCTTCCGTATTTGAAAAATGAATCAGCTTATCTTTCCCCCGCAGCCAGCACCAGGTGCCATTTGCGTTGGAGAACCAAACATTTTGAGAGTCGTCGATACATAACCTTGATACAAGCCCGATAATCTTATTTTCAGCAAATGTTTTTTCTACTTTTTTTGTAAAGGTGTTGAACACACAGATTCCTTTGGCAGTACCAATCCATATTTTGCCCATATTATCCAATGCAGCACCAAAGAGGTTGTTAGCAGGAAAGGTGAGCGAATCTTTTTCCTTTCGTTTGTAACTAACAAAGTCATCTGTAGCTGGCCGGTATTCATATAAGCCATCTTCACTGGTGGCATACATAACTCCATTCGGGGCCTGTAGCAACCATCTAAGCCACGCATTTGGCAGGCAATTCATGCAGCCTTCCTCATATTGATAATGGTTTACAAATTTTTTTTCAGCAATGTCAAAAACGTAGATACCGTATTTAAGAGTGCGGATCCACCAGAGTTTTTCACTTACAGGAATAATATTACGCAGGTCAATGGGAAGTTTTTTTATGTCGTCCGGGTAAAATAATCTTGTGCGGTAATTGCCCGTGTCAATTGCAAACATGCCGCTATCGGTGGTACAATATATTTCATTTTTATACCGTTGAAAAAAATAAGCGGTCGAATTATAATGGCCCTGCTGTACTTTTTGGGAACATAAAAAATTGGGCATATACTTTTTTAATTTCCAACTTTCATCATAGTGGTAAATACCCCCCCAAAACCAGGTGCTCACCCAATTGCCGCTTTCGTCGGGCAAGAAACTATTTACAATTGCCGGGGAAAGTGCCGGGGCATATTTTTTTTGTGCCGGCGGAGAGATGGCAATGATGTCCAATAACCTTGAGGAGGGTGTTACGTAACTTACACCATTAGCGGTAGCCACCCAAAGAATATTTTGCCTGTCAACAAATAGGTTTTGAATATAACTGCTGATTATATAATTTTTGTTAATGGCATTTTTCCGATAAACCTTGTATTGCATTGTTTGTGTATCTAATAAAATCAATGCATCGTTATTGGTGCCCACTGCCAGGTATTTTTTTTTATCTACGGTCCATTCAATACCTGACCCGTATAGAGCAATGCTAATATTTTTGAAATCGATATATTGCCATTTACTTGTTGCTTCAATAAATTCAAATAGCCCAGTACCATATATGTTTACCCACATCCGGTTGTTACTGTCAAAATAAATTCCTGATATACTTTTTTCCTGCGGAAATATAAAAGTCTTTTTTACTTTTTTTGAAACACCATCCAACAGGTAAATACGGTTACCGGCAGAAGACCACAATTGCCCTTTTCTATCAGGTACCATCGTATAGTAATACCGGTTATTTTTTTGGCCAACCTCAAACCCCTCTACACCTTCTATCTCTTCATTAAAATGAAGGTCTTTATCAAACCTGTATAAGCCTTCATAAGAAGTTAACCATGTATTACCCGATGAATCAGGGTAAATAAAAGGATGATCATCATTCCGTATACTTGTGCTGTCGTGGGGATTGTGTATAAAATTAGTACACTGTTGTGTAATGGTGTTAAAGTAAGATACTCCCTGGCTTGTGGATATCCATAAATTATTTTTTTTGTCCGGCACTATATAGCTAATTAAATTATCAGTTAATGATTTCGGGTCTTTTTCATCGTGAAAAAATTGTTTGAACCTATACCCGTCAAAACGATTGAGCCCATTGTTGGTACCGAACCACATAAATCCAATATTATCCTGCGCTATTACATTGACGGTGTTGCTGGATAATCCATCTTTATCTGATAATGACTGAAAACGTAGTTCAGGAAAAGGCTGTGCAAAAGTGATTGCTAGCCTTATTAAAAGCAACATACTTAGTATGATATATTTAGTATATGCCGGCAATGTATTTATTATTTTTTTCCAAATTAGTAAATATTCTTCCACCTGATCTGGTTTTGATAAAATGCAAAATCTTTACCTTTCAAATGCAAGGAAAAGAGAAATTGAAATTGTTATTTGTGATGAACCTTTCACATTAATTATATAACAAAAAGTAAAAGAAGATAAATACTATTATCGCAATAACTTCATCTACTATAAGAAGGGTTAACATCAATCATTTTTTTTTGTTTGAATAAAAAAGATTGATAATTATTTGTGATTGGCAGTGGCTGAAGAAAATAAAAAAATTTCTTATTGTTTTATCTTTATTTCGTTTATTGTTTTCACTCTTTGAATCTGCATATTTTTGCTATTATTTTGGATAGCCGGATTTAAAATCATTCTTTTACTAGAATTTATTTCTGTTTTTGAAGCTATCAGCATTCCACTCCCAGGTAATACCGGGTTTGTTTTACGGGCCGCAATTTTATTAACCATTATGCTGTTGCCTACAATTTTTCCATTCGCATCTATTTCAAGCCAATCACCTTCGCAAGTAAAATCAATTCCGTCTAATTGCAATTCATCATCAGTTACTGTTACAGCAAATTTATTAGTGAAAGGAAATGTGCCAACAATAAATGAATGGTTGTCTCCTGGAGGTTGGGGCTTTTGAACTCCTGAAATCCAGGTTGCTTTTTTATAATCGGTCCTTAAGTCAAAGTCGAGCGGCAAATCTGTAGGTACACCGCTAATTTTGTACTTTACTTCTATATAATCAGGGTTAGATGAATTCTGAATTGTATAACTAATATTCCCAACTGGTTTTTGCCCCACGAAATATCCTTTTTTACCTTGATATATACCCCCTTTTTCAAATGTTAAACCATTTGTATTTTCTATAAATTGCGTAGGTGATGCTATTTTAGCAGTAAAAGCTTTTCCATAAGGAAATACATTCGGTCCTGCAATATCCTTTTTGTTCCAATAGATGGTTCCGGTGATTATTCCTTTACTATTTAAGGGTACATCAATAGGTTTTATTGAGGCTCCAGAGCCACCGGTTATTTCTACAGTAAGTGTATTATTATATGGCTGCTTATCAAAACCTTCATCATGAAGTTTAAATGGCGAGCTGGTAAAACTAAAATCATATGTTGATTCTCCAACTAAAGGATTGTCCGCATGTATAACAGCAAAAGGAAGTGTTTTAGTCCCTGGGGGATAAAGATAAAGCAGGCCTTCAGAGCCTTCAAAAAAACCAGCGGAAAACTCTATTGTTTTCGTTTCACCAATGCCTATACTTGGAGGGACAGCTGCATCCGCACCATGATATAGGGTGTGATCTAAGTACAAAACAAAGGCTGAAGAGTTTTTTACTATAATTGTAAAACTTTGGGCCATACAGAAATTACATAATCCTGTCTGCAAAATAAAAAATAAGAAAATTATCTTTTTCATCAGTTTAATTTTATTGATTAAAAATTATTTTATCCCCGAAACGCAATGCATATTTTCCAGCATGATTATTTTGAAATAGCAAACGTGATCTTTATTGAAAACCCACCTCCCGTAACGTCATAAGTTATTTCACTGTAATTGCCAGTGCTGGACGCAGCCAATGCATCTTGAATATCTTTTATATACAAAGTATATTTCCCTTTTTGCTCACTGTCTTTTATATCGCCATTATCATCCAATGCGGTGGTAAAAACTATACTTGCATCTGCATTCCTTGTATCCATTACAAATTCCCGGTTCAAATCTGAATTGAATTGATATGCCGACCCAGCTTTATCAACCGCAATATAATTTGCTGAGGTAGTAAGATTAAGCTGAGGAGATCTTCCATGAATGTCATTTATTGTATGAGTATTTGTAACATTTTCAACATTCTTTTCGGAATATGCATTTATCCAAAAACTGCCCCACATACGGTATGGGTTGCGAATACCAGAGACAACTTCTACCTTTTTAACCGTTACTTTAAAATGCTCAGTAGGGTCAAAGCATTTTAGATAAGGAACGGTACCAGCCTGTTCTGTTTTTTTAGGAACTCCTTTCAGGTCGCTAATGGTTACCTTAATTGGTAATAGCATAGTATTGTCATAGTGGCCTAAATAATCTTGCAATTTTTGTTTTAATGCGTCAGCATCGGTTGCATTGATAGCAGTACCTGCTGCATCGTTGCTATTGCCACCGATTGCAAGCACCGTAACTCTGCAATCGCTGAACATTGACTTTTGAGCTCTATCCAGACCCGCACTGCCACTTGCAAATACAGCATTAAATGTGATATCCAATTTCTGTTCATCAGCTGAACTGAATTTTTTTGTTTCAACACAAACCAATATCCTCCTTCCATAAGTAGCGGCTTTCACAAAACCATAATCAGGGTTATTCTGCAAATTAATATCTGTAAAAAAATCATCATTGTTGTTGTCACATTTTATTACAGCGGACTCTTCAGAAAAATCAAAAAGGAATCTGTAAGCAGTTTTATTATTCTTAAAATCAAAAAGATCAGACACTGAGCCATAAGCACATTTCCCCCCGCCACTTATCTTTAAAGCAAACTCTTCTTCGCTGTTTATTTCCTCGCTCTTTATTGATGAAATTGAATTACTTGTAACTGGCAGTTTTTTTAGCATTCCTGCAATTGTAGTATTTAAATTGCTTTCAGATGGATTATCTACTACAACAGATTCGCCTGTTACATCACAATACAATGTAATAGGTTTGCGGCTATTTAAAATACTATGCATGAGAGCAGATTCTTGGGTAAGATCGAAAACAGTACCTGGCATAAAACGCTCAATAAACTCCCGGGCGCCTATTGGTAACTGATCAGTTGAATTGATATCTAATGTAACTACACCTGAAGTACATAAAGAACCATCACTATTTTGAAAAGTCACAGGTCCTGCGCTTCCAGCACTTCCCCCACTCCCAGCACTAGTTTGCGAATGTACTATTTGAGTTGTATTAACAAACGGTTGTATCCTATCGGCAGCCACATTTAATTTAGGATGTACAACCATCATTCCCCTTGAATTTGGATTCTGTATGGAAATATTTTTTGCAATTACTGTTTTAGAAAGAGATGTACTACTACTTATAAAACGGGTTTGTATCGTTTGCCCATTAGTAAGTTTTATTCTATTGATGATAGCCGAACCAGGCAACAACTTCATCGATTGTGCATCTACTTTGGTTGCAACGGCCTGGCTTGTTCTGGCAGGTGCTGATGTAATCCGCACTTGTGTTAGTTGTGCAATAGAACCACCCATGAACATTGTCAATACTATAAATAAAGTACCAGTAAATAATTTGATTATCTTTTTCATGATGTTCATTTAAAATGATGAGATATTTTTTAATATTTTCTACAAATGCCGGAAAAATATCATTGGTCTTCGTAATTTTTACCGGTCTTCCACTGGCATCTAAAATATATGCAACCATTGTATTGGTTGTTATTGATGGGAGGCCGGTTCCTGATACATTAACCCTTATATTTCTAATTAAATGGCTTGCAAAATTCAGTTTGATAATAACCTATAGCCACAAGGCCACGGATAAAGCCATTATCTAAACCTTTTGTGTTTGGATGCTGTAAATTTAATTCAGCCAAAATTTAATAAAGGCACTCCTGTATGTATGGGGCAGCCGGGTGTATACATTGCGGTATAACAATCATAACCGGTGACAAATATTTCCGCATAAACAAAAATTATTTTTCGTGAAAACTTACGAATTTCTGCGAAGAGGTTACACCTTTCGCAGAGACTTTCGCAGCGGTGATACCTTTGCAAAAGGTGGCACCTCTTATGAATGATAAAACCACCAATCCAGCCCTTTATTTTTATCGGCAAAGATGCTTTCGAATTATTGCAGGTAAAAAATTATGCTGGCAACTACTATTCTGCAACTGGCAACTTAATAAAATTACAATCCGCCATCCGCCATCCATGTAACCAGGCACCCCGTTTACATAGCATTTTACCCCAACCGTACAAGCACTCCAATCAGCCGCTTTAAAGCTATTATTTTAGTATCCTAAAAAATTGATTGCAATGAAAACTATACCGGTATTTATTATTACCCAATTATTATTTCTGGTTGCAGGTGCTCAAAATGTAGGCATTGGCACTACGTCCCCCCAGGCCAGTCTTCATGTAGCACAAGGCTCTGTAGTGTTCACTTCAACAGGTGATGTACCAGCCACGGCAGGTAACATACCTGTAAGCGGCGTGGGCAGGAGGCTGCTATGGTATGCAGATAAGGCAGCCTTCAGGGCGGGATATGTAAGTGGGAACAATTGGGATAAAACTTTTGTCGGCAACTACTCTTTTGCTGCAGGATATGATACAAAAGCATCGGGTATTTCCTCAACTGCGTCGGGATACATAACAACTGCCAGCGGAAGTGCCTCAATAGCAATGGGGATCAACACTACGGCAAGTGGCGATTTTTCAACTGCTCTTGGAAGCAATACAATTGCCAGCGGAAGTACCTCTATTTCTATAGGACACTTTACTGATGCAAGTGGTGATAATTCAACTGCCCTGGGGTACAATACAACTGCCAGCGGAAGTGCCTCAATAGCAATGGGGATCAATACTACGGCAAGTGGCGATTATTCAACTGCCATTGGAAGTTATGTAACGACTAATAGTAAACCCGGTTCTTTTATTGTCGGAGATGCTGGCGTTACTGCTAATCAATTTCAACAATTTGGAAACGATGCTGATAACCAAATGATGATGCGGTTTGAAGGTGGTTATAAATTTTATTCAAAAGGCTGGGGATTTGCAATCGGTGCAGAATTGTTGCCGGGCAATTCTTCGTGGAGTGCGATATCGGATAAAAATAAAAAAGAAAGTTTTGTACCGGTGGATGCAGAAATCATTTTACAAAAAATAAAAAACTTCTCCCTCACTACCTGGAATTATAAAGGGCTGGATGCAAAAACACAACGGCACTACGGCCCGATGGCGCAGGATTTTTATGCAGCATTTGGCAAAGATGCCCTGGGTAAAATTGGATGCGATACCCTTATTAATGAACATGATTTCAGCAGCATCAATTTTATAGCCATACAGGCACTAGAAAAACGTACCGAAGCAATTGAGGCCCTGCAACAAAAAAATAACAAATTAGAAATTGACAATATTGCACTGCTAAATAAGTTGACCAGCCTGGCGGCAAAATTAGAAAAACTCCAGCAGCAGGTAAGTGCCCTTGCTGTAATACAAACAAATACCGATTCATTAGTTGGTATCAATCGTTAATTATACAGGTTGGCTAAATGGTAGTGGGTATAGGGCTGAGGTTACTGAATTATATTTATTGCATATCGAAAATATCTTTTCGTTATGCGTCATTTGCTAACCGATTTTCTGCCAAGAGGTGACACCTTTCTTAGAGAACTTGGCGATTTAGTAAAAGGTATTCAAGGAGACAAAGATTTTTTTGCCAGAACCGAAGTAAAAATTATATCATATAAAACCTTCGTGTAGAAATAATAATTCATTTTTAAAACAACTATCATGAAGAAAAACAGCTATCTGTTTTTGAGTCTTATATTCCTCTCTGCATTTTCTGTCGTTCATTCACAAACAACAGACAGCAGTCGTATTCCTGCTGTGTTCAAATCTGTTACAAAGCATAGTGCTACCATCGCAGGCAAGCTGGTAAATTATACAGTTATTGCAGGAACAATTATTACAAAAAAAGATGGAGAACCCGTTGCATTGTTTGGCTATACTGCTTACACAAAAGATGGAGAAACTGACTTTACAAAAAGACCCATCACTTTTGCATACAACGGTGGCCCTGGTACTTCTTCTATGTGGTTGCATATTGGCATACTAGGCCCCCGGAAAGTTGTTGTGAATGATGTGGAAACAATCCCGACACCACCGTATAAAATAGAAGACAATGATAATTCTATTCTTGATGTAACAGATATTGTATTTATTGACCCCATTGGAACAGGCATTAGCAAGGCCATTGGTAAAGCAAAGAACAAAGATTTTTGGGGAGTAGAACAGGATATAATATCTGTTAGCAATTTCATTAAACAATATGTAACAGAAAATGACCGATGGAATACGCCAAGGTTTTTATTGGGCGAAAGTTATGGAACACTGCGTTCAGCCGGTGTGGTAGATTATCTGCAAGAGGTATTACACCTCTCTATGAATGGAGTAATACTGGTTTCTAATATACTGGATTATCATTTGGCTGATAACAAGTCAGACCTTAATTATGCGTTGCTTTTGCCTAGCTACGCCGCTGCCGCCTGGTATCATAATAAAGTGGCTAATAAACCTGCAAGCCTAGAAGTATATTTAAAAGAAGTGGAAAAATATGCCAACGATGAATATACTCTTGCACTAATGAAAGGCGACCAGCTTAGTGAAGCGGAAAAATTAAATGTTGCTATTAAATTGTCCAACTATACTGGCCTAAGCAAGGAATATATTCTTGATGCTAATCTCCGGGTAAGTTCATCACACTTCCGGCAGCAATTATTAAGAGATGAACACATGACTATTGGAAGATTAGACACCCGTTTTAAAAGCATCAACCAGGACCCTTTGAGTGAAGATGCCAGCTACGACCCACAAGGTAGCGCCATCGGCCCTGTCTTTGTATCTATGTTTATGGATTATTACTATCGTGATTTAAAAGTGGATAAAAGCCTGGCCTACCAAATTTCCTCAGATGAAGCATTCAAAGAATGGGATTGGACACATTTCAGCGGAAGTTGGGTGCCCGCCACTACCGGCAATCTAGCAGAAGCCATGAGCCATAACCCTCAATTAAAAGTGCTTGTATTAAATGGGTATTATGACATGGCAAATACAATGTATTTTGGTTCAGAATATGTATTTGACCACATGGGGCTGGAGAAAAAAATAAAGCAAAACATAATTAATAAATATTATGAAGCCGGACACATGATGTATATCAATGCAGCAGCTGCTAAACAGTTTAAAAAAGATGTTGCCGAATTTATTGTAAATGCGGGCAAATAAAATCATTGGTTGGTAAAAATGAAATAAGTAAATATTGTTCTAAAAAAAATATTACATAATAAAAAACTTGGCATGATGAATATTTTAAAATACAGATTTATCCCTGCAGTCGTATTGCTGCTATTGAATTTTTCTGCCGATGCACAAACAAAACTTACTGTTAAATTATCAAAACAACAAAAATGGCAATTGCTGGATTATGAACAGAACACTGTTTATGGCAGTTCTGTAAACAGGGCTTACAAAGAATTATTAAAAGGCAAAAAAAGCCACCCGGTAATTGTAGCGGTTATTGACGAAGGTTTAGATATTACACATGAAGATTTGCAGGTGCACATCTGTGCGGCATGTACTCGGGCATTTTATACATATTGAAGAGGTCAATAAATTTCTGTTTCGTTTTTAAATCCTTAACTTTTTTTATATCCCAATAACAATGCTAAAATTACTGTTATGATAAAATCTTCCATTCTACTCAACCTTTTTTTAATGCTGTCATTTTTTGTCGCAGCACAAAAAAAAGACATCCCTTCTTTATTGCTTGCAAATGTTTCTAAAAAATCATTACAAAAAAATATTTACTTCCTCGCTAATGATAGCTGCCAGGGACGCATGGCTGCAACGCATGGCGATTCTGTTGCTACAATTTTTGTTGAAAAATGGATGAAGCAATCTGGTTTACAACCCGGTGCATCGAAAAATTCTTTTCGACAGAATGTACCACTGATTGACTATGTAACTAATCCAGATGAAATAAATATAGATGGTGAGTTGGAAAAGAAATTTGATTTATGGTTCTACTTCGGCTCTCAAAAGTCTCTTGAAAAAGAATTGATCATCAAAAATGTACCAGCTGTATTTATTAATTATGGGCTTTATTCAGAAAAATACAAGGATTACGACAATATTGATATACGCAATAAAGTGGTAGTATTTGTTGCTGATGCGCCAAAATATTTGACAGACAGTATCTTCAATATTGCTGATTCTACAACATGGTGGGTTAAACAAAATAAGATAATATATGATAAAGGTGCTCTAGCTTCTTGTGTAATTGGAGATTCCAATTATAAAACAGTCGCAACACAATTTCGACGCTATGCCCTACATAAATTATATGCTTTAAAAGCACCACTAAACAGTAATCCTGGAAATAATAACCAACAAACTGAGACGCCTACATTTATAGTTTCAAAACAGTTTGCTGAGAAGGTTCTCGGGAATAAGAAAGCAGTGTTAGATTCATTAAATAGCTCCCAATATCTTAAAAATCATCCACAAGCTTTTGAACTGGAAAAGCGTATCAATATTCATATAAATAAAAAATCGTTGGACGTTTCTTCACCTAATCTTATAGGAATAATTCCTGGAACAGATACTGCTGCTGGATATCTTGTCTTTACTGCCCACCGTGATCATGAAGGACAGGCTGATGGGAGTACCTGGTATGGCGCTGACGATAATGCAAGTGGTTCCGCTGCTTTGATGGAGTGTGAAAAAGCAGTTTCAGATCTTTCAAAAAAAGGCATAAAACCCAAACGCAGTATCATATTTATTTCAACCACCGCAGAAGAACATGGCCTGCTGGGTGCAAAATATTTTGCTGAAAATCCCATCGTTCCGCTAAACAAAATAAAATATGAATTGAACATTGATATGCTGGGCAGGATAGATTCAAAACATGTAGATAGTAAAAGTATAGATACAAATTATGTTTATCCTTTGTATTATGATAGTGTATATAATTTTAAACCGGTACTTGATAATGTGAACTCGAATTATACAAATCTTACTATTGATGATTATTATTTAAGACATAAAATGGAGCAAAATATGATTTTACGCAGTGACCAGGCAGTTTTTGCTAAAAAAGGGATACCCGCTATTTGGTTTTTTACAGGTATCCATAAAGATTACCATCAGCCTACTGATACACCCGATAAAATAAATTATGACCTGTTGCAAACAAGGACTAAACTGGTGTTAGGCGTTTTGTGGAAATTAGCGAATGAATAATTACAGGTCTTATGGTTGAACAGGTTAACAAAGAGTTGATAAAATAAATTTAACCAGAAAAACCTTTTTACGAAAAGGCTAGTGATTTCGATAAGAAAAAAAATAAAAATTGTTCTAACAAAATAACAAGCCAACTCATAAAAAAACTTTGCATCATGTTTAATCGAAAACACATTTTTATCCAGTTAATAGTATTGTATGCAGGGCAGCATTTGCAGCAAACTGATTTAGACAGCTACAACCCTGCACTCGTTATTGATAATTTAAATCTCAAATTCTAATCATGCTTAAGCTAATACTTGCATTTCAATTTTGCATTATTTGCAATTTATATAGCAATGCTCAAAATGGAGCAACCAATCCTGTTAAGCGTCCGCATGATTGGTGGCAGGCAGATTGGAAAAAAGATTCATTGCCAGGCATAAGTTTAGACCAGGCTTATGAATTTTTAAAAGGCCGAAAATCAAAAGCCGTTATTGTAGCCATTATAGATAATTGTGTGGACACGGCACATGAAGAATTGAAAGATTTTATCTGGACAAATAAAAAAGAAATACCCGGCAATGGAATTGATGATGACCACAACGGTTATGTAGATGATATGCATGGCTGGTGTTTCATAGCAAATAAGAATAACGAAATACAGGAGAAACAATGTTCTGATGAACTACGTGTGTATCAAACATGGGAAAAGAAGTTTGAAAATATTGATACAACCAAATTAACGGGTATAGAAAAAATTCAATATTACATGTACCTGTCAGCAAAAAAAACATTAAAAGAAAAATGGAGAATTTATCAATTGGCAAGCCTGCTGCCAGTTGACCCGGTAACATTTTCGCTTGATTCATTCAGGTTTATTAAATACCTGGATAATCTTAGCCATGTATATGCTGATACGCTTTTGAGTAAAATCCCTTTTTCAAAACTTGCCTATTCAGATACTTACGATTCGGTCATCAACCAGCTATTTTCTATTCTTGCAACGGGTAAAAGGTTTTGGGCGGTTGAGTTAAAAAAATTTAAAAATAGACCCAGTCGTCCTAAATGGTTTGGGAAGATTATATCAGATAGAGAATATAGGTATGATGATACCCTCAGCAATTTTCGCAGCGTAGTGGGAGACGACCCTGATAACTTCAATGACAGATATTATGGCACGCCTGCAATTAATTTACCACAGCATCCCAAAGAACATGCAACTTTAATTGCAGGTATTATTTCAGCAAGCAGAACGAATGAGATAGGAATAAAGGGCATTGCTGATAATGTTTTATTAATGCCGCTGGTTGCAGAATCAGATGGTTCAATTACAGATAAAGACCTTGTAATGGCAATTCATTATGCAGTTGACAATGGCGCTTCTATTATCAACATGAGCTTCAACACTTTTCCATTTGTTTGTGCACATGTAAAGGAGGTTAGAAAAGCATTTGACTACGCTTACAAACACAATGTTTTAATAGTAAACGCGGCAGGTAATGATGGTGCAGATTTAGATAAGGAAAAATATTTTTTAGGCCAGGGATCAGATGGCAAGGAGCATGATACTTACATCCGTGTAGGAGCAACAACAACTTTATTAGGCGATAGTTTAGTATCAGGCTTCTCCCAATTTGGAGAAAAGACAGTTGACTTATTTGCCCCCGGCACAGCCATTTATTCAACCTTTCCCGGCAACAAATATCAAAGTTGGTTAGGTACAAGCTTTGCAACCCCTATTGTTGCAGGTATTGCAGCCTTATTAAAATCATATTATCCAACACTCACAGCAAAACAAATAAAAGAGATATTGATGGAGTCTGTTTACAAGCCTGATATTATGGTCATCCCGCCATGGTCTCCGGACTTTGAAAATAAGATGCCATTCAGTAAAATGAGTAAAAGCGGCGGTATCGTAAATGCGTACAATGCGGTGAAACTGGCGGATGAGATGACAAAAAAGAAACACAGCTACATACAATAATATTTGTAAAAGCAGGGCTGAACAATCGAACATCAGCGAAAAAGAGAATAAAAAATCTTACTGTTGACCAGGTTAACAAAGCATTGGTAAAATATCTTAAACCTGAAAAATTTATTTATGAATAAGCTGGCGATTTCGGCAAGAAAAAAATAAAAATTGTTCTAAAAAAATAATAAGCCAAATAAAAAAACTTTGCATCATGTTTAATCGAAAACACATTTTTATACCTGTAATAGCATTGCTGCTATTTAGTTTTTCTGCCGGGGCACAAACAAAAACTATTGAAAATAAACTCTCAAAAAATCAAACATGGCAGTTACTGGATTACGATCAGGATACTGTTTATGGGACTTCTGTAAACAGGGCTTACAAAGAATTACTGAAAGGCAAAAAAAGCCATCCTGTAATTGTAGCAGTTATTGATTTAGGAGTTGATATAACGCAGGAAGATTTACAGGGGCGTATATGGACCAACAAAAAGGAAATTGCTGGCAATGGCATTGATGATGATAAAAATGGTTACATAGATGATGTACATGGCTGGAATTTTTTGGGAGGGAAAAATGGGCAAATGATTTATGAAACTAGTAGTGAAGCAGACAGGGAATATGTACGGCTGTCGCCTAAATATGGGTCAATAGAGGATTCCGCCCATGCTAACGATAAAAAAAAATATGGATATTTTCTGGAGGTAAAAAAGAAGCATACACGAGATTCGATTAGCAGAAATAGGGACCTTTCCAAGCTTATTGAGAACATGATCCACCGGATTGCAATTGCAGATACTTTTTTGCAAAAGGCAACTCAAAAGCAGGTTATTTATTTCAAAGATGTTGAATCTTTTCAGCCAACAGATAGCCTTGCTGATGCTACAAAAAAATTCATATTAACCCTTTACGCTAATCAACCCAAGGAACAATCATTGGATAGTATGAGGGCTCAAGGAGCACAATTTCTGGATCAGACTATAAAGGAGAAAGTATTAAAATCAAATGGCAATCCTGACGAAGAGAGAAAAAAAATAACAGGCGATAACCCTTTTGATATTAATGACAGAAATTATGGCAATAAAATAGTAGGCGATAAATATGCTGGGCACGGCACTCATTGTTCGGGTATTATTTCTGCCATACGCAATAATGGTGTTGGAATAGATGGTATTACAGATAATGTATTGATAATGCCATTAAGAGCTGTAAATACACTCCGTCCCGGTGATGAGCGGGATAAGGATATTGCTTTATCCATACGCTATGCGGTAGACAATGGTGCAAAAATAATCAGCATGAGTTTTGGTAAAACCTTTTCGCCACAGAAGCAATGGGTGGATGATGCTGTAAAATATGCTGAAAAGAAAGGAGTATTATTGATACATGGGGCAGGTAATGATAACGAAAACATTGATATAACGGCTGATTATCCGAATCCAAATTTTCTCAATTCATCAGAAAGGGCAAAAAACATGATAACTGTCGGCGCGATGAGCAGTGACACTGGATTCGCGCTTACGGCATCATTTTCAAACTACGGGCAAAAAGAAGTGGATGTATTTGCGCCGGGGGTAGATATTTATTCTACCATGCCTGAAAATAAATATGAGTTTAAAAGTGGTACCAGCATGGCAACGCCTGTAGTCGCCGGCGTTGCAGCATTAATTTTAGAATATTATCCTAACCTCAATGCTGAACAGGTAAAAGATATTATTATGAAATCTGTGACCTCATTAAAAGGGAAAATGGTTTACAAACCCGGCACAGAAGAGAAAGTAGATTTTAGTACGCTTTGTGTAAGTGGTGGTGTAGTGAACGCTTATAAGGCTTTGCAATTAGCAGAGCAATATAAGTAGCAAAAAAATTAGGATACCATAAAAATAATAGAAACCCATAAAAAATTCAAAATGGAAATAAAATCTCTTGCGTCAATATTACTGCTTTTCATTGCAAACTTTTGTTATTCCCAGGCGAACATACCGGTCATTCGGGCAAACTCACATAAAGTGGCCATTAGGGATTATGATAAATTAACTAAAAATGCGTGGCTCATTTCACCGAAGGAAAAACTTGATATTTATACAACCTCCGGAAAGAGTGTTACGTTTTACACCGATATAGATTCAATCAATTTTACTATAGACCCAAAAATTAGCGAGTATAATTTTGATATAATTTTAAATGAGAAAGATACGGCACATACACAAATTAAATATGATGCTTCTTATTCGCCGCCACTTGTGCCGACAGCAGAAGATGTAAGAAAGATGATTGAAGGTCAGATATATGCATTAAAAATAGCTCCGGAAACCGTTTACAAAATAGTAAATAAATCTGTTTGGAACGGCAGCGATTCAATTAAAATAAGAATTTATTATCCCAATGCTAATAAAAAGCAACGTATCATTTATAATATTCACGGTGGCGCTTTTGTTACATGCAATTTAGATACACATGATAATATTTGCAGAATACTTGCTAACAAAGCTCAATCAATTGTTATTGCATTGGATTATAGAAAACCTCCTGAAAGCCCTTTCCCTGCAAGCCTTGACGATTGTGCTACCGTACTGAAGTGGATAAAAACAAATGCGAAAATACTTGGCGGAGATAGTAATAATTTAGTTTTAATTGGAGATAGCGGTGGTGGGTTACTTGTTACAGCTTTAGAAGTAAAACTACAGAAAAAGCTAAATGCTAAAGCAATTGTCCTTGTAAATCCAATTGTTGATTTGCGGGGAGATGAACCTGGTCCTTATACAATGGTTATTAATTGGTATTTAAGTGATAAAGACCCAAACGATTCTTTAATTTCGCCTATAACAGCAAAAAATCTTTCATTTTTCCCCCCTGCTCTTATTATTACTTCCGAAAAAGATGATCTTAAACCACAAGGCATCGCGTTATTTAATAAATTGTCAGAACAAGGAGTTATAACAAAAACTGTAGATATTCCACAACAAGGTCATCTTGGACCATTATGGGCTGCAGGGCATTCATATGCAGATAAAGCAATAGACGAAACAGTAAAATTTATACTTGCAGAATCAAAGTAATAGTATGCGTATAAACGTAAACTTTATCTGAGCATAGCATTATGAATAATAAAATCTGTGACCTCATTAAAAGGGAAAACAGTTTACAAACCCGGTACAAAAGAAAAAGTAGATTTTAGTACGCTTTGTTTGAGCGGCGGTATAGTGAATGCTTGTAAGGCTTTGCAATTGGCTGCTGATATTACTTCACACAAAAAAGCAAACTTGCGAAAAGCCAAAATGTGGTTTTTGTCAATTTTTTAAAAATAAAATAATGAAAAAAATAATCTCAATTTTTGCTGTGGCGATGTTGTTATTTAACCTCCCTTCCTCCGCTCAAAAGAAAGAAGTTAACACACAAGCCGATTTGCCGGTTCTTATTTTTTCTACAGCATTACTGCAAACAGGGAGTACCGAGTCTATTGATGTATGGATGAAGCAAACTGCCCTTATTGAATTAAAGCATATTGATAGTGTACAATCTAATTATACTATTAAAAACCCAAGGTTGCAGTATGAACTTGTTGCTTTAAAGTTGTTTTACAACTTCACTATACATAATTGGGAGGAAGTTAAATATGCAGATACTATTTTTAAAAATCTGCCTTTTACACCTGCTCGTTTAAAAAAGACTGGATTGGTGGTCAGCACTTTTGCAAAAACAACATTACAATCTCCTGCTGACTTTAGAGAAACTTACAAGCGCCTGTTTGATAAAGCCGTAGCCCCCTTAGGCAAAGAAGACAAAAAAGAATTTCTCAATAATGTTATAAGCATTGCAAAAGTAGGCGCACAAATTTTTAACAGCAGGTTAGAAGCAATCAAGGAAAGCGCCTTTGTTTCCGATTCATCTTTACTCTATCTCTATTTTGGTTACAGTTATGAAATACTGAACAAAAAAGTAGGCAGTGTATTTATTGATTATTATAACGACTTACTGAAAGCTGGATTTACTAACGCTGATACTTTACGAGGAACGCTATTACCCGAAAGAATATGGTGGGATGTATTGAGATATGATATAACTGTAAAACCTGATTTTAATACAAAAACAATCATCGGAACAAACAACCTGCAATATAAAGTAGTAAGCGAAAAGCGCCCTAATGTGATGCAGATAGACTTACAAGAACCCTTGCAGATTGACAGTATCTTCTTTAACAATACTAAAAAATTATCTTTTGTGAAAGACGGAAATGCGTGGCATGTAAATGTACCGGCACAAAAAAATAATAGCATTAATTCCTTATTAATTTATTATCACGGCAAAGCGCATGAAGGTGTACGCCCGCCATGGGAAGGTGGTTGGACATGGAAGAGGGATAGCCTGAACAATCCATGGATGTCAGTTTCCTGCCAGGGTATCGGCGCAAGCATTTGGTTTCCCTGCAAAGAACACCAGAGTGATGAACCCGATAATGGCGCATCGCTGGCCATGATTGTACCGGACACCTTAGTTGCAATTGCTAATGGACGTATGATTTCCAAAACAGATAATCATAATGGAACCACTACTTATAAATGGGGCGTTGTAAATCCTATAAATAATTATGAAATTATTCCCTGCATTGGTAAGTATGTAAATTTTAGTGAAGTGTATAATGGTGTAAAAGGAAAATTGGATGTTAACTTCTGGGTGCTGAATTATAATCTTGAACGTGCAAAAAATTATTTGCCCGCAGAAGTAAATAAAATGTTGCAGTCACATGAAAACTGGTTTGGGCCTTACCCTTTTTATGAAGATGGGTATAAATTAATTGAAAGCCCTATAGATGGAATGGAATACCAAAGCGCTATAGCTTATAGTGGTTACCACTATGGTGCCGGCACAGGATGGGATAGTAAATGGGATTACCTTATTGTACATGAAAGCGGGCATGAATGGTTTGGCAATAATATTACCACAAAAGATATTGCAGATATGTGGGTGCATGAAGGCTTCGCTTGTTATAGTGAAACACTTTATACAGAATATTGGTTTGGCAAACAGGCTGGCAATGAATATAATTATGGCAATAGGAAAGGCATCTTAAACAATTTTCCCATAATTGGTTTTTATGGGGTAAACGACCAAACCAACTTGCGCAGTAATGATATGTACAATAAGGGGGCTAATATGTTGCACACCATCCGTCACAGTATGAATGATGATGAAAAATTTAAAGCAATTTTAAAAGGGCTTAATAAAACATTTTATCATCAAACAATTACTTCTGCCCAGGTTGAAAATTATATCAGTAATCAATCCGGTTATGATTACAGTAAAGTGTTTGACCAGTATTTAAGAAACACACAAATTCCACAATTTGAATTTTATTTTAGCGATGATAAGCAAACAGTTTTTTACCGATATACGAATTGTATCAACGGTTTTAATCTTCCTTTGGCATTGAATGATTCTACTACAAAATTGAAAATTTACCCGGAGCAACAATGGAAAAATAATAAAGTTACTTCCGCAGAGGCAGCTTTATTTAATTCTTTAGCAATTAATAAAATGTATTATATAGAAGTAAAGGAGGTGAAAAAAGAAGATGTAAAAAATAATGCAAAATAATAGCACAGTGTGAAAAGATGAAATTTAGTTTTTATCAATTTTTCTGGTTCTGTTTTCGTCTGGTCATATTTGTTGGTGTTTCTAAAATTGAAAATATCGAATTAGCCCATACATAAAAACCATAACATGCAAAAGACGTCACTTTTATTTGTAGTTGCATTTTATTTTGCAACCATTGTACATGCACAAATTAAATATCCATTTACAAAAAAAGTAAACCAGGTGGACACTGTATTTGGCCATATCATCCCAGACCCTTACAGATGGATAGAGGATTTTAAATCTGAAGAAATGACCGACTGGTTTAAAGCACAAAATAAATTTTCTGACTCTGCTTTAGCAAACCTTAATGGGGTAGATAGTTTTGTAAACGAATTAAATACTTACAATACACAAAAAACCTGGTGGCGGCGTCCTGTTTTCAGGTTTGGGGACAGGCTCTATTATTCCACATATCGCAGGGGCCAGGTGAATGCTAATTTATATTACAAAAAGGACAATGATACCACGGAATATTTTATTTATGATTCATGGAAAATTAATCCCGGAAAAAAATATAGCGTTCCGGTCAGTGAATTTTCTCCTGATGGTAATTACCTGTTGACAGGTTTTGATGTAAATGGTGAAGAGTATCCTTTTCTAAAAATATATAATACACAAACGGGGCAATGGCTACCAGACAGCATTCCGCATTGTTATATTCTTTCTCCGGATTGGGCAGCAGACAGTAAAGGATTTATTTATGCTTTTAGCGAAAGCAACGATAGGTCTGATGCTAAAAATTTGAATAAAGATGTTTTTAAACTCCATAAAATAAATACCAGTTACGAACAGGATAAAACAATACTTGATGAAAGGCTTGCCGATAAAATAGAACCCAGGCGGGAGAGTAATTACGCAAATCTGTTTATCAAACATAGTAAGACACGAATCTATTTGCAGCCAAACCAGGCAAACGAATATGCTGCTACCTATTTTGAAAGTAATAATTATTTATCAGATACTTCCTCCATTTGGAAACCTTTATATACCCTATCAGATTCGATACTTAGTTTTTTGGAAGATGGAACTAATTATTATTTTATTTGCAATAAAGGGAATGGATTTAAGAGCCTCAAAAAAACTTCGTTTGCCAACCCCGATTTTGCAAATGCAACCACCCTTATAAGACAAGATACCATTTGGCAGTTAGAAAAGATTGAGATGACGAAATCATATATCCTGGCTATTTATTCTAACTACGGTTTCTTAAATAAGGTTGTGATAATTAACAAACACACCAACGCTATAATGCCTGTAAAAAGCCTCGAAAAATTTGATCGCTTTTGGATAGGAGGACTTGGAACTGAAACTGATGATTGCTTTGTTTATTTACTGTCGGTAAACAAACCTTCAAATGGTTTTCTTCTTGATATAAAAAAGGACAAGCTTATATCCGAAGATTTTTGGAAACCTAAAAATCAAACCTTACTTGATGGATGGGGAAATATCATATCAGAAGTTATACAGGTCCCATCCAATGACGGTACCCTGATACCGATGAGCATTATGAGAGATAAAAATTGTAAGTTGAATGGAAACAATATTTGTTTCTTGTATGGCTATGGGGCTTATGGAATTGGCGTTAAAGACAATGCTTACAACGCCTATAATCCTGCGTACAGTTTATTACTAAAGAGAGGGGTGATACTTGCACATGCTTATGTAAGAGGTGGCGGAGAAAAAGGCGAGGCATGGCATAGAGATGGCCTAAAGAGTACGAAGGCCAATACCTGGAAAGACTTTATAACCTGCGCAGAATATTTGATAAAAA
>JBBSEV010000073.1:0-20013 GCA_038239385.1 Chitinophagales bacterium
ATTTGATTGTACTCTTCCCTAATAAATACATCTATCCAATACACCGTTGCGAAAGAGATGAAATAAATTTTATCGTTATCATGGAATTTATATTTTCTGCTCATAGAGCTAATGTAAGCCTCTTTTCAATTCGAGCACAAGTGGACGCTTGCGCCAGACCTCTGCTATTGTTGATGTATGCTTGCGCCAGAAGTGAGGAATGAAAGCATTTTTCAAATTCGGACACAAGCGGACGCTTGCGCCAACTGTGGGCCAGACCTCTGCTATTGTTGATGTATGCTTGCGCCAGAAGTGAGGGGGTTTTGCAATATACTGGCAGACGTGGTAACAATGGGCTACAGTTCTCTATCAGCAGTAGTTCCAGCGTAGCGGAAGTAAATCATCTTTTGTTGTTATCTTCATCTTTAAATTATAAATCAGCGATAGTTCCATCTGACGCTTTTCAAATGCCAGTACATCGCAAAGCCCTAACGTTGGCAAACATTTACAATGAGACGGATACACGCATTTGAATTTGAAGATTTGAATTGGTTCCCTATAAATATAAGGAACTACGGAACAGACTTTCTGCAGTTTGGAGCTAACAAGTTTGACTTGTATAAAGGTATAATGCCTATAATTCAAAAAGGAATACAAAGCAGTGAAAATTTTACCATCATTGATATAGCCTCGGGGGGAGGAGGAGGAATCTTAAAAATCGCGGAACACCTAAAGAATAAATTTTCTCATATAAAAATTATTCTTTCAGACTACTATCCCAACATGGATGCCTTTAAAATGATAAAGTCCAAACATCCTGACATCTTTGACTACATTGAATATTCAGTGAATGCCATGAATGTGCCTACTCAACTGAAAGGCTTCCGCACCCAATTTTCTTCTTTCCATCATTTCAAACCAGAAGCCGCCAGGGCTATTCTTCAAAATGCAGTGGATAACAAGCAGGCAATTGGGGTTTTTGAAGCTCAGCAACGAAATATAAAGAATTTAATTCTACGGTTCTTTTCACCCTTTGCTGTTCTGTTGTTGACGCCATTCATTAAACCGTTTAAATTTGAGAGGATAATTTTTACGTACTTAATTCCCATTATTCCTTTGTTTGTCTTATGGGACGGTATTATTTCAGTCCTACGAACCTATACAGTGACGGAACTGCATCAGATGATTTCTGGCCTTGACAATCAGGCTCTTTATAACTGGGAAATAGGTATAGCTAAAGAAAGTTCCAACAATATTCTTTATTTGTTGGGCACACCAAGGGAGTAAATGTTTGCCAACACGGGTATTGCCAAAATGCAGGTAGACGGAAGCCGTGTTTCAACTTTTTGTAATTCTTTTGGGCTGCATATCCAGCATGACCTTAACTATATAGCTATGTTCATAGCCTCAACTTTTTTAGTCCCGTATGTACGGGATTCGGGCAGGACAAGCATCGGTGGGCTTTTGGTTGTTATCTTGTACATTTTTTTAATCGGCAGCGGTTCCGGGCGGACGTTTTTCAAATCCACCAACATCGCAAAGCCCTAACGTAAGCCGCAATGCGAATGAAACCCCTCTGCGACGAGAGGCTGCCATTAACCGGCATCTTTTTCTTATTTCTATAATCTAAATAAATAATACCCTTTCACTACCTTAGCATATGCTCATCAATATCACTTTTATGCATACTAAAAAAGCACATCATAGCAAAGGCCTTTGTATCTTTTTACTCACCGTACTTTGTATCGTTTTTAATGCCAGGCAATTATTGGCGCAGGAAAAAAACGAAATAGATGAAAAAAGAAAAACGATAATAAATGTTGCCGATTCGCTCGTTAAGCTTTCCGGTAATGTATATGCAATTTTAAGTAACGGCGAAGCAGGCAACATTGCAGTTTATAAAAATCCTGATGGGCTGGTTTTAGTGGATGATCAATGGGTTGAGCTATTGCCAAAAGTAAAAAAGCTTTTAGCAACAATAAGCGATAAGCCTGTAAAATATGTTTTAAATACACATTTCCACTACGACCATTCGGATGGAAATAAAGTATTTGGAAAAGAAGGCGCCATAATTATTTCTCATGATAATATTAGAAAAAGGCTGCAGGAGCAACAGGTGCTTTCTTTAAGTAATCTTGTTCAAAAAGCATCTCCGTTTGAGGCATTACCCTTTATTACATTCAGCGATTCTCTTACCTTAAACGAACCGAACGAAAAAATAAAGATCTATCACGTAAAAAATGCACACACTGACGGAGATTCGTTTATAGAATTTACAGATGCTAATGTTATTCATACCGGTGATGTTTTTGTGCGCTATGGATTTCCTTATATTGATAATAACAATGGCGGCAATGTTTACGGTATGATTGAAGCAATAAACATGCTGATAGATCATGTAAATGATTCAACGAAAATTATTCCCGGCCATGGCCAGATATCCTATAAAAAAGACCTTATTTCATACAGGGATATGCTGGTAACTGTTGTAAGCAGGATACAGAAAGGAGTTGAAAATAATCTTTCATCAGACCAGATAAAACAACAAAACACAGACGTTATGGAGAAGTATAAATTCAACTGGGAACAGATATACGGGATGGTAAAAATGAAGTTAAAGCATCAGTAATTTCCGGCCCTTGCAGGTGTTCCGGAGCCGAGGCGATGTTGTGTCTTGTTGTAACCAACAAAAGAAGCACATGCAATCAACAATTAAGTCCCAGCGGGGTTAAATCAATAATTATGTTTCAACTACAGCCATCCTTCAAATGTCTTTACCGTTAATCCTGTTTTACATAAAGTATTTTGTTTAGTTTACTGATCTTAAAGTAAAATTTTTTATGCAGTTCCCTGAGTTTTTGCTGATGAATAGCTTCCCTGATTTTCGGGAACCTGGTTTTGATATGATTGCATATAACAAGGTCTTTGAAATAAAAAATGTTATAATACATGCCTTGTCTAAAAATGTATCATTCGCGGAACATTGGGGACCCCTTTCTGTTAAATATACCATTAAGGGAACAGAGCACTATAGATGTAGTAACAGGTTTTACACGGTAGATAAAAACAACTATCTTATATTGAATACCGGGCAATATTACTCCAGCTATATTTATTCAGATACAGATGCTGAGTCATTTACTATAAATTTTTCTACTGAATTTTTGCAAAACGCATTGCAGGGTTTTTTCATAGATTTTGATGAACCACTGTCTCGTTCGGATTTTGAATTCATCGAAAAATTGTACACACCCGGCGTTCAATTAAATACCGTTTTGAAGAAGTTATATAATGTTTCTGTTTCCCGAAGTCCCGATACAAACATTCTCAGGGAGCTTTATTACAACCTGATGGAAAGTTTACTACTTGAGCAAACGAACTTACGAAAAGAAGTAAGGAAAATTAATGCCGTAAAATATTCTACCCAAATCGAATTGTACAAGCGCCTCAACTATGCAAAGGATTTTATTCATTGCTGTTATATGAATGATATAGACCTTCACATACTTGCCTCTGTCGCCTGTCTTAACAGCGCTTATTTTTTACGTGAGTTTAAAAAATATTTTGGATTAACACCACACCAGTGTGTTATGGCTGAACGGTTGACGGCTGCCAGACGCTTATTTCAATCAACCTCCTGCAGCATCAAAGACATTTGCTTTAAAGTAGGCTATCATGATGCAACTTCATTTAGCAAACTTTTTAAAAGAACATTCCACAGCAGTCCCGAAAATTTCAGAAAAACAAATAAAAAATCACTTTTCACCTCTTAGGAATTTTCACCTCCACATAATTTTACTATACAAAATTTAAACTTAGTTAGTCGGGAAGACGACCAATCATTTTTGCAAGCAATTTAAATCTATGCTTATGAAATTATCTATAATATTTTTTTTATTTCTTCCGATAAAAATATCTGCCCAACAGTTGCCAAAGTATGATACCATATCTAATATCGGCAGACGAACTTTTGTTTGGACAGATTCTTCAAGGAATGATCCATGGATTTCCACAGAGAAGCGAAAATTGATGGTCATTCTATGGTATCCCACAACTGATAGTTCCACGCAGAAAGCAGCCTACTTTCCCGGTGCAGATAAAATAAAAGGAAACTACACTGCCAGGGAAAAAAAGGCAGTGTTATCCATGTCAACTAATGCTATTGAGAATGCAAAAATCAATGAAAAAAATAATACATATCCTGTGATATTATTTTCTCCCGGAGCTGACATGCCCACCTATTTTTATACGCTAATAATAGAAAAACTTGCAAGCCGCGGTTACGTTGTTGCGGCTATTGAGCATACTTACGAAGGAGTAGGCCAGGTTTTCCCCGACGGCACCGTTACCGCCCCGGAATATGAAAAATTTCAACCGGGTGGCGGCGTTGGTACTGTTTCGGGCGAGGATGTTAAGGCATTTTATAGACTACGTGTAAACATACGATCAAACGACGCATCCTTTGTTTTAGATCAAATTATTCAACTAAACAAGGGCAATACTGAATTTGCCGGAAAATTTGATCTGCAGAACGTTGGAATATTCGGTCATTCAATTGGCGGCGTAGCTGCAGCCCAAACATTGCTTAACGATGAAAGATTTAAAGCTGCAATCAATTACGACGGGCTTGTTGCGGGATTACCTTTTTTTTCCGATCAGCCGTTAAAGAAATATAAAAGCGCTTTTATGTTTATTGGAAAACCATTGGCTCCATTGTCTGACCGGGATTTGAAAAAAAATAACATGACACCGCAACAGGATGAAGCAAGAATCATGAAGCAATCTGCAATTATTGATTCATTATTAAGTTCTAATGAAAGCCATGCCTGCCGTATTACTATCCTTGCTGCCACCCACCAAAATTTCAGTGACGTCCCTTTTTTCCAGAAGGAGGATCAGACTTCAAAAAATGAAATCCTTGGGGCAATAGCAACCTATACTATTCAATTTTTTGATAAATATTTAAAGCAGCAACACCTCGGTTTTCGTTCACAACAAGAAAATGGGGTAAAGGTCCAGGTTTTTAAAGCTCAATAATTCGTACTGCAGCATATTCTCAACTTCCGTGGTTCGTATCTACTATGATGCATTAATGCTGCTTGTTATTCTAAATATTTTTTGATTCTTGTTAAGCCATCTTTGTTGTTTTAAAAAGGATTCGCAAAAAATATAAGCATCCTACAATCAACAATCAACTCAGGTAGTCAATGAGCGCTGCAAGGTTTCTTTTAACTTTTATAAAAGGGTGCCTGTAAGCTCACGCAGAAACAGTCTTCTTTGGATTGCCAAAGTGCTGCAGACACGAAATAACGGTTTGACACCCTCTGTAAATTTATATATTTTCACGTCCCAGCAGGGGGTTTCACCTCATTCACTATCCATAAAAAAATGTCTGCGTGAAACCCCGATGTATTATAGATTTTAAATTATAATAAGCTCAGCTTACAAACTCTTATAATGTTTTGGCTCAAAGTATTTAATAATTCCGTCTTCATAAAACAATGCGCTACTATGCTTATAAGAAACAAAGTCTGCGGCTAAATTCCATATTCCGCTTACAGGATTGTGATGAATATAATTTAATTTTTGAAGAAGAAATTTTTCTGAAAAGATTGCTTTAGCATCAAAAGAATCTTTGAAGACTTTATGCAATTGTTTTTTCCTTTTTTTCTCCTTATAGTGTAAGGTTACTCCTCCGTTACAAACGAGAACTAGAAGAAAGCTATATTTTTTTTATTAGCCAATATATCATTACTCCAAGCATCCCCGCTAATGGCATTCCATAAATTACAGCACTCCAAATATTGTCCTGGTAAGTACCTGCAACTACAATCCATATTATTAATATTATAAATGCTGACAGTATTGAGGCGAGTATATAATTTCTTCGTGAACCAGTAATAAACCCTACAATTGCCCATAAAAAAATTGCAATAGCTGCGCTGATTTCTGTTTGACGAACGATGTTTATTCCACTGGGTCCATTTCTTAATCTTGGATCATTGGCATAAATAAAAAGGGTAGCAATGCTTCCGAGTACACCTCCTAACAATCCTAAAATAATTGCTGTTTTACCACGACCTAATTTAATGTTAACAGGATTTTCAGGATTATTGGGTTGAGCATAAGGTTTAGCAAGTCCTTTTGATATATCGTTATGCGGTTCCTTATTTATTGGTTGTAATACTTTTTCGATAGCCTTTGCTAATTTTTCAACATCTGCCTCAAACTTTATATCGCTTACTGTGACATATTGCTTATAGCAAAGTTTCTTCAAGTTGTTAGGTAAATATTTTTCTTCGGGCATGGGAGTACCATCAAATAGAACAGGTATTACCCGAATGTTTCTTTCCAATGCTGTTGATATTTCAAGCCTCACATAATCATCCTCATTATTTAATCGTGATCCTTTCTCATTCGAAATGTCCAACCATTTATTTCCGATTAAAACCAATAGTACATTGCATTGTTCCAAGGCTTTGCTAATAGAAATTACAAAGTCTTCGCCAGGCTCTATATTATTAAAGTCTTTAAATATGGATTCTTTTGGAAAATATTTTAATAGCTCGCTGTATAGCGAAAGTGCATTCCATCTTGCATCGTCTTTACGGTAATTAATAAAAATGTTTGATGCCATAAAATAAACTAGATCAAATTTAACTTACAAATATTACACTTCAATCTCCATTCTGATGTTGGCGTTCCCGCCAACGTATTCTCAACACCCCCGCCTTGGTTCGTGTCCCCGCGAACCACAGTTTTTAGAATCTTTAAATACTTTATGCAATTGCTTTTTCCTCTTTTCCCTTTCTGTAACAGCATCGTGTAAAATTTGTAAGGTTTCGCTATTTACGTTCTCTACCTGTTTATAATTTCATATGCCATAAATCTTTTGCCATTAGACAAAATTTTATTCAGATTAAATCCTGCTTCAGGAAAATATAAAATACAGTGTACATGATTGGGCATAATAACATAGGCAATAATTTCAATCTTATCATTCTTTAAAATATCAAACCAGTTATAAACAAGATCATAACTTTTGGTTAGTTCAAAAAGATGCATCCAATTATGAAAAGTGAATGTGAAGAAGTACATAGAATAAACATCGGAGTGCTTATATTTTATGGCCATCATGCTAAATTAAGAAAGGACGGTAACCGTAACTTCAACTTCCCTGCAAGCATCGGGTTTCATTTTCCACTACTTATTTTTATTCATTAATTCTTTATGAAAATGGAAAACCCCGATGGGACGTGAAAGCTAAACATTCATTACTTTGAATATCTTAGCAAGTATAAAATATCTTTATTATTATAACGCATCATCCTCAAAAATCAAACCTGCTACATAGTCATGCGTAAAATAGTCCTTTGTATAATCTTCATGACAACAGTTTGTACTGAGATACAGGCACAAAAAAATTCAACACCCGTATTTTTAAATCATGTATATTTTGTGCTGGACTCCAATACATATATGCATGTTTTTGATTCGGCATTTCTGCAACAGATAGGTGATACGGCAGAGCAGAAAGTAACCACATCAATCGAATCATGGTCTGGTAAATATTTCTACGGCCGCAATTCTTATTTTGAACTATTTGCCCCAAAAGGATTTGAAGGTGCTGTTGTTGGAGACCTTGGCTTTGGCTTCATGACGTTTAAACAAGGCGATATTGAACAAGTAAAAAAGAAATGGGCAATTAATAACAAGGATTCAGTAAAAACGGATACCAGTACTTATTTATCAAAAGGGAAAAAACATACCTGGTATTATTCTATTTACCTGGATGCAGTTGACAGTCTTTTACCCGTATCAACATGGATTATGGAAAACACGCCAGATATATTAAAAGAAACAGGCTTTACTGATGAAGAAATAAAAAAACCGATAAGCTGGCAGGAATACACGGAGAAACAATCGAAAAAAAAATTTACAAAAGCTTTCATCAGGATAACTTCAATTGAACTTATTACTAACAAATATGAATATGATTATCTGAAGAAATCGTTTCTTGGCTTTGGCTTAAAAGAAAATAACAACAGCTTTTTTAATGAGTATATCACTATTAAATATGCAATAGAAAATATCTCTTCAACAAAATTAAAAAAGGTAGAAATAGAATTAAATAATTCTTTTGATGAAAATACTATTGTTATGAGTGATCATCTTGTAATGCATATTAAAGGCAAAAGCGCTTCATTAATTTTTAATTATTGATTTTCATCCGGCGATCTTTTAAACAAAAATCAATAAGTTCACGTCTCAGCAGGGTTTTACAGCATTCACTATCCATCAAAAAATAGTTGCGTGAAACCCTTATGTATAACAGACTTTAAATTATAATAAACTCCATTAGACAATATTTTATTCAGATTAAATCCTGCTTCAGGAAAATATAAAATACAGTGTACATTATTGGGCATAATAACATAACCAATAATTTCAATCTTATCATTCTTTAAAATATCAAACCAGTTATAAACAAGATCATAACTTTTGGTTAGTTCAAAAAGATGCATCCAATTATGAAAAGTGAATGTGCAGAAGTACATAGAATAAACATCGGAGTGCTTATATTTTATGGCCATCATGCTAAATTAAGAAAGGACGTAACCATAATTTCAACTTCCCTGCAAGCATCGGGGTTTCATTTTCGAATGTATATTTATTATTTGTAAATTTTTTATGAAAATGAAAACCCCGCTGGGACGTGAAGCTAATGAAAACCCCTGGACTTGGGCAGTTATGCAGCTTGGCTTTTGCCTGAGGCATACCTTTGCCTTTGGATGTTAGCTATAACTTAATTCTTTAAGAGTGAGCGAGGTATGTTTCTTCATATCTAAAAATTCGTCTTTTAGAATAAGCACTTATGCAAGATCATAAATACTATTTTATTTTTGAATACCTGTGTTCATCTATCATCTCCCCATTCTTAAAAATATTCTTTTCAAACACGCCATCTTTTTTATAACCATTCTTCTCCAGTACTTTCATAGAGCCAATATTATATTTAAATATACCTGTGTGGATTCTTACAAAACCGAGTTGATTAAATCCATAATCAGTAATTAGTGTAACGGCTTGTGTTGCGATGCCTTTGCCCCAAAAAGGCTCACCAAGCCAGTAACCGATTTCTGCTGTTCTCCTGTATACATCCTGCTGTGCAATTAAGCCAATCATGCCGCAAAACTTACCCTCATATTCTATTGCAAAACTCATTTGCGGATCTTCCTTCTTTGTAATATTGATAAAGAAAATGGCATCATCAATCGTGTAAGGATGCGGAAGACAGTCACGAACATTATCCCAAATTTTTTTATTGTTGGCTAACAGCGCTAATGCAGGTGTATCATCATCTGTAAGCGAACGCAATATTAATTTTTTACTGTGTAGCATTACTGGTTTTTAAAACTAGCATCATAACCTGCTAACTTATAATGCAATTTATACATTGCTCAGTAAATTATGATATTTGGCAGAGTCACTTATCCCACAATTCTTGTTCTTCTTCATTCTCTTCGGATCTGTACCTGGTGATGATATTGCTTCGAAGTAATAATTATCTTTGGCATAATCTATATGCACTTATACTCCAACCACAATAAACGAGGCCGCTACTTTATGAAAAACCTGCTACCGCTAACCGTCATCGTTATGATTCTCTTATGTAGTTGTCAAAAAACGAAAGAGGATACTCCCATTGTTTTAGCAGAATATACACTTGGCGCCGGTGGAAATTGTACAGGCGCAGTTTTGTCTGGAAGGTTTGTGGCTGATACGGCTCTTACCGATCTGAATACAGTCACCATAATGGTGGATGTTACTGTTGCCGGTGCTTACTGGATCACTACAAATACTGTAAACGGAATCACCTTTAACAACATTGGGACATTTGCGGCAACCGGCCCCCAAATTATAATACTTACAGCAACAGGAACACCTGCTTTTATAGACACGGCCAATTTTACGCTGATGGCAAAGGATGGAACGGGTGGTAATTGCACATTTCCAGTGGTAATAGTACAAGGCATTCAGTCACGCTACTATGTTACCTGTTTTCTTGATGGGGTTTATAGAAATTTTAGTGATAGCGCCGGCGCAACCAATAGCAATGCCCCCGGGAGCTCAGGGTTGCCTGGCCTTGACATAAGAGGACTTGATACCATGATCAATGCAAAGTCCAAAATTGAATTTGGTGTTAGCAACACTGGCGGGGTTATCCCGGGCACTTATACAGATACAGCTACTGCGCGGACATATTTTGATTACCTTGATAGTGCCGGCGAAACATGGTCAGTAAATACTTCCGCTCACCCCTCTTTCACAATTGTTGTAATGACTGCAAACTTCAAAAATGTGCAGGGCACTTTTAGCGGAATTATCAAAAATCAGCAAGGCTTTGGCACCGATAGCATAATTGTTACCAATGGCTTATTTAACCTGCCCATAAAATAAGATGTAGCTTCGAAAATACTTTAGAGTGGAATAGCCAATGCCGCTTATTATATTTTGGGATTACTAAGAATAATTGAATAGAATATCTTCACAAGACTTATTAATATCAATAAAAAAACTGGTCGCTAATTCTCCACTTGAAATGTATCTATTGGCACTCTTATTTTTCGACCTGGCATTTCTACTACATCCAATACAACCCCGCAAACAGTAAAGCAATTTATTATATTTGAACAGCCATAAACCTTCTATATAATTGAAAACTACTTATCGCATCATCCTGATATTTTTTGGAGCAATTTCCAGTTTTTGTATGGTATCCCTGATAGTGTATTTACTTATACGTGGCATGAACCATAGTGGGTTGGCGAGTGTTTCTATATCATTAATTATTACGTCGATAATTTTAATCTTTCTTTGGAAAAAAACAGAAAATGTTTTAGTTCCCAAAAATCTCGGTGCCTGGATGCTGATGGGCGGGTTTACCATTGGAGTTATAACATTTATTTTTGGCTATTTTGGCCCAATGATTTATTTCCCAAAATCAAATGATGGACCCTTGCTTGGTATTTTAGTTACCGGACCTTTTGGTTTTTTAATTGGCCTGATAGCGGGTATGTTGTTTTGGAGATTTAAAGTAAAAAATAAGTAACAACTTAAAAGAGTTATACCAATCGGCAAAAATTTTCAGGCAAAGTGGGACTTTATGAAAATGAAAACCGCCAAGACGCTAGAGGGCGCCTTTTATCTGTATGGACTATTTTCTAAAAAAAAATTAAAAGAAGGTTACCTATTTAAGGTTTAGGTATAAAGTATATAACTAAAAATATATCATGAAAAAATTCCTTGTAATTATTGCTTTGGCAGCATTCGCATCTTGTAACGACAGTGCAACTTCTACAGCGGTTGATAAAAAAGATTCTACTGTTGAAGCAAAAAAAGATATGATCGATTCTTCTGCAGATTCTAAAAAAGATATGATCGATTCTTCTGCAGATGCTAAAAAAGCTATGCTTGATTCATCTTTACAGAAAACTAAAGATTCAGCTAAAGCAGTCAAATAACTTAACCGCTATTTAAAAGTAGCATCCGTGAATTATTAAGCCTTCTCATTTTTGAGAAGGCTTTTTAGTTTACCCTTTTGTGGTCCCATCGTTAGGAACCCAAAAAAATCTAACGGTGAAAGGCGTTGCCGGTCTCTGGCCAACAGCGAAATCTGCACCTGCATAAATTATCAGCGATTTAAATTGATAAGAAAATTATTTCAACAATTCAAATTTAGAACTGAATCTATCCTTACCATTTATAATTTCTATAGTATAAACGCCGGCTCCTAAAAGATTTAGATTATTGATGATAATAGAATTGTTGCCCTGGAAAATATTATTTCGCTGTTTCAAAACTATCCTTCCGGCATTGTCAAAAACATTTAGCCGGATAGTATTGTCTGCATTAGACGACATCATTACTAGTGCCTGCCCGTATATTACAGGATTTGGCGTAACTCTGATACCACTGATCCCCCGGTTATCTCTTCTTATCAATAGCACCTGACTGTAAGTGAATCTGCCATCACGATCAATCAACTTTAAGCGATAATAAAATATATTGCCGCCAGAGGCAGACAAGTTGTCCTTAAATTGGTAGTTAGAAACGTTGATGTTTCCATTGGCATACTGCAGCCCTACCGAATTATAATTTGAGCCATTCGTACTCCGCTCTATTTCAAATTTTTCAAAATCAAACTCATTAACCGTTGACCAGTTCAATACAGCGTTGCCGTCCCGGTATACACCACTAAAATTGAGTAAATGCAGAGGGAGGGTCGAATTATTCTCAACAATAGTGAATGCATTATTTGTTGGAACGGCAATATTAAAATCAAAATAAATAGATGCAGTATTAGGAATGCTGTCGCCTGCTACCAAATTATTATTTGGCTTTATGCGATATGAAATATATCCGTGGCTTGCAGGTTCGTTTATAATGCTGTCGGGTAAATTAATATTATTAAAATTCCAGGTCAATTTATTTCCGTTCTCAATAGCAAAGTTATACGGGTGGCTTGCTCCAATCATTTGCAATGTATTCCAATCAAGTTTATCGCTAAGGGTATCTGTTATTACCACATTTAAAGCCGTATCAGTCCCTGTGTTTTGGAAACGAATAATGTAGGTTAAATAATTACCGTCCGTTATATAACCAGTGGATATTTTACCTGCATTATTTTCTGCTTTGCCATTTGGATCGTAAGCCGCAATAATTCTCTGCTTTATAAAAGAAGTATCATCGTGTGGTGTAATATCTCCTGTACCGGGATTTATTATCCCGACTGAGCTAATAGTATCTCCTAAATTTAAAGCCGGAGGCAATGGAATTTGTAGACTTAAAAAGATAGAAGCCGTGTCCAACGAATTAAGGTTGGTGTAGTTCCATTTTAAAGTATCGCCATTTGTTGAAGTAATAGAAGGGCTCGATGAAATGACATTCAAACGGCTATCGTGTATGAATAAAATTTGACCGGCACTAATGTTATTTGTCCCAACATTTTTATAATAAATTTTGTAATTAGCCGCAAATCCTGATCGTGCTGAAGTCAAAGGAGCAACACTGATAATTAAGTCTTGCTTTCCCGGTATCGGCTGTGCAGCAAATGTTATGGAATCAGTATTAAAGTAGGTTGCAAATGATGAATTAATATTTGCCGGTGTAACATTATAATATGGATTGATAACCTTTACGGATGTACTATATGAACCGGTATCCACATCTAAAGAAAATAATCCTTTTTGCGGAAATGTTGACCGCGTGTAATTTGGTTTGGCAGTAGTTACAAAAGCTTCATCGAAACCTGCTTCCAGCGGATCTTTTATGCCGTTTAAATTTGCATCATTAAAAACCAGGCCTTTAATAATATTTGCATTTCCTAATCTTGAGAGGAAGCCGTCGGTGTAATCGCCGCCCCTAACTATTAAAGGCTCAGCATAGCCGGCAATGGCAAAATCCTTTTCAGTTAAATATAATGCAGCCATTCCAAAATCATCTTTAATGGTACCTATGCATTTTTGCCATATTAAATTACCATCCTGCGCCAGATGAAGAAGCCACGCATCAGCCGCACCATTATTTACGGTGATATCTCCATCTGCAGATTCAGTATATCCTCCAATTAAATACCGGTTGCCAATGGTTCGTTGAATCGAAAAGCCTTGCTCGTCTTCAGAGCCCCCGAAGCTTTTTGACCACACAATTTGGCCTGTTACATCTTTTACTTTAGCGACCCAAAGGTCTTTCTTGCCATGACTTCCGTTAGACGTTAGCGAAGAAGATGTTGTATAACCGGTAAGCGTATACGATGTATCTGAGTTTAAGACAATGCTCTTGAAATCCTCATCCCCGGCGCCTCCTATATTTTTTTGCCACAGCAAATTTCCGCTGTTATCCGTTTTGAATATCCAGCCATCCGATAAACCATTATTTCCTGATAAATCCCCGTCTGTTGAAGAAGACACACCGGCAACTATAAAGCCATCATCGGAAGTTTGAATAATATCATATGCCGTATCGTCTGCGGAGCCGCCAAAACATTTTTGCCATTGAATATTTCCGGTTCCATCTAATTTTAGTAACCATGCATCAGCAGTTCCCGGGTTATGGTTTCCGCTTACATCACCGTCATTTGAAGTGCTATATCCCGCCACAATATACCCGCCGTCAGACGTTTCTTTGATACTCAGCGCTCTGCTGGTATTTGTTATTCCGCCATATTGCCCGGACCATAATTTATTGCCATTGTCATCATATTTCGCAACAAAATATTTTACAGGATTTGGATAACTGTATCCATATCCCGCAGCTATAATTCCTCCGCTCTTGACATTCTGTACTGAAGTAAAAGCTGCTTTCGAAATAAAAACACCACTTGGTATAGCCTTCCATAAAGTATTACCATCCTTATCTTTTTTAAGCAGCAAAGGAAGTCCGTTAGTCGATTTATTTAAAAATTGATCTTTGCTATAGGAAAAAGATGTATCAGAGCCTGCGAGAATATATCCACCATCGGCGGTTGATTTAACATCATAAAAAACATCACTTTGATGGGTGGAATAATAGGATGTCCATTTTACACCAGGAGCCTGTCCAAAAGAAATAAAAAAAAGAAATAGTGCGGAAAGGGAGGTAAATGTTTTTTTCATATTAGCAGTTCATTTATCTGAAATTAGTTAAGGTTGCGCATTCTTCAAAAAACAATCTACAATTTGGTGTTCTAACTTTTTCTATAAATAACAACATCTTGCAGGCCTTTTTCAACTTATAAATAAAATTAATTAGCCTGCCTCCAGGGTTCTTGTCCTTACGAACCCTGCATACAGGACACGAACCACACTCCAGGGTTAGTTGGTTTCAAATAATTAAGTTTCCCATATTGTTGTAACCAAACGAAAAGGAATGGGTCCCTGAGAAGGGATTTCCTGGCAAGTTGCATTGCCATAGTCAACACACCAAACAGTCTGATAGCCATTAGAAGTATTCCCCATTATACCATAAGGATGATAGTTATGGTCTGCTGTGCGAATATAAGTATGATCAGAAAAAAGTTTTGAAATATATAAACCTCCTTCCTGAACCTGGTTTGTAATTAATGACATTGCTTCTTCCAATGTAGGAAGCCTCCACCCTGTATATCCGCCGGCGGCATTGCTATTATAGTTATTAATATGCGCATCAATTGCGTTCCTCATCATCCTGGCTTCGGTTGATGCTTTTTCAGCCATTTCAGGTTGTTTTTCAGGAATAAATTCTTCCATCCTTTCCTCATCTGTTGGCAGCGGAATTTTTGGAATGTCTTCAATGCAACCCCGCAGCCATACCCGGCCGGTGATCTTATCTTTTAAAAGGTATTTTGATAAAACATTCCAGCTATAAGAAGGGGAGTTACCTTTTCGATTAAGTTGACTGTCAAAAAAATTCTTTCGAATGATCATTTCATTTACTACAGAGTGGTCAAGATCAAACTTTGGAGTTGAACGAAGAAGCATTAATACCGGTAAGCCCGCCGATCTGCAGGCAACAGATAATGACCTGTATAAATTTTCCCAACCGTTTTCAATATTAGTCAGATCAAGAAGGTGGCTATCTTTCAAAAAATCAGGAACCTCACTTTCAATATTTTTTAAAAGCACTTCATCAATAATGCAGGGTAAAACAAAAGGAATTGATGCCTTAACATATTTGGCCGGAGTAGTTTCCAAAGCTAGTTGCAACTCCCGCTCCTGGTATCCACCCCGCGTATTACGGGAAAGAAATCCCACTACAAAATCAGATGACCGGAGAGCTTCTTTAAGTTGTAATTCCCACGGTGGGCCTGCAAGAAGCCTTTCAGAGTCCATCCATGTATCAACCCCCGCCAGCTTAAGCAGCAGCCGAACTTCATTAACCCGGCTTGCATCTTCCCTTGCATAGCTAAGAAAGATGCGCGGAGTGTTGAATGTTGATTTGCATCTAATTGATTCTTTTTCCTGCTCTCCGACAGGCTCAATTTTCATCTCTCTGCCGGAATTGGTATAAGTATTACTTTTCTCCAGGAGATTTTCGAGTGCTCTTCTTGCCCGTGGAGTATCAAAATCAATTAAAATCTGCTTTGCTTGCGACCTGATCAGTGGTTCGCTGTCATCAAGTGCTTTAATAATCGCCGGTTCCGCTTCCGTGTTCTTGCTTTTAGCTAGTGCCAAAATAGCGCCAAAGCGAACCATCATCTGATCGTCTTCTTCCAATAGTTCGATAAGAGATTGCAACGCAGTATTGGCATTTTCCGGCGATGAGAGCGCTTCGGTTATCCATCTTCTTATTTTCCTGTTACCCTGTCGAAGCATCTTCGTCAATAAAGGAACTATGGAAGGTCCTATTTCACGCAAAATAATCGCAACCGCAAGATTTACCGAATCATCTTTTTCACCTAACGCTTCTAAAAGCAGCGGCACAGCTGGCTCTCCTATTTCAATGAGAGCCTCAACAGCTCTGTCTCTCACTAGACCCCTATCGGAGTATTCGCTGTCAAGAAATTGAATAAAGTCTTTTGCGGCAAGGTAATCACAGATATCGTTTGGCTTAAATGCGAATTTATTACCGGGTTGTTCTTCAAGGAAATCAAGATCAAGAGAAAGTTTTAAAAAATCATCAAGCCTGTCTTGTAAAGACAGTATGTTTCCAATTTCAAATTTATCTGTGGCAACTGTTTGTTTATTCTTTCTCCATTGAAATGCCGCCAGACTGGAAAGTAATGTGAGAAATTCATTTTCTTTAAAAAAAGCTTTATTAATATCATTCGATTTACCAGCAAGCGCATTGTGCAAATTGGATCCTATAAAATCGGCAAATACCATAGTTGCTATTTTTGAATAATTGGAAAACCAAAATTCGATATTCTAAAACAAAAATATACATATCCGCAGATGTATGCGACTTCCCAATTGTGTATAAAATATAAAAACGTTTGACATAGAACGAAATTTACGTCCGATCGGGGTTTTCACAGCATTTACTACCCATAAAAAAACGGTGCGTGAAACCCCGATTTATAACAGACTTTAAATTATGATAGACCCAACCAATAAACTCTTATAAAGTTTTGGCCCAAAATGCTTAACGATTCCGTTTTCATAAAATGATGCGCTGCTATGCTCATAAGAAACAAATATAATGAGAGATTTGAAGAGGTATACATCAGAGGTATTACACAAGATTATTGAAATCAATTATACCGAAAGCAGGAAAGAATGGATGATATGGATGATGGAAAAAGCTGCAAAGAAAAATAATAATATTGCAAAGTTTCACTTGTGGCAACCGGGAAAGCCATCCCATACAATTAATTAATAGTAAAATGGCGCATCAGAAAGATAATATTCATTTTGCTTCATCTCCCTGGTGATTGATTTATTAAAAGTTCAAAGGGGCTGAAGAAAAGAATAGAAAAATCCAAGTCTAAAATTTTTCATTACAAGAAATAGAAAATAAAAAAATAATAAGACTTACCCCGTCAATATTTAATTTTCAATGTAAAATATTTCATTTGAAAAGTCACAATTTGCCAAGATTTCCCTTTCTTCAATGGAATTGAATTTTATTGCAATTGAACTTGTTCCCGGGGAAGTTTGCCAGGATGGCCCATTAATTTTTAATTCAAATGCCGAATGTTTTTGGGTTGAGGGAATAGTCAGTTTTTTACCAATTGCAATTGTATCATTTAACTTTAAAAGGCCCCCGGTAAATACTAAGATATTATCATAACTCAATTTATATTTATCCAGGAAAGAAAATTGTATCATTTGCGGAGAACTTACTATGGCCTCAACAGTTGATACCTTGGGTTGCGAACCAGCTTTGAAAAAGCCTTTCATAAAGGTAAAAATTCCCATAAATTTTAGAATTACAGTTAATTTATAATCCTAAATCTAATCTATTCCTCAAACTCTCCCAAATCCGGTCATTCCCTTTCCTGGTTCGTTAGGCGAAGGAAAAGAATTGCACCTGATCTCGATCATTAAAGAAAGTGTTACCATCAATAAAGCAATTCATCTTGCCCTAACCACCTCAAATTTTGATGCTTTTGTAAGCAGGCTTGATAAACTTAAAATAACACATAGCGACTGGCCCGGCAATGTAAACAAAATAAATATTTGTGCACAGTATTAAACAAATATTTTTTCAAGACCCAATGGATATTTGGATTGAAGTAAACAGTATTGCGCAGAAGTAATTAAGAAACGAGAGAGTGCCCCTTCTGGTCCTCGTTTCCTTCCTTTTTTTCACTTGCTACTTACTTGATTTACAAAAAATACAAGTATAATTTTGCGGAGCACCTTACACTTAATGCTTTTATTGTTGCGCAGAATACATTTTTTAGTTCACTGTTTATCCTCTTCATTGTTATTGCAAATAATACTTCGATACTGCTGATAGTATTAGTGCTTTTCGTTTCTTTTGTTTATTACACAGCCAGCTATATGCAGTTCTTCAAAGAATTCTCCCTGAAAGGGTTTTTCCGCGGTGTTATTACTTTTATTTTAGGTTACCTGTTTTACCAGTTGTTCATAATTGCTCTTTCAGGTTTAGGATATTTTTTATATCATACTTTTTTTAAAAAGTAAATTTATTTTCATAATAAAGCTATTTTAGAACTGTTGAGTTGTAAAATACCTGGTTAAATTGCAATCTCATTTTAAATAAATTATTTCTTCGCTTCAAATAACGTCCATGGGTAATCGATCATATCATGTAAATATTTTGATTGCCATCCATATTTAGGATGTTGCTTAAAAAAGCTTGCCGCAATAAAGCTTTCGCCGCACGGGTGGCCCATGTGCGCCCAGAATTTCTCAACGTCTCACGCAGTGGACGTTGCGTTATTTTAATTAGGGGGCATTACACTTATTCTGCCACATCATCTATAGCGTAGATTCCCTCTTTGCCTTCGATATAATGTGTTACTGAACTATGTAAATAATTTATCGTGCTATCCCATAAGCTCCATTTACCTTGCAAGGGTTGTCGTGCGTGTAGTTCAGTTTTTGTTTTACGAAACTATTGCTGTTGAAGTATTTCCCAGTTGAATGATAATTTCCATACTTCATGAAGCGTGATGAATGGATAGCACAAGCGGACTGCTTACTCTAATAAAAGAAGCAGGTTAAAAATGTATGATTGATTGAAATCTTGACGTAAACGCTTCATGAATGTTGTCTTTCTTTTTAGCAGCCACTATCACCATTCCACGATAATTTTCTATTCGCTGCAGCAAGTAATCGGCTGCCAGTTCGGTGTACCTGCCATGTGAATCTTTAACCTCTGTTCTTTTGCCAAATAGCGCATCTGCTTCGTCAAAAAATAATATCCAGTTTTTGTCTTCTGCTCTCGCAAAAAGCAAGTCAAGATTCTTTTCTGTTTCACCAATATATTTAGATACTATCTGCGTCAAATCAACTTTATAAACGTCTTTTTCTGCATCTTTTCCTAACATCGCTGCGGTGGATGTTTTACCGCTCCCGGCAGGACCGAAGAATAATGCCTGGTAACCTTTTTTTAAATTATCATCTACTGGTTGCTTATTATAATGAAGCCAATCTTTAAGCTCATTAACCTGTGCTTTTAAATTATCATTAATAACAAATCCTTTTGAGGAAAAATTATTGTCAATTAATTTAATGGGAAGATTAATATCTGAATGCTGGCTATCCATTTTACTTGTTATTTAATGTAAATAAAAAACTAGGAGCCTGCAATTAAACCTTCATGTGTAAGCTCTAATTCTTCTATGGCGATCTCACTAGCATTTGCATGAAGTACAGGCCCGGAAAATTTTACAGGAAAAGCTTTTATTACTTTCCAGCTTACAACAGTATCAAGCTTCTCATTCAATAATTTTATGATGATATCACGGCGGTCAATGTTGTTTGCATTAGATGAATTTATCCAATTAATAAAATCGTTATCGCCTTGTGCGATACCTCTTTTTAAAATGATATTACTATAATGAATATGGCCTGGTAATTTATGAGGTGGTTGGTTGGGATC
>JBBSEV010000074.1:0-19225 GCA_038239385.1 Chitinophagales bacterium
GGCTTTGGCTGTGGATCTGCGTCTTCCCTGTCAATATCGAAATAGCGTACATACATGGTTGTTACGTCATTATTTTTTAGGGTGTTTTCTTCCTGCGACGTTAAATGCATTGAAGTTTTCCAGTAATAAAAAGAAATGGACTTTTGTTTTTTATGGCAGGAATATAAAAGCAACACGGATGAAGCTAAAGCGACAGAGTAAATGTTTATAGTCAAAAAATAATTTTCTGCAAATGTATCTTTTGTTTGTTTTAACTGGCGGAGTATAAAAATCTATTTACAGAAAGTACAAAGCTGATTAATTTACAACATCGCCACATAATTTAGGCCGTTTGATTCAACCTGATTTGTATCTTAATTGCAAACCGTTCAATTGTTTATTTTTTCCCGAGCCATGTCTCTACTCCGGGCTTTTAGCAAAGCAGGACACGGCGTAAATTCGAAAGGTTAAAGGCACAAAACAAAACAGAAATGCTTTTACAATTATCAAAAGCTGTAATTAATTCTGATAAGAACAAAGGGAAAATCCACCAGTTATTTGAGAGGTTATTTGATTGCAAGGAAATTACCTCTCAACATTTATTTTTACAAAAATTATCTTACCTGCATAATAATCCATGCACCGGAGTTTGGAACTTTGTAAGAAATCCTTCTGATTATGAACATAGCTCAGCAAAGTATTATGGTACTGGCACACAAGGAATATATTTGATTAAAGATGAGTGACCATTCGCAGCCGTGTCCTCCTCAGCATAAGGCCCGGAGTAGAGACACGGCAGGGGGAAAGACCAACCAGTCGTTTATTCTAAATTTTGCTATAATTCGACAACACATTTATCTTAGATTTCTGAAACTTTGGAATGTTATTTAATTGATTTAAATCATAAAAAAATTGTTTTATAATCTTCTGATATATTTTATCTGATTTTAAATATAATTCCTGAGCAGAATCAATAGTGTAAGTGTCAACTTTACTTTTTATTTTTTCTTCTAGGTGGGTATGCCATTGTAAGAAATCATTTGCTTCTACTATGCAGATGCTCATTTCTGGGGAATACCAAAATCCATTTTTATACACTTCAACAAGTTTTAGAATCAACTCTGTAAGCGGGTATTCTTTTTTTATTGGCTGAAAAAAAACCTCTGATTTATTAAACTTGTTATTAAACAAAAGGACGATGCAAGAACTAAATTCTGGAATAAATGTTTCAAGTAGTTCATATGCTTTTTTTCTTTTGTCTAAAATATATTTATAATAATCATTTGCGTAATCCCTTCTTTTAAAATATAAATTAAAAAGTCCTGAAATAATTGCAGCACATACTGTACTTGTTAAGATAATTTGCCAGTTCATTTTTAATTTAAAGATAAAATTTTTAATCTGGTAGAATACGCTGAATTGGATAGTAAGAATTATTTTTATTCTAATAAATTGTTTAAACCAAAATAGTCTTTTCCCGAACCCTGTCTCTACTCCGGCTTTTAGCATACCAGAACACGGCGTCAATCTAAAATATAGATTTGCTTACCTTAAGTAAATGGCAGTTAAAACTTCAATAGAATTTACAGACGACATGTACTTTATTACATTCACCTGCCAGCATTAGTAAAAACATTAAATGCACAAAGCAAAACGGAAATACTTTTATAATTATCAAAAGCTGTAATTAATTCTGATAAGAACAAAGGGAAAATTCACCAGGTATTTGAGAGGTCATTTGATTGTAAGGAAATTACATCTCAACATTTCTTATTACAAAAATTATCTTACCTGCATAATAATCCATGCAGCTGAATTTGGAACCTTATAACAAATCCTTCTGATTATGAACATAGCTCAGCAAAGCCGTGTCCTGCTCAGCACAAGGCCCGGAATGAGACACGGCAGGGGAGTGATTTCTTATAACAATAATGGTACAAAAAGCCCCTCACAAAGAATAATGAGGGGCTATAAATAGAACCACACTATTTATGAAAAAGAATATCCTCTACCTCAATCCCCTTCTTTATTCACTTCACATACGCAACCATTAACTTTGCCAACTGTTGCTGTACTGTCTTCATGTTGTCCCTGCTGGTGGGTTTCTATTTCCTCTTTAATAAAGCTACCGCTGTTTGCGAACTGGGCCATTTTTTCTTCGTTGGCAGACGTAATAAAGTAGGCGCAGAAAGCCACGCTGTCTTTGTTGAACCATGTTGTAACATTTGTCGCAGGATATCTGATTGCGAAGGAGTCTTTAACTGCTTGCGGCACTGCACTCGCAGCCACAGTAGGACAAGCATTTTCAGCTTTTTCTTTTTCTTTCTTTTCGCATGCAACGAATATTGCCGGACCAGATATTAGAATGGCAAGAAGTATTTTTTTCATAATGTTAGTGTTTTTGATTAAAAAATATTATTGAATATATGATGTACACTGTAATGGCAATCAATTTTTAATTGTTTACGGATTAATTTAAGTAAAAGCTGATACCTGAAAAGCTTCCATGGCTTCTTTGTCAAATAGTAGAGGAGATTCCAAAATTTAGTTGGGTCTAGCCTGATTTGTTTTTACAATCTTCCCGGAAAATAAATTTCCGTCAGTGTAGGTGTTACACTTCTGCATCTTTTAAATCACGAAAATTGTAACGCCCCTCTGGCCTCCCGACCAGGAGGAGTAGGGACCCACACTTACTAATCTGAAAAGTGTTTCAACATTCCAAAATCGTTTGTGCCATCCACATAAAACCTTGCTGATGGAATAATGATAATCTTCCGGTAGTTCACATATCCCTGCCCGTACAGGATTTTAGTGAGTGTATTCTAACTTTTGGATAAGCCTCTTTTTATTAAGTAGTTCAATATTCAACGGTTTTCTTTTCCATACCTGGTAATCCCGAGCATATTTATTTACTTTAACGCCGCATGCAAAACTCAGCTATCGTAGGTACACTTTTTCTTTAAAAACCCAGCCTGGCCACTCGTGAGAGCTGCTGTTTGGCCTCCCGACCAACGGCTAAACCATTGTAATAAATCTAATCTAATCTTTACAAGATATCTTCCCATTAATTTTATAGATTAGTAAAATGAATGAAGAATATTTACACTACCCTGAAAATTATTTTACAGCTACTATTAATGAATGGAAGTCCTTACTTGCAAATGATAAATGCAAGGATATAATCATTGGGAGTTTGCAAAATCTGGTTATTAAAACATCAACCAGCATTCCACTTCGCCTTTTTTTGGCATAGGATTTATAGACATATTTCAAAAATCATTTAAAACTTTATATGTCATGAAAAAAAACCTGTTTATACTTACTTCTGCCATTTTATTTTCGAGTTCCGCCTTTGCCCAGGACTCTACTATGGTCCATCATAAGAGGACTACAAAAATGTCTGCCACGCATACAGTACAAACTCAAAAGCGTGATGCTTCTGACCCGGTTGTGGTTAGCACCACCAGTACCACCACCGCTACGAAGAGGCGGCCTGGTAGTACAGCTGCCATGCACCATCATTCCAGTAAGCCACATTCAACAAAGAAGATGACACCTGTAAAAAGAACACATACGCAAACAACTACTACTACCTCTGTGGATTCTACGAAATGATGAGTTAAAATGTAATCGTAAAAAAGGTCAGCAGTAGCTGGCCTTTTTCATTACTTACTGATTAAAAGCGGCTTCGAAATCGCAGGAACTATCTATTTGCAACTCCAACTACTACGAATTGAGTATATTTTTATAGATACCGTCTTTTAAATTTACGCCATTAATAAAATAAAACATTTCTATATGAAACTTAAACACATACCACAGGCTGTTCATGTGTTACCGTTTTCAAAGTAGAAATTTTCATTAGCATTACAAAAACGTTATCCATTTATCATACCCTTATGAAGTATAAAAAAGCTAAAAGATAAAGACACTGCTTTCGAAAAAGAACGGTAATGGCAAAGTTCCGGTAAATACTTTCACCTCTATCAACCTTACCAGGATGCCGGGATTTGGCTATCAATCCCGGCAAAAGAAAAATGCTGATTTTAATTCAGTCCTCTGCTGAACTACTCCTTTTTAATGTTTCAACGTTACTTTCAATATTTCACCACCACCTGCGGCAGCCCCAAATCCCCAGTTTAATACATACAGGTTGCCGTCCGGGCCGTAAGCCATTGAAGTAGGATTAGAAAGTCCTGTTGCAATTACTTCTTTTGAGCCGTCAGCGTTAACCCTCACTATCTTTCCTGAACCCGGTGTTGTATATTCACCTCCGTTTCTTTTTCCGGTTGTGGTTTCTAATACATACATCCGGTCCTGTTTGTCGAATACTAAACCAAGTATGGCTGTTAGGCCGGTTTCCACAATTTTTGTTTGCCCATCAGGTGTAACCTTGTAAACGTTTGAGCTGCCATCGGTAAATGGGAAAAGCCCAATATTTCCCACATATAAATTTCCGTGATAGGCCAATGCCGTAGGAACTATATGCCCATAGTTTGCAGATAAATCTACTACACTGGTAATAACTCCATCAGGTGTTATTTTTACTACTTCTCCATGATTTGCATCAACCACATATAAGTAGTTATCTACACTGATCATATTATACCAGGCGCCTTCGGCATCAAAATCATAGGTTGGAGGATGTGCAACAGGATGTGATACCCGCCACGCCCCAAGATCTGCAATCACAGTAAACGTTCCGTCGGATTTCATTTTTACAACACTGGTAGGAACTGTTGGAACGCCATGCCCGCATCCGGCAAAAAGCAGGGCATAAAGTGTGTTGCCGATAAAGGCTACATCTGACGGACCTAATATGTCACCGTAATGGGATATGGCTGTAGGAAGCTTGTCAGAGACTGTAATTCGTACTCCATCAGAACCAAATCTTGAAATACTTCCGCCGGTTGTACTTCCTAAATAAGGACCATCAGGTGGCACTAACTGCGGACATTGCTTATCACTGTTTTCTGTTCCGCCCAGACCTGATTCTGCAATATATAATTTGCAATCGGGTCCAAACTTCAAGCCCCTTGGGTTGTTTAAGCCTGTTGCAAAAAGGCTAATGGTAGCTGAGCCTAAATTATCTCTTTTTTTCAGGATAGTGTTTTCAGGGTCAGGTGAAAAGCAATCGTTACCTGGATGATAATCATGTTTGTTACATCCTGTAAAGAATATAAAAGAAAACGTGACAAGAAACAGTGGTGATTTTAATCGTGTTTGCATGATGATGTTTTTAAATATTAATAATAATCTTCTATACCATTTTTTGAATAAATAAGCAGATTAGTGCTCTGCCTCTGCCGTGGGAAACATAGACTCCGCCATTATTTGTCAAACTATTTGTTTTGAACTTATCACTCTTCCATCAATCGTCAGGAGCCTATTCAATGCTCTATTGAAAAGTATGGCAGCATCTATATTCATTGTTTTATTTCGGCTCACTTAATGAGGACAGACAGGAAATTTGTTTTTATGATTAATTTTTTACAACCGAAAGTTCAGGTGTTACGTATGAAGAAACAATACCTCATTGCGGTATTTTTAAAATCAGGAAAGTCCTTGTTGTATAGCCTTCATTACCGCCTCACTGCGGCTGGTAACATGGAGTTTTTTGTAAATATTTTTTACATGGGTGCGTACAGTTTCATAGCTGATAAAAGTCTTTTCTGCAATAGCCTTATAATCAAAAGCTTCAACCATAAGGCGCAATATTTCTTTTTCTCTTACACTTAAATGGAAATTTTCATTATGAGGTGATACGAGGATAACATTGCGGTTTGCAAAAAAACCAAGTACTTTTTTGGCAACTGCAGAACTTAAGGGTGCGCCACCGCTGCACACATCATTAATAGCTTCGATGTATTTATGAGGGGGATCGTTTTTTAGAATATAGCCTGACGCACCTGCGCATAACGCAAGAAATATTTTTTCACTGTCATTAAAAACGGTTTGTATAAGGATCTTTATGTGAAGGAACTTCTCGCAAATCTTTCCGGTTACTTCAATGCCATTTAATCCGGGCATTTCAATATCCATCAGCACCACATCAGGATTACTTCGATTTATATCAGACTCCCAGCGGTTGCCATCTGCAAAAGCTCCGCAGCAGGTGAAACCAGGTGTGCCATTAAGAATAGCCTGAAGAGCATCCCTTACCAATTTGTTATCTTCGAATATAGTTACTCGTATCTCCATAAGAAGAATTCAAATATGTGTAAAAATCCTACAGCAGCAATACCTCATCAGGTGATTTTGCATTTTAATGAAATAACAGTTCCTTGCCCTGAAACAGATTGCATAGAAAGCATTGCAGCCACTTCATCGGCTCTTTTCTGCATATTAATGAGGCCATTGCCTTTTATCACTGTTGCTATATCAAATCCTTGTCCATTGTCTTTTATTGTGAGTTCTATTATATCCTCCACATGATGAATACTTAGTTCGAGCAGGGATGCATGACTATATTTAACCGCATTATTAATAGCTTCTTTTGCAAACAGGTAAATATTGTGACAACTTTCAACCGGCAACTTGGTTTGTTCCAGCCATTCAGGAGCATTCACATGTACTTTTATATTTTTCGCTATTGCCATTTCCCTGGCATACTCTTCAAGTTTTTGTATTAAATTTTTTAATGAGTTGTGTTCAGGATTTATAGACCAAACAATATCATTCAACCTGTTTACCATATCATTAGCTGACTGCTGAATTATATTAAGTGAATTTTTCGCTTCACCTGCCTTTTGAGAAATGACCTGGTTTTGTGCAAGATGACTGTAAAGAACAATACCACTAAGAGTGCCGCCAATATCGTCATGCAACTCCCTGCTTATGCGGAGACGTTCATTTGTTTTTTCCGTTTCAATAAGTTGTGCCTGAAGCGTTTTTAGTTTTGTTAAAGTACTTTCTACTTTTTCTTTTTCTCCCTTTAATTCATTTGTACGTGTAGTAACTTTTTCTTCAAGTAATAGCTTTTCTTCTCTTAAGGTTTTTTCACGCCGCCTGATAAATACTGCCAGGGCAGTTAAAAAGACCAGGATATATAAAATATAAGCCCACCATGTTTTCCACCAGGGAGGGAAAATAGTAAAAGGATAATTTAATTCATTACTCCAGTATCCTTCACTGTTTGCTGCTTTGACTTTGAATGTGTAATTGCCTTCAGGTAAATTATTGTAGGTGGCTTCGGGCTTATCCGTTATCGCACTCCAGTTTTCTTCCAGGCCTTTAAGAAAATATTTGTAACGTACTTCTTTAGGCCTTTTTGTTGTAATACCAATAAATTGAAACGTGATATAATTATTGTTATAAGCTAATTGTAAATTTTCAGGTTGATTATACCAGGGTGTAAGACCACTAAAATTAATATGGCTGAACTTTGATTCATTTTCCAAAGTAAAGCTGGTATTTTTTTTCTTTTCCAAATCAATCCAGTTGATATTTTTATTAAACAGCGTAACACTACTTAATCGTATTGCCGGGGGAGTAGTATCTGTTATATCTCTTTTAGGATAGTAGCATGTTAGCCGGTTTCCAGCCCCTGCCCAAATATTTCCCTGCCTGTCTATAATCATAGAGTTGAAATGACTTCCAACTCCTAAAAAACCATCAGAATATAAATAGGTACTAAATAAAGAGATTTGCGTATGACCAGTATTTGTTTTTTCTGCTTTAATACTTCCGGGCGATTTCATTTTACACAACCCATTCCTGGTGAGGAACCAGAGATTTCCATCGTTATCTTCCACGATACTGTTAACACTATTATTGCTTAAGCCCTGTGCTGTGGTATATTGGGTGAAAGATTTGCCATCAAATTTTATAACACCGCTATTACTGGAACCAAACCAAAGATTATCCTTTTTATCTTGTATGATGCAATAGAAAATTGAAAGAGCTAAGCCTTGTGTAATATTATAGTGCGTAAAAGAGTATTTTCCTCTCTCTTCTGCAGATAAGTCTAATTTATTTACCAGGCTGTCATACTCGGTACCCAACCACAGATTGCCTTTTTTATCTTCACAAATGCTTGTAATACTTTCACTGCTGAGGCCTTGTGCAATTCCAAAATGAGTAAAATTTTTTCGGTCGTATTTGTATAAACCTTTAGAAGTGCCGAACCAAACATTTCCCTTACTGTCTTTCAGCATACTCCATATACCGATATTTTTTGGAAGATTTTCAAATTGAATAAAAGAGCGTCCATCATATTTATTAAGCCCGTTATTATCAGTACCAATCCAAAGATTATCATTGTCTTCCAGCAAACAGAATCCGTCATTATGACTCATTCCCTGTTCGGTGGTATAGCGGGTAACAGATTTTTTATCAAATCTGTTGAGACCACCTCCATAAATACCTGCCCAAATATTACCTGTTTTATCTTCGAGAATGCAATTATAAGTTCCTTCACTAAAACCGAGACTGGAATTAAAGTGAGTAAATATTTTTTCATCGTACTTGCATAATCCGTCGTTAGTTCCAAACCAAAGAATACCTGCTTTATCTTCCAGCATGCTATGTACTTCATGGCCGCTTAAACCTTCATCAACACTGAGTTGTGTAAATGATATTCCATCATACTTTATAACACCTTTGTCTGTGGTGGCGAACCAAAGCTTTCCCGTCCTGTCCTCTATGATACTATTTACATATTTACTGCTAAGGCCTTGTGGTGTGGAATAATGTTCAAAAGAACTCCCATCATACTTATTCACCCCATCGCCATAAGTACTGATCCAATAATATCCTTTGCTGTCTTGAAGGATGCTCCTAATATCTGCGTTACTTAGCCCTTGCTCAGTTGTATAATTTGAAAAAGTTGTCCCATCGAATTTACTTATCCCCCCCTTTGTACCAACCCAAATATTTCCTTTGCTATCTTCTATTATACTGCGAACAAGATTACTGATTAATCCCTGTGCAGTCGTGTAATGCGTAAATGTTTTTCCATCGTATTTATTGATGCCGCCGCCATCTGTACCAAACCAAAGATTTCTTTTTTTGTCTTCCACGATGCTCAAAACCGTATTATCGTTAAGCCCCTGTTTAGTTGTATAATGTGTAAATAATTTTCCATCAAATTTGATCAGTCCTCCACGCTCTGTGCCAAACCAAATATTGCCATTACTATCTTCCATCATACTCAAAACATCTTCATTACTCAATCCCTGGGTGGTATTATAAGTTGTAAATGACCTTCCATCGTATTTACATACTCCTCCTTCATAGCAGGCAATCCACAAATTGCCGGTTTTATCCTGGATGATGGGAAATATCATATTCGTATTAAGACCTTGCAGCACTTTAAATGTGCTGAAGTTTGCAGAACTATTTTCATTTATTTTGGGCTCTCCGGCAATAGTTACCTGCGGAGAACCGGCTGCAAAACTGCTGTCAATGGCAGGTACAATTTCCGGCAGGCTAAAACCATCATGACCCGGCACACATATTTTTGGAGCGCCTGCAGCTACTGCTATTGGTTTACCAACCGGGTGCATATTTGAATTAAGATTTACCACTTTTGGTTTACTGATCGCTTTGCTTTTTATTTCTTTTGCTGGTGAAATTTCAGGAGGCGCAATTTTGTCCTGCGGTACAACATATCCTTTGGCTTCAACAACCTCCGGAGGTGGGAAATCAAAACCTCCTTGCTGTTGCTTTTGTCTTGCGCAAGTAAAATGCAAAAAGGAAAAGATAATTACGAGGTAGATTATTTCATTTCTCGTACAAAAATGATTAATCATTGTTTTTCAAAAACAGTTGAGATTCATCTATTAATTTTTTCTCTATAGCCAAAACAAATTGTGCGAAAAAAATTGTGTGGTAATGAATATTATTTGCTTCACGATTCACGTGATAAATTTTGTATATATCGCTATAATTAGGTTTTAAAGTATAAAAATTTATTTAGTATTCCAACACCTTTTTTTAAATTGTTACAAAGTTATTTCTCAAAAACAGGGAAATTACATCTCAACATTCCTTTTTACAAAAATTATCTTACATGCATAATAATCCATGCATCGGAGTTTGGAACCTTGTAACAAAATCCTTCTGCTTATGAACATAGCTCAGCAAAGTATTATATTAATGATGCACAAGGAATATATTTGATTAAAGATGAATGAGACAATTCGCAGCCGTGTCCTGCTCAGCACAAGGCTTGGAGAAGAGACACGGCAGGGGTGTGAAAGTGATGCATAGCATTGTAGGCGAGCTATACTTCCCGTAAACTGGACAAGCGGCAAACTTGCGCTAGTTGAGGGGAAAACCTCGCCGGGACATTAAATTTCCTTTCATCTTACCCAACCACCCGAAAGATGAAGCACTTAATTTTTAATAAACTTTCGTGTGTTACCAACCAGTTGCTTCTCTCTATACAGCATTAAAAAATAAATGCCTTTACTCAGCCTGCTTACATCAATCCTGTAATTCTGTAATTTTTCTTTTTGCAATACCCTGCCTAATACATCAACTATTTTATAGTGGATACTATCTGTAGATAAAGAGTTGGCAAGTTTAATAAATAAGTCTGTATTTGCTGGATTTGGAAATATAGAAAATGATTTTCCTCCTTCATAATTTATTTTATCATAACCATCTACTTTAATATTATCCAAATATAAAAATGGTAATGATCTTATCAATGCGCCGGTAAAAGGGTTTGTACCAACGCCGCTATCATCTAAAATAAACCTGACCTGGAATTTATCGTTGATGTATTGATCCAGATTAATAAAGACCCTAGCAGGAATAGTATCCCATATTACTCTTCTTCGTGAAGGTTTTATTTCAATTGTATTTTCTTCAAAAACATCCTGCCAGTTATTGCCATTAAAAACCTGGGCTTTAAAAAAAGGAACTGGTAAATTAACTATATTAGGATTTTGGTAGCAAACATATTTATAATCAAAACTCAAAAAAATATTTTTGTACTTTTTGATGTCATGTGCCGATGAAATCAGGCCATTGCTTCCCCACCCCGCAATATCAATTGCCATACAGGTGCTATCTAAATCTCCATCATAAAAAAATAAATTGTCGATTGCACTTATATCTCCCGCTAACCTGGCTGTATTCCATTTTGAAGGTGAAGTATTAGGGATTGATATCAACGTACTATCTTTCCATTCAGCAGAAATCACGCAGCTATCAAAATTATCTGCTATTATTTTTGTGCTGTTCTCCCTGTAATAAGGAGCTTTGTAAAAATGCAATAATTTACAGCCTCCGTTTATATTATCTCCATTATAATCTAACCTGTGTCTTGCGCCATCTGCAAACAAATCAGGAATAGTAATGAACGAGGGGAATTTGTTTATAGTAAAATTATACGGATGGTAGTCAACATTAACTGTTATCTTTTTTGCAGTGCAATTTTTACATGCTAACTGCAACTTTAAATCATACAAATCGCCCCTGGCATTTACTGTAGAAGTTGTAGCTGCAAATGGTGAACTATTAAAACTAATGCTGCTTGTTCTGCCTGAATAATTATTGGCACATAACTTTTGCACCTGCACAATATAGTTAGTGCATGATGTTATGTTTTTCAATACAATTTCATTCCCGGTAACTGTAAATTGATTTGCCACATCATAATTAATAGTGTCTTCTATCTTATATTTTATTTTGTAAGTACCACTTAAGCCTTGCCATGATATTCTTATACTGTCTGCCGAGTTGAAATAATCTACTTTCAAACCTGTAACAGATTCACATGCCGGCGGAGAACAATCTTCAAAACAAGAAGGTAGTATAATCGTGTTTTTTATTACCTGTTGTGAACTATAATTGATTCCTCCAAAATCCACAAGCCGGGAAAACCTTGTGGCAGCAAGGTTTGCTGATGCATTCATAATGAAACCGGTAACTGAAGAGCTTATTTCATTATCATGTGAGCATCCTAAAGCATGGCCTGCCTCATGTGCCACCTGTAATCTTAAAGTAACTGGATCTTGTGTAAAATATTTTAATAAATTCATCCAGCTATAATTGCAGTTGGTGCTTTTAATATATTGTTTTGCTAACCCTAAATAACTAAATTGACCAAATTTTAATTTTCTTGTACTCCAGAATTGGTAAATGGAAGCCTCACCAGGGGTTGTATTTTCGTCGAGCCATTTTGTAAACCCAAGCGCTATATCACCGGTTTGATAAGAACTACCCATAAAATCACAGCTATCACATACAGATGCATGCATGTGCGTTACTTCAAATTTTAAAAAATCACTACCTACATCCCCTGAAATTGTTGAATCAAGGTTAAGGGTATTATAAAGACCTTCAGCCATGTTCAGGTTTGCAATCAGAAAAGTTTGCAAGGCATCAATATCACTATTGAAAGCCTTATACATTGAATAATCTTTTACAATAGCAAATTTTACTTTTTTACAAATAGTGTTTGTTATAGAATACGGTGATTGCATTAACGAATTTTCTTTTTGTTTAGCTGCTATACTTTTGATCGCATCCTCTGAATTATTATAACCACAGGAAATAGATGTATCGATCACATCTTTGGATTCGTAAAAAATAAATTCATCTTTAAGTGCATTTTTATTATACCTTTTTAAAGGTTCTATAAAGTATTCCTGGTTACCTGTGTTGATAAAACCATAGAGAAAGCCCTCTTTAATACAAAGCCTTACACTACTTCCATCAATATCTTTTATTTTGCCTTTATAAAAGTAATTTGGTTGCAGCATTGCGATTATTTTGCCTTGTGGAGTTTGAGTGGAGAGGATGTAATTATTTGCAATAATATCGGCATGCTCAAGCTCTAAATTAAAACCTAAATTATTATTGATTTGAAAACCGATATTAATTTTGGGTACTTTGCTTATAACAAGCCTCGATGCTATTGCAGCAGAAGATATTTTTATAGTTTCCCAATGATTAAAATGCAGATGCAATACCGGTTGGTAATTAGTGTCAACTTTACTGCTGTAAAAATTTTCACTATTATTTTTTGAAAGAATATGCCGGTTGCTAACCTGAGCAGACAATTCATTTCCGAAAAATTGCAATAAAATAAAAGAATAGAATGCTAAAGCACGAATCATTATGGTTAGTTGTGGTGGGTTTCGATTTTGCTAAAGATACTTTTAAAAGCGGATTATTAATAGCATTGAGCATTAACTAAAATGCAATAATGCCAAATCACATACATGTATTATTGGAACAGTTCAGGCCTGAAACGTTCACTATAACACCATTCAAATAAAATTTATTCCGTTCCTAATAAATTAGTTTGTCTACTAATTGATTAGTAGTTATCTTGTGCAAAATTATTTCTATGGTGAAACTTGCAAAACGTGAAGAGCAGATAATGCAGGTTTTCTGGGATTTAAAGAAAGCATTTATTCGGGATATCATTCCTTTATTGCCCGACCCGAAACCGCATTATAACAGTGTGGCAACGATAGTTAAGATACTTGAAGAAAAGGGATTTCTTGATCATGAGACATCAGGCAATATGCATTTTTATTTTCCCCTCATCAGTAGGGAAAAATACCAAAAATTTGCGCTGAAGGATATTGTAAGCCAGTATTTTGAAAACTCTTACCCACGCATGCTTGCCTTTTTTGCAAAAGAGCAAAAGCTTACAGAAAAGCAATTGAACGAGATAGTAAACATCATTAAAAAAGAAAAAAAATGATACCGTATATATTGTACGCATCGCTTATCCTTACTGCCTGTCTTATTTTTTATAAGCTGCTGTTGCAAAAGGAAACTTTTTTTCATTTGAACAGGTTCGTGTTACTTACCTGCATGCTGCTGGCTTTTATTCTGCCTGTGCTTCATGTACCACAACAAATGTCATTTAAAAAAGCACCGCCTCCCGTAAACATCGTGTATCCTAATGTTGCAATCAACCAGATTACTACCGCCAAGCCATCAGAGCAGAATGTTGCCACAACTACTGTTGAACCTTTGCAAAACAACAACACCACCAACCTTGAGCAGGTAATGCAATGGCTGATTTATTTATATTGGTTTGGGGTGATCATCTTTGGCCTTAACTTTCTTATGCAGGCCGTGTTGTTGCTTTATAAAGCTTATTCACGGCCTGTAATTAAAGATGGGAAATTTCGTATAGTGGAAATAACCGGTGACAAAGCTCCATGTTCATTCGGCAACAACATCTTTATCAATCCTGAAAAATATGACTGGGAAACTTATAACCAGGTGCTTCTTCATGAGAAGATACATATTGAACAAAAGCATACACTTGATCTTCTTCTTGCAGAGATGGTGCTGGTATTCCAATGGTTCAACCCTTTTGCATGGCTGTGGCGAAAAGAATTAGAGAGCAACCTTGAATTCTTTACAGATGATAAATTGCTCCGGCATGATAAAGTGGAAAAAGAAAGTTACCAGTTGAGCCTGCTTAAAGTAGCAGCACCACATTTCCCGCTTAGTCTTACAACAAACTATAATCAATCACTTCTTAAAAAAAGATTACTCATGATGAACGCAAAAAAATCTAACGTGCATACTACCTGGAAATACTTTTTCCTTTTACCATTGATGGTACTTTTTGTATGCCTCTTTAATGAACCCATTGTTAAAAGTCAAAATGTTACTGCAAAGGAAAATAAAAAGCAGCATCAGCAGGAGCATCACGATATCAAAACAACAGGTAACTGGTTCGCAACAATAAAAGATGATAAAGTGAATATACAGTTTAAAAGTGAAGACGAGAAGTACGACAATTCTTCTAACGCAAGCACTTTTATGTTGAATGAATTTAAAGACCTGCCAAGGGGAAAAGAAGGTGCGTTTACTCTTACCCGTGAAGCTGGCACTATGGACTTTACAGGAAAATTTGAAGGAGATAAAGGAATGGGAAAATACAAATTTACTCCTAATAAAAACTACAGCGACGATATGCAGAAGGAGGGGATTGATATTACACAGGATGAAGATGCAATGGTCTTATTCTTTATAAATGTAAAGAGCTCCTATGTGAAGATGTTAAAGCAAAATGGGTACACAAACCTGGACAAAGACAAAATTATTCCGCTTGTAGCCTTAGATATAAACGAAGCATATATAAAATCAATAAAAGAAGCAGGGTTTACAGATATCGGCCTGGATAACCTTGTGCCTTTTAAAGCACTGAATATTGATAAAGGCTACATAGATGAAATACGCAAATCAGGCTATAAAGATATGTCTCCTGATAACATAATAACACTTAAAGCTCAGGGTATAGATGGAAAGTATATCGCCGATTTTCATAGTTCAGTAAAAAATGATAAAGATGAAAAAGAAGAGCTGCAGGAACGCAATGAAAAGGAAGAACTGCAGCAACAAAATGAAAAGGTGGAACTTAAGCAACTAAATAAAAATAAAAATGATGTTTCCAATGATGATGACCTTATTGCTTTTAAAGCTTTAAACATTGATAATGCTTTTATTAATTCTTTTAAAGATGCAGGTTACAACAATCTTTCCCACAGCGACCTTATCTCTATGAAAGCCCTTGGCGTGACACCTGAATATGCCAAAAGCTTTCGTAATGCAGGCTATACAAATATTAAGGCTGATGAACTGGTTTCTTTAAAAGCCCAGGATGTAACACCTTCCCTGATAAAACAATATAAAAACCTTGGATTTAATGATGTAAATATTGAAGATGTTGTTGGTGCAAAAGCAACAGGTACAACACCTTCCTTTATAAAATCAATGAGAGATAAAGGACATAACATGAAAAGCCTTGATAAATATATTGCCTTGAAGTCTGTGCTTGGTGAGTAGGTTAACGTGAATACGTCCTGTTTCTTTTTATTTGGTCATCTTAAAGATAATTTTCATTACTGTATTCAATGTGGTATAAAGAAATTGTAGCTGTTAAATAATTTGCAGGTAGTGTAAATATTCTTCCATCATTTTACTAATCTATAAAATTAAATTGGAAGATATCTTGTAAACGTTAGGTTGGATTGATTACGATGGTTTCGCCGTTGGTCGGAGACCCGACGGCGGCTTTTAATGAAAATAAACTTTCAGCACATTGATTGCAATCAAACGTAGATATTTCTTTAAACGAATTTAAATTGCCTTATTTACAAAATAAATTTTTTGATATGTGAATACAAAAAAGAAACCCTGTCAGGGCAGGGTTTCCATTAATTGAGAATTTTTCTGTACAAAGCTTCTTCATCATTCATAAAAATATTCCCCTAAAAATAAATTATATACCATTTATTGTTTTGTGTTGCTTCGTATTTCATCACACTTAAAACTAATTTGCAAAATTTGTCCTGCTCCCGGAGGGCCAATCCCCCAATCTGATACATACAATTTTCTGTCAGGGCCGAATGTCATTGCTGTTGGTAGGTGCAGGCCTGAAGTAATTACTTGCTTATTCCCTGAAGGATCTACCCTAACAATATCGCCAGTTCCCGGGGTAGGGAAAGGGTTATTGGTTGTCATCTCAAGTACGTACAAGCCACCGAGTTGATCAAAAGTAACGCTTAGTATCATATTAAACCCTGTTGCAAAAACACTAATTTGGCCATCAGGTGTAATCTTATATATACTTGAACTTCCTGGCACTGCGGGAAATGTGTTTAAATTTCCAACATAGAAATTTCCATTATGATAAGTGATAGCTGTAGGAACAATATGCCCTTGCGTTGCAGATATGTCAACTACCCTGGAAACATTGCCCCCGAGAGTAATCTTATCTAAAACTCCTGTATTTGGTTCAATAACATAAAAATTATTATCAACAATTACCATGCTGAATGGATTACCATCAGGCGTATAATCATCCGGCTCGAAGTTTACCCCCGGGTGAGCAGTTATATATTCACTGTAGTTAGCAACCAGGTTCCATGCTCCATTACCTGTTGCCTTAACAATACCATTGGGAATGTTTGGCACTCCATGTGAACAACCGCCGCCTCCAATAAAGCCATATAATTTATTACCAATAAAACCAACATCAGCCATGCCTGTTACTCCGCTACCTGTGGCAGCGCCAGCTGTACACGAAGGGAGGTAATTTACAAAAGTAGTACGTGTACCTTTCCAGTCAATTCTGGAGATGCGGCTATTCGAGTCATTGCCCATATAAGGGCCAGCAGGTGGAGGCGTCTGCAGACATCCTGTAGAAAAATGATTTCCACCTGTACCGCCTTCAGCAGCTTTTAAAATACACCAACCCATGTTTCAAGCTCCTGTATTCTTGCTTACAACTCGGGGCAACATTACTTATCATTTTTTAATTACCGATGATTAGGGAAGAATGGGATAGACAAAACATTCGTACATTTATGAGTAACCAAAATGCTAACGAACATCTTGTTACACTGACCGTGAAATCTGCCTCAAAACCTTTCAAAAAATTAACTATGAAAAAAATAATTATCCTATTACTTTTTTTGCTGACAATTAAAAACGATTATGCTCAATGCTGGAAATCCATAAGTGGTGGAAGGCAAAATACATTTGGCATTAAAACCGATAGCACATTATGGGGTTGGGGCGATAATACCTATGGACAATTAGCTGATGGAACGTTTAATGTATATAGCAGCACAACTTTCCCCAAACAGATAAGTCCATCCAATAACTGGGAATCTGTAAGTGTTGGTCAATACCACGTAATTGCTACAAAGACAGATGGAACCTTATGGGCTTGGGGTGATAATTATTCCGGGCAATTAGGCATTGGTACAAATGGAAATGGTACAGGTTTAAATGTTCCTACACAAATAGGTTCTCTTACTGATTGCAAAACTGTTCTTGCTGCAGGGAACAGATGTATAGCGATTAAAACAGATGGTACTTTGTGGTCCTGGGGAGATAATTATTCCGGGCAATTAGGCGATGGAACTAATGTAGACAAAGATATTCCAACACAAATAGGAACATCCAATAATTGGAAATCTGTAAGTATCTCGGGCTATCATACAACTGCTCTAAAAACAGACGGCACTTTATGGACCTGGGGTAGAAATAGAACAGGGCAATTGGGTGATGGAACTATTATTGATAAGGATGTTCCTACACAAATAGGAACAGCTAATGACTGGGACACCGTTTGCGCAGGAGCAGACCATACATTGGCTCTAAAAACAGATGGTACTTTGTGGGCCTGGGGATACAATTATAATGGAGAATTGGGCGACGGAACCTACGGAGACCTTACAGATAAGCATTCCCCTATTCAGAGCGGTACAGCCACCGAATGGAAATCTATTACTGCATCCAGTATCTCTCTGGCGCTGAAAACCGATAACAGTTTATGGAGTTGGGGACCTAATTATTTTGGCGAATTGGGTGATGGAACTAACGTGTCAAAAGTTGTTCCAACCCGGGTTGGCATATTAAATGACTGGAAAACTGTTCTGGCCGCACCCCTTGCTGCTCATGTGCTATCTATTAAATTTGACAGTTCTTTGTGGGCATGGGGCTGGAACAACTTTGGACAAATTGGCGACGGCACTTATACAGATAAAAATATTCCTACTGAAATCACCTGCTTGCCTGCTTCGGTAGTACCCATCACTCTAATAAGTTTTAATGCCTTTTTGCAATCAGGAGATGCCATACTGCAATGGAAAACCAGCCAGGAAACTAATGCTTCAAAATTTGTAATCGAAAAAAGTATTACTACTAATCAATGGGCCGATATTGGAATAGTGGATGCCATTGGTAATTCTAACTCAATTCGCAGCTATTCATTTTTTGATCATAACGTAAACAGTACTTGTTATTACAGGCTTCGAATGATAGACATTGACGGAAAAATAGCGTACAGTAAAATAGAGAAAGTAAAGGGAACTAATACCTCCGGCGTTTCAGTTTATCCAAATCCAACCAGGGATTTTTTAAATATAAATAACCCAGGCAATAAAACTATTAAAAAAATAGTCATCAAAAATTCTTTTGGAGAGACGATGCTGGAGAAAAATATAAATTTTCAAAAGATAGATATATCTAATTTTTCAATTGGAACTTATATAATGATTATTTTTTCTACAGATAAAACATATCAATTTAAAATATTAAAGCTGTAACAAAGGCGTGCAACTGATCCCCCACCTCAGTCCAAGTATATAAAAGTTTCGTTAGCGCAAGTTTGGTAGCGTGGTATTATGCGTAAGTTATACTTCCCGTAAAGACGGGACAGGTGATGCGTTGTAGTAAAGAGATTTGTATTTTTAATTTATGAGCAGAAAGTATAAATTTCGTGATAAAAGATAAACTATATTTCATA
>JBBSEV010000075.1:0-18689 GCA_038239385.1 Chitinophagales bacterium
AATAACAGGAAAGCCTACTACTATCTGTGCTCCGAAACCAAATTTAAGATCGAGTGTAGGGCCAACTTTAGTATTTGCACCAATTCTTACATCCACTGTTCCTATTGCGAAAATGGTACCCACCCCTAATGAAAAACACATCACCTGCAAGCCACCATGAAACTGAATAAAAGCGCCAGCAGTAGGCAATAATTGTTTTGGATCGGTAGTAACTTTTAGGGCAGCATCAAAGTAAACTCCGAGGCTAAGAGATGCTTCGAGCTTAAGCGGTGTTTGCGGACTGTTATACAGTTCTTTTGTTGGCGGAAAGCGTATAAGGCCTATTTCTTTTGTTGCTTCAAACTTATATTCCCATACTTCACCGGCATTACTCATAGCTACCTTCAATCCTTTATTTAAAGCAGAAGCATAATCCCCGGTACTAAGAGCGGCCAGCATTTCCAAAATAGCGATCACCGGTTTTAATTCGTCACTAAATTCTACTTCCGGGGTAGGAATACCACCGCCTCCACCAAGGTCTCCTTCATAACCTGTTTCAGTTCCTTTCTTTGAATTAAAATTTCCTTTGATGGTCATCAGCCTTTTCATGGGCCCAAGATCAACAACCATTGCAAGGTCATTCATCCGGCTCTTCCATTGATCAGCCTGGTCTGCAGCAAAGGATTCAACATCAAAATTTAATTTACTGTTATCTGTTGCCGGATTATTTTTTTTGCTTGTTTTATATTCAACATAAATTTTCAATACATCCATGTCAACAAGCGGCACATTAAAATCAGGAACATCGAAATGTAATGCTTTATCAATTGCACCTCCCCCGGCTTTTTTTAATAAACTAAGTCCTTGTTGTATTACTTCTTCTCCTGCTTTCTTCGCCTGGATATCTAATAATTCCAAAACCTTTTTGCCCCCATCCGTTAATGCATTTTCTGCAAATGCCTGTACACCGTCAGCATTAAGCATTGGCATCGCTTTCCCGAAGTTGGTAACCGCATCACCGATATTAGGGAAGATTCCTTTGCCTGTCATCATGCGATAAGCATCAGCAAATATGGGCGGCGTTTTACTCAGTAGCGTTGGGATATTTAATCCATATGACGGAGTCAGGAACAATGCTTTTTGAGTAGTCGTGTTTTGCAAGTATCCAAAGTTGATAGTATCTGCTACAACATTGCGAAGTATATCTTTGGGATTAGCAATACGGAGTAAATTATTAGCTACAGCATTTGGATCAATCACTTTATTCCTAATCCATTTACCAATACGTATTAAAGGTATGGGCAGCGTTTCCGGCAAAGGTGTTACTTCACCCGTACTAACAGCATGCTGAACCATGCTCCAACTGCCATCTTTAGGTAATGAAACATTACCTCTTGCGGCCACCACGAATATGGGATTATTAACAGCATCCACAGAAGTATTCACATCAATTGCATGAAGGCGCATTTGCTGGTTACTGTTGTTGATATCAATTACACAATCTACATCTGCTCCGATGGCGCCTCCCTGCAAAGTGAGCAGGTTATTGAATTGCTGAACGGTGAGTGGCTTACCTGCAGGAGCTAATTGAACATAGCCTAATATTTTTTTAGAAACAACTCTTCCATCTTTATGGCCTTGTTTTACATTTTCGATTTCCACATCGGCATCAAAATAAACTGCACCGCATTTTACAGGTTCGTTAATGGTGCCGCCCGAAGTGTTAACTATCTCCTGGCCTATAACACCATTAAGATACACAGCGCCATTGGGTATTACATTAACTGCATTGAACTCTGCAACTCCCGGGGCATCCTTTATATTTCTTACATTATATAATCCGCTTATAATGCCGGGATGAAATTCATAAGGAGCATCCACTGTTTTATCATTATTAGCTATGTCTTTGTACGAATATGAAAAATCAAATTTCCCATCGCTTTGTTTTATCCACCCGCTATCGTACCTGTACACATAACCACTGCTTGTTCTGAATAAAGTGATGGTTCTTACAACCCGAACTCCATAAGGATAGATGATGCTCTTCACTTGGATAACTTCGTGTGAAGTGCGGCCAAGCATAATATCAAATCTTGCCTGGCTTGTTTGTGCCATAGCAGCAGAAGGACTAAGCCAGTTGCTGAACATATTAATGCCATACCCGGTAAAGTCAACTCGTTTTACAGGAACACCTCTAGAGAGATTAATGTCATTAGATAATATAGGTGTTATATAAAATTCGTTATTGAATATTTCAGTAACCCGCTGACCAAGGGTACTGTATCCCTTTGCAGTACCGTCGGTGTCAAGCATATTATTTACTTGCAAAGTATAGCCAGGAAGCATTGGCTCGTCAGTATCAGCAGGGTCAACTACTGCTTTACTAAAATCACCGGAGAAAATACTCATCTGTATTCCTCCTTTTAAATTATCACGAAACTCAGGTTGTGTATTTTCAATATCAGGATTGGATGTTTGGCGCAGCAGCCAGGGTTTATCTTTTGTAATGTAAGCTAATGCCCTTAAGCCAAAAGGTAAAGTAAAGGATGAGGCAAGAATACTCTCAGGATTATTTTTAAAATAATCCAACAAAAAATTTATTAAGGGAATAGGCGCTAAAGCAACCGGCGATGTACTGTTATTTAAAATTCTTGTCGCACCTCCATCATTTGCAAAGTATTTAAACCCTGGTTCAGGGTCCATTGGAAGCTTGGGCGAATTAGGATCAAGAGGATCGGTATGATCGGGGGAAGAGAGATTAAAAATCGGCTCCCATGCTACCTGCGGCTCCATAAATGCACGCACGGATTGCCCCTGTGCCTTTACTTCCATTCCTTCTACAATAAAAGGAAATGCATTATTTGAAACAGCACTTATTCCATCACCTGTGGTTACAACATCTGCAGTTCTTACCAGGCCGAGCCTTCCCCGCCCAACATTACTGAAACTTACTCCGAGCTGGTTGGCATTGCTGCTTACATCCAATAGAGCAAATGCATCATTTCCAAAAGATCCAAATTGAGTATCCCATACTTTTTGGTAATCCGGTATTTGCCTGTTGAAAAAAGTGAACGAGCTAAGGCCTGTGTTTGTATCAGTTGGCGTTGGCAATGGATTCTCTGTAAACATTCCTGGTAATAAATTTCCACTTCCTGAAACTGCAGGATCACCTGCCGGCATATTTCCAAAATGAAACCCAACTTTTACCTCATTAATTTTTTCATCAAAAGGTTTATAATTCACGTTGCATATAAGCCATAGCCATGCAGTTCTGTTTACCGCTATTCCCCCGGCAGCATCGAATTGCCTTCCGCCCCGTACAAATTGCCTGAGAAGCACATTTAAATTCGCTATGTACGGATCTGGTAATGTAGGCAGGTAAGAATACATTCCGAAAGTAAGGAACAGGTTTCCTGTCGTAACCTTTTTCCATTGGTCATCACATTCTCCAAAAAGCAGGCACCCATTTACGGGAGAAACAGTGAATAATGCATTTTCCAATGCAATAGAATTCAGTTTTAAAGGAGGCACATTATTGCCGGGTATTGTATTATCCCAAATAATATTATCATCATACAAATAAATAAGCCGGAAGGTAACATTAGCACCAAGTGCCAGTAAACTATTTTTTGAACGGATTTCAAAAGGTTCTCCATTTACTTTCACCGGCCTGTCGGCATTTACGTTTGCATTGCAAAGCGTGAACAATAATTCATCGCTCTTGCTAATAGTATTAAAAATAAATGGCGCCGCCTGTAGAAATAAAAGATCAACCGAGGTACCGTGTAGATTGATTTTATCTTTCCATAAATCAAGATGCTGAGAGGCACCCAAACCATCACTTACCAAATCAGTAATACCGATGCGGCCGGGCTCACCCAGCAAATAAGGCATAGATAAAATAAGATTCTGCTCTTTCATTCCACTCCAGATAACTCTCAATCCATTATCACATTGAATCAATACGGCTCCACTGCTGTCAGCCTGCAGCGGAGCATTAATATCTATTGTTGCAGCTGGTAAAGCCCACCAGCTTTGTTTTATAGAGGCGCTTCCAGATACAATACAAAAAGGACTTTCGCAGGATGCTATTGCAAAAGAATCAACATCAGTATTCCATGGAATTAAAACCCTGCTAAGCGATGCCTCATATAACACGGCTTGGTTTCCCGCCCAATTAAATTGAATCGGTTGGCCATAGATATTACAAGAGGCATCACTGATTGCTGTTATATTTTTTGAATTGCCAATTAGGGTAAAATTAAAAGTACCCGGTAATGTATATTGTGCATTTCGTGCATCCTTACCATAAGGTGAATCAACAGCCGCATCGTCATCAGTCTTTTGTTCGAGCTGTAATGCAATATTAATATTCGATGTTGTTGTAAGTTGTGTACCCTGCAAAAAAGGAAGTACATCAAGATTAATGGTTCCGCCTTTTACTTTTAATCCTATGAATTTATCTGCAGGGGCCGCTGGCGAAAGTGCATGAGCATTTATCCAGACACTTCCCGGCAAAATATCAAATGATTGAACGAGCTCAACATGCGCATTCAATAATTTTTGAACAAGCGTCTCCCTGAATTCAGAATTGAATAAAATAACAGGAGTTGGTTGGCCCTGTATGTATAACGCAATTAATTTTTCAACTTTAAAAAAATCAAACCATAATTTGCGGCCTCCTTTATTTATGAATGGGCCAAAACTATCAATCAGTTTAGCGCCTGTTGCCCAATCGGGCACACTGCCTTTTACCTGAGTGGTACGAATAGGTACATCACGAACGAATACACGAAAATTACCTCCGTCTTGTCTCTGCAATGTTTTTGATACAATTTCATCCAGCTTTTCAAGGCGGCCACTTTCAATATTTTGCCTGAAGAAAAAATCAGAACCTGAAAATGAAAATTGCTGATTCGTTACAGTATTCGCATCCTGGTTTAGCAGCGACGATGCAATCTGTTCCTGTACAGCATGTAAACTTTGTTCTTCAGTATCACTGGTTGTATGAAGATGGCCTGTTATGGTTTCTAAAAGAGCAAGCAATTGTTCGGGTGCCATAAAGATTTTATTTGGGTTGATGTGGGGAACAGAGGGAGTGAAAAATTAAGAATTATGATTGTAAGTACAAACAATGAACAGTTAAGATTGTGTAAAGAGCGGGTATTATTTATTTAACGGTAAAAATAAATTCAGCTTGAGGATTCAATTTAAAATAATACCATTGTTTAGAAACTGGTGGCAGGAAATAATTTGCATAAATTCAAAAATGGTTTGTAATTACTAAATGATCTGCTTCGATAATCATTTTCTATTTCGTAAAAAGCTATATCCTTTTGCAATTTATTACCTTGCAACCGGCATCGATTTTTCACAATAAAAAATTCTTATGGCACTTTGGATTATTCTCGGCATAATTGTCCTCCTCGTTATCTGGATTATAGGCATGTATAATGGATTAGTAAAAGCGAAAATAAAAGTAGATAACAGTTGGAGCGATATTCGTGTTTTTTTGAAAAAAAGATTTGATCTCATACCCAACCTGGTCAATACTGTAAAAGGGTACGCAACTCACGAGAGCCAGACTTTCGAAAAAGTAACCTCTGCCCGAAATGCAGCAGCAGCAGTACCTGCAGGAGATGTGCAAGGCGCCGCGCAGGCGAACCAGGTTTTAGGCGGGGCACTTAGAGGATTACTGGCTGTTGCAGAAAGCTACCCTGAACTAAAAGCAAATCAAAATTTTCTTGAGCTGCAAAGCGCTCTTCAATCTATTGAGGGCGACCTTGGAAATGCCCGCCGTTATTACAATGCTACTGTAAGAGATTATAATACTTCGATACAACAATTCCCCGGCGTGCTTGTTGCCAACCTCGCCGGCTTTAAGGCAAGAGAATTCTATGAGCTCGAAAGTGCGGCTGAAGCACAAAATGTAGAAGTAAAGTTTTAATTCATTTTAGATGAAGAAACTTTTATTGATTTTTATTTTTTTGATTTTTTTGATCGCCAGCTTAAAAGCGCAGGAATATTTTACGATCAGGCAATACGATGTCGATGTAAAAATCAATAAAGATGCATCGCTCGATATTGCTGAAAAAATAAATGTTCATTTTACTGAGCAACGCCATGGCATTATAAGAAAAATCCCTTACAAGTATAAATTGCAATCCTTACCTGCAGGTACAGAAAAAGCCAGCCTGCCTTTGCAATCAGGCGGCTACAATCGTACGACTATTGAAGATATTAAAGTACCCGGCTGGAAGTATGAAGTAAGCAATGAAGGAGATTACAAATCAATAAAAATTGGGTCAGCAGATGAATACATACGTGATGATCAGCAATTCATAATTACCTACCATGTATTAAATACTATCAATTTTTTCAAAGACCACTCGGAATTTTATTTTAATATAATAGGCCTTGAATGGGCCACTACCATCTCTTCAGCAAATTTTAAAATTGAATTGCCGGAAGCAATTGCAGACACCACAAATTATTTTGTTGCGACTGGTATATTGGGTTCAAAAGAAAATAAAACGAAACCAAGATGGGAAGACAATAAAACCTTTTCAGGCAAAACTATTGAGCAATTAAATCCGAATGAAGGAATAACTGTCGGCATCAGCTTTCCAAAAGATTATTTGACTAAACCCGATTATCGTTTTAATGGAATTTATTGGCTGCTCTTACCTTTTATCGTTTTCGCAGGAATGTTTTACACCTGGAAAAAATGGGGGAAAGATGACGAAGTGGTTTTACAGACCGAATTTTATCCACCGGAAAATATAAACCCGGGAATTTCAGGATATATAATTGATGGAAAACTTGACCGGCGAGATCTTACCGCATTAATTCCTTATTGGGGAGCAAGTGGCTATTTACAAATAAATGAAACAGAAACAAAGCATTTAATGGGCCTTGTGAAAACAAAAGAATATGAATTTGTAAAGCTTAAAGAACTTCCTTCAACGGCACTTACTTTCGAAAAAACTTTCTTTAATGGAATTTTTAAATCGGGTGACCATGTTAAATTAAGTGATCTTAAAGATGTACTATATATTTCTATGAATGCAGCCAAAGCAGAGTTAAAAGCAGAAATTGACCGTAATGATTATTATGTAAAATATTCGAGGGGAATGGTAGGATTTTTTTCATTGATAGGAATTGCAGTCTTAATATTTGGTATTATAAAGTTGCTAAGTTTTTGGTATGAAAATAAATGGATGGGAATTGCATTAATAGCAAGTGGCATTTGTATTTTAATATTTGGCTTATTGATGTCTAAGAAAACACCCAAAGGAACTGAGCTTTATAAAAAATTATTAGGATTCAAAGAGTTTATAAAATCTGTTGAGAAAGACCGGCTACAGGAATTTTTAAAGCAGGATGAAAATTATTTTGATAAAGTTTTACCTTATGCAATTGTGTTTGATGTAGCCGATAAATGGAAAGACAAACTAAAAGGACTTGATATCCCGCCGCCTTCGTGGTACCATGGCAGTTATGCCGGGAGTAATTTCAATACGCTTATGTTTATGAATAGTCTTGATCATTCCATGAAAACAATGACTAATACTTTTTACAGTTCACCGAAAAGCAGTGGAAGCAGCGGAGGTAGTTTTAGCGGAGGTGGTGGTTTCTCCGGGGGTGGATTTGGAGGCGGAGGTGGAAGTAGCTGGTGAGTGGCTTGATTTTACTTTATTTTAAAACCAGTAAATATAAATTTGTATCGAAGTAACTTTCAAACGATTTTACAAATTATTTATACCGGTAAAGAGAAATTTTTTGAATACTCACTTTGTTACCCGGAAGTTTATTGCCCGTTCCATCCCAGGTGCTTGCGTGTGTTTCATCTCCATTCAATCTTCTTTTTGCAATCCATTTACCATCTTCAAAAGTTCCATCATCCACTGCCAGTACTCCTATGCGCATAGAGGTATCTTTTGGAAAAAAATATACATCAAGGCTTCTGCCGGCAACAATAAATTCTGCTGGTCCTGTTTGTAAAATAAGGCCCCCTGTAATGGATCTTTCTCTCCCTGCAAGTTTTGCCTGGATCATGTAATCACCAAATTCAATTTCCTGTACAGGAGATGAGCTATCAACAAGTACTCCTTTCATAGTTCCTTTACCCTGATTTTCAAGAATAATTGAAGACATTTTTTGCAGCACTGCATAACTTTCATCCAGTGGATCATTTTCATTATAGAAGCTACCATCAATACCGAATGGGGCAAAACATGATGCATCATATTGTCCGAAAGCATAGAAGGCTCTCGCAGCACCTACCTCTCCTCCTCTTGTTTCCGGTATAAATAAAGGGTTACCACTCCTGGTATATTCATTGCAAACCCAGGTAAATTCATCGGTATAAATATCGGGAGCAATAAAATCAATTGAAGGAGCTGCCGCACGCCAAATATCAAGAACCTGTGGCAACGGCCCTCCTGACGGATACTTTCCGGGCACATAACTAAACGGTTGTTTCAGCCAGGCATTAACATACATCGGTAAAGGATATTCTCTTTTACCTGCAGCAGAAACCTTTTCAATATACTTTGCATAATTCCATGCAGAAAAAAGTTCTTCTGTATAAAAGGAGAAAGATTTCCAATCGTCCTTGCCAGGTTTGAAAGTGCTTTTACCAAATACTTGCTCCCATGACCCGGATGTTTTAAAACCATTTGCTGCCCAAACTTTACTTAACTCGGGATATAAATTTTTCTTATGCTGAATAAGATAATCCATCAATTCCTTTGGCACATTAGCATTGTAAGCTGCATTAGCAGGACCACTAAAATCTCTTCTTGCATTGCCGGGAGTTGCTCCCATGTTATCAAGTATTCCTACTTCGTTTTCTACCTGTAGTAGCACTACAGTTTGCTGATCAGTATCTGTTTCCTTTATATGCCGCATCAATGCAGCAAATGCTTTAGCATCGGCTTCAGCAGAAGCATTATTTACTGTTGATAAAATTTCCAGCGGCTTTCCGTGTTCATCTTTAGCTCTTGGATATTTTGCATAATTCTTTTTTACCCAAGAAGGGATATAAACAGAACCGGCATTTTTCCAACTGCCAAACCATATCAACGCCAGCTTAAGATTTGCTTCTCTTGCCCCTGCAATGGTGCTATCTACAAGAGCGAAATCAAATTTTCCTTCTTCGGGTTCAATGAGCTCCCATGAAACTGTGGCAATAACTGTATTGAGATTTTTTTGCTGCATTCTTTTCCAAACAGGGCGCATATATTCAAATCCGCCTGCTGTAGAATTATGTAATTCCCCGGCAATCATAAGAAAGGGTTTCCCATTAACTACAAGCCGGGTTGCCGTGCCTTGTTTTTCAAGATGTGGCATTTTGTCTAAAGAGGTTTTCGTACTCTGAGCCGAAACTGCATTAATGTTTTGATCAAAACCGGATATTGCAAATACCAAAAAGTAGCTTAAAATAAACCGGCAAATATTCATAGCACTATTTTTCAAATTATAAATTTCTCCCTGCAAATAAATTCCTTAAAAATTATTTAATCATTAATCAGAGATTTCCTTTCTTTAATTCGCTCACTGCATAATCTGCTGCCCTTGCTGTTAACGCCATATAAGTAAGTGATGGATTTTGACAGGCACTGGAAGTCATACAGGCACCATCAGTAACAAAAACATTCTTAGCATCCCATACCTGGTTGTGTTCATTCAGCACAGATGTTTTTTCATCTTTACCCATACGTGCACTACCCATTTCATGAATACCCTGGCCGATAGCATAATCACTATCCCAGGTAGTAATATTCTTAACACCTGATGCTTCAAACATTGCCACTAATTCTTTTATAATGTCCTTTCGCATTTTCAGTTCATTCTCTTTTAAGCCTGCATCCATGGTAAGTACAGGCAAACCCCATTTATCCTTTACATTTTTATTGAGTGAAATTTTATTTTCATGATAGGGCAGTATTTCACCAAAGCCTGTTGCACCAATACTCCAGCCACCTGGTTCTGTCAATGCCTCTTTAAAATCAGCGCCAATATTCATTTCGGCCACATCGCGGCTCCAGCCCTGCCGGCTTGCGCTTCCCTGGTAACCATAGCCACGAAGGAAGTCTCTTTTATCGCCATATAAATTGGCAAACCTTGAAATATAAAAACCGTTTGCTCTGCGTCCATAATAATATTTGTCTTCATAACCTTCTATGTTTCCCTGTGCCCCAAGCATGTAATGGTGATCCATAATATTGTGTCCCAATTCCCCACTGCTACTGCCTAAACCATCTGGCCATATATCAGTTGCCGAATTCATTAATACCCACGCACTGTTTAATGCAGATGCATTTAAGAAAACAATTTTTGAATGGAACACATATGTCTTATTTGTTTCTCCATCTAATATTTCAACACCGGTTGCTTTCTTTGTATTCTTATCATAAATAATTTTTGTAACAATACTCCATGGGCGCACCGTGAGATTTCCTGTTGCCTGTGCAGCGGGCAATGTTGATGACTGCGTGCTAAAATAACCACCAAATGGACAACCTTCCCAGCAACGGTTTCGAAACTGACATTTGGTTCTGCCGGGAATAGCCTGTGTTAGATTTGCTACCCTCCCAATAAACATATGGCGTTGATTTTTATAAAAAGATTTTATTCTTGCTGCTACATCTTTTTCAACGCAGTTCAAATCCATTGGTGGCAAAAAATTTCCGTCCGGTAAATGCGCCAGGCCTTCCTTCGATCCACTGATGCCAGCAAATGTTTCTACATAATCATACCATGGCGCCATCTCCTTATAGCGAATGGGCCAGTCTATTGCGATGCCATCTTTTGTATTTGCTTCAAAATCAAAATCGCTTAAACGATAACTCTGTCTTCCCCATAAAGTAGATCGGCCACCTAACCTATAACTGCGCCACCATGCAAAAGGTTTTTCCTGTACATATGGACAATCTTTTTCATTAACCCACGATTTCACCAGGGCTTCCTGCGCAGCTGTACCATACATTGCCCAATCTCTTGATATTACAGGGTTGTCGGTTTTGTATTGCAATGTCGCCCTGCCGCGGTGGGTAAATTCCCATGGATTCTTTGAAGCTGTCACGTAATCTTTTATATGCTCATAATTTTGGCCACGCTCAAGCATTAAAACTTTCAAACCTTTTTCGGTTAATTCTTTCGCAGCCCATCCCCCGCTAATGCCTGATCCGATTACAATAGCGTCGAACGTATTTTGTTGACGTGCTTTATTATTTACATTTAGTGAATCGCCTGGCATATTTTATTTTTTTCGTTTGAAAGAAATTGCGCTGCAGTAATCCTTCTGCAGAAGGGTATGAGGTTTAGAGTCTTCCTGTTAATATTACAGAAGATAAAAAAACTATACAGAAAATAAATAGAATTAAAAGCTGCACCCATAGAAGCAATATAATTAAGGACGATTAAATTGTTAATCAAATGTATTTAATTATGATTACTGCTTTACTAAAATTTTACATAACCATAAGCAGTGATGAAGATCCAATTCTTTGGCTGTACCAATAATTATAAAGTGGAATCTTAATGTTCACCTAAAATAGTGAATCCGGGTAAACAATTTCTTATTATCGTTCAGCGGAGACTAAGGGATTCGAACCCTTGATACAGTTTCCCGTATACACACTTTCCAGGCGTGCTCCTTCAACCACTCGGACAAGTCTCCAAAAAGGAGGCAAAACTACAAAATCATTCAAGAACATTTTCCATTTGCATTGAGCGGGAACCTTTAAGAAGAATATGCGCATTTTGCGGCCGCAATTTTTGCATCCATTCTCTTGCCTGTAATGAATTATCAAAACTTATATACTTATGATTGGTTTCTTTAAAACCTTTTCCTACAAGTACTACTTTATCCCATTTATATTTATCAATAATTGAAATAATGGCTGAATGCTCATTTTTACTTTCTTCACCCAATTCCATCATGCTTCCGAGTATCAAAATTTTCTTACTTGCTTTCATTGATGCAAAATTTTCAATAGCAGCTTTCATACTTCCTGGGTTGGCATTGTAAGTATCAGATATTATAATGTTGCTGCCGTCTTTTATTAATTGCGAACGGCTGTTAGATGGTAAGTAATTTTCAATTGCCTCCTTTATTTTTTGATCATCAACATTAAAATAGCGCCCAATGCAAAATGCGGCCATCACATTTGAAAAATTATAAGAACCCACCAAATTGGTTCTTACATTAACTGGCATTGGATTCGAAATAGATATTTCCAAAAAAGGATCACTTTTAGCTATGTGGCCATTTATATTTTTCCCATTACTTCCGTAAGAAACCACTTCATTTATTCCAAAACTCAATGGCAAAGATTCATCATCATTATTTACAAAAGCAATTCCTTTATGCTCACGCAGGTAATCAAATAATTCACCTTTGCCTTTTTTTACATTTTCAATGCTGCCAAAGCCTTCAAGATGCGCTTTTCCGCAATTGGTAATAAGACCATGCGTAGGCATGGCATATTTACAATAACCTGTAATTTCTCTAAGGTGATTAGCACCCATCTCTATTACAGCCATGTCTACATCTTCTTTTATTTTTAAGATGGTTAAAGGCACTCCAATGTGATTATTCAAATTTCCCTCTGTTGTGTAAGTTTTAAATGTTGTAGAAAGCACTGCATTAAGAAGCTCCTTAGTCGTGGTTTTTCCATTACTCCCGGTAATAGCTATAAATGGAATTTTTTTGCCGGAAGGCAATTTATCCAATTTGATGCGATGAAATTTTGCAAGTTCCTGTAGGGTTTCCAAAACATCACTTGTAAGTATCACGCGGTTATTATTGAATGCTAATTCTTCATCAACAATTACGAAGGCGGCACCTTTTTCAAGCGCCCGTTGCGCAAATTCATTTCCATTAAAGTTGGGCCCTTTTAGTGCAAAAAATAAGTCATTTTTTTTAAGCTTTCTTGTATCAGTTTGTATTGAGGGGTATTGCTGATAAATTTTATAGATGTCTTCAATATTCATATTCACAAAAGTATATTGGATTTGCTTTGCTAAAATAAAAAAACCCCTTATTTAAAATAAGAGGTTTCCAATTATAAAACTATTAGTTTAAGCTTTCTTCTTTTTATTTTGTTTGCGCTTACCAAAAATATTTCCTTCTTTAAATCCATTTCCTTCAGGGCTACCAAGCCTTGTCATTGCACACCGGAAACCTACAGTACTACTTGCCTGGTCCTGCTCTAAATAGCGTCTTGCTCCGGGAGATAACCAATAAGGCATATCGTTCCAGCTACCACCCTTTATCACACGGGATCTATCACTTATTAATGAAGATATTCCATATCCATAGGTAACCGCAGATATTGAATCACCATCAAGATAATTGATAACATCTCCTTTTTGATAGTTACGGCGATTAAGTGCTTCGGCATCCGTAACAACTTCTTTTTTCAATCGTCCAAGTGTATCCCTCTCATATTCCCCCTGCCCGTTTTTATAAAATTTAGTAAACTTATTACCACGATATGGATTTACATCGTCTTCATCAAGGGAAGTAAGAGGACGATACACATCACCAACCCACTCACTTACATTTCCACTCATATTATACAATCCGTAACCATTAGGGTAAAACGATTTAATAGGACCTGGTATAGCAGCACGGTCATTCAATCCACCCGCCACACCCATTACATCACCGTTTCCTCTCTTAAAGTTGGCCAGAAATTGACCTTGCCAGCTTCCACGGCGATTATCACGCAGGCCATTTACATTTTTACTCCATGAATATACCTGTTGGTTAGAAATAACTTCTTCACCATGATTTTTTTCTTTAGTCCGTGGACTTGGATTTTGAGCAATAATACCATAAGCGGCATATTCCCATTCAGCCTCTGTTGGCAGGCGGTAACCTGGCAACAAAATTCCATCTTCAAACGTGATTACTTTTCTTGCTCTACCGCTCACGTCTTTCAATCCACCTTTTTTAGGGGCGGTTTTATTATTGATTTCGTCAGGGCTCATAAGGTATGTATCTGTATTAAAAGTTTGATCACCCTGGCCACCTTTCATAGCAGCTAATGGCGCTTTTTTATTTAAGTAACCTTTATCAATGAGAACTTTTTCATTTACTCTGTCAGTTCTCCATATACAAAAATCATGCGCCTGCTCCCAGGTTACACCAACAACCGGATAATAATTATAGGCGGGGTAACGGAAATAATATTCTACGTACGGTTCATTATAAGCAAGCTCGCTTCTCCAAACTAATGTATCGGGCAACGCCATCCTCATTATAGTAGTATCATTATCGAATGTATTACTTAGCCAATAGAGATATTCACGATAGTGCACATTAGCCACTTCAGTTTCGTCAATGTAAAATGAGTTTACACTTACCCGGCGGGGGACATTGTTCCAGTCACCCATTACATCTTCTTCCTTTGCCCCCATAGTAAAAGTTCCACCCTGAACAAATACCAGACCCGGGCCTGCTTTCTGTTCTTTAGCTTTCAGGACATGAAAGTTTCCATAATTTTTATCATCATAATTCCATCCTGTTACAGAAGACTTATCTTTCTTCTTATGGCAAGAAGTAGCCACTAATGACAAGGCGAGTAAAAAAAGAAAAAATTTCACGGCAGATATTGATTTTAGCATGTGCATTCGTTTTGCAGATTATTTAACGAAAGGTTTTCTGTGTTATTGTGTAAGGGCAACGATTTTATAACAGCGAATATAAATACTTTATTTGATTTAGGTTTCTCAATTAAAAACCAATTTTGTCATGTTTCTAATACTTTTGCAAAGTATTCACAAATACGAAAGTAGGATTTATATTATTCCAATTTATTCTCGTTACTACTTTGGTAAATGCAAATAAAACAGTGATATATACATACGGCCAGATAAGTTTGATCAGGTTTTGTGGCAACAGATTTGCAAGCAATAATTGCTGTGCGCAAACGTTCATGTCAATGAAGAATAAAAAATAATTTGACTCAAATTAATAAATAAAAAAAACCAGCGAGTTTTAAAATCCGGAAATACTCTGTCGATATTACCTCGTATTTCATATTTAATTGCCGGTTTCAATAAAAAATTTATTTTTACAATTCCAAAATTAATTTCTATAAAGTTTAGCTCTACCTAACCAAGCAAAATTTACACATGAAACAAGCAACTTTGAGATTAACGGCATTAGCAATGCTGATGGGCGGGGCATTTGTCGTTAACGCACAAAGTAGTACTACAAATCCAATAAATGTTGTTACTACCGCAGTTCCTTTTTTAAGAATTTCACCAGATGCACGTTCAGGAGGTATGGGAGATGTAGGTATAGCAACGCCGCCAGATGCCAATTCATCCTTTTGGAACCAGGCAAAAATCCCTTTTGCTGTAAGCAAATCCTCTATCGCTCTTACCTACACTCCCTGGTTAAAAGGACTGGACCTGAACGATGTTTATCTTGCCTCAGCAGCAGGATATTATAAACTTGATGAACTAGAGGCTATTTCTGCCTCTTTACGTTATTTTAGTCTTGGGAACATACAGTTCACTGATAACCTTGGAAATGATTTGCAAACTTACAGGCCAAGAGAGTTTGCTTTTGATGCCGGTTATTCACGTAAATTATCTGATAAGCTTGGTATTGGAATTGCCTTACGATATATCAATTCAAATCTCGCCAGCGGCCAGTCATCGAGTGGTTCAACTTATAAGACAGGTAGTTCCGTAGCCGCAGATCTTTCTTTATTTCATGATGGTACTGCAGGAAGTACAGATGGTTCTGGTTTAAACTGGGGGCTTACGGTTTCTAATCTAGGCACAAAAATTTCATATACTAATGATGCTTCTGAAAAGGACTTTATTCCTGCCAATCTGGGTTTAGGACTTGCGTATGTAAAGGCTTTTGATGAAACAAATAAGGTTACATTCGGACTTGATATTAATAAGCTCCTTGTACCTACTCCTCCTGCAATTGGTGATTCTACAGGCTTGGCAAATTATCATAGCAAAGGAGTTGTAAGCAGTTGGTTCAGTTCGTTTGGTGATGCACCAGGCGGCTTCAGTGAAGAAATAAAAGAGTTCCAGGTTTCAGTAGGGGCAGAGTATTCATATAACGATCAATTCGCTTTCCGGGCAGGTTATTTTTATGAGGCACCAACTAAAGGAGATCGTAAATATTTTACAGTAGGAGCAGGGTTGAACTATAACATGTTTGGTTTAAATTTTTCTTATCTTATCCCATCAGGAAACGGTATTAACAGGAATCCATTATCAAATACTTTGAGGTTCAGTCTTATTTTTAATCTCGACAAAGATTCTGCGCCAGGCGTTACACAACAATAATTCTAAATAAAAAAAAATTACAATGCTTCACAAAATAAGTGAGGCATTTTTTTTATAATGTACTTGTTGATCTACAATAAACTTGCAAAAAAACTTGTGGGGAAGTAAGTAGCTTTATAGTTATTTTAGTTAGTACAATTAATACTTTTTGCCTTTTAAAATTATATAATAAAACAATTTATTAATGTCATTCAGAATAGGATTTGGAATTGATTTTCATCAGTTGGTAACCGGAAGAGACCTTTGGCTGGGTGGCGTAAACCTGCCACACTTGAAAGGTGCATTAGGACATAGCGATGCAGATGTATTACTTCATTCTATTTGCGATGCCTTGCTGGGTGCCGCATGTTTGGGAGATATTGGCGTTCATTTTCCAGATACTTCAGTTGAATTCAAAAACATTGATAGTAAGATTTTATTAAAGAAAACATTTTTACTGATCGACAAAGCAGGATATAAAATCGGGAATATTGACTCAACTATTTGTTTAGAAAAACCTAAAATACAGACTTACATTCCGGCAATGCGTAAATTGATTGCCGAAATATTAGCCATACACGAAAATGCCGTTTCAATAAAAGCCACCACTTCTGAAAAAATGGGCTTTGTAGGAAGAGAGGAAGGAGTTGCCGCCTATGCAACTGTTCTTATAGAAACAATAGACCAGCCATAGTAATTTTTTTTCATAGGCTCAATTGCATTCTTATCTTTGTTGCCATGCATGAACTGAAAATAAAGATTATCAATACTTCAGGAAATCAATTACCTGAATATGCAACAAAAGGGTCTGCAGGCCTTGATCTAAAAGCAAATCTTGAATTTCCTGTTGTATTGCTGCCTTTTGAGAGAGCAATGATCCCTACAGGAATTTATATTGAAATACCTTACGGATTTGAAGCGCAGGTAAGGCCGCGTAGCGGCCTCGCAATGAACCATGGAATTACTTGTTTAAATTCACCGGGAACTGTAGACAGTGATTATCGTGGAGAATTAAAAGTTATTTTGATAAATTTATCAAGGCAGGAATATATAATTAATCACGGTGAGCGCATAGCCCAGGTGGTTATCTCTAAAGTTGAGAGAGCAGGCTGGCTACCCGTAATAGAATTACAATCTTCTGAAAGAGGAGAAGGTGGCTTTGGGCATACAGGTATTTCATAACTTTAAAAAAAAATGAATGGTAAGACAGATCATTGTAATTATTTTTGGAATAAGCTTACTTTATATTGCAGAAGGATGCAGATCAACTAAAAAATTAAATACTGCTGTTAATAAAAAAGATACTCTTATAACGAATAATATTTCAAATGCCAATAGTGACTCAATTAAAGGAGCCGTAAACATTTTAAATTCTCTCAAAAAAAACAGGATTCATTTTACTACATTTTCATCGAAAATAAAAGTTCAATACGAAGACAGCAGAGGAAAACAACCTGATTTTAATGCCTTTATAAGATTATACTCAGATAGCGTTTTATGGGTTTCAATCAGCGCAACGTTCCTGAGCATAGAGGCTTTTAAAATTTTAATTACCAAAGACAGTATTATCATAGTAAATAAACTTGATAAAATGGTGGAATATCACCCATTCAATTACATTGAAGACATAACACACATCCCTTTAAATTTTTCAACTTTACAGGATTTGCTAATTGGAAATCCAATTTATGTTGGTGATAGTGTGGTTGCTTACAGGCAAACTGAAAATCATATTCTGATTGCGACTATAGATAAATTTTTTAAAAATCTAATTACTGTATCTGCAGATAATAAACTTATAGAAAGAAGTAAACTTGATGACCTTGATGTGAGCCAGAACAGAACTGCCGATATCACTTACGGCGATTATGAAAAAAACAATGGCGTTTATTTTGCTACAGACCGCGAAATAACTGTTGCTGAAAAAACCAAAGTTAATATAAGCCTGTCTTTTAAACAGTATGAGTTTAACAAGGAATTATCATTCCACTTTGTAATTCCCCCAAATTATAAAACAAAATAATTGTTACTTTAATGCATAGCAATATGCATGATCTTAACTCGTTTCCATTAAAATTTAATGTGCATGCAACGAAAAATTGTAACCATATTGGTCTTTATCTCTTTTGCTTTAGCCGCCGCAGCCCAGCAACCCGAGGATAAAGATGCTCTTCAAAAGGAACGTGAAAATCTTAAAAGAGAAATTGTTGAAACTGAAAAGGCTTTAGCGGAAGTTAGAAAAACAGCTAAAGTAAATATTGGTGGCCTTACACTTATTAATAAAAAAATTGATCTCCAGGGAAACGTAATTGATAATATAAGCGGAGAAATAAAAACGCTCAATAACAACATATACCTTGCGCAAAAAGACATCATAAAAATGTCGCGGGTATTAGATA
>JBBSEV010000076.1:0-17707 GCA_038239385.1 Chitinophagales bacterium
GTTTGGTAGCGTGGTATTATGCGTAAGTTATACTTCCCGTAAAGACGGGACAGGTGATGCGTTGTAGTAAAGAGATTTGTATTTTTAATTTATGAGCAGAAAGTATAAATTTCGTGATAAAAGATAAACTATATTTCATATCATTTGCAACAGTTTATTGGATAGGCAGGATTGGACAGGAAGTGGAAGATTGAAGACCGCTAGCACAGAATAATATTCGTACATTTTAATCTTTTAGATTAAGAATTAAATAACTTACTAAAGAAATACTTTACTATGCTTTTTTTTATTTTATTCTTGCTATTAATTTTTATCAATGCCTATTTTTCTGCCGCTGAAATAGCGCTGGTTTCGGTTAAAAAGTTCAGAATCGAGGCTGAAGCAGATAAAGGAAATAAAAGGGCTACGCAAATCCTTGATCTTTTAAAAAATCCGGATGATTATCTTAGTTCTATCCAGGTTGGCATTACCTTAGTAGGAATTATTGAGGGCCTTTATGCAGGGCAGGCTTTGGAAGCCTACCTGGAGCCGAAACTAATCTCATGGGGTATATCTCTGTGGTTGGCACATAATTTAAGCATTGTGCTTGGCATTGGACTTATCACCTATATAACTGTTGTTATTGGTGAACTACTACCTAAATCAATAGCGCTGCAGTCTCCCCAAAAAATAGCACTTCGTATCAGCCGCTCCTTTCGCCTGTTTAGTAAATTATCCTATCCAATCGTAAAATTATTTACAGGGAGTACCCATTTATTAGTCAGGATGTTTGGCATACGCAGCTCAGAAAACAAAAAGCTTACCGATGCAGATCTAAAAAGTTTAATGAGCCTTGCCTACCGGCAGGGAACAATTGAAAAAAACGAATTACTTCTTCATGAAAATATTTTTAACTTCTATGAAAGGACTATCGGAAAGATTATGACCCCACTTGAAAAAGTGACTTTAATTTATGAAACTATGACTACAGAGATCGTTGAAACTATTCTGCGGGAAAGTAAGCATACCTATTTTCCGGTGGTTCAACGGGAGAATAAAGTAGTTGGGTTTTTAAGTGCAAGGGATTTCTTTATGCAACGCAGCAAAACTTTAAAGGAAATCACGTACCCACCCTGTATAGTAAATCTTGATCAAAATGCTCCGGAGTTATTACAAAAGTTTAAAGAAAGCAGACATAATTTTAGTATGGTTATAAACGAAAATGGCGCATTAGCTGGCGTGGTTACAATGCATGATGTCGGAGAAGTTTTGGTTGGCAAAATACCTTGATGAGTGAAGGATTGTTGCCCACCTTAGGTTATAGTTAGTATGCAATAGCATAAATACTCCCTGATCAAGCTAAGCGGCAAACTTGCGCTATTTGAGGGATCTGGAAATAATATTATTTAATTTCCTCCACCTGGCAGGTATCTGGCATTACATTTATTACTCCTCCGGCGATGGTTCTAAACGAACCACATAACGCCTCCCATGAATGGATGCCAACTGTAAGTGCAACAGCGGTAATGCCGGGGGTTGAGCATTCGGGCCTGGAGGAAAAAACATCAACCGTCAAATATAAGTCGCCATCTACAATTAAAGTTATGGGCTTTCCATTAACACAACCTCCCACCGTATAAAAAACCACGTTTCCTTTACGGCTTTCAGCCGGGATACATTTTTCACAACTATATTCTTTCTTACAGGAGGAAAATATAAGTATAACGATTACTACAAAATATACCACTTTACTAAAGCGCATGTAGGGAACAATTTTATTTGATTACATTATTTATTCTGACAAAATTCAAACAGCCAATGCTGCACTGGAAAGAATGGTTCAGGTTAGTTTATTCATGTTTCAAGAATTTTTCTTTTTCCGCTGAATTAAAAAGAGTTACTGTCCTGATGTCTCCCCCGGGCGGACAAGTTTAACCCAGGACTTATAAACTTCCTATTAAAATAAAAACGCTGTTTCAAATAAGCGGAAACACAAATGGCCGCAGGTTTGGCTAGTGCAGCCTGTTACATTCAAATGTGAATGTCTTGGTAAAGACTAAATCTAATTAAACGAATAAGTATCCAAACGTTCTCATACTAAGTAAACAAAAAAATATTCATTTATAAAATTTATTGACATGAAAAGATTTTACACATTTATCATGCTGCTCTCGCTTAGCAGCGCCACTTTTATGGGTTGCAGTTCGGGCAGAAATTCAACAAAGGGTATATTGGGCGGTGCGGGTGTTGGCGGCACAGTTGTTAAAACAGTTGCAACGGTAGTGGGACTAATCCTGCTTTCAAAGCTTATTAAATCTGTACTGAAAACCATAACAAGAAGTACGGCTTTTGAAAGTTTATCGGCAGACAATAATTTTACGACAAACTTTAACGAGGAAACTAAACTGAATTCTTTTGCACAAAATGATTTAATGAGGACAGCCTTGCAGGTGTTGGTGGCAGAACATTATCAAATTCCCTTTACTACAGTTACAAGCAATTACAGCAGTTTAAATACGGTGGGCGATCTTGCAACTTTTATCGGAAAAAATGCAAGTGCTAAAGCGCTACTTGAAATCAAATAAATAAAATTCCCCTGATACTTCAATTTGGCGCAGATATGCAGCTAAGTTTAAAGTGTGGCCTATCTGTGACAATGCCGGCAAGGACAAATGAAGCCACCAAAATAATTTTTTAATTCTGGCTTTTGTATGGGGGAGAAGGGTTCATGCTAAATCCCGTAACGGCTAATGATCCATCCATTGTTGCCTGGTCATTTATTAAATAGCTAACGTAAGGCAGAGGACTGGCTCCCCCGGACTGAAGGGGTATAAGATACATATCCTGGGTTCCATTGAAACCATTAGTGCTTAACGTAGCTTTCGATACAATTAAAACTGATTTAAAATTGAAATTTAACGATATGGCATTAGCATTGTAAATGGTCATTGTTACATCAGGATTACTTATAGTTTTATCAGCTTTAAAAGCAGCGCATTTAAGAAAATAAATTCCGGTTGAAGAGTTCTGCTCAAACCTAAAACCGAATTGAAAAAAATCAGGAGAATTCATGAAACCCTGTAGCACGTTAGCGGCCATCATCATAGTGTTGAAATTTGCAGACATAATAGCAAATTTTAGGAGGTGTGCTACTAAAATTAGAAATAATTTATGATAATCAATTCAATGCGCAAATAAATTATTTCTCCCTTGCACATGTTACAATAAACTCAGTCTCCGCAGGTTTTACTCATTCGGCCTCCGTAGATTTTCCCCTGCTGCTACTCTTAACTTCAGCTATGCATCGCTCTTGCGACAAAGTGTGAGCCAGGCTATAACTTTTGTAAAAACCTTTCGGGCAACTCTTTTCTTATTAACTGCATTTATAACTAAGAGCAGGTAAGTATAGAAAATAAATAAAGTAAAATGAAGCCACTAACTAAACATTACCAGGTCATACTCATGCCCTTACTTTTTATGGTAAGTTTTTTTATTTCAAAAGCACAGTATACAAATGATTCGCTTGCTCAGAAGCTTAATGAATACCTGCTTTCAGCAAATAAGCTTTATAAATTTAATGGCTCGGCGCTTATTGCAGAGAAAGGAAATATTATTTTACAAAAAAGCTATGGCTATAAAAATGTTGAATCGCATGTATTAAATGATGCTAATTCTATTTTTCAAATTGGCTCAATAACCAAGCAATTTACAGCTGCCGTTATTTTAAAATTGCAGGAAGAAGACAAGCTCTCCATAAACGACAAACTCAGTAAATATTTTCCTGAGTTTACACATGCCGGTGAAATAACGCTTGAGAATTTACTGACCCATACTTCAGGTATTTATAATTATACCAATGACATTGGGGAAGAAGATTCTGCTATTGTTTGTAATCCAGTCGATAAGCAATTGTTTCTTGATATTGTTTTCAAAAAGCCATTGGACTTTGCACCCGGCACGCAATTCAGCTATGATAATTCAGGCTATTACCTGTTAGGTTTAATTATTGAAAAGGTATCAGGCAAATCTTATGAAGAAGAAGTAAGAAATATAATTTTTAATCCTTTGCAAATGACACATTCTTTTTTTGATTTCAGGAATGTGCAGGATACTAATAAAGCAGTGGGTTATAAAAAGCTTACTGAAAGCGAACACCTGGTTGCACAGCGATGGGATTCCACGGTAACCTATGCAGCAGGCGGTATTTTCACCACTGCCGGCGATATGTATAAATGGGCAAAGGCAGTGGCTAATAAAGAAATTCTTTCAGAGGAATCCTGGCAAGCTGCACATACGCCGCACCTGGAGCACTATGGCTATGGCTGGTTTATTGATTCTATGTATGGAGAAAAATTTGTAGGGCATAGTGGTGGATTGCCTGGTTTTATTTCTGATTTTACTTATTATCCTGCTAAAGGTGTAACGATTATTTTACTAAATAATGAAGGGTATTATGGCGAAGGGCTTACCGCTATTAAAGCTGGTCTTTCGGCTATTTTATTTCATAAGCCTTATGAGCTTATGAGGGTTCATTCAGAAATAAAGCTTGATGATGATGTTTTAAAAAAATATGTCGGCGAGTATGCGTTTGATAAAAAACATCATGCTTTTGTTACCCTTGAAAACAACGGGCTTCAACTGGAAGCACCTGCAGGTGGTTTACCTAAATCGCTATTGTTTGCGCAGGATGAAATCAATTTTTATTTGAAAGTTATTGACGCAAGAATAGAATTTACTAAGGATGTCAATGGAACTATCACAGGATTTATTTCGCATTATTTTGGTAAAGATGAAGTATGTAAAAAAGTAAAATAATAGTGCTGCACTCTCCGTACGTCTTCACCCTTCCTTTCAAAGCCCGCCCATCCACTTCTGTGAGCCGCCGCCTGGTTTTCGACTAACGGCCAAATCCATTATAACGTATCTATTTTAGCCTCAACAAGATGCTTAATGGAATAGCAGTTTAAAAAAAAGTGCAGGAGAACTTAATGCGCAGTTTAATATTGAATCGAAATTAAATAAAGGAACAACTGTTCACCTCAAATTCAAAATCACATAAACTGGTGATTGACCGCCAGCTAAAGAGGAAGTAATTTTATAAAATCAATACCATAATTAAACTGTTATGATGAAACATATTTACTTCTTAATTATAGCAACTCTTATTACAAGTATAACCTTTGCACAAACCACAGAAGACACAACAAATACTCAACTCCATGATGACCTGCTCAATCATCTTGTTGGTAAATGGAATATCACATCAGTTGCACATGGATTTTCGTCCACAGCAGTTCTCGAGGCGGAGTGGGTGTTGAACCACCAATTCCTGCATTATCATCTTAAAAGCAATGAAGTTATTCCCTGGATACATATGCAGATGGAAATTGACTGTTTTATCTCATACAATCATATTAGCAAACATTATGTCGTTCTGGGAATGAGTGTATTCGGGGTTGACGATTTTGAAGGTTTTTGTTATGGCTATCGCAATGGTAACGAACTTAAGTTAATTCAAAAGGGAAACAGCAAAACTGACCAACAAATATCCAGCGTATGACATGGGAACCAATATCCAACTCGTGGACAATTCAGTCCAGGCCGCTAATCGCAGGAAAAGAAGGAGACGTATTTCTTGATATGAAGCTAACGGCTGCAAAATGATTATCAAACCAATTACCTTTAAGATATCATCTTTCAGTCAACACTTATACATGCAGGCTTCAGCACGAAATATATACACCTTCGCATTTATCTTTTTGTGTTCAATTTCAGCATATACGCAATCACAATGGGTTGATTCAGTTAAAAGGGTTTTGCCAACACAAAAAGAAGATACCAATAAAATATGGGCACTTAGAGGTTTGAGCGACTATTATTCATTTAATAATCCCGACTCTGGTTTAATCTATGCGAAGCAGATGTTGGCACTGTCAGAAAAATTAAAGTATGATCCAGGTATATTCTGGTCAATCGTTTCGTTAGATCATTCATTGTATATCACGGGCAATTATACTTTAGAACTTGAATATGCTTTAAAGGCATTTCCGCTTGCAAAAAAATTGAATGATAACAGGGCTATAGGCTGGAGTAATGGCATGCTTGCCGACAGTTATATTAACCTTGGTGATTATAACACTGCCATGAAATATATAAGTGTAGTGCTGCAAATGATGAAACAGTATTTTCCAGAGGAATTGTTTTCCGGTTATGCTGTTATAGTATCTACTTATGTTGGGCTTCATAAATATGATTCAGCATTAATATGCGCAAAAAAAAGTTTGGAATTGCTTAAAGCCAACCCTGCTTTGTATAAAGGAACCGGTGATGATACCAGATTCGCTAAAAGTCAGGTATATGTTTATTTGGGTGAAGCTTTTGAAGCAAATGCTGCTTATGATTCAGCCCAGTATTATTATCGTTTAAGCATTCCTATCAGCGATTATCTGAATATGAAAATATATACGATGGATGCTTATAACGGCATGGCAAAATCATTTAAAGAAAAAAATAATCCTGATTCTGCGATATGGTATGCAAAAAAAGTTTTGGAAAATAAGTTAAGTAATAATTATCCAACAGGCAAATTGAAAGCTGTAAACCTGCTGGCAGATATTTATGAAGCGCAAAATAATACTGACAGCAGCCTAAATTATTTAAGAATTGCAGTAAAACTGAAAGACAGTATTTACAATCGTGAAAAAACAACGGCCTTTCAAAATTCATTATCAAAAGAGCAGGAGAAACAAAAAGAAATACAGGCGGCTACCACAGCATTACAAAACCGTTACACGATGTATTTGCTTATTGCCTTACTTATTATCACATTAATCATTGCTGGTATCATTATAAGAAACAGAAGAATTAAACAAATGCAAAATATGCGCAACAGTATTGCAGATGATTTGCATGATGATATAGGTTCAACATTAAGCAGCATTAATATTATGAGTGAACTGGCAAAAGCAAAGTCGCCGGAAGCTTTACCACTGCTGGTTTCTATAAGCGAAAGCACTTCTGCAATGCAGGAAAACATGAGTGATATTGTCTGGGCAGTAAACCCGCAAAACGATATTTTTGAAAATGTATTGCTGCGCATGAATTTGTTTGCTTCAGAAATACTGGAAGCAAAAAATATGGAACTTGAATTTATAAGCGATACCTCACTTTCAACTTATAAATTCACGATGAAGCAACGTAAAAATTTATACTTATTTTTTAAAGAAGCAATTAACAATGCTGCAAAATATTCCTGCGCACAAAAAATATTAGTACGCATTTCAAAAAAAGATCATCATATTGAAATGAATGTAACCGATAACGGGAAAGGCTTTAATACTTCAGGCGTATTTAATGGCAACGGCATGAATACTTTTAAAAAACGTGCAGAAGAAATTAATGGTGAGTTTAAGATTACTTCACATATAAATGAAGGAACAACTGCGCAACTCAAATTTAAAATCACATAAACAGGGAGTAATTTTAATAATGAATCATTGTAAAACAAAATTTTTATTGAATAGGGCTAAAGTCCTTATGGGATGAGGCTTTTATTGCCCTGACCTTAAGGCCGGGGCAATAAATTTAAAACTAAATACGTTGGCTTTAGCCCAAATTAGTTGGACAAATAATAATAACGAATATTCTTTCTTTAAAACATATTTATGGAAATTAGAGTAGCCATATTTGAAGACAATAAAACACTACGTGAAAGTTTGCAACAACTTGTAAACTCGCAGGAAGATATGTATTGCACAGGCGCCTTCGCCGATGCCAATAAACTGGTACGCAATATGCAATCAGCCAACCCGGAGGTTGTGATGATGGATATTAATATGCCCGGAACATCTGGCATTGAAGCAGTACAGATAATTAAAGAAAAATTTCCCCAGGTACAAATATTAATGCAGACTGTTTTTGAAGAGAATGATAAAATATTTGCGGCTATTTGTGCAGGTGCATCAGGTTATATGCTAAAGAAAACGCCGCCGCAAAAAATGATTGAAGCCATTCATGAAACATATCTTGGCGGTGCGCCAATGACAGCATCTGTTGCTGTAAAAGTATTGCAGATGTTCAGGGTACAATCTAACGAAACAAAAAAAGAATTTATTGATTTATCAGAGCGTGAAAAAGAAATTTTAGCCTTGCTTGTAAAAGGCAAATCATATAAAACAATTGCATCAGAATGTTTTATTTCCATTGATACAGTCAGTACACATGTGCGACATATTTATGAAAAGCTGCATGTACATTCCAAGAGTGAAGCTGTTGCAAAAGCTATACATCAAAAACTGGTATAAATACTTTCTTGTTTTTATCTCGCTCACACAATTAATTAGTAAACAGCAATTGATTTAATTGAATCATATCTTCTTGCTTGTTGTCATTAATCTTATATAAAAATCACCAGTTTAGGTGATTGATGCCACAAATCGTTGCAAGTAAGTTTGCAGAATTAAATTACAATCAATTACATCACATCCAATTCAACATCAAACCGGGAATGATATTTTTCAATAACAACCGGATTATTTAAGGCACTGTAAGTAATTCCAATCATTCAAAATTATTCAATATGATAACAAAATATTTTTCTTCTTTCTTGCCTCTTTTCTTGATCTGTATTACCACATACTCGCAAACAACTGATACAACCAAAGTACCTGACTGGAAAAACATATATCGTGCCACGCCAACAAAAATTAATGACTTAATTCATACCAGGCTTGATGTAAAATTTGATTATAGCAAATCATGGATGTATGGCAAGGAATGGGTAACGATTCATCCGCACTTTTATCAAACAGACTCTTTACATCTTGATGCAAAAGGAATGACAATTAATGAAGTGTCCTTAATAAAAGCAGGTAAAAAAATTCATGTGAAATATTTATATGACAGCACTAATCTTTTTATCACCTTAGATAAAACATATAAAGCAACCGAGCAATATTCTATCTATATAGATTACATCGTGAAACCCGATTATACAAAACTTCCGGGCTCACAGGGAATATATTTTATCAATCCCAAAGGAGAAAATAAAAATGAACCTGTACAAATATGGACACAGGGCGAGCCCGAATCAAACTCAGCATGGTTCCCGACAATTGATAAGCCCAATCAAAAAACAACGGAAGAAATAAATATGACCGTGCCTGCAAAATTTGTGAGCATGAGCAATGGTTTGCTCGTTACTCAAAAAATTAACGGTGATGGTACAAGAACTGATAGCTGGAAAATGAATGAACCCAATGCCCCCTATTTATTTTTTATGGGTGTGGGCGATTATGCTATTATAAAAGACACATACAAAAACAAAGAGGTAAGCTATTATGTGTACAAAGAATTTGCCTCAACAGCAAGAAGGATATTTGGTGTAACTCCTGAAGAGATTGCTTTCTTTTCTAAAATAACCGGTATTGATTATCCATGGGAAAAATATGTGCAGATCGTTTGCAAAAATGCTGGCGGCTTTTCTATGGAAAATACAAGCTGTACCATGCACAGTGAAATTGCCACGGCTGATGAAAGAGAGCTAACTGAAATAAACTGGTTTGATGCAGGTATTGCGCATGAATTGTTTCATCAATGGTTTGGGGATTATGTAACCTGTGAAAGCTGGAGCAATTTAACGCTGAATGAATCTTTTGCAACCCTTGGTGAAACATTATGGAATGAATATAAGCATGGAAAGGATAATGGTGAAGCAACTATTTATTCCAATCTAAAAAACTATTTAAGCAGCCCTGATGATGCTGCTACACCGTTAGTTCATTTTTACTATGATGATAAAGTTGGCGCACCGAATAACGTAACTTATGCCAAGGGCGGATGCATACTAAACATGTTGCGTAATTATGTTGGCGACAGCGCTTTTTTTAAATCATTGCATGTTTATCTCACCAAACATCAATACGGTAATGCAGAAGCACAGGACTTACGCCTTGCTTTTGAAGAAGTAACCGGCGAAGATTTAAACTGGTTTTGGAATGAATGGTTTTATAACAGCGGGCATCCAAAGCTTGATATAAATTATACTTATGATGCACAAACCAAAACTGCAAAAGTTTTTATAAAGCAAACGCAGGCAGGAAACATTTTTAAATTTCCTTTTGCTGTTGATATTTATGAAGGTGCAAATAAGAAACGCTACAAAGTATGGATGACACAGCAGGCAGATACTTTTCTATTTCCTTCAGCTACAAAACCATTTTTGATAAATGTTGATGCAGATAAAACACTCGTATGCGAAAAAACAGATAACAAAACACTGGATGAATTTATTTACCAGTATTACAATGCAGGTCATTATGTTGATAGAAGCGAAGCGATAGATTTTGCTTCAACGATGCAAACAGATGCAAAGGCGTTGAATTTTTTAGAAGCTGCCTTACATGATAAATCGCCAGGATTAAAAAGTTATTCGCTGAATAAATTAAACATTGAAAATGATACGGTAAGGATAGCTGTAGAAAAGACCACAAAAAATCTCACTAACGATTCTAATGCTTATGTAAGAGCAGATGCCATTACAGCATTAAGCAAAAATAAAAATATTGAATACAAGACTTTATATCTGAAAGCTCTTACTGATTCATCTTATACGGTAGCGAGTAATGCGTTGCAGGCATTAAGTAAGATAGATAGTTTGGCTGCTGAAATGAAAGCAAAAGAATTATTGACACAACCTGCAAGAGGCGCATTAAAATATACATTGTATGCTTACACCGATGAAACCAAATTTGATTCGCTGGCTGCAGATTTTAATAACATGCCCGTTGGCAATACCAAGCTTTTTAATGTAGTTCCGGCTTTCAGTAAATTTCTTGCGCGGGTAAAAAATACCGGTACGTTTAAAAAAGGAGTAGATGTTATGGTAAAATTCCGTGACAGCATTTGGCAGCAATTTCATGCATTCACAGATCCTGTAATTAATAATGCTTTAAAAGAAACAGCAGATAAGAAAATGGCTGAAGGCTTAAAAGAACAAAGTGATTATGTCTCTTCAAAACTTCCGGCAGATAAACCAAAACAGTAGCTTTTAATATTTCATGCTATCAACTGACTAATCAAACATCTGAAACTGAATACTTATAAACGGTACGCTTTAAAGTTATACAAATGAAACAGTATCTGAAAGCAATTCCTGCAAAATCATCTAACTAATTTCTATTTACAATTATGAAACATTTATACTGTTTATTTATAACAACGCTTGTTACAATTACATCATTTGCACAAAATGCAGAAGACACAACAGACCATCGCTTTCATGATGATTTATTAGATCATCTTGTTGGCAAATGGGATGTGAATGGAATCGTTCACGGAATGCAATTTCAACATCTTAGCCTTGAAGCAACATGGATTATGAATCATCAATATCTGCAAATACATGAAAAAGGAACTGACACTGTTCCTTTTATAAAGATGCCGTGGGAAGCAATGTTTTTAATTGGCTATAATCACAATAGCAGGCGTTATGTGTTTTATGAATTGAGTGTACGCGGCGTTGATGAACCATACGAAGGTTTTAGTTATGCAAGCCGCAGCGGTAATGAATTAAAAGTTTCATCTAAAATAAGTTCAGATGAATTCATTATTCAATATTTTATTTGGCAACCATCATCAAACTCCTGGCATTTAGAATCAAGAATTAAAAAAGATGGAAAAGAAGGTGAACCTTATCTTGACTTAAAAGCAATTTCTGCAAATTCATCAAACTAAATTTCAACTTACAATAATGAAACAACTACACCTTTTATTTATAACAACGCTTTTTACAATTACATCATTTGGACAAAATGCAGAAGACACAACAGACCATCGCTTTCATGATGATTTATTAGATCATCTTGTTGGCAAATGGCATGATACCGCCGTTGCACATGGAAGTACGTTTACTTCAGAGGTTGATGCAAGCTGGGTTCTGAATCATCAGTATTTATTGCTCCATTTAAAGAGTAATGAAGTTGTTCCGTGGTGGGGTGTTCAAATGGAATATTATGAATACATCGGCTATAATCATTACCAACAACACTATACTGTTCACGGAATGAGTATTGAAGGTGATGAAGATTTGTCCGAAGGTTTTAGTTATGGTTATCGAAATGGTAACGATTTTAAAACGGTGGCAAAATTTAGCAGAGATACCAGTGTCGTTCAGCATTTAATATGGCAACCTGAAAGTAAAACCTGGCTTATTCAATCAAGAGCTGTTATTAATGGAAAAGAAGGAGAAGTATTTCTTGATATGAAATTGGTAGCTGTAAAACCATCATCAGGTAAAAAGAAATCATTAAAATAAAAGCAATAAAAAATAATGAAATTTTCCAATCGCACTGCAGGTTTATCAGCAATTGGCAGCGGAATATTTGGTATCCTCGCCATTGCATCTTTGTTGGGTTATTTAGTGCTGCGTAATACAAGCGAGGCTGAAGGCATATTTATAGGCAGGTTTCATGATGCATTTGCTGTTTTCCAATATGTATTCATGATACCTGTTGCGTATGCGCTTTGCAAACTTTCACAAAAAATTTCTGCAGAAATAAGCAAACCAATACTCAACTTCGGCATCGCTGCCATATCTTTTACGGCGCTTTCTCTCCTGCTCAGCTTTCCAAACATCACTACAGTTGTATTCTACATGTTTCCGCAAGGTGTCTTCGGTATTTGGCTGATAATTGTTAACTGGCGCTTGAAACGAATGGTGTATCCTGCGTTAAGATGGTTTGGAATAATCATTGGTTTAGGGCTTTCGCTCGTTGGCGTTTTTGTAATTGGATTTGCCTTTTTTGTAAGTATGGATGCAATAAGAATTCCAGCCCCGCCAATGAAATATTACCCGGAAACTCCGGCAAATTTGTTCTTCCATCAAATACTTTATACCGGTTCTTTCATGGGTGTGTTTACACTTCCTGTCTGGACTATTTTGATCGGGCGCAGACTGCTTCGCAAAAAACTCGTTGATTAATACATCTAAACTTAATAGCAAAAAAATCACCAATTCATGTGATTGACTTCGGCGTCGCATTCATCTAATTTCACATCATAAAAAAAGATTATGGAAAATAATAAAACACTCGAAATAGCAGCTTTTGCAGGTATTACAACACTATTTGTAACCTGCTTTTTTATTTACTTCAATATTTTACAACAAGTAGCGAATCTTATTATGCATTTAACTGTAAGTAATATTCAACACTAAGATATTTTCTATGAAACTGAATAAGAAAATATGCGCTGGTTTATTTTTTGGTTGTTTATTGGTGATACAAAGCATACTTGCTCAATCAACATCTTTAATTGAAGCTGTTAGAAATAACAGTATTAAAGAGGCAAAAATTTTTATGCAAAAAGGATCTGATGTTAATGCTTACGATGATGACAGTGATAATGTTTTAATAAATGCCGCTATCTATGCATCCGCAGATTGCATGAAATTATTATTGAAGAAAAAGGCAAATCCTAATCTGAAAAACAAATATGGTCAAACGCCATTAATGCTTTGCACGCATGATCTTGACAAAATGAAATGATTGGTTCAATATGGCGCTGACGTTAATGCAAAATCTAAATCGGAAAACACGGCGCTCTTTATCGCCTGCTTTGAATATGGCCTTTATAAAAACATACAATGGTTAATAGATAATGGAGCAGACCCATTGTTTAAAAGATGGGGAAGCATAACAGCGCTTATGTATGCTGCACCATTTGCAGATACTATGACACTTCATTTGCTTATTAGTAAGGGGGTTGAAATAAATGCATACACATCGGGAACTTCTGCTTTAATAAACGCAGCCCGGTATGCAAACTGGCCTTGTGTTATAAGCCTGCTTAATAATGGTGCCAACCCTAATGTATTAGACGATCTTAATATGCCTCCTGCATTGTGGGCCGCAGAATATAACAATACAGAAGTACTGAAGTTATTGCTTGAAAAAACAAAAGATATCAATATCATAGATAGCCTTGGAGGAATGACGCCGCTTATGTGGGCAACTTATAATGAACATGATAACCCGCAAATAATACAAGCGCTTTTAGATAAGGGCGCGAAGATAAACGTGAAAGATAAACGTGGTGCTACTGCACTTTCATGGGCAATGAAAAAAGGCAATACTGCAACTGTTGCTTTATTGAAAAAAGCGGGTGCTGAATAAATAAGACTCTTAGATACAATAAATAATATTTATGAAAAAATATATGGTAGTCAGCTGCCTCCTCACAGGCCTTTTTGCTTTCAAAAAAGGGATTGACTATACATCACGCAAAGCTGCAATAGAAGAAGCGATATCAAGAAGCCTGCCTTTGCTTGAGAAAAGCAGTCATACATTTTTAATAAATGCTGCTGCTATGATTAATTGTCATTCATGTCATAACCAGGGCATTGGAGTTGTAGCGTTCTCACTTGCTAAAGAAAAGGGATTTAATGTGAGTGATGAAGTTCTCCACGAAGCGCTGGATAGTACCAATAGTTTTTGGAATCAAAGCTCGAACTACCAAACACTTGCAGAAAATTCTGATCCCGTGGCTATTACAATGACGGGAAATTATGATCTCTGGGCTTTATCATCTCGCAATTATAAAACTAATAAAACCATTGACCTGCTTGCACGAAACATTATGCGCAAACAAACTTATGATGGCAGTTGGTTAAGCCCTGGCCAGCGTCCACCGCTTGAATATTATTCTTTTACTGCAACAGCGCTTACGGTTAAAAATATTCAATCTTATATGCCTGCTGTTTTACATGATGAAGTAAAGCAACGCATTGCAAAAGCACGCACATGGCTTATCAATACCAAGCCTGAAGCCAATGAAGAAAAAGCATTTCAGTTGCTGGGTTTAACGTGGTCGGGTGCAGATAAAAAAATTATAGCGCAACAGGCAAAAAAATTATTGGCAGCACAACAAAAAGACGGAGGATGGTCGCAGCTTGATTCGTTGCAAACGGATGCATATGCCACGGGGCAAAGTTTGTATGCATTAAATCAATCCGGGCAATTGTTTGTAACCTCACCAGCTTATCAAAAAGGAATTGATTTTCTTTTAAACACACAAGAAGCCGATGGATCATGGCATGTAAAAACACGCTCTTACCCTTATTTGCCTTATGTGTATAGCGGTTTCCCGCACGATAAAGACCAGTTTATTTCTGCAGCGGGCAGCAATTGGGCTACCATGGCACTTATTCTTACAGCGAAGAAAAGACATTGATTGTTGAAGGACTTTCCCCGGCTATGATTAGTAACTTTTAAAATACACGAATCCTTACTTCGCTATTAGCATAAACATTCAATAATAAAACAACTGCTGTACTGATGTTTGCAACTCAGGACATTTACTCAGGAAATTAAACCGGGATTCATAATCTAGTTGGCCGAAGCCAGATGGTGCTTAAAAGTTTTTGGCTATAATTAAATTTGAAATTGGAACACTCGAAGCGGTATTAACGGGCGTACTGTTTTTATTTCTTTTACCTCGTATGGCCTGTTTTATATGGTGGGCTTGGATTCATTGTGAAAGAATCTGTAGCAAGATCATGAACACCAGAACTGGTATTCATTTGCGTTACTTTCCCAGGCTGACTCACTTCATAACTTACATACTTGGTTTTAAGTTCATCTCCCGACTGTATTGGCTTAAAATAAACATCAGTATATCCACGTATACCTTTACGGTGATAGAAGTGCTTCTTTAACCGGAAGATTCCTTTCTGGTAATTGACCAGATCAAGCGGCGCAGGTTCGCCTGATGCAGTAAGTGGCGTAAGCTCAAAAGGCTTACCGATAATATTTCCTTTCCCATCATAGGCGGCGCCCTGCAATACAAAATAGTGGTCCGGTTTTTCTAAAAACACAAATACGAACCTTTTGCAATTTTTATTTTCCATATAATCTTTAATTGCTTCACGATCCCATTTCAGTGTATAATATTTTTCCTGTGCTAATGCGGTGGTGCATATCATAAGGCAGAAAACGACTATTAAAATCCGGGATAAGTTTTGAGTCATATATGAAAATAATTAAGAATTATAAACTTATAAAATAATTTACACTTTCTAACAGCTGTCACGGAAATATATACCGATTTATTGAAGAAGCCGTAATAAAAAAGTAATAAGCTACCTTGACCGGATATTTATAAAGCAGGGATCAAAAGATGATCTCGTGTTGATGATATAGTTTAATCTAAAGTAAAAATATATGAGGCAAAGCAGGCAACTAGAGATTTATAGTTAGTAAGGATAGCACGTATAATTTCATTCCCACATTGGTAATTCTACGAGCTACGACAGTAAATTCAGAACTACAATAATTGAGTAGTGGCGCCCTTGTGCCGTGATTATTGCCGGTATATCTTTGTACCATTGATCGATGTTCAACAAACATTAATCAAAATATCCAAATCCATTGAAAAGAGCCTAAATCCAACTATCCAATAAAAGATCACAAACATCCGATGTCAGTCAACTTTTATTTTTTATCCAATACCTGTAATAAACTATATCCAAAGAATCCAAACCGCAAAAGATCCAGCGTATCCTTTTGAAACACTACCCTGAGATTAAAATAATTTAACCCTGTACCAAGTGCAGGGTTTTTTTATGGCCTTGCGCTACTTGCATGGTTATGGTTCTTGATTCCGGTTTGTGAGACAAGCATAACAGGGCGGGAGACACGAAGCAGGGTATGGCAGGTAAAGCAATTATCATTACTGCCTGGAAGCAGGACAGCCAACTCTTTTGTCTTTCTTAAAGGATGCTAGCCCAGCTATCTGCTTGTACTTGTCGAAAAAATAACGGACAGTGTAGGTGAGTGCTATATAATAATATCCATCCTTATTATTTGAGTTTCCGCGAATAATGCCTCCTGCGGGATAAGAACCGGCCTGTACTTCATTACCACGATAAGCAAGCTCAACAGCTTTTGGGCCTCTTGCATTTTGCAGGCTAGCCTTGTCTACATATACATTGCTAACATCATCCAGGTAATCATTAAATGTTTTGCGATAGCCAAATTCAATGCCTATCCGCGTGTCTTCGTTAATTGCATACGCTGCCCCAAACCCTATAGGCAAGCTGAATTGCGTAAGCTTATAATTTTTAACGCCTGGCATAAAACCTTCGCCTTCAGTACTAAGCGGTTGCAACAAATATTTTGTACCGCCCGTATCTTTTGTGTAGGGGTTGAAATGATAGATACCGATGCCGGCAAATATATAAGGAGTCCACCAGTGTTCGTTAAGATCAAAAAAACTATACTGCCCCGTGAGTTCCCAGTCTGCAATTTTTGAGCTGAAGTTGAGGTTACGTTGCCGCATAGCGGTATTTCCTTTTTTATCATCAGCATGCAGTGATGCAAGGGTCACGTAAGTTCTTGCGGTGATATGTTCACTCAGGTCGTACTTTACACCAAGCGATCCCATTAGTTTTAACTGCGACAAAGTGATAGTCTTTTCTTTCAAATCCCCCTGGTAACCTGCAAGCCCAAGCCGCCCGGAGAAATGAAAATTTTGCGCTATTGTTACAATGGGTAAAAAACAAAAAGCAAATAGTAATTTTTTCATTGGAATGGAATCAGGTGATAATATAATTGGCTAACGTTTTTTGATGCTGTTTATTTCAGTCTGCTTCCTGCGGGGTATAAACCGTCATTCCTGAATTAATTGTTGTCTTGCAATAAAAAGGGGCCAATTACCTGGGAAAGAGTTTTTA
>JBBSEV010000077.1:0-17463 GCA_038239385.1 Chitinophagales bacterium
ACAATTGCATACATATCGTTATCACCTCCGAGATGATCAGCTTCATAAAAATTTCCGTCTTCATCTTTGGTTACATTTCGCAAATGGAGGAAATGGATTCTTTCTCCAAAGCACTTAATCATTCCTGTTAGGTCATTATTTGCAGAAGCTCCTAAAGAACCCGTGCAGAAACACACCCCATTCGCCGGACTCTCTACTTTTTTTAAAAAATATTCAAAATCATTTTGTGTACTCACAATCCTTGGTAAGCCAAATATAGAGAAGGGAGGATCATCAGGATGGATCGCCAGCTTAACGCCACATTCTTCTGCTACAATGCTGATTTCATTTTGAAAATAACAAAGATTTTCTCTCAACGCTTCGGCGTCAATATCAAGATACAATTCAAGTTTTTGCAGCATGGCGGCAGTAGAAATTTTTTGCTCACCGGGAATCCCGAACATTACAACTCCCGCCAGAGCTTCCAGTTGCTGCTCAGAATAGTTTTTATAGCGCTCTTCCGCCTGCACTAAAATATTTGCCGTGTATGAACCTGCGGCATTTTTTCTTTTTAAGATATAGATATCAAAAACAGCCAGGTCAATCCAGTTAAAATAAAGAGCCAGCGATCCATCCGGCATTTGATAATTTAAAGAAGTACGTGTCCAGTCGTTTACCGGCATAAAATTGTAAGTAATGATAGAAATGCCGCATGCTGCTACATTGCGTATGGAAGTTTTATATTTTTCAATATATTTTTTATAATCACCGGTTCTTGTTTTTATATTTTCATGAACAGTGATACTTTCAACAACTGACCATATAAGGCCCGCTTTTTCAACTTCAGCTTTTCGCTTATTAATTTCTTCAACTGTCCATATTTCACCATGAGGTATATGATGCAATGCTGTTACAACACCTGTTGCTCCGGTTTGCTTTACATCCTGTAAACTTACCGGGTCCGAAAAACCGAACCAACGCCAGGTTTGTTCCATCTTGTAATTCATTTCATTTTTGTATTGGCGTTTGAAAAATATTATCGGCCATCCAATCTGCCATACGTTGAGGCCAGCCTTTAATGGCTGCCGACAAAGAACGGTTTCCCATATTAAATCCATGCCCGCCATTCGGAAACAGATGCACTTCAACCGAAACTTTAGCAGCACGGTATGCTTGCAGCAATTTCACAACCGGAGCAGAACAACATTCATCATCATTTGCGGCAACCATAAATAGGGGAGGCGCATTGGAATTAACTGAATCCGGGATAAATAACGGTCCTGGATAAACGAGTATTTGGAAATCGGGCTTGCCATTTAAACGGTCAACCGGGTCCTTTGCATTTGGATCGCCATCACCATTTTCATAAGCTACTGCTGATACTACTTCTCCTCCAGCGGAAAAACCAAGCATGCCGATACGATTAGAATTAATATTCCATTTAGCTGCGTTGCTGCGAACCAGGCGTATGGCTCTGAGTGCATCTTCTTTTGGATGCTTCTCTACAGAATACGGTGAATTTTCTTCCCGCCCAAGCCGATATTTAAGTACAAAAACTGTTACGCCAATATTATTTAAATATAAGGCAGGTTCTGTTCCTTCAGCATTAATTACCAGCAGGCGATGTCCGCCACCGGGGCATATGATCACTGCAGTTCCGTTAGCTTTTTCTTTCGGCGGAAAATAAGCTGTTAGTGTAGGATAGTTAATATGCTTTACCCAGTAATCTTTTGCTTCCTCTGGCACATTTCTAAGATTTTCAAAACCCGGGGAGCCATTTTCCCACAAAGGAATTATGGAAGGCTTGACTTGTGCTGAAGTCGTTGATGGTAGCAACACAATTGAAAGAATAAATAATATCCGGTAAATGATGAGCTTGTTTTTCAATATAAAATATTTCTTTAAAGATAAATGAAAGAAGCAAAATGCCTTTATGATAAAGAAAGTGTTCTTTAAATAATTTATGCGTCTCAAATAAGTAAGCATATAATTTCATCCTGTTTCCATATTGAAAATTATTTATTGGAACGTTTCAGTTTATTTGTTTTGAAAACTTCTTAAATTTATCCGGTATAGTATTTCGATTGCTTTATCTTCTTACCTATTTCTATTAAATATTTTAATTACAGCTTATAAACGTTTTAATAATGCAGCATAAAAATCAGTCATCATCACGAAGAAATTTTATTAAAAATATTACCGGTACTACGCTGGCACTTGGTGCAGGCCCGCTGGCAGCTCTTGCGGCTGAACAGAAAATTGAGGAGCGTATACTTCATTTTCAAAAAAGGACCTCATCAAATGACAATATCAATGTAGCAGTTATTGGGATGGGAATTATGGGAAATAATAACATCAATACTGCCTTGAAAGTGCCGGGTGTAAAGATGGCCGCTGCATGTGACCTCTATACAGGCAGGCTGGAGCATGCAAAAGAAGCTTATGGTAAAGACATCTTCGTTACAAATGATTACCGTAAAATTTTAGACAGAAAAGATATAGATGCAGTAATAGTTGCCCCAAGTGACCACTACCATGCAAGAATCGCCAAGGATGCTTTAAAAAATGGAAAACATGTGTACTGCGAAAAACCGATGGTACATTATATCGATGAAGGATTGGGCGTAATTGCCGCACAAAAAGAAAGTAAAAAAGTTTTACAGGTAGGAAGCCAGCGGGTAAGCAGCGTGGTTTATGCAAAAGCCCATGAATTATATAAATCGGGTGAAATAGGAAAACTGAATATGATCAATGCAATCTATGACAGGCAGGATGCTTTAGGTGCATGGGAATATACAATGCCAACTGATGGCTCGCCGCAAACTGTAGACTGGGATAAGTATATTGCCGGCATGGCTAAGATACCTTATGATCCTAAGAAATTTTTCTGGTGGAGAAATTATCGTGAATTTGGTACCGGCGTAGCTGGTGATCTTTTTGTTCACCTGCTCTCAGGTACGCATGTTATTACTGGTTCGAAAGGCCCATCTCATATTTTCGCTTCGGGGCAATTGTGTTATTGGAAAGATGGACGCAATGTACCTGATGTAATGACGGGTATTATGCAGTATCCTGAAACGCCGGAGCATCCTCCTTTTCAATTAACGCTGCAGGTAAACTTTGTGAGTGGCACCGGTGGGTCGGAAGTAATACGCTTTGTAGGTAGTGAGGGAACGATTGATATAAACGGGGAGGGTCTTACTGTTCATCACAGTATAATGCCTGAAGCGCCGGGCATTGGCGGGTGGGATTCACTAGAAACTTATCCAAAAGCCATGCAGGAAAAACTCTTACAACAATACAATCAAAAATATACTGCTGTGCAGCAGAATAGGCCATCGAAACCTGATATTATTTATAAAGAACCCACTGGTTATAATGAACATCTGGAACACCATACTAATTTTTTTGAAAGCGTAAGAACAGGAAAACCCGTTGTTGAAGATGCGGTATTTGGTTTTAGGGCCGCTGCTCCTGCACTGGCTTGCAATGAAAGTTATTTTAAAAAGAAAATAATTAACTGGGACCCGGAAAATATGAAGGTTATAGGAAGCTGATGTATTCAATTTTTTTTTAAAATAAATAAGTATGGATCGTATAAAAATTGCTACTGCACAGTTCGAACATAAAAGTGGTGATAAGATAAAAAATCTGCAAACCATAGAATCATTGTGTAAAAGTGCAGTCGAGCAAGGTGCTTCTGCTGTCGCTTTTCATGAATGCAGCATTACAGGTTATTCATTTGCCCGTCATCTTTCAAAAGAGGAATTGCTGGAAATAGCAGAATACATTCCCGGTGGGAAGAGTATTGAAATTCTTACTCAAATTGCGTCAAAGTATCATATTTCAATCCTGGCCGGCCTGTTTGAAAAAGATAAAGAAGATAAAATTTACAAGGCATACGTATGTGTTGACAGAAACGGGCTTGTTGCAAAGCATCGTAAACTACATCCTTTTATTCACCCGTCAATAACTCCCGGCAAAGGCTACACGGTTTTTAATTTACATGGTTGGAAATGTGGTATCCTTATTTGTTATGATAATAACATTATTGAAAATGTAAGAGCAACCAGCCTGCTAGGCGCGGATATTATTTTTATGCCTCACGTAACTATGTGTACACCTTCGCCCCGGCCGGGCGCCGGTTTTGTAGATCCATCTTTGTGGGAAAACAGAAAGAGTGACCCTACTTCGCTGCGCCTGGAATTTGATGGAATGAAGGGCCGGGCCTGGCTGATGAAATGGCTTCCTGCACGTGCTTATGACAATGCCTTGTACGCAGTTTTTTCCAATGCAATTGGTATGGATGACGACCAGCTTAAGAATGGCTGCTCTATGATCGTTGATCCTTTTGGAGATATAATTGCAGAATGCAGAACCTTGGGAAATGATTTAGTAACTGCAACCTTTGACAGAGAAAAACTAACTAATGCTGGAGGATTTAGGTATAAGAAAGCAAGAAGGCCGGAGCTTTATGCAAAAATTATTGGAAAGCCACATGATGCAGAACAAAAAGTTGCCTGGCTGAATAAAATAGAGGAACATGCAATCGAATAAATTTTCATTGAACAATTAATATACTTTTTTACCCCATACTTTTCTTTACATTAAAAAAACAAATATGAAACTATCAAGAAGGAAATTTCTCGTAAGCGGTTCTCTTTCGATTGCAGGTACTATGCTTCTGCCTAATACCATTTTTGCAAATACAAATGCAATGAATACAATATTGGGATTACAATTGTATTCTGTAAGGGATGACATGAAGAAAGATCCGCTGGCTACTCTGAAGCAATTAGCTGCGATGGGCTATAAAAACGTTGAACATGCAAACTATGTTGAAGGAAAATTTTATGGTTACACGCCAACCGAATTTAAAAAAGTGTTGGATGATCTTGGCTTAAAAATGCCGAGCGGCCATACGGTAATGAATGCGAGCCATTGGGATGCAGCCAGTAAAGATTTCTCTGATGTATGGAAACAAACTGTAACGGATGCTGCTACAGTAGGCCAGCGCTACGTGATAAGCCCATGGCTTGATGAGAGCCTTCGTAAAAATTATGACGACCTGCTGGGTTTTCTTGATGTTTTCAATAAATGCGGGGAATTGTGTAAAAAATCAGGGTTAAAATTTGGGTACCATAATCATGATTTTGAATTCAAATATTCGCTTAATGATAAAAAGATTTATGATATTATTTTAGAAAAAACAGATCCTGGACTAGTGCTTCAGCAAATGGATATCGGTAATATGTATGGGGCTGGCGGAAGAGCACTCGAGATTATAAAAAAATATCCGGGTAGATTTGAAAGCATGCATGTAAAAGACGAAATTAAAACTACTGATAAGGGAGAGATGGATAATAATTATGAAAGTACTATACTTGGTAAAGGTATATTGCCCGTGAAAGAAATAGTTGACCTTGCAAGGAAATCAGGTGGTACAACAGAATTTATTATTGAACAGGAATCCTACCAGGGAAAGACACCTCTTGAATGTTCTGCAGAAGATTTAAAAATTATGAAAAAGTGGGGATATTGATTTTGACGTGATTTCTTTTACCTAAGGGAAATGAGAAAATGAGTTAACGCAGAGAACTGCAAATAATGAATCTCATCGCAAACTCTGTTAACTCTTGTTCTCTGCGGTTATTGATTATTGTTAATGGAGTTTATAAATATTTTAAATTGAAAAAATGTTCAAAGAACATTTACTGTTTCATCTTATGTTTTTTCGTGTGTTTATCTTTCATAAGTTTTTTTAGTGTATCTGCTCAAAAAAAGAACGAATCATTTCAGTTACATATTCATAAAGCAGTTACTGCTATAAAAGTGGATGGAGTAATGGATGATGCAGCGTGGCAAAGCGCTGAATCAGCATCGGGGTTTTTTATGGTGCTTCCAATGGATACTTCTCTTGCTAACATAAAAACGGAAGTAAGGATGTGCTATGATGATGATAATTTTTATCTCATAGCTACCTGCTTTACGCCCAATGCGGGCCCATACTTTGTAGAATCATTACGGCGTGATTTTAACTTTGGCAAGAATGATAATTTCCTGTTGTTCATGGACCCATTCAATGATCTTACCAATGGGTTTTCCTTTGGGGCAAATGCTGCAGGTGCTCAGTGGGACGGCACTATGTATAACGGCGGCAGTGTTGATCTTAATTGGGATAATAAATGGATATCCAAAGTAAAAAACTATAAGGATAAATGGGTTTTTGAAATGGCACTTCCGTTTTCAAGTATCCGCTATAAGAAAGGAGTGAACAAATGGGGTATCAATTTCAGCCGTAACGATCTTAGAGCTCCGGAGAAAAGCTCCTGGGCTCCTGTTCCCCGGCAATTTCCTACAGCATCTCTTGCTTATACAGGTAATATTATCTGGGATGAGCCACCACCAGCTTCCGGCGCTAACATCTCTTTGATTCCTTACGTACTGGCAGGCGTAAGTAAAAACCATGAAAATAATACTGCTGAGAAATTTAGAAATGATGTGGGATTAGACGCAAAGATTGCAATAAGCTCTGCAGTTAATTTAGACCTCACAGTACATCCTGATTTTTCGCAGGTTGAAATAGACCAGCAGGTAACCAACCTCGATAGGTTTGAATTATTCTTTCCTGAAAAGAGACAATTTTTTTTAGAGAACGGAGACTTGTTTGCAAATTTTGGTTATGCATCTATCCGCCCTTTCTTTTCCAGAAGAATTGGATTAAATGCCCCTATAAATTTTGGGGCGAGAATAAGTGGCAAGCCTGACAAGAACTGGAGAATAGGAGCAATGGATATGCAAACAGGGAGTGTTGGCGAAACAGGATTACCCATACAGAACTTTGTAGTGGCTTCCGTACAACGACGTGTTTTTTCAAGATCGAATATTGGATTCATTTTTATAAATAAGCAATCTATAAACTATAGGCCTGCGGGTGATTCTACCAAACCGGTATATACAGATTACAACAGGAATGTAGGTATTGAATACAATCTTGCCTCTTCCAATAATGTATGGACAGGTAAAGTAATGTTCCTGAAATCATTTACACCGGGCTTACATAGCAATGATCTTGTGCATGCGGCACATCTGCAATATAGCAGCCGTCGCTGGCTTCTCTACTGGCAACAGGAATATGTAGGAAAGAATTACAATGCAGAGGTTGGTTATGTACCACGCAACGCGTATATAAAAATAAATCCGCAAGCTGCTTATTATTTTTTTCCTGCGGGTGGAAAAATTTTATCTCACGGCCCGAAGTTTTATTATGTTTTATACAATAATGAATCGTTCAGGCGAACAGATGATGAAGCCTATCTCGCTTATAATTTCAACCTTCGCAGCCAGGCAACTTTTGATGTATGGGTGGCACACGATTATGTCGAACTTCAGCGCCCCTTTGACCCAACTAACTTTAATAAAGATACTCTTGCCCGTGGTACCGAACACCGTTGGGATGCATGGGGAACTGATTTTGTTTCTAAACCCAAGAGTCTTTTTACATACGGGTTTTCAACACGCTTCGGTGGTTACTATGCTAATGGAAGACGGTATAATATAAGTGCTAATGTGGGTTATCGTTTTCAACCTTATGTGAGCTTAGCAATAAATGCAACCTACAATAACATAAGTTTACCTGCACCATGGAACCTTACAAAATTTTGGCTCATCGGCCCACGGATAGATGTAACAATGACGAACAAATTATTCTTTACAACATTTGTACAATACAATGAACAATTAAACAACATCAACCTCAATACAAGATTTCAGTGGCGGTACAAGCCTGCTTCCGATTTGTTCATTGTATATACTGATAATTATTTGCCTGCCCCGTTTTCAGTACGCAACCGGGCTTTGGTGCTAAAGTTCACCTATTGGTGGAATGTGAAAGTTGGAAAGAAAAGTGATGAGGTTCCAATGTAAAATATCGACCTTATAAAAAAGATACTTTTGTAAGGACCGCGATGGGAAAGTAAGATAAGAGTATACACTCCTAATAATTTAAAAAGTCCGCTACAAGAAGCCGGGTATTATAACCCCAACCCATACACGCAAAGTCTTCCATTCAAATCACATAGTTCTCAATTATTCAATCACGGTTATATATAGCAATGCGACTTGATCGTTGTCAATAGGGGGCAGGCGTAGCCTTATTTATTCCATGTAGCCATTATCACTAAAACATAGCAAGTTTCGGGTTTTATGCCGAGCTCTCGCTTCATACTTTTGTATTCTTCAAAACAAATTAATAATGAAACAATTTAAAATCGTTCCTCTTAGTGAGGAGTTCGCAGCTAAAGTTCGTGAAACCAATAAAGATGATTTTGGCCATGAAGTAATAGAACAGGTTGCAACTGGTAAAGGACCTTGCAGAGTTTCCTTAAAGCCTTTTGCAGTTGGAGAAGATGTGAGGTTATTAATATCACATACTCCCTTTAAACTTGACAATGCTTTTAACCAGCCGGGCCCGATATTTATTCATAAAGAAGTGGTGGAAGCTTATAGGGACATACATCGTTTTCCACCAGAAATAAAAGCTGATAAAGAGCATTTTCATTTAACACTCATTGGTTATGATGCATTGCAAATGATGGCAGTTACACAACTCGTGGGTGATGATGATGTAGATGAACTGATTCTAAAAATATTTGAAGAACACCCTGAAATAGCATACCTGCATGTACGAAGTGCTGAAGCCTGTTGCTTTATTTGTGAAATTGAAAGAGTGTAAGCAATGCATACACCTAAATTATTCGAGATAACGACAATGCAATTATTGAGTATTGTGTAAACAAAAACGAACTGCAACTTTCTAAAGGTTCGGTTTTTCCTGTTAGCACACATATACCGATTGACTTTATCGGGGTTTCGGGGGAAAAACATTATCGTTGAGAGATATAGAGTAAAAACCTCCGATGGGAATTTAGTTTTTATCATTAAGGGACAATTAAATCCGATAGCTATCTGATTTGGATGCTAAACCATTAGCCAGGAAAGTAAGTTTGGCTAAGCTCTGCCGGTGGTCGTAACCCAGACGGCGGTGCTTCGATAGCGAGCTTCTTATATATTAAAAATATGGAACACAGTCAGGCGCGGGAATGACGGCCTTTTTTTGAGCCTGGGTTCATGTTATTATTTTAAAAGTATTTCTGCTCATTAATTAAAAGTATAAATCTCCTTACTACAAAGCATCACTTGTCCCGTTTTTACGGGAAGTATAGCTTACGCACAATGCCATGCTACCAAACCTGTACTAACGAAACTTTTTATATACTTGGACCAAAGGGGGGACAGAAATTAAAATCAGTCCCGGGATTCATTTTCAACATTTTTTCATATTTTTATAAGCCATAAAGTGCTTTCTTTTATATCCTTTGAATACTTCGAGGCTGTAACGATTTTTTTTGTGTAATCCCGATCCTGCAAAAATCTCCCTTTAAGTTTTACTTTAAAATTATAGCGATGAAAAAATTTACCTTTCTTCTCTTTGCAGTAGCTGTGTATTGCACAGGCTTTAGTCAAAATGTTGGGATAGGAACTACCAATCCTATTTCCAAACTTACCATCAGTACGCCTGATAATACAGATGGGCTCTCACATATCAGCACAGGTGGTATAGTTTTAACCGAACGGGTTGGTGGTGTTTCTGCAAGTATTGGAACCACTTCCAATCATGCCTTCAGGCTTCTTGCGAATGGAAACCCCCTTATTAACCTAGATGTATTAGGCAATGTAGGGATAGGCCTGACTGATCAAACTTATAAACTCGATATATCAGACAGAATAAGAATTCGAAGCGGCTCAGGTTCATCCACGGCGGGCATTTGGTTTAATGATATTTCAAACTCTGCACCCATTTCTTTTGTGGGAACTAAAGACATAGACCATTTTGGTATTTACGGAAGCAATGCCTGGAATTTTATAATGAATACCACTAACGGTAACATAGGAATAGGAGCCAATGTGCCCAATCCTACTAATAAATTACAAATTGGCTCAATAGGCGCTACAGGTTTTGCAACCAACGATCTTGCAATTGGTAATGGCATTAATGCATTAGGTATTGTTCAGTCAAACGCTTCTACCTACATTGGCGCCACTACTGATATCGTACTAATGCCACGCAATAATGCACATGGCAGGGTGGGCATTAATACAACGACGCCTCGAGCGCCCTTAGATGTTGTTGATAACGCTGTACAATCCCTTGCCGTTTATTCATATTTAAATGGCGCTGGTTCTAATTCTGGTATTGGCTTCTGCAATTGTCAGCCTATAGTTTCTATTTATGCATCAAATTCAATTTATGCAAGCGAATTTGATGCTTATTCAGATTCAAGAATCAAAAACGTTATTGGCAAAAGCAATACCTCACACGACCTTGCAACCGTCAACGCTTTACAAATTACTGATTACACCATGAAGGATAGGGTGAAGTATGGAGATAAAACTTATAAGAAAGTAATTGCACAGGAGGTTCAAAAAGTATATCCTCAGGTAGTATCAGAGCATACAGATTTTATTCCCAATGTGTACCAGGTTAGCAGCCGGGTTGAGAAATTACCCGGCGGTTATCTTTTAAGTTTTACTACAAATCATAACATTAGCAAAGATGCCAAAAAACTGCGGGTACTTTTATCAGAAGGAGAAGGAATGCAAGAGGTTACTATTGTAGCAATGCCTTCAGACAAACAAATAATTATTAATGCAACTGATCTAAAATCGGATAAAGTTTTTGTATATGGCGAAGAAGTGGATGATTTTAGAACAGTAGATTACGAGGGGTTAACAACCTTAAATATTTCTGCTACGCAGGAACTAAGCAAACAGCTAAAAAAGCAGGAGGCCATGATAGCGCTTTTGCAAAAAAAGGTGTTGATGCTGGAATTGCAGCGTAAAAGAATCAACAAAATAAAGGACTGACGTGAAAATTGCGCCAATGTAAGGTGGTTCACCCAGCTGGCGCAGATAAGCAGCTTTACTTATAAGCGGTTGTGTGTCTATGATTGAATATACTTCAAACAATTATATTGCACTGCTATATTTCTATTCTTCATTAAATAAATATAAGAGACGGCTTTCTAAATAGAAATCATTATTCACTAGCACAGATACGCCTACGCTTTTAACCTTGGCAGCATATCTGCGCCAGAAGGGGTGCAAATATTAGCTGGCGTTGCTTTTAGCCTTCAAATATTCTTCTAATGTTTCAATATTCAATTTTCCTATCTTAGCATATAAAGGTTTTAATAGCTCTATTTCTTTCATGAAGATTTCTTTTTTCACCGAATTCCTTAATGCAACTATAGCTAACCATGCAATATTATTTGCTAAATCATTTAAAACTGCAATAGCGGATTCTTTTGTTACAAATCCCCCAACCAATGGTTTATTTATATGGTTTCTGCCTTGAGGTATTGTTTTAGGATTAACATGAACACTTATTTCGCATAATTTACTATAATATTCTTTAGTAATAGGAAGAGGAAATTGTTTTTCGATTATCTTTTTTCTTACAGCGGAAGGAGAAAATTCTTTCATTCTTTCTTTCTCAGACATTTCATACCAGTTAATTAGGAGGCTTCGATCTAATCCAAAAAGAGCGAATAAATTAACAATCTCACTTATACTTCTAATCAATGACCATGCTTCGTCATAAAATCCTATTCTTAATAGCTTTAAAGAACTTATTGCTAAATTATACCCTCGTCCTGTTATGTACTCAATAACATGTGAGCCACCGCGACAACCATAAGCACACGTTGAAACATTATATAGTATTTTTAAATATTCAGGTATGATCAAAAAAGTTTCTAATGAATTGAATTCGATATCATCTTTTAAAAATTGGAGAGTAGCGTGTTCTTTTTGTTGGTCAATTGAAAATACCCACCTAACAAAATCTTCTCCTTTTGGGAAACTTCCGTCTATATTTATTTTTTGATCTTCAATACGCATAAAGGTTCGATAACATGGAAGCTAACGGTAGGTACTGCCAATGGCAGGTTATTCATTGAACGTTCAATCCGGAACTACCGATGAATATATAATTTACAGATGAAGTTAACAACAAAAGTTGAAAAGAATTCCGTTAGCCTGAACGCAAGTTGACCCAACGATAGACGAGGAAATGCACATCAGACCTGCTATTGGGAATACCCATGTAAGCGGTAGTGCATGCGATTTGAACAGATTGCCTAATATATTTCTCCTCTAATTGTTTCAACGTTGTTGTTCCATATTTAAAATATGAAGGTCTAAGATTTACTCTAACAATTACAATTTCTTTTTCATTTTATTGGCAATCCATTTTCATCGATCACTACAATACGTGCTTTTTTAATATACGAATCCATGTCAAGATTGCTTTGTTTGGCGGCATCTTGAATGTCTTTAAAGCGAAATAATTTCCCCTTGTACAAATATCTATTTTTTAGAAATGGGGGAATACCAAGTTGTTTCACGGTGTCCATAGTTTTAAAAATACCTAATGGGTCTTTAAGCATTGTATCTGATTGGGCGACAGTAGAGGTAGAATCTAAGCTCAACGGTGATTTATTCAAATCTAAATTGTTATTGTACTTTTTAAATAAAAAAAAAGCTGACAGAGCAATAACAATAATTCCCAGTATGGTATAATAAATGGTTTTTAGTTTAAATGCTGATTTTAATCTTGGTTTGAATGTTAGCCGTAGATTGTGAACCAATAAAAGCAAAGACGCTGCTATTATAGTAGTGATTATTATAACCAAAGATAGTCTACCAAAATCTATATTAGCTCTGTTTGAAAAAAGTGTATCGTAAACAATTTCATTGCCACGTTTTATTTTAAAAGGAACATGAATAATTGAAAAGTATATAAATGCAGTGCCATATAACAGCAAGACAATCTTTTGATATTTATTTACTTTCATTATCCTAATTATGATTAGTATAATCAAACCCACCGATTTCTATTCGTTCGCTATGACATGCAATATCTTTCGTATCAGTTTCAAACCCAGTTATAATATATTTAATTTGTCCATTCACAAAATATTTATCAACGTTAGCATCTCCGGCTAACATATATTTTTGGCTGTTACTTTTTATAAATTTTAAAATAAAGGCCGGTCTGTTAAAATCATCTTCGCCTTTGTAAAATTTAAATTCATTTGAAATCATTAAATCCATTAAAGCGAAGCATTCACTTTCATGTCCGCACAAGAGTACAAGTAAATAACTAACATTTTCTGGAAATACAGACACACCCTTCCATGAAATCTTATTTAAAATGTCTTGTGTCGCCTCCATAATAGTGTTTGAAGGTATAGTCGCATTACCGCTTACTCCTGCATTGCCGTAACTAAAATAACTTATTGCGTAAAGCCAACCAAATTAGCTTGCTTTTTGCGCAACCATGTCCTAATATTTGAAGCACAGGGGAATTAGCTATGCCATTAATTCCAACCAACATACCATCAACCTTCAAAGGCATCAACTAATAAAAGATTTATTTTTAATGAAGAATTATTTTCATGCAAACAAAAGACCTTAGTAAAATACATGAGCAAATAACAAACATGTTTCCCTGGCCGAAAAATAAAAACGATTGGGATCAATATCGTCTCACTGAAAAACAAGTTGATTTTTTTAATGAGAACGGTTACCTCGCTGGCATAAAAATGTTGAATGGTGATCAAGTAGATTTTTTAAGAAAAGAACTTGCAGAATTGGCGAACCCTTCGCATGAGGGCAACTCACTTTTCTATGAATACAACAGTAATGAATCTACTGATCCGCAAACGATTTTATTTCATGCGCTTGGTGGCTGGAGAGTTACTCCGGGCTTTCACGATGTATTGTGGAACCCGGCATTTGTAATGGCAGCAAGCCAGTTGCTCGCCGATAAGCCCGTTCGCTTCTGGCACGATCAGCTATTCTATAAGCCTGCAAAAAAAGGAGGCGTTGTTGCATGGCACCAGGATTATTCTTATTGGACAAGAACAAAACCTATGGCACACATTACCTGTTGGGTTGCACTGGACGATGCTACTATTGAGAATGGTTGCCTTAATTATATTACAGGCAGCCATAAGTGGGGCCTGTTACCAAAGCCTGTAATTGCAGGAGAATTGCAGGGCATTAGGGATTATTTGAATGATGAACAAAAAAAACAATTTGATCATCCGGAGCCTGCACCGGTAAAAGCAGGCGAGGCTATCTTTCATCATCCACTTGCCTTGCATGGATCCGGCGAAAATAAAAGTAATAATTCCCGGCGGGCATTTGTTATTAATGCATTTGCCGATGGCGTATTATCTGATAGTAACGAGCCACTACTGGGAGGTGTACCTGTGGTAGAAAAAGGCAGAAAAATGGAAGGTCAATTTTTCCCTTTGCTGTTTGATAAGCATTCGGTAAAATGAACTTTGAGCATAAGTAAGTATTTCCTCTGCAAAAAAAATATTATTGATTTACATTTATCAGGATTTCTAAACCAACCATTTAATACGACTGCATGCAACCATCATCAACTGCTCCTGATTCTGCTATCCCGCAAGAAGAAATAATTCCAATAGAAAATAATTTTACAAGCCAGCGCCTTTACTCCTTAGATGCATTGCGTGGTTTTGATATGTTCTGGATAATGGGCGCCGAAGAAATCTTTCATACAATGGCAAAAGCAACCAATGCTCCATTCTGGACGGTACTTGCCAACCAATTTACACATCCCAACTGGAATGGTTTTCATTTCTATGATCTCATTTTCCCATTGTTTCTTTTTATGGCCGGTGTGGCTACTCCTTATTCTGTGGGGCGTGAATTGCAAAAAGGAAAAACAAAAAATGAAGTGTTGTGGAGAGTAATTAAAAGAGGGTTGATTTTAGTGCTTTTAGGAATCATCTATAATAATGGTTTGCAATTAAAACCTTTAGCTGATATTCGTTTTGGCAGCGTTTTAGGGAGAATTGGTTTAGCGTATATGTTTGCCAATATCATTTATATTTATTCAAAACGAACTGCACAAATTATTTGGTTCTGTGCATTACTTATTGGGTATTGGTTGTTGCTAAAATTTAATTCTGCACCGGGTTATCCAATGGGAGATTTAACGATGGAAGGAAATTTTGCTTCTTACCTGGACCGGCTTATTTTGCCGGGCAAGCTTTATCTTGGCGTCCATGACCCCGAGGGCCTCATATCGACTATTCCGGCAATAGGTACAGGTTTGCTGGGAATTCTTGCCGGAAGCTATTTAAAAGAAACAGATATTAATGGTAGAAAAAAAGCCCTTTACCTGGCCGTAACAGGAATCCTTTTTATTGGTCTTGCTTTGTTGTGGAATTTAGATTTCCCCATAAATAAAAATCTTTGGACGAGTTCCTTTGTATTGAATGTTGGCGGCATAAGTTTACTCCTGTTGTCCCTTTTTTATTATATCATAGATGTGCTGGGTTATAGAAGATGGTCATTTTTTTTCAGGATTATCGGCATGAACTCCATTTTAATTTACATGTCAGGAAGATTTATAAACTGGGAATATACTACTGAAGGATTTTTCAAATGGCTGGGGCAATTAATTGCCGATCCATTTGGCGCAGTAGCTATGGCTGTATGTTATGTTATGGTAAAATGGGCGTTCTTATATTTCATGTATAAAAAGAAAGTGTTTCTAAGGGTTTAATTTTGTTGCTAAAGTTTTGCACCTGTGAATGAACAGCCTAAATTATTCATGCTATTACTGGGATGTAAACCTGAGGGAAGGTATACAGAGCAACATGATATTTTTTTTACAATTAGCTTACGGCTTGCTGACGCTATTCCATCTATCATAGATTTCTGGGCAGAAGCGAAAGGGGATATTCATGTAGATGCGTGGAGAAATATTAGAAATGTGGATGGATATAAAATAGAAATAGTGAGTAATGAAATTAATTTGCCAGTAGCGAATGGAAAAGTGAACAGGTTATATTTCATTAATCTTGGCGGATATAAACAAAATGAATTTGAAGAGTTCCACTACAAGATGATTGTAGTTGCCCCCGACAAAGGTGATGCAATAAGGCAGTCTAAACAAACTGCATTTTATAAACATACAGGCTATAAAGGCGCTACATCGCATGTAGATGATAAATATGGGATTGATGTAGATGATGTTTATGGCATTGAAGATATTCTTCCCGAAGAAATTAAAAAGAAATACCGCATTCAAATCTCACCCAATGATACCGGTGAAGAAGATGACTTGCACATGGGCTACTTCAACCTTGAAAAATTAATATCATTATAAGCGTTGTAATAAAACAAACAATACCTGTTTTATTTTTTTCTAATTTTTAATCATGAGTTTATTTCCAGATACAGAACATTTTTCTACAGGCGCTCCCCGTAAAGTTATTTATACATTACGGGATGCCGATTTGATTTTCATTGAAAATTTTTTTTCAAAGGAAGAATCAGATATGCTTTATTCGAAACTGCTGAAAAATATTAGCTGGATGGAAACGAAGATTACCGTTTATGGAAAGGAACATGACACACCAAGACTCACTGCATGGTATGGAGACCCTGGCACAACGTACACTTATTCAGGCCTTAAAATGAATCCTTTTCCATGGACAAATGATTTGCTTTTCATAAAGGAAAGAGCCGATAGAGAAGCCGGTGTTATTTTCAATAGTGTCTTACTAAATTTATATAGATCAGGAAAAGATAGTATGGGATGGCACAGGGATAATGAAAAAGAATTTGGAATAAATCCTGTAATCGCATCTGTAAGCTTTGGAGAAACGAGACCATTTCATCTGAAGCATAAATTTAAAAAGGAAATAGAAAAAGTAATTATTCCATTAACACATGGATCGTTGCTAATCATGAAAGGAAAGACGCAACATTACTGGGAACATCAAATTCCAAAAACGGCAAAGGGTATAAGTTCCAGAATCAATTTAACTTTTAGAATAATTAAAAGCTTATAGGTGTCTGACTATTTCATTAGCCAGACACCGTTATAGTATAAGCTCATACCCCCATTGAATTTTTTTGCATGCTTAATTTTTTATTAGCTGACGGGTAATATTAATTCCTCGACCAAATACTCTTAATTGATATATTCCAGGTGTAACTGCATTTGAAAACTCTATGCCTTCAGTTGCTGAACCGCCTTCATGATGCATCATCCTGGTTATTACCTGCTGACCAAGCTTATTAGTCAGGCTTATAAAATAATTTCCTTTTGGCAGGTTTACCTGTAAAGAAACAATATTTCCAATAACAGGATTAGGACTAATGGTTATGATATTTGCAGAGTTATTGCTAATGTTTACTTTCAATACCCGGCTATATGTTATTTGACCAGCTTCAATTGTTTTTATCCTGTAAAAGCCTACCCCGCTAAAAGGATTAGGGTCGAACAGACTATACTTTATAAGGGCACTGCTATTGCCTTTTGCCGGAACACTTCCCAGTTTTATAAATTGCTGTCCGTTCTCTGATCGC
>JBBSEV010000078.1:0-17075 GCA_038239385.1 Chitinophagales bacterium
ATATGATAATTCATGGTATAATCCGGGGCCTGCATGGAAAAGATTTTTATGGTATTTAATTAATGCACTGGTTTTTAATTCATCCCTCTTTCCATTTTATAAGCTAAAGATTTTTTTATTAAAAATATTCGGAGCTAAGGCAGGTAAAAATGTTTTAATAAAACCGTATGTAAATATTAAATATCCATGGTTCCTGGAAATTGGTAATAATGTGTGGATAGGGGAAAATGTATGGATTGATAACCTGTCAAAAATTAGTATAGGTAATAACGTTTGTCTTTCACAGGGGTGCTTATTACTTACAGGGAATCATGATTATACAAAATCTTCCTTTGATTTAACCTTAAAGGCAATTATTTTGGAAGATGGTGTGTGGATAGGTGCAAAAGCAATGGTTTGCGGGGGTGTTATTTGCAAAAATCATTCTGTTCTTTCAGTAGGTTCATTAGCAACTTCCGATCTTGAGGCTATGGGTATTTACCAGGGTAATCCGGCCTTAAAAGTGAAGCAAAGAATTTTAAAATGATAGCAGGAAGCTACTTTTTACATTGATATGTGTTCCCTTCCAATATTATATTTTGGTAAATTTATAATGAATAGTTCAAAAAATTTGTTTACTTTATAGTCTAATCTACCTGATGAAAGTATCTATTATCACCGTAACATTCAATTCTGCCAAGTATCTTATTGACTGCATTGACTCTGTCAGGAGCCAGGATTATGTAGACATTGAACACATAATTATTGATGGGAAATCCACTGATGAGACTGTGGGTATTATACGACGAAACGAATCTTATATTTCTGCCTGGATATCAGAACCTGATAGAGGCATGTACGATGCTATTAATAAAGGAATAGGTCTTGCATCGGGCGACATTATTGGTATTCTCAACAGTGACGATATGTTCGCCTCGGCAGATGTAGTTTCACAAATAGTAAAATGCTTTAGAGAAACAGGAACGGATTCAGTATATGGTGACCTGGTATATGTACAACCTGAAAATATCAGTATTGTTTGCCGATATTGGAAAGGGCTTCCGTATAACCGGTCGAGGTTTAAAACAGGGTGGATGCCTGCTCACCCTACTTTTTATATAAAGAGGAGCCTTATTGAAAAACATGGCCCCTACGAGAACCATTATTTTACAGCTGCTGATTATGAATTTATGGCTCGTTATTTATATCTCTTAAAAATAACCTCCAGTTACCTTCCCAAAATGATTGTGAAAATGCGCAATGGTGGAATAAGCAATGGAAACATTTACAGGAGGCTAAGAGCTAATCGACGTGATTACCTTGCGATGAAAAAAAATAATATACCTTTTCCTTTTATAGTATCCATACTCAAACCACTCTCAAAACTTCCGCAATACTCCAAAAACTTAAATAAGAAAATTCTTAATAAAAATAAGGAAGACGCTATGATCGTAAGTTCCGTTTCATATTTTCGTAAGGCTGACACACATTCAAAAATACCAGGTTGAGTTTTTTTTCAAAGAAAATTAAGGCTGTACCGGAATATCATTTCGCCAACCTGGTGCAGGATATTCATTCCCATATATTACCGGGGTTGGATGATGGCGCACCAAACATTGAGGCTTCCCTGGAACTTGTAGAGGCTTTGCATGATGCTGGCATCAAACGCATTATATGCACCCCCCATATTATTGCTGATATATACCGTAACACACCTGAGAAAATAAATTCTGCCCTCGGGATTTTAAAAAAAGAATGTTTAAAAAACGGCCTCGATACTGATATAACCGCAGCTGCAGAATATATGCTTGATGATCATTTTATGGAATTGCTGAGGACAAAAAAACCTTTACTTACTCTTCGCAAAAATTACATTCTCACTGAACTTTCTTATGCTACCGCACCTAATAACCTTGAGCAAATATCATTTGAAATTAATATAAACAACTACCAGCCTTTGATGGCACACCCGGAAAGATATTTTTACTACCATGATAATTACGATAACTATTACCGGCTTAAAGACCTGGGATTTCTCCTGCAGGTAAATCTTCTTTCACTTATAGGGCACTATGGTAAAACTGTTACAAAAGCTGCCCAGTTTCTATTTAAAAATAATCTTGTAGACTTTGTGGGGTCCGATATTCATCACATAGGCCACATTAATTTATTGACAAACGGGCGCAATAAAGAGATTATTCATAAATATTTAGGGGATAGAATTTTTAACCAGTTTTAGGTGGATTTTTGAACAAGTTCAAACTAATTACGGGTTGAAATCTCAGGTTGCAAACCAATTTATATTTGCATAATAAATGAACCATCTTTTTACTCTTAATAAATATTTCTGGAAATATAAATGGCTATTCCTTATGGGAATGGTATTTATTGTTTTATCCAACTATTTCAGAATACTGGCCCCACAGATAACAAAATATGTGTTGAATACAGTTGAAGTAAGCCTGAAGCAGGGACGTTCAAATCCAGATAAGAACATAAAAGGTAATTATGACCCGGTTGTAAAAAATCTTTTTATCGATAAACTGGATAAAAGCGGGGTTTCATTTAAAACCAAAATATTATACTCTGGTCTTATTCTTTTGATATTGGCAGTCATAAGCGGATTTTTTATGTTCCTTATGCGTCAAACTATTATTGTAATGAGCCGGCATATTGAATATGAACAAAAGAATGAAATCTTCAATCATTACCAAATGCTGGATACCAATTTTTATAAAACTCATAATACAGGTGACCTTATGAGCCGCATTTCAGAAGATGTGAGCCGGGTTCGCATGTATACAGGACCTGCAACAATGTATGTTATCAATCTTGCCGCTACCATTGGTTTTTCAGTATGGTATATGTTCAATGAAAATAAAGAACTTACTTTTTATGTTCTTTCTCCACTACCGATTCTGGCGGTAACTATATATTATGTAAATAACATCATCAACCGGAAAAGCGATAAAATACAATCATTGCTTTCTGATCTTACTACCAATGCCCAGGAATCTTACTCAGGCATACGGGTAATCAAATCTTTTGTTCAGGAAAAAGCAATGCTTGGCTTTTTTGAAAAAAACTCAGAAGCATACAGGAGCAACGCTATATCACTGGCAAAAACAGAAGCCATTTACTTCCCCTCAATGGGTTTAATGATAGGCATCAGCACTTTACTAACTATCATGATTGGTGGCTTTTATGTGATTGATAACAGTATTAATATTGGAGTGATTGGTGAATTTGTTATGTATATCCTTATGCTCACATTTCCTGTAATGGCAATAGGATGGACGGCCAGTATGATACAGAGAGCTGCGACATCACAGCGAAGAATAAACGAATTTTTACACACTGAGCCAACCATAAAAAATAGCATAGATACTAAAATAACTACCCTAAACGGAAAGATAGAATTCAAAAATGTGGATTTTATTTATCCGCATACTGGAATACATGCAGTAAAGGATTTTAATCTAACCATTAAAAAAGGGGAGAAGGTAGCCATAATCGGCAAAACGGGTTCAGGCAAATCTACCATAGCACAGTTGATGCTGCGCATGTATGACCCTCAAAAGGGACAAATTTTATATGACGGGATTGATGTACGGGATATAGAACTTGATGACCTTCGCTCACAAATAAGCTATGTGCCCCAGGATGTATTTTTATTTAGTGATTCCGTGGAAAATAATATTGGATTCGCTCTGCAAAAAGCCTCCCATGAAATAGTCGTTGAAGCCGCAAAAAATGCTGCTGTCGCGAAAGAAATCGGAGAATTTCCCCTTGGCTATAAAACAATAATCGGGGAACGTGGAGTAACTCTTAGCGGAGGGCAAAAGCAAAGAATATCTATTGCCCGCGCTTTAATTAAGAATCATGAAATCGTAATATTTGATGATTGCCTTAGTGCAGTAGATGTAAAAACTGAAAATGAAATTATATTAAACCTTTATGATTTTTTAAACGAAAAAACTGCACTAATAATCACGCATAGGATATTTTCACTCTTCAACTTTGATAAGATTATTGTTTTGAATGAGGGAGCTATTATCGAAACAGGTACACATAATGAATTGCTGGAACAAAACGGATTGTATGCTGAAATGTTTATTAATCAGCAAAAACAAGAAAAGAAATATGAGGCAGATATTACGTAGATACCATTCAAGCCTATTTAGCTTCCACTAAACGTCGCCGGGCACTCGGCTAAATATAAACGGTAAGACAGCTAGCCTGGCGCACTAACAAAATTCAATGCAACCCAATTATTTTGCCAATTGAAAAACAATTTTATCTTTGCTTCAATTGACAATCAGATAACTAATAAAAAAAATAAAAGTGGCGTACGAAAATAATGACAAAAAAATGGAAAGTGTTTACAGCCAGCGTATAAGGGCTGGTAAACGAAGAACGTATTTCTTTGATGTAAGAGAAACCCGGGGTAATGATTATTATTTAACCATAACTGAAAGCCGTAAAAAGTTCAACGAAGACGGTTATGACCGGCATAAAATATTTTTATATAAAGAGGATTTTAATAAATTTCTAAAGGGAATGACTGAAGCAATTGATTTTGTAAAAACAGATCTTATGCCTGATTTCGATTTTGATGCTTTTAATCATGAAAATAGTGAGAATTACGAAGGCAATACTTATCAACCCAAGAAGGAAGAATCTAAAATCATAACAGAGGAAAAGCCTGATGAAACTCCAACAGATATTGCCCCTGCACCAACTCCTGAAATTGATTCGACGGAGAAAGTCCTTCCAGCCGAAGCCACTTCATCACCCGAAAATTCATTCTCTTCTCACAAAGATGAAGAAGTAGATAAATGGTAATACAGTAATTTATTCTTTGAAAAATCCTTTCATATTTGGAAGGATTTTTTATTTATTAAATGAAGCTGTGTTGAAAAAATATTTACATAATATTTATGCAATTTCATGGTTCTGGCAAAAACTATAAGAATTACTTTTTGACGCAATTTTTTTGCATAAAATCAGGATCAGCTTGAAGACATTAAACCATAGTTCCAATTTATCGCCTAAGTTTTTTATAGGCATTTATTAACCCGTTTGTAGAGCCATCATGTGAATTTATTTCAGTGTCATCCAATAATTCGGGTAAAATACTTTTAGCAAGTTGTTTTCCAAGTTCTACTCCCCACTGGTCAAAGCTGAAAATATTCCAGATAACACCCTGGACAAAAATCTTATGTTCATACAAGGCAATCAATTCACCTAAAGTTGTAGGAGTAATTTTGGTAATTAAAAAAGAATTGGTTGGCTTATTTCCATCAAATTCTTTAAATGGCATGAGTGTTTGAGGAACATTTTCCTGTGCTAACTGCTCTTTAGTTTTCCCATTCATTAAAGCTTCGGTTTGAGCAAAAAAATTGGACAGTAGTATTTTGTGATGATCGCCCATGGGATTGTGGGTAAGAACAGTTGCAAGAAAATCGCAGGGTATCAATAAAGTTCCCTGGTGTATTAACTGGTAAAATGCGTGCTGGCCATTAGTGCCGGGCTCCCCCCATATTACGGGGCCAGTCGCATAATTCACCACATCTCCATTTCGATCTACATGCTTGCCATTGCTTTCCATATTCCCCTGCTGAAAATAAGCCGGAAACCTGTGCAGGTATTGATCATAGGGTAGGATCGCTTCTGACTGCGCACCAAAGAAATTAATATACCAAAGACTGATAAGGGCCATTAAAACTGGAACATTTTTTTCAAAACTTTTTTCAGCGAAATGCTTGTCCACTTCATATGCTCCCTTTAAAAGATCTTCAAAATTAGTATAGCCGATTGTTAGCGCTATAGATAAGCCAATAGCACTCCACAAACTGTAACGGCCTCCCACCCAATCCCAAAAAACAAACATATTTTCAGTATCAATACCAAATTCTTCTACTTCTTTCTTATTAGTGCTTAAGGCAACAAAATGTTTGGCAATTGCTTTTTCATTCATTGCAGTTTTTAAAAACCATTCTCTTGCAGAATGCGCATTAATCATAGTTTCCTGGGTAGTAAATGTTTTGGATGCAATGAGGAACAAAGTTTCTTCCGGCGTGACCTTCTTTAGTACTTCTGCAAGATCAGTTCCATCAATATTACTTACGAAATGCGCTTGTATGCCCTCAACTTTGTAAGGCATCAAAGCCTCGGTAACCATCACAGGGCCAAGATCACTTCCACCAATTCCTATATTTACAATGTATTTTATTTTTTCCCCTGAATATCCCTTCCATTCACCGTTATGAATTTTATTACAAAATGTTTTCATTTGCTCTTGTACCTTTTTTACACCCGGCATTACATCTTCCCCATCCGCCAGCACCGGTTCCCCTGAAAAATTTCTCAATGCAGTGTGCAAGACAGGCCTCCCTTCTGTTATATTAATCTTTTCTCCATTGAACATTGCTTTTATGGCTTCCTGCAGGCCACATTCATTTGCCAGTTGTAATAACAAACGTAAAGTCTCATCTGTAACTATATTTTTTGAAAAATCACAAACGATTTCAGGCAGTGCAAAAGAATATTTGGAGAACCGATCCTTATCTTCTGTAAAAAGATCGCTGATTTTTACATTTTTCATTTCTTCAAAATGATGCTGTAATAATTTCCACGACCCGGTTTTTAATGGGTTTACTTTTGGGAGCATAAACTAAATTTGATTTAAGTATTTTGAAAACGAAGATAACATATGATAGTAAAAAGATTAGAATGTTATTCCATTAATCACCTTATAACTTTATTATTAATTAAAAGGTGTAACATTTATAAAGTAGCCAATCTTTAAATCGAAGTTCCACTTTCATTATGCATTTATCTTAGGAAAAGTCAGAAGCAATTTATTTAACCTATGAAAGTATTAATGGAAATAATTTTTGTAACTCTTGAAGCTTCGCAAAGATTATAAGCCTTCAATTACCTTTACTGTTTCCATGATCATTTTTTCAGTTATATCAAGATGCAGCACTATTCGTATTTGTGTTGCAGAAATCGGAATTACTAAGATTTCATTTTGTCTTAAAGCTTCAGAAAGTGTTTGAGGAGTGTAGGCGCCTGTAACTTCAAAAATTATAATATTAGTTTCTACCGGCATCATCTTACCGGTAAATTCTTTAAGAAGTAGGGCAGCAGCTAATTCTTTAGCATGCAAATGATCAATATTCAATCTTTCAATATTATTTTTAAGAGCAAAAATGCCTGCGGCTGCCATATATCCTGCCTGTCTCATTCCACCACCAAAAACTTTTCTTATACGCCGGGCTTTATAAATGAAATCTTTTTTCCCAAGTAAGATACTTCCTACCGGTGCCCCAAGGCCTTTACTCAGGCAAATAGAAATGCTGTCAAATATTTCCCCATATTCTTTGGTAGTTTGTTTTTTCTCAACTATAGCATTAAACAGTCTGGCACCATCTAAATGCAACTTTAAATTATTTAATAAACAAACCTTTTTAATCTTTTGTATTTCAGATAGTTCATAACAACTACCTCCTCCACGATTTGCGGAATTCTCAAGGCTTACAAGACTACTTGTAGGCTTATGAACATCTTCAGAGTTAATTGCAGAAAGAACCAGGTCACCATTTATTCTTCCTCTTTCTCCTTCAAGAGGCTTCACCTGGCAGCCGGAGTTGAATGCGATGCCTCCACCTTCATAAATATAGATATGGCTTAGTTTATCACATATTATTTCGTCCCCTGGCTGAGTATGACATTTTATGGCAATCTGATTGGTCATAGTACCACTTGGGCAAAATAACGCCGACTCCATGCCAAACATTTCTGCTGACATTTTTTCCAATTGATTTACAGTAGGATCTTCTTCAAAAACGTCATCCCCAACACTGGCATTGAACATCGCCTCCAGCATGGGCGGTGTAGGTTTGGTAAAAGTATCTGACCTGTAATCTATCATTTGGCTAAATTATTGGGATAAAACTATAAAGAATTGATTTATCCATTTCAAAATTTTTTTAAAAGATCTTTATATCTAATGGACTTAATTAAAAATGTAAAGGCTATGAAATGCCAATTTTGCATTGTAAATTTGCAAATGTTACCGGAAGATTTGGTGATTAACACATCTTTTGCAACATTTTCCCCTTTTTTTATGTCTTACAATCGCATACTAATCATTAATTATAAACACACATGAGGCAACTTAAAATTGCTACGCAGATTACCAACCGGGATTCACAAGCGGTTGAGAAATATCTGCAGGAGATTTCCAAGATCGGAATGATCACCCCTGAAGAGGAGACTATTTTAGCACAGAAAATTAAAATGGGCGACCAGAGAGCTTTAGAGCGTCTCACAACAGCCAATCTACGTTTCGTAGTTTCAGTTGCAAAACAGTATCAGCACCAGGGATTATCATTAAGTGATCTTATTAACGAGGGTAACCTCGGCTTAATAAAAGCGGCACAACGCTTTGATGAAACCAAAGGTTTCAAATTTATTTCTTATGCTGTTTGGTGGATTCGCCAGTCCATTTTACAGGCGTTGGCAGAGCAGGGCAGATTAGTCCGCTTGCCACAAAACAAAATTGGCACGTATAATAAAGCTAATAAAGCCTATATGGCTTTTGAACAGGAACATGAAAGAGAACCTTCTACTGAAGAGCTTTCTGAAATTCTGGAAATGAGCGAAACAGAGATCAACAACATTTTCCAAAGCAATACCCGTCATACTTCGCTCGATGCACCAGTGCACGAAGCTGAAGATGTTGCCATGGGCGATCTTTTAAAAGGCCCTGGTGAAACTGATGAGGATGTAATGCATGACTCGTTAAAGAATGAAATTCGCCGTGTATTGAAATCATTAAGCCCACGTGAAGCAGAAATTGTAAATGCTTATTTTGGGCTTGACGGAGAGAACGGAGTTACCATTGAGCAAATCGGCCAGAAATATGATCTTACAAAAGAACGCATCCGCCAAATTAAAGAAAGAGCTATCAAGCGTCTTCAAAAAGCAAGATATAGCAGCGCCCTTAAAGCGTATTTAGGCTAAAAAGTTTTAATTGAAATTTCAAGGCTGTCTAATTGGGCAGCCTTTTTCTTTTTTAATAATTTCCGAACTAATTTATGAACGCCTTCTTCAAATATAAGATTCGTAATTCGAATTATTTAATTTTGCTTTCTATATGAAAACTTACGTATTCCTTTTCTGTGCCTTGTTGCTTTCATCTTGCGAAAAAAATATAAATTTTACCCTGAAAGAAGCACCTAACTTAGTTGTTATTGATGCAACAATTGAAGATGGCAAGTCGCCAATAGTAGTTTTATCTAATAGTTTCGATTATTTCAGTAAAATATCTCCTGCTCTTTTAGCTGGTATTTTTATACACGATGCCGATGTGTTCATATCAACAGGAAATGTGACCCAGCAGTTAAAAGAATATTTTATTGATTCAGTTGGCGGTAACCGTATCTATTATTATTCTATAGACACTGCTAATTTGCCCTCGGCTTTTATTGGTCAAATAAATACAAAATATGATTTAAAAGTAATTTCTAATGGAAAAGAGTATGACGGTACAACCACAATTCCATCTATATCTAAAAAAATTGATTCACTTTGGTGGAAGCCAGCACCATTTACTACCGACTCTTCTAAAGTGATTGTTTTTGTAAGAGCTACGGATCCTCCGGGATTGGGTAATTATATCAGATATTTTACAAAGCAAAATGATGGCCGGTATTTACCAGGTATACAATCAGTTTTTGATGATCAGCTTATTGATGGCACCACGTATGATTTAAGACTTGATCCGGGTATTGACCGCAATGATCCTGTCGGTTTTGATGATAATTTCTTTCATCATGGAGACACTGTTACATTAAAGCTTAGTAATATTGATAGATCAACTTATCATTTCTGGCTTAGCATGGAGTTTGCCTATCAGAGTATTGGAAATCCTTTTGCTTCACCTAATACCGTTTTGGGAAATATAAATAATGGGGCATTAGGCGCATTTTGCGGATATGCTTCTACTTATAAAACACTTATTATCCCCAAATAATATTTTAGGTTTTCTATACAACCAATAGGGTTTTTTAAATCTTCAAATTCACTACATTTGAAAATATTAAAGTTATGGAGACAAAAAATGAACATGTGCAATGCCTTATCATCGGCTCAGGGCCTGCAGGATATACAGCCGCAATCTATGCAGCACGGGCGAATCTTAAACCTGTATTGTACCAGGGCATCCAACCTGGTGGCCAACTAACTATCACTACAGAAGTAGAAAATTACCCGGGATATGCAAATGGAATACAAGGCCCGGATATGATGGTAGATTTTGAAAACCAGGCCAGAAGAATGGGTACTGATATAAGATATGGTTTGGCTACTGAAGTTGATTTTTCTGCCTGTCCTCTGAAAGTACAGGTAGATGAAGAAGTATGGATAGAAGCGGATACTATCATACTTGCCACAGGAGCCAGCGCTAAGTGGCTCGGTATTGAAAGCGAACAACGCCTTAACGGACATGGTGTAAGTGCCTGTGCAGTATGTGACGGTTTTTTCTTTAAAGGAAAAGATGTTTGTATTGTCGGTGCGGGGGATACCGCGGCTGAAGAAGCATTGTACCTCAGTAAAATCTGTAATTTTGTTCACATGTTTGTAAGAAGATCTGAAATGCGTGCCAGTAAAATAATGCAGCAAAGAGTTTTAGGTACTGCCAACATTAAAGTTTATTGGGATACGGAAGTTGATGAAATATTAGGCGATGAAAAAGTAGATTCTGTAAGCATAAAAAACAATAAAACGGGAAATAAAGAAGTCATTCCGGTAAATGCCTATTTTGTTGCGATTGGCCATAAACCAAATTCTGATATTTTTAAAGGCTGGCTTGATATGGATGAAAGTGGATATATAAAAATAATACCCGGTTCTACAAAAACTAATATAGAAGGTGTATTTGCCGCCGGTGACCTGCAGGATAAAATTTACCGACAGGCTGTAACAGCTGCCGGAACAGGTTGTATGGCTGCGCTAGATGCTGAAAGATATTTAAGTATACTTGAACATCCTGTGCCTTCAGATAAATTTATGATTCCTATAAGTGAAGATGAAAAACCTTTTTAGTGCTTCTGTCTTAAGGTCTTTCAAAAAATATGATCAAAGTTCAATTACACCAATTAAAGTTCAATTCCTTTCATGGTATTCATGAAGAAGAAAAAATTCTCGGAAATGATTATGTAGTTGATACTTCTGTAGAATTTCATGAAAATACTCATGTGATTAAATCAATCCACGAAACAATTAATTATGTAGAAATTTACAGGATCATTAAAGAGAGAATGGAGTTACCTACCCCTCTTCTTGAAACTATTTTGATGGAAATCGGAAATGAAATCCATGAACGCTTTCCGCAGTTAAAGTCAATAAATATTTCAATACAAAAAATGCATCCTCCGATCGAAGGCATAGAGGGCTCTATAGTTGTAAGGTATCATAAGGAATACTGATTTCAGTACCTTATAAAAAAAGCTTATTCAAATAATATTGTGAAAATAATTATTGCTGTTTCATTTCTTCTCGTTTCTCATCTTTTACCGGCACAGGATATAAATTCCTATATTAGCCAGGCAGGGCAATATGAAGCTGCAATGAATGATGAACAAGCAATTCTAAAATATAAGGAAGCTCTAAAAATTCAACCCGGTAATATTTATGCAATTTGTAAAGCGAGTGAGCTTTGCAGCAGGATTGGTGCAAGGCTAACAAATAATAAAATAAAGCAGGCTGACTATTTCAGTGCTGCCAGAATATATGCCCAAACTGCTTTGAAACTGGAGCCTTTTAATTCTGAGTGCAACTTCGTCATGGCTTTAGTGATGGGTAGAGAAGCGATAATTAAAGGTGGCAAAGAAAAAATAATGGCGGTAAAAGACGTTAAAAATTATGCTGATCTTTCCATAAAATATAATCCTAACAACTACAAGGCATGGTATGTTCTCGGCAAATGGTATTATGAAGTTAGTTCATTGAATTACTTTGAACGTATGGCCGTAAAAATCTTTTTTGGCGCACTTCCTAAAGCCGGAATTGGTGATGCCATTGCTTGTTTTGAAAAATCAAAATCTATAAATCCAGGTTTTGTTTTAAACTATCTTACTCTTGCAAAAGCTTATAAAAAAAAGAATGAAGCTTCGATTGCCAAACAAAACCTTGCCTTTATGATTTCGCTGCCGGAACAAACGCAGGATGACGCAACCATCAAAACTGAAGGACGTGAGCTATTAAAAAAATGGAATTAAAAATTAAAAAACCGGAATTGATCTCTCCCGAATTATAAATTATTAAAAACACCTTCTATCATCTACACAATTTATTGAAACATGCCTACGAAAAAGCTTTTATCTGGTTTACTAATTTTAATTTTTGCTTCGGCTACTGCTCAAACCGATACTTCAGCCTATAATCCACATGAGCTTTTTACACCTAACTTTTATCCTTCGTCCGTTAATGAATATAGGTCTGCCGATGGGCAACCTGGTCCTAAATACTGGGCTAATAAGGCCAGTTACAAAATAGCTGCTTCATTAGATGATGTGAAAGATGAGATTACCGGAAGCGTTACCATTACCTATACTAACAATAGCCCACATCCACTTTCATACGTATGGCTGTACCTCGATCAAAACCTTTATAATCTTAACTCACGTGGGCAGGCAAAGACCCCTGCTACAAGGCGGAGCCGGTATGGTGATGTGAATTCGAAGTTTGATGGTGGCTATAAAATTCAATCAGTAAAGCTTCTATCTGGTGCAAAAGGCAAGCAAGGAGAAACAAACCTTACAAATGTTGTTTCAGATACCCGCATGCAACTTCGCCTTGCTTTTCCGCTAGCCCCCAATGGCGGTTCAATTCAATTTCAGATTAATTATTCTTACCTAATTCCCACCTATGGATCGGATAGGACAGGTATACTTGATACGAAAAATGGAAAAATTTATGCAATAGCACAATGGTATCCCCGCATGTGCGTATATGATGATATAGAGGGATGGAATACCTTGCCCTACCTGGGAGCCGGTGAATTTTATTTGGATTATGGTGATTATGATTATACAATTACCGCACCTGCAAATCACATTGTAGCAGGATCCGGCGAACTGCTAAACCCACAGGATGTATTAACTTCTGAACAGCTTACAAGATACAATTATGCAAAACAAAGTGATAAGACAGTAATGATAAGAAGTGCATCGGAAATAAATGAGGCTACTTCACGCCCGCAAAAGGGAAAACTTACCTGGCATTTTAAAATAAATAATGCAAGAGATGTATCCTGGGCTTCCAGCAAATCATTTATATGGGACGCTGCCAGAATGAATTTTCCATCAGGAAGAAAGGCATTGGCAATGAGCGTGTACCCGGTGGAATCAGCAGGTGACAGTGCATGGGGAAGATCAACTGAATATACAAAAGGGAGTATAGAAAATTATTCTAAAAGATGGTATGAATATCCTTACAATACTGCAACAAATGTGGCCAGTAATGTAGGGGGCATGGAATATCCTTCTATTGTTTTTTGTGGTTATAAAGCAAGGCTGGGCGGACTGTTTGGAGTTACAGACCATGAATTTGGGCATACGTGGTTCCCGATGATAGTTGGCAGCAATGAAAGAAAATATGGATGGATGGATGAGGGTTTTAATACGTTTATTAACTCACTGGCATCGCTGGATTTTAATAATGGTGAGTATAAATCAAAACCTCAAAATAAAAGTGCCTACTATAAATATATGTTTAGCAACAATACCGAAACCGTGATGAGTGAGCCTGATGCACTCAAGGAATTAAATATAGGTCTGGCACTTTATAGTAAACCAGGCTATGCGCTTACTATACTCCGGGATGAGATTCTGGGTCCTGAAAGATTTGATTATTCCTTTCAGACTTATATAAAAAAATGGGCTTACAAACATCCTACTCCATGGGATTTTTTCAGAACAATGGAGAATGCATCCGGCGAAGATCTTGGCTGGTTCTGGAAAGGAATGTTTATTGAAAATTATAAGCTGGACCAGGCTATATCCGAGGTTAAATATGTAAATAACGATTCAACGAAGGGTGCGCTGATAACTATTGAAAATCTTGACAGGATGGCAATGCCGGTTTACCTGAGCTATGAAACTGAAACTGGTAAAACCGGTTCCTTAAAACTTCCGGTAGAAGTTTGGCAAAATGGATCAAAATGGATTGTGAAATTGAATTCAACGGAAAGCCTTAAAAGCGTAACTATAGATCCTGAGCACATTTTTCCCGATTCCAATTTTGATAATAACACATGGATTAAAAAATAACAAACAGTTATATAAAGAAAGACGGATTCAAATTATAAGAAAAATAACTGCATATAATTATCCGATGCATCTCTCTAATTTAGTTGCTATATAAATCGTATATCGATTATGGACGACTTATAGCCATGTACTTTTTTTTAAAATAGCTCATAATTTAGTATCACTTTAGCAAATTAGCTTATTGGCACATTGACTATTTAAATCTACTTTTGCACCCATTTTATGAAAGCTATAAGCGAAATATATCCATTAATCAAGCAGCCTAAGAATATCATAATTACCTTTCATCAAAAGCCTGATGCGGATGCAATGGGTTCAGGTTTGGGCCTTTACCATTTCCTGGTACAATTTGGGCACACAGTTACAGTAATATCCCCAACCAATTGGGCGGGGTTTTTAAACTGGATGCCCGGAGCTAAAAAAGTTCTTGATTATGAGATACAAACCGACAAAGCAAATGCTGCTTTGCAGGAAGCTGCCTGGGTTTTCTGCCTAGACTTCAATAGGCTGGACAGGGCAAAAAAAATGGAACCTATACTTGAAAGCCTTCCTAATAAAAAAATTTTAATAGATCACCATCAGCAACCACAGGTTGAGGCTTTTGATTTCGGAATAAGTGATTCTTCAAAAAGTTCCACTGCAGAAATGGTTTATGATTTTATAATTGAAAGCGGCTATGCTGACAATATAAACGCCCAGGTGGGAGAGTGCCTTTATGCAGGTGTGATGACTGATACAGGATCTTTCAGATTTACCTCTACCTCATCAAGTGTGCACAGGATGATAGCCGATCTTAAAGACAGGGGACTTGAGCACAGCCAGGTGCATGAAAATCTTTTTGATAATTTCCTTGAAGGCCGGTTCCGTTTTTTTGGAAATATTTTATTGAACAGGATGGAAGTTTTTTATGAATATAACACTGCACTTATAACCATTCCTCAACTAGATCTTATTAAATACAATGTAAAAACCGGCGATACTGAAGGACTCGTAAATTTTCCATTAAGCATAAAAGGAATTAAGCTCGCAGCAGTAATTATTGATCGGGGAGATGAACGTAAAAGTTCCTTTCGAAGTAAGGGTGGTTTTGATGTTAATACATTTGCAAGAAAATATTTTAACGGAGGAGGGCATTTTAATGCAGCCGGCGGTAAAAATTCTGAACCACTGGAAGAGGTAGTTCGACAATTTAAAGAAGCCATTAAAGAAAACAAAGAACAATTAAAGAGTTATCAATTTTAAAAAAAATAAACATGAACAAATCAATTTTCCTGGCAGCAGCAACAGTTTTATTCCTGGCTGCAGGATGTAATGAACGAAAATTTGTAAAATCTAAGAATGGCCTCGAATACAAAATATTAGACGGAAGCGGTGGCCAGGAAATTAAGTATGGCAATACTATCAAATTCACGGCATTTAGTTACTATAACGATTCTTTAATGTCGACACCATACGATTCAGTTCCCCAGTTAATGGAAATAGATTCAACCAAGTTACCTCCGGAATACATTGCAATATTTAAGGCTGCTAAAAAAGGTGACAGCATCATTACCAGAATAATGGTTGATTCTATCATGAAGATGAGCCAGGTTCCTCCTTTTGCAAAAAAGGGGCAATATCTTGGCTACAGGTTTAAAATTCTCGATGTAGTTACAGACCCGGCCCAGGCAGATGCAATGAAAAGAGAAACCATGGAACGCCTAAAAAGACTGGATTCCATTTCAATGATTAAACAACAAGGCATAGACGATAAAATTCTTAGTGATTACCTGGCAAAAAATAAGATTTCTGCAACAAAAACTGCAAAAGGAACTTATGTAGAAATTCAAAACCCTGGGACTGGTGAACAGGTAGAAGTTGGTAAAGCAATCACAGTGGATTATAAAGGAATGACACTTGCAGGAAAAATTTTCGATCAGAGTTATGATGCTTCGGGCAAATCTGTAAAGCCCTTTACTTTTATGGTAGGTGAACGTGGCGCAATTGAAGGCTGGCCTGACGGGCTTGTTTATTTTAAGAAGGGGGGAAAGGGACGTTTATTTATTCCTTCACGCCTGGCTTATGGATCAAGGGGAGCAGGTGCCGATATTCCGGCAAATACTCCATTGATGTTTGAAGTTGCAGTAATTGATGTGATGCCCGCTGAAGCATATCAGAAAAAAATGGAAGAACAACAAAAGATGATGCAACAATTGCAACAGATGCAACAACAGCAACAGCCACAGGGGCAAGGACAGCCACAAGGGCAAAATAAATAATATATAAATAATATTTTCAAACGCCCCAGGTTAATCGGGGGCGTTTATGCTTTAGTGTAAGCCTGAAATAATTTAACTGCTTCCTTTGCTTCTTTTACATCATGCACTCTTAAAATATTGGCTCCATTTTGCAGGGCTATTGTGTGCAACACAGTAGTTCCGTTTAGTGAATCTTCTACAGGAATATTAAGTGTTTTATAAATAGTTGATTTACGTGAAAGGCCTGCCATTATTGGCATTTGAAGCATCTTAAACAGAGATAAGTTTTTTAATAAAGTAAAATTCTGCGTAATAGTTTTTGCGAATCCAAATCCGGGGTCAATGATAATATCTTTAATACCGGCTTGCCGGAGTTGAGCTATTTTTTGAATAAAAAAATCTAAAACTTCTTTTGTTATGTCCTCGTATACAGCCTCATCCTGCATAGTTTCAGGAACTCCTTTCATGTGCATACATACATAAGGAACCTGCAACTTTCCAACTGTTGCGGGCATTG
>JBBSEV010000079.1:0-16822 GCA_038239385.1 Chitinophagales bacterium
AGATCCTGAAACAACGAATATCCACCAGTTGATGTTTGTTTTGTAAGCAAAATCCTGCAACCATTTATTCATAGCCCACCATGCAATAGGTGAAGCAATAATTATAGAGATAATTACAAGCTTTAAAAAATCTTTCGATAAAAGCGTTATAATGCCGGCAACAGTTGCGCCTAATACTTTTCTTATACCAATTTCTTTTATGCGCTGCTTTGCAGAGAATGCGGCTAATCCAAATAAACCTAAACATGCAATCAGTACGGCAATAAATGCGGCGGCAATAAATACTTTGCCTAATTGCTGGTCTTCATTGTATTGTTCAGCAAATTTATCATCAGCAAAAAAATATTCAAAAGGATTGCCCGGAAAAGTTTTGTTGTATAAATTTTTTATAGTTGCCATTTTTGACTGCAGGTTTTTTGAATCCGTTTGAACAGTAAAAAAAGAATAACCAACAGAACCAAGATAAATAGTTGGGCTTATCGCTTCCCGCAATGAAAGATGATGGTAATCTTTTACCACACCTATTATCTCGTAATCATCTCCCCAATTTATTTTTTCGCCTATTAAATTCTTTTTAGTATCAAAGCCAAGTTGTTGCGCTGCCTTTTCATTAACGATCACTTTCTTTACGTTGTTCCAGCTTCGTTCTGCATCAGTCACACTAAATGTATTTCCCTGCGCAAAGCTTATTCCATAGGTATCAAAAAAGTTTTGATCGCATATAAACATTCCATAAGATTTCTTTTTATCAGCTTCCGTTGCATTTAATCTTCCAATACCATTAGCAAAAAAATTATAACCAATGCCCGGCACATTATTGCTGGCTGCGTACTTTGTTACAAATGGCAATTCGCCAAGACTGTTTTTAAATGAAACATTTTTTGCAGCCTGGTCTTCGCTTGAAACAGTCGGACCCTGAATTACAAGTAACTGGTTTAAATTCATTCCAAGATTTTCATGCTTCATAAAATCAAGTTGCCTATATAAAATAACGGTTGCAATAATGAATACAATAGATGCGGTGAATTGAAAAACAACAAGCGCTTTACGCACAGATAAACCTTTTATTATTACTTCACCTTTACTTCGAATGGTATTTATTGGCTTGAACGATGTTAATAGAAACGCTACATAACTGCCTGATAAAAATGAACCAATAATAATCATTGCAACGCCTGCCATCCAAAACAAACCGTTGTTTAAAACAGACAATGAAAGCTGCTCACCTGTAAACTGATTGAACGCATTTTGAAAAATATTCACCAGCAACACGGCAATGGCTGCGCTTGCAAGGGTAAGTAATAAAGTTTCAGTTAAATACTGAAACATAAGCTGGCTACGGCTTGCACCCAATACCTTTCTTACACCAACTTCTTTTGCACGGTTTAAAGCCTGCGCAGTTGAAAGGTTAATATAGTTGAGCCATGCAATAAAAATTATCAGCACTGCAATACAGGTAAATACAAAAACCAGCAAAACATTACCATAGGTTTGGTAAGGATAATTAAATGAAGGTGCAAGATGCAACTCGCTAAAAGGCTGCAGATACACCACATCAGTTTTTGATGCAGGATTTATGGAACGCACAAATTTTGTAATACTGTTAGCAAGTGAAACAGCATTTGCATCTTTACGCAATTGCAGGTAAATGCTTGTAAAACCATTATCTGTTGTGTTAGGGTCTGCCCAATCATTACCACCACGGTTGGCAGCAGTTTCCAGTGTTTTTATCGAAAGCAAAACATCTGGTTTTATATCAGATGATTGGGGTAAGCGATATATTGCATTCACTGTATAAAGCGTGTTGCCAAACTGATTACTAATTGTAACTGTTTTGCCAACTGCAATGTTTGAACCGAATAATTTTTGGCTCATCGTTTCTGAAAGCGCAAGTGTTTTAGGTTCATCAAGTGAGGGCGTTCCTGATAATAAAGGAAGTGAAAACACGGATAAAAAACTGCCATCTACATACTTGATATTATTTGCACGCATTACTTTATTGCCCGCAGCATTGTTATCTCCATAAGTTATTACACCATTACCAATATTATCTGCTATGCGGGTATAATTTTCAATAACAGGAAATTTTTGTTTTATAACCGGCGCAAAACCCGGCGGCAAATTATAATCTGTATTGCCTTCTTTATACTTCACACTTACACGGTATAACTGGTTATAATTTTTGTTAAAGCGATTGGCGCTCCATTCAAAAGCTACATATTGAATTATAAAAAGAAACACCCCGATACCTAAGGCAAGCCCTGCAACATTTATAAATGTGAATTGCCTGTTGCGCCAGAGATTTCGGAAGGCAGTTTTAAAATAATTTTTTAGCATAACATTAGTTTTTAATATCAGGGAGTTAGGATAAAGTATGAAGTACGGCCTATTTAGTTTTTGTCTTTTGAATATTCAATTTTAAATTTTTAATTAATTTGTTACTCTGTTCTCAAACTCTTCACAGGGTTCATTAATGCTGCCTTTATAGAATGATAGCCAACAGTGCATAATGCAATTAAAATTGTTACAAAAGCAACAATTGCAAAAACATAAATATGTACAGGAATGCGAAACGCAAAATCCTGCAGCCACCTGTTGCCTGCCCACCAGGCAAGAGGAACCGCAATTATGATTGCAATACTTATAAGCTGCAAGAAGTTTTTTGCTATGAGAATTGTGATGCTGCTTATATTTGCTCCCAACACTCTTCTTATACCAATTTCTTTTGTGCGCTGTACTGTTGTAAAAGCTGCGAGGCCAAAAAGTCCAAGGCATGCAAGAATAATAGCTAGCCCTGATACTATGCTAAATAATGCCGAAGAGCGTTGTTCTGCCTCATAAAGTTTGCTATAATCCTGGTCAAGAAAATGATAATTAAAAGGCCAGTCGGGTACACGTTGCTTCCATATTCTTTCCAGCCGGCTAAGTGTAGCTTTCATATCGGTACCGCCTATGCGCAATATAAATGTGCGAGAATAATCACGGCCAAGAAAGATTAATAAAGGGCCAATAGGATCATGCAAGCTGCTGAAATTAAAATCTTTTATTACCCCCACAACCGGGCCGGTGGTACTTTTTTTAATTGTGCGACCAATAGATTGTTCTGGAGTCCATCCTATTTTTTTTGCAAGTGTCTCATTAATAATATAGGGCTGCTTAAAATTCGCATAGTTGTTTGCAGTATCCATACTGGCAAAATCTGATTTTTGAAAATCACGCCCGGCAACTATCTGCATCTTCAAGGTCTTAGTAAAATCAAGGTCAACCGGCATTGCATTTAACGATATTTCATGCTTACCCTTTTCATCAATGGCAGTAATACCATCCCCCCATCCTACAAATTCGGGAGTTTCATAAGAAGCCGTGACGCCTTCCACACCGGGAATCTGTGCAAATGCATCTTTTAAATTTTGAAAATTATTTAACATGTTTCCTCCTATTGGAAGCACTACCAGATGCTCTTTATCATATCCCAGGCTTTTTGTTTGCATATAATTCATCTGCTGCAAAATAATAACTGTATAAATTATGAGAAATACTGAAATGCCGAACTGGGCTACTATAAGGCTTTTGCGAAGGATGTTATTACCTCCTGTAAATGAGAAACCTTTTTTCAGTACCCCCATCACCTGCATATTGGATAAAACCAATGCAGGATATATTCCCGCAAAAAAACTTACCATTACAGAAAATAAGATCAATGCAATGAGAGGTTTCACTTGCAATAATGCATTCGCTGCGAAATGTTTTCCAGTAACAATATTAAAGTATGGCACTAATAAAACAGCCAGTAACATTGCAAGCGCTGCAGAAATAAAAGTAATCACTAAAGACTCGCCGATGAATTGTGCAAACACATTATTCCTCGAAGCGCCCATTACTTTACGCATACCAATTTCCCCGGTGCGGCCGGCTGATTGCGCAGTAGAAAGATTCGTATAATTAGCACAGGCTATAATTAATATCAGCAAAGCAATCAAAGCAACAATGTAGATGTATGTAATGCTCCCGTTGGGTTCAAAACCTGCAAGCGAAGAATACAAATGCACTTTAGTAAGCGACTCAAGGTGATAGGTGAGATAGGCATTTCCTTCAATGCCGGCATCTTTTCTTACTGATGGGGATTTCATATACCCGCTCACCTCTTTCTGAAATTGTGTAATATTGTTTTTGTTATGCAACAGAAAATATGTGATCCAATTAGCGGTCCACCACGTTTCTTCTTTAACACCATTTCCAAGATTTAGAAATTGTGTTACAAAATCAAATTTTATTTGAGAATTCTGAGGCACATCTTCACACACGGCTGACACCCTTAAGTCCTTTCCGCCGCTCGTAAGTGTTTTATTAATTGCATTTTCATAATTGCCTCCATCAATATCAAAGTATTTTTTAGCCATTGATTGGGTGATCACAATCTTATCAGGAGCATCCAATGCTGTTGAGCCATTACCTGCAATTAATTTAAAAGAAAATATTTTGAAGAAAGCATTATCGGCATAAAGTATGCGTGCCTCATCAAAAATTTTATCGCCGCTTTTTATAACATTATGACTTATAAACGTGCGCACATATTCATCCACTAAAGGAAAGATCCGTTTAAACTGCGGCCCAACTTTGGTACCGGTGGTGGCAGTAGTATTTACAGTCCCTGCCTTGCCGTACTCCATTGTAGCACGTACAATACGACTGGCATTTACGTTAAATTTATCATAGCTCAATTCATGACTTATATAAATACCTATCAACAGGCATGCTGCGAGACCAATCGTTAATCCGAAAATATTTATGGCAGCATACAATTTATTCTTCCTGAGATTACGAAGAGCTGTTTTGAAATAATTCTTAAACATGCATCAGCATTTTTATTAGTTAAACTCTAAATTTATTTTTCCACTTCCTGCATCAACTGTTACAGGTATTCCCCCTCCATTCAGGGCGCCATCCACTTCGTCTTTGCTTGAATTTCCCTTAAAATTTTCCATAGTGCCGGTGGATATTTTCATGGCACTTAATTTCAAATCAACTGCCGCATTTTTAGGAATCTGTAAATTAACTCTACCTGCAGAATTATGTATAGAAACAAATTTTCCGATACTGTTCATTGACACATCAATATTTCCCCCACTCGTTGAAGTGTTGAGAGAACAGTTAAGCGACTGGAGAGATATATTTCCGCCGCTGGTGCTGGCAGATAAGTCCCCATCAACACCGTTACCTCTTATGTTTCCGCCACTCGTTCCAACCTTAATAGTACCTTTCAGATTATCAATTCTTATAGATCCGCCTGAGGTAGATATGCTGATGTTTCCGGAAGAGTTTTCTGCATCAATGTTTCCGCCACTGGTTGTAAGATCAACATCATCTTTGGAATTTCTCAGATAAATATTACCACCTGAAGTCGTTCCCTTAGTTTTGCCTTCTATATCATTTAGCACTAAATTTCCCCCACTTGTCGTAAAATCTTTTTTTCCTGCAAGGCCTGTCAGTTCTATATTTCCACCACTTGTCAACAGGTCGGTTTGCGCTGTTTTAGGAACATATATTTTAAAAGAGAAGCTCAGTGATCTTTTCCAGTCAGTGATCCTGTGTTTTGGCTTAGCCGTAGCTGTTAGTTTATTATTATCAATTGAAACATTTAAATCATAATCTTCATCTATCCTTCTTTTTATTTCATCATCAGAAAGAGATTTTTGCCAGTTATTATTTGGGTTTACAAATACCTCAACACGGGATTCTGATGCGCCTGCTGCAGTAACGGTTATATTACCCCCTGATGTTTCAGATACTACATGGTTTATTGATTCACCGGAAAATGATTTGGTTAAATATGCTTTTTCTGATTTGTTTTGTGCGTTTACCGCAAGAAAACTTAAAGCCATACTTAAGAAAAAAAAATACTTTTTCATTTTGTTTTTGGTTTAAAATTTTAATTTATAAATCAATTAAATAGTTTTTCATTTTTCGAATATCCTATAATATCAATTTGCCTTTAGCACATCTGTAGGTTTCTTTTGCAATGCCTGCCATACTTTTGTACCAATGGTTGCAGAACCAATAATCAGTACGAATACAAAGGAGAATATTATTGATGCCGTACTCACCCCGGCGTTTATCCTGAATATCATATCCATCAAAAGTTTTGAAAGCATATAGCCAACATAACAACCGATAAGAGAAGCAAGAATAAATATCCAGCTATATCCTTTTAATATAACTTTTAAAATATGCACTCCATCAGCACCCACTACTTTTCGTATAGCTATTTCCCTTCTTTTCTTTAATACAGATAATGATACGAGGGCAAACATCCCGGTAGCGGCAATAAATATTGATATTAATGCAAACCATAAAAAAATGGTGGCTATGCTTTTATTTACGGAAATTCCCTGAGCTGCAATTTCATCCTGGTAATACGCCCTGAAAGGCTTCATAGGATATAATGCGGACCAAACTTTTTTTACTTCATTATAGGTACCGGTAAGTGAACCTTGCCCGGCACGAATAATAATTTTAGAATATTTTTCTGGTGGTATAAGAGACATTGCAACCGGCTCGATAGGGTCAAAAAGAGTATTTTGTATAAAATCTTTTAATACACCCGTAACAGTGTAATAAGTGGTATCATCTATTCTTACCTGTTTCCCGATGGCATCTGCAGGCTTCCATCCAAATTCAAAAGCAAGCTTTTCATTAATCAACAGGGAATGCATATAATCACCTGTTCCGGATCTATTAAAATCTCTTCCTGCTACCAATTTTAAATTCATAACGTTAAGATAGTTTTCTCCCGTTTCAAAAAACATTACCTGCTTTTTTTCACCGTTTACTTCTATCGCAGTTCTGTCATAAGAAAAACCAATATTATTATTTGTAGCAGCCATTTGATCAATGCCCGGAATTTTATTGAGTTCATTACGTACAGGTGTATACGCAGTTTCATCCTGTACATTGAGGCTGATAACATTTGCTTTGTTATAGCCATAATCATAATCATTTTGAAATCCAGAATTGCGTGAGAAAGCTACTCCTGCTATAACGGTAATAAATGTTATAACAATTTGAAACCCTAACATGATACGAGAGAAAAAATTGTTACCACCAAATTTTACTGAGCCCCTGAAAATATTTGAAGCATTGAACCTGCTGATGTAAAAAGCAGGATACCCTCCCGCAAGCAATGTTACACTTAATAATATGACGCCAACGAATGTAAGTAACGTGTAATCATGAAAATAATTAGCAGTGACATCTACATAAATAAACATCGCATTAAACGCAGGTAGCCAGAAATTATTAATGATAGCTGATAATCCAAGTGCCAGCAGTACAATACAAGCGCATTCAAGTAGCTGCTGTAACATTATCTGCCGCAAAGAACTCCCCATAACTTTTCGCACACCTATTTCTTTAAGACGCCGGTTACTTTGAGCAACCGATGTGTTTGCAAAATTTAAACAAGCAGATAATAAAATCAATATCCCAAGAATAAGTGGCCCGTAAGTCGCTGCATCTTCCGGCCGCTGCATTAATACATTATTTTCAAGTTCTCTTATATGGTTGGCTACATGCGAGAGTGGCTCCATGGCAAAGGAAGTAATTTTAAAATCTGTTCTTGCAGTTTGTTGCATCGGGAGGTATTTCTTAAAATCTGCATCGAGGCTTGCCGCATCCGATGGCTGTGATAATTTTAAAAAAACGGCGTCGGAAAATAAACTCCAGTCATCGTTCCGGTAAACTGACCCGTCAGCTTTTAGCTGGTTATCAAAATTGGTTAGTAATTGAAATTGAAGGGAAGAGTTTGTTGGCGGATCTTTAAGAACACCTGTAACCTTCAAAGGTTTTTTATAGGGCTCATCCGAATAGAACATTAATGTTTTACCAATAGGATTTGTACTTCCGTAAAATTTTTTTGCAGCAGTTTCAGTAATTAATACTGTTGACCTGTCACTTAAGTTTATAGTGCCCGCTACAAGAGGAAAAGTAAATACGTTAAAAAAAGAAGGATCAGTAAAATGTGCCAGTGAAGCAAACGCTTCGTTTTGATCTGCTTTAATATCAAGGCTTCGGCTACTCCACCTTACCGCCTCTTTCACATTTGAAAAATCATTTTTAGCAACAATAGCCAAAGGCATGGGACATATTCCCTTGAGATTATCGCTTCCCTGTGCTTTGGTAAGTACCCGGAAAACATTCTCACTATTCTTATGAAAGTTATCAAAGCTGAAGCTGAACCTGTAATTTTGAAACCCCCATACTATTGCAGCAATACCAATTCCCAGCCCCATGATATTAATGCCGGTATATAATTTATTTCTCCACAGATTCCTGGAAATGATTTTTAAATAATTCTTTAGCATGAGGTTATTTTTAGACTGTTGCGGGAAGTTATTTCTTTATCTACGCCAGTTTTCAACCATCGTACCAATGCTATATTGCATTGATACACAATATTCCAACTCATAAATGATTCATGGCGACTGTTCGATTATGAACACCTGTGAAGATAAAACGTACAGTTAGCAAAGCTTAAAACAGGTACAGAAATCATCAATTATTTTAATAAACCATTGAATATTTATAAAAACCAACATAAAATCGTGTTTCAATTTTGGAAAAGAATACCAGGTAAAAATTCTTGCCTTGATTTAAGGATTCTTTATTGGATTCGATCATTTATAATTAGGAGAGATTTAGCAATTTTTAACCCGACAATGATAAGATTACATTAAGATCTCCGGTAACTTTGTAGTTTATTTATTTGATATTTACATAAGCATAATTTATGACTTACTGCAAGAAGATAAAACGTTTTTTATGAAAAATAAAATTATCCTTTTAATGATATCAGGTGTTTTAATATCATTTTCGGCTCTTTCTCAAACAACTGAAAAATCATCTCATCCTAAACTGGATTCTTTTTATAAGCTTAAGCAAAATTCAAGGGCAGCGATAGTTTCCGATACTGCTAAGAGTAATAGTACGATTACGTCCACTAATCCAACGCCATCATCAACACCAACACAATCACTAAAAACGTCAGCCGCACCCTCACAATCTACATCTACTGTTAGCGAAAACAATACTAAGCCCACAGCGAATGTTACACCGGAAAGTAAGCCCCAGCAACCAGTACAGACTGCGCCCGTAAAAAAACCAATTTATAGTGAAACAAGATTAGGTAGCAGTTCAAAACAGTACGACACCTACGAAAAAAATAATAACGGCGCCGGTGCTGTTACTACCAGTCCGAAATAAAATCATTGCTTCATTATCATTCCGATCTCAAACTTTTCACCGGGTTTGCCATAGCTGCTTTGATAGTTTGAAAAGCCAGTGTGCATAAGGCAATAATTATCATTATTGAGATTCCAAGTACAAAAATCCACCAGCTTACTTCTGTACGAAAGGCGAAGTTTTCCAACCACTTATTCATGCCATACCATGCAAGCGGAACAGCAACAATAAATGCAATTAGAATAAGCAATAAAAATTCCTTTGATATTATTTGTACAATTTGTGATATGGTTGCACCCAATACTTTTCTTACACCGATTTCCTTTGTACGCTGCGTAGTTGTGTAGATAACTAAGCCAAGCAACCCAAGGCAACTGATAAAAACTGCAAGGCCGGTCGCCCACATGAGAAGGCTTGAAATATGTTGTTCTTCGTCATAATATTTTGAAATCTCTTCATCAAAAAATTTGTAATCGAAGTCTTCATCCGGGAATACCAGTTTCCATGCTGTTTGAATCTTTGCTAAAGTCGATTTCCAGGCCGTGCCTTCTGCATTTTGAGGCTGCAGTGCAATGCTTATCGTACGCGAACGATTGTTTCCATTTGCTATAGCAAGAGGTTTTATGGGCTCGTGCAGGGAATGCTGGTTAAAATCTGCAACGACTCCGGTAATCATTACAGGTATATTATTATCCCATGTAAGATATCTTCCGACTGCCAGCTGTGGTTGCTGAAAGCCAAGGATGTGACAATAAGTTTCATTAATTAGAAGCTGATTACTTGTGTCACTTTGAGTAATGTTTGCACCGGCGATCAAATTAATGTGGTACAATTTTATGTAATTGGTATCGGCAACTTTTTGCTGTACGTCCGTTTCTATTTCCTTTTTGCCATCTTTATATTTAATCATGTTGCTCCAGGTGTTGTTAGATGAAGGAGGGTTATTACTTAAACTGATCATTGAGATGCCCGGTATAGATTTCAGTTTATCCATGAAAACATATTTATGGCTTTTCACCGTATCATAATAATTTGTGTTCAGGTAAACGATAGCATCTTTTTTAAAACCCATATCCTTACTTAATGAATAGGTAATTTGTTTGCTTACAAGTATCGTTGCCATTATAAAAACCTGAGCTATTACAAATTGGGAAACGGTTAATGATTTTCGCAACCATGCATTACGTGTTTTACCTGTATTTGCAAAAGCCTGGTTTTTTAGAACCAATACAGGCTTATAACCTGATAGTATTATTGCAGGATAAAAACCTGACAGCACCGTAACTATTATCATTAATGCAAATAAAAAAATTATGATACCGGGATGCGTGATTAAACTAAAATGCAATCCTTCAGGAATAAAGCCTGAGAAGGCTTTTAAAATTAACGGAGTTAAAAAAACAGAAAGTATGGTAGCAATAAATGTTAGCAAAAATGTTTCACTCAGGAACTGGATTATTAATTGCTTTTTTGAACTGCCTAATGTTTTCCTGATGCCAATTTCTTTGGCTCTCTGCGAAGCATAAGCAGTGGTGAGATTGATAAAATTGATACAACCAAGTAACAATAAAAAGATCGCAACTGCAAGCAGTCCATATAAAGTAGGCTTATTGGCAAGCGGTAAATCGTAGCCTCCATATTCTGAACTAAAATGTATATCATTTAACGGCTGTAAAATAAATTTTTGCTGTCCGTTATCGTCCGGATTCTTTTGACGATGCTTATCATAAAGGCCATACATGCCTTTTTCAATTTTAGAAACCGGTGTGCCCGGCGATAATTTTACAAGTAATTGCGATGCGGAATTTGTGCTATTCCATTCATCGAAATCATCAGGCTTCAAGCTTGTATTTTCAAGAGTGGCTTTGGAAATAAAAGTTGTAAAAGTAAAATCGGTATTTTGTTTTATATCTTTTACAATACCCGTGACGGTAAAATGTACCGTATCATTGAGATCTATTTGTTTTCCTATTATTTGCCCGGCAGATAATTTTGGAAAATATAGATCGGCAACCTTTTGAGATAAAACTATTTGATAAGTTTTTTGCAAAGATGTTTTAGGTGATCCTGCTATCCATTCGTAACCGATGAGGTTCAGAAAATTTTCATCTGCAAAAACAATATTCTTCTCATGTTTAAAAATTGTAGGCTCTTTCCCTTGCATTGGAATGCTAACCTTTGCTTCATCGGCAGTACGAAAGGGCACAACTGCATCAAGCCCGGTCAATTCTTTTTTTACCCTTGGCCCCATGGGCATCGTAATCCCTGAGTTACGATACACTTCCCCGGTAAAAGAATAACTGGAAACAACTCTATAAATACGATCACCGTCTTTCTCAAACTTATCAAAAGTGAAATGATAATTTACGAGCAAATAAATTACCAATGACGCACTGATTCCAATAGATAATCCCAGCACATTTATGAAAGAAAAAATTTTGTTGCGCAAGAAGTTTCTAAACGCGGTTTTAAAATAATTTTTAAGCATTCTATTTTTTTTTATACTTCTTTAGGGACAAGGGTTTATTCTGTTCTTAAACTATTTGCCGGTTTTGCTAAAGCCGCCTTTGCTGAATGGAACATGGCAGTTAATGCAGCGCTAAGCACAATCACAAAAGCAGATACAATAAATGGAATTATTGATAAGCCGGCATTGTAAGGAAATATATTGAGCCAGTTATGCATAAAATAATAAGCCACAGGAAATGCAATGACTGCAGCGATAGCTGCCAGCCACAGATAGTTACGGGTTATCATGTTTACAATTTGTGCTATGCTTGCGCCCATTACTCTGCGTATGCTTATTTCCTTTTGCTTTTGTTGTGTAGTAAATGCAGTAAGGCCAAGCAGGCCAAGGCAGGTAATGAGGATAGTTAGTATAGAAAAAGCAGCAAAGATCTTTCCGCGCTTTTGATCAGCAGCGTATTGCGAGTTAAAATCCTCATCCAAAAATTTATATTCAAATGGCAGGTTCGGAAAGTATTTTTTCCAGGTACCCGCCACACTTGCAATAGATTTATTAATATCGGCGCTATTCATTTTTAGCTGTATTATATTACCGTTAGGCCCATAAAAGAAAAGCAGCGGTTCAATAGGATTGTACAATGATTTCTGGTGAAAATCTTTTACAACTCCTATTACTTCGAAGTAATTGCCGGAAGTATCGCCCGTTTGTTTTACGCGTTTACCAATTGCATCACCCCATCCAAAGTGTTTCGTCAAAGCTTCGTTTACCACAATACTGTGAAGTGTATCTGACGGCGTTGAAAAATTTCGTCCTTTCATTATAGTTATATTCAAGGCAGGCAGAAAATTTTCGTCTATTCCATAGCATTCAATTCCTTTATCCACATACCCGTTTTTTGTTTCTACAGAAAAAAGATTCATGCTAATATTTGAACTGCCGGGATAGGAATTTCCAGTGCCAACCGTCTTTATACCTTGCAGGTTTCGGAATTCATTATCCATTGCATATATCTTGCCGCGTTCATCTTCGCCCGTGTTTACAGTAACAGTCATTACCTGATTTTTATCAAAGCCAAGGTCTTTTTTTCGTAAATAAGAAAGTTGGGAATACACGACCCAGGTACAAATGAGCATAATCATGGAAATAGAAAACTGCAATACAACCAGCGTACGCCGCAGGTTTACATTGCCAGATGCTTTTGAAAGGGCTCCCTTCAATATGCTGACTGGCTGAAATGATGAAAGATAAAATGCAGGATAGCTACCGCCAACTAAGCCTGTAAACAAACCTATAGCAAGCAATAAAATGATATTAAACGGCTGCAATAATGTATGCACAGTAAAAGCCTTGCCTGATAAAGAATTGAAAACAGATAATAAAAGAATCACCAGGAGAAAACTTAATAATACTGCTACAAAAGCGGTAAGTATAGATTCACTTAAAAACTGTAGCACCAATTGTTTTTTTGTAGAGCCTGTTACTTTGCGTATACCTATTTCTTTTGCCCTTCGTGCTGACCTTGCAGTGGTAAGGTTCATATAATTTATGCAGGCAATCAGCATCATAAAAAATGCTACTGCAGAAAATATCCAGATGTATGACATGCTTCCCAGTTCCTCAGGCTCCTTCTCCAGGTTTGAATGCAGGTGAATCTCAGTTATGGGTTGAACTCCATAATGTACCTTCACATTAAATTGTGCAAAAATTGGCGCCATAAATTTTGCATACATTGGTGTGAGTTTTTTATCAAATGCATTGGTGCTGGTTCCCGGCTTGAGTAACACGTAAGTGTAGTTGTTGAAATTGCCCCAGCTCTCACCACCATTAAAATTTTTTGGTAATGTTGACCATGATATAAGCATATCAAATCGCAAGTGCGAATTTTGCGGCACGTCTTCAATCACGGCAGATACTTTGTAAACATCATAAACAGTGCGAAGTGTTTTACCAACGGCAGGAGTATTATTTCCAAAATATTTTTTGGAAAGGGATTTTGAAATTACAATGCTGTTTGGTTCATTCAAAGCGTGGGCAGCATTGCCTTCTACAAAGTTGTAAGTGAATATATTAAAGACGGTACTGTCAGCATAATAAACTTTTGTTTCATAAAAATTATTATTGCCCTGCTTAAATAAAGTTCGTTCCTTGCTCAGAAACCTTGCAGATTCTTCAACCTCTGGATAATCCTTTTTTAATGTCGCAGCAAGAGGCGCCTGTGTTATGGCTATGTTCATATTTTTGTCCCTCTCCTGGATATAAGAAACTATCCTGAATATGCGGCCGGCCTTTTTATTATACCGGTCATAATTCAATTCATCCCTCACATAAAAAATTAAAAACAGGCTGAAGGTAATGCCAATAGTAAGCCCCAGTATATTCAGCAGGCTGTACCATTTATCTTTTTTAAAATTGCGTATCGCAATAAGTAATAAGTTTTTTATCATGATTAAATTTTATTCTGTTCTTAGTGATTTACCCGATTTTAAGTGCCTGGTTATAATTACGATTAATACTTTTTATAGTTACACTTCCTGTTTATGATTTATGATTTTTAACTCTCACTCTGTTCTCAAACTTTTTACAGGATTTGCTACGGCTGCTTTTAGTGTTTGAAAAATAATTGTCAGCAATGCTATGAACAATGCAAATAAGCCTGCAATTAAAAACACCCACAAACTAATTTTAATTCTATAAGCAAAATTCTGTAACCATGTATTCATGAAATACCATGCAATAGGTGATGCAATTATTATAGCGATAGTAACAAGCTTTATAAAATCTTTACTTAAGGTTACAGTTATACCAGCAACACCTGCACCCAATACTTTTCGTATACCTATTTCTTTTGTACGTTGCTGAACACTAAATAAAGCAAGCCCGAATAAACCAAGGCCGGCAATCACTATGGCAAGTGTTGTAAAGATGGAGAACACTTGCCCAAACTTAATCTCACTCTCATACTGCCGGTTGAAACTCTCATTGAGAAAACTGTATTCAAGCGGCCTTTCAGGAACTAATGTTTTCCAGTTGTTTTCTATTGCTTCAACTGTACGTTTAATATTTGATGTATTTATTTCTAAAGAAAGCAGTCGGAACTTAAACGGCATCATTCGCATTGCCAAAGGCGTCACCCGCTTCTGCAATGATTGAAAATTAAAGTCCTTAAAAACGCCTGTTACCTTCCCATTATTTGGATACATGCCAACCATTACCCCAATTGCATCAGCAGCAGAATTGAAACCTAGTTTTTGTGCCGCGGTTTCATTGATAAGCATGGACCCAACGGTATCTTCAGCATATCTTTCAGAAAATGCACGACCTGCAATCATGGGAATATGATATTGACTGAGGTAATTATAATCGGTTAAATAAATGGGCAATTCCGTATGTATGGTGTCTCCGTTCTTTTTTGCAAAGTCCATTGACCATGTGTCTCCGGTACCATCTCCTGGAACGTTTGATGAGGCTGTGATATGCTCAACACGCGAAATCTGCAATAGCTGTTGCTTTATATAATTGATCCGTTGCTTGATATGATCGTCACCTTCAAAGTTTATCACCATTGTTTGAGAAGGCTTAAACCCCAGGTCATGCTGCTGCAAATAATTCATTTGCGTGTAAACAACTATGCTGCAAACTATCAATATAACTGAAACTGCAAACTGAAAAACGACCAGGCCTTTTCTTATACCAATGCTCAACATGGAAGCGCTTACTTTTCCTTTAAGCGCTGTTACTGGTTTATAACCTGATAAAATAAATGCCGGATAAATGCCGGATAATAATCCAATACCGAAAAGTAATGATAGTAATACTACTATATGCAATGGAGAAAAAAGGTCAATCGAAAGTGACTTCCCTGAAAAGTTATTGAAAGTTGGTAGTACAACCACAGCGAGTAGTAATGCAATAATCACAGAAATACCAGTCATTAAAAATGACTCTAAAAGAAACTGCTTTATAATTTGATTCTTTGCTGCTCCGGCTACCTTTTTTACTGCAATTTCTTTTGCTCTTACCGATGATCTTGTGGTAGAAAGGTTAATAAAATTTATACAGGCGATCAAAAGCATAAAAAAGGCAGCCGCTGAAAATATATAAAGATTAGTAAGGTTACCTGTTTTACCCACCTGGTTATCACGATTTGAATGCAGGTAAATATTGGTAAGTTTTTCGAGAACATAATGATGTACTGTTGTACTATTTAGTTCTTTGTGACGTTTATCGAAATCACCTAACTGCGCCATTAATTTATTTACATTATAATTATCCGGCAGTAAAATATAAGTATAAAAATTATTGGAATACCAGTTAGTAAATAACCAATCATAGCCCGATCCTTTTTGTTCTGCGGTTGACATTGAAACAAGAAAATCAAACTGTAAATGAGAATCAGCAGGAACATTATCCATTACGCCGGTAACTTTAAGGTTGCTTCCATCTGCAGATAAAATTTTACCTAACGGATCTTCGTTGCCAAAATATTTTATTGCAACTGCGGCAGTTAAAACAATACTTTTAGGTTCCTTCAAAGCATTATCAGCATTGCCTTTAAGCATATTAAAAGTAAACACCTTGAATATATCCTGATCTGCAAAAAATATCTTCCGCTCTTCAAAAAGCTTGTCATTATATTTTACAAGTGATTCACTTTGTATCAGCCGTACAGCTTTTTTTATTTCAGGAAACTCACGGAGTAAAGCAGGCGCAACAGGTGCGGCAGATTGTGCACTTCTTAAAAGAACATCAGGTGTTTGTTTATCATCCGCGACTCTATAAATATTGTTTGCATTCTTATTAAATTTATCAAAGCTTAATTCATTTTCAATATATAAAGCCATTAAAATAAACGCAGTGAGACTGATAGCAAGCCCTGCAATATTAATTGCCGAATAAACTTTATTGCGGGCAATGTTTCTCGCTGCAAACTTTATATAATTTTGTATCATGGTTTATTTAGTTGTATTACCTGCATTCCAAAAAACTATTCCGTTCTTAAACTCTTCACCGGGTTTGCTATCGCTGCTTTTATTGCCTGGAAGCTAATAGTTATTAATGCAATTGAAACTGATGCCAGGCCGGCAATCATGAAAACACTCCATGATATATGTATGCGAT
>JBBSEV010000080.1:0-15496 GCA_038239385.1 Chitinophagales bacterium
ATAGATTGATTTTTTTATATTATTGTTGACATTTTAAAATTTGTCAAAAGAACTTCAATACCAGGTAGCGCTTACCTTAATTCCAAATATTGGTGATGTACATGCGAAGGCTTTAATCAATCATTTTGGGAATGCCGAAGCAATATTTAGTGCTCCGAAAAAGCATTTGGAAGCATTGGAAGGTATTGGAACGGTAAGAGCTAACTCAATTAAAAATTTTCATGATTTTGATGAGGCAGAAAAGGAAATAGCTTTTATAGAAAAATACAAAATAACTCCGCTGTTCATTACCGATACTAATTATCCTCAAAGATTATTGAATTGCTATGATAGTCCGGCAATACTTTACTACAAAGGGAATGCTGATTTAAATACCTCTAAAATAGTGGCGGTAGTTGGCACAAGAAATAATAATGAGTATGGAAAAAATATTTGTGAAAAATTAATAGAAGAACTTGCTGCAGAAAATATATTGATAGTAAGTGGGCTCGCTTTTGGAATTGATAGCATTGCTCATAAAAGTTCTTTAAGAAATGATTTGAAAACAATTGGAGTACTTGCCCATGGACTTGATATGATCTATCCATCACAGAACGCTTCACTCGCAAAACAGATGTCAGTGCAGGGTGGCCTGCTAACCGAATTTAGAAGCAATACAAAACCCGACCGCCAGAATTTTCCTACAAGGAACCGTATCGTCGCAGGAATCAGTGATGCAGTAGTCGTAATTGAAACAGGCATTAAAGGGGGCTCGCTTATAACTGCAGAGCTTGGCAATGGTTATAACAAAGATGTGTTTGCATTTCCCGGCAGGGTAAATGATATCAAAAGCGAAGGCTGTAATTATCTTATAAAAAATAATAAAGCTGCTCTTATTACTTCAGCCAAAGATCTTCTGGAGAATATGGGTTGGGCACAACTGCAAAAACCATCAGCAAAAAAACAAAAGGAATTATTTATTGAACTTTCCGCTGATGAAAAAATAATTATTGAAATCCTGCAAACCCAGGAGCAGGTTCATATAGATGAACTCTATTTTAAAAGCAAGCTCAATAGCAGCAAAGTTGCTGCAGCTTTGCTTATGCTGGAAATGCAAAATGTTGTTATTTCTTTACCGGGCAAAATATATAAATTAAGCCACTGAATCCATTAACTAATCAACCAATTAACTTTTAACTATTTACCCTTGTCCCTTATCTTTGCACATGGCTACATTAAATAACCCAACTACAGTTTCAAAAAAATTTTTCGGAGAAGGATTAACGTACGATGACGTGCTATTAATGCCGGCATACAGCGAAGTATTACCTCGCGAGGTAATCACCAGAACAAATCTCACAAAATCAATTTCATTAAACATTCCCATGCTAAGTGCTGCTATGGATACTGTAACAGAGGCACTTTTGGCTATTGCATTAGCACGTGAAGGAGGGCTTGGGATCCTGCATAAAAACATGAGCATCGAACTGCAGGCTGCTCAGGTACGTAAAGTAAAACGAAGCGAAAGCGGATTAATTTTTGACCCAGTAACACTACTAGTCGACGCGACTATCGGAGATGCTTTACATCTCATGAAAGAAAACAAGATTGGCGGGATACCTATTGTTGACAATAATGGTAAACTCGTAGGCATACTAACAAACCGCGATCTTAGGTTTGAAGATAATAACCATCGTAAAGTTAGTGAGTTAATGACCAAAGAAAATTTGATAACCGCACCCGAAGGTACCGATCTTAAAAAAGCGCAATCCATTTTAAGAAAATATAAAATTGAAAAGCTGCCTGTAGTTAGCAGATCCGGCGTTTTAAAAGGGCTTATCACTTACCGGGATATATTGCAGGTGCACAATCATCCTAACGCAGCTAAAGATTCTTTTGGCAGGTTGCTTGTAGGAGCCGGCGTCGGAATTACAAATAACATCAGTGACAGGATATATGCCTTACAGCAAGTAGGCGTTGACGTTATATGCCTTGATAGTGCGCATGGTCATACCAAACCTGTAATTGATGCGTTGAAAAAAGCAAAAAAAGATTTTAAGGATATTGTCATAATTGCGGGTAACATTGCTACTTCTACGGGAGCAAAAGCATTGGCAGATGCAGGAGCAGACGCTGTAAAAGTTGGGATTGGGCCAGGATCCATCTGTACTACGAGAATCGTGGCCGGCGCAGGTGTCCCACAAATTTCGGCTCTCATGGAAGTCGCGTCAGCTTTAAAAAATAAAAACATTGGCATTATTGCAGATGGTGGTATACGTTACACCGGCGATATGGTAAAAGCTATAGCCGCAGGCGCCAGTTGCGTAATGATGGGTGGTGTTTTTGCAGGAACCGAAGAGAGCCCCGGTGAAACCATTATTTATGAAGGAAGAAAATTCAAGCAATATCGGGGAATGGGCTCATTAGGTGCAATGGCACAAGGCAGCAGCGACCGTTATTTCCAGGATGGTGAAGAACAATCCAAAAAATTTGTACCTGAAGGTATAGAAGGGCGTGTGGCTTATAAAGGTTTTCTTTCAGAAGTAGTTCACCAGTTTACCGGTGGCTTACGTGCCGGAATGGGATACTGTGGTGCTAAGGATATATCTTCTCTACAGAACGCTACATTTATTAAAATAACCAATGCCGGAATGCGTGAAAGCCATGCACATGATATAGAGATTACAAGAGAAGCGCCAAATTACAGCAGGTAGCTGGTAATGGATAATTAACAATGAACAATGTATACCTGATACTTGATTGCTGATAATAATTGCCCATAATGATTATAAAAAATAAAATCGTCCTGCTTTTTATTGTATGTATATTTTTATTTTCTCCGAATGGGTTTTCGCAAACCGATTCCTGTAATCTCCGGATCAGTTTATTGACCTGCACACCCGGCGAAGATTTATACAGCACTTTCGGGCACAGCGCCATTCGTGTAACCGATGCTGTTAGTCATAGCGATATTGTTTATAATTATGGAACTTTTAATTTTGAAGAGCCCGGGTTTTATACAAAATTTATACGGGGTAAACTTACTTTTTATATATCAACAGATGAGTTTGATTCATTTCTGTTGTCCTATCAATATGAAAATAGGGGAATCACCGAGCAGGTTTTGAATCTAACCTGTGCTGAAAAGTATAATATGCTTCTTCTGTTGCAGACTAACCTAATGCCACAAAACAGGTTTTATAAATATGATTTTACATTTGATAATTGTACCACCCGCCTTCGCGATCTTATAGAAAAAGCTACGGCCTACCAGGTTCATTTCCCGGAAATCCTTCATGCTAGCGCAACCTTTCGTGATCTTATTTATGAATACCTGGATTATAATGACAAACAATGGAGCAAACTCGGAATTGATGTTTTATTAGGCAGGCGTCTTGATGTAAAAATGCAACCACGGGAAGTCATGTTTCTTCCGGACTACCTGATGTTATCTTTTGATTCAGCTACAATTGAGGGGCGACGGCTGGTCCAGGAAAAAAATAATCTTATAAATATTGATACACGGCCAAAAGAAAGAAATTATGTAGCAGATCCGATTTTTATTTTCACCTGCCTGTTATTGATAATCATTTTTCTAAGCTTTTCAAAAAATAATTCCGTAAAAAGAATTTTAATTGCGTTCGATGGATTTCTTTTATTTATAACAGGGTTGCTGGGAATTCTCATCATTTTTATGTGGACTGGCACAGACCATTTGATGACTAAAGATAATTACAATTTATTATGGGCATGGCCAACAAATGTAATTGCAGCATTTTATTTTCACTCAAAAATGCCACCTGCTAAAAGATATTTCTTTTTATACGCTCTCTTTAATTTGCTTTTGCTCATTTGCTGGTTCTTTATACCTCAACATCTTAACCCGGCTCTTATGCCTGTAGTTGGTATAATAGTTTTTAGAAGTTTATATTATGTTTTCGGGCAGTTTAAAAATGAAATATGAAGCTTGTTAATTTTAGAAACAAAAAAATATTTTATCGGGTTGAGGGTAATGGGGAGCCTGTCATGTTGCTGCATGGCTTTGCGGAGAATGGAAATTTATGGAATTACCAGGTGGAAAAATTGAAAAATAATTTCCAGTTAATAGTTCCTAATCTGCCGGGAAATGTATTATCGGAAATGATAAAAGGAAAAGTTTCCATGTCAGACTATGCAGACGCAATTAAAGCAATCGTGGATGTTGAAATAAAAAACGGGGCAAAAACGTTTGCTTTAATTGGGCACAGTATGGGAGGTTATATAACTTTAGCTTTTGCTGAAAAATATTCCGAATTACTAAATGGTATCGGGTTGTTCCATTCAACATCTTATGCTGATGATGATCAAAAAAAAGATATGAGAAATAAAGGAATTGATTTTATTAAAAAAAATGGGACTAAAGTTTTTTTAAAAAATACATTTCCAAATTTATTTTCAGAAAAAACAAAAAAAGAAAACCCTGGCCTGATTGATAAACTAATTGACCTTTCAAAAAATTTTACCCCGGATGCATTAATCCAATATTATGAAGCGATGAGAGACAGGGCAGATCGTTCATCAGTTTTAAAATCTTTTGCAAAGCCGGTTCTTTTTATCCATGGATTTGATGACAACGCTGTTCCACTTAAATCAGCCTTGGAACAATCACATCTGGCGGCTGTGTCTCATTTTAAAATTTTAAAAAAGTCTGGACATATGGGTATGTGGGAAGAAGAACAAAATTCAACAAGTTGTATCGAGAATTTTTTAACGCAACTCTAAATGAATGCCGCCAGGATTTTTTTTAAAATTTAATAACCATCAAACAGGTTTTTTGCGTAATTTAAAGTTCATGAAAACCTCATTTCTTTTCCTTACCTGCTCGTTTCTTTGCGTGTTTCAACCTTGTAAAGCGGCGCATATTGTAGGTGGAGAAATGATCTATGAATATAAAGGCCCCGGATCGGCGCTTAATACCAATAGGTATGTAATAACTTTAAAACTTTTTCGGGATCAACTTACAACTGGTGCTGCAATGCCTGCCAGTGTATTTATAGGAATATTTAATAATGATGATAATACACAATTTCCCGGAGCTAATCAATACCATGATGTACAAAAAAGCAGTGAACAAACAGTCACTGTTAACCCATTTCCTTCATGCATTACAAATCCACCCACACTTAATTATCATGTGGGAATATTTATACTAGCCACCGTTGATTTACCAATTAATGTAAAAGGATATACTGCAAGCTACCAGACATGCTGCCGTGTAAATCCTTTGGAAAACGTATTTAATTCACCTGGTTTAGGAGGAACAGGCTCCACTTATAGTTGTTTAATTCCAGCAATTATTGATAACTCTCCGCAATTCAACACCAGTATTGACGCTATTTGTAGAAACAAACCATTTAGCTTAAGTTTTAAAGCTACAGATTCAGACGATGATTCTCTTGCATATTCTTTTTTTCCTGCAAGTAATGGCGGAACAGCGCAAAATTCTGGAAATATAAACCCGGCGCCTCCTCCTTATGCTTCTGTTAGGTATATCGGCGCTTACTCATACCTTACACCTCTTGGTGATCTCGCCACTATTGATCCAAAAACGGGTATTATAAGTGGTATTGCGCCAGACGTTGGAAAGTATGTGGTATGTGTTTCTGTTAGCTCCTATAGAAATGGGATATTTGTCGGTTCGCATATAAAAGATTTCATTGTAAACGTTACTGATTGCGATTTTGCGGGGGTTCAATTAGATCCCCAGGGAGTTACCTGTGACGGTTTTAATGTATCATTTAAAAATTATAATAATTCCCCGCTTAATCAAACTTTTTTTTGGACGTTTGGTGACGCTGCTTCCGGCTCTGCTGATACTTCTTTATTGCCGGAACCGGTACACGTTTATTCCGATACTGGTGTTTTCGTTTATAAATTAGTTATTAATCGCGGGCAACAGTGTTCTGATTCGGCAACACAGGTACAAAAAGTTTATCCGGGATTTTTTCCCGCATTTAATAACTCTGGCCGTTGTATAAATTCAGATGTTTTATTTAATGATTTAACGAAAACTAATTATGGGTTTGTAAATTCATGGAAATGGGATTTTGGAGATCCACAAACCTTAGGTGACACTTCCCGGCTGCAAAACCCCGGGTACATTTATACCAATGTTGGCGATTACTCTGTACAATTAATAGTATCTAATAGTAAAGGATGTTTAAAAACAATAAAGGATACAATAACTATTGTGGATAAGCCTTCTTTTAAGATAACTAACGATACACTTATTTGCTCTATTGACAATCTTCAACTCATTGCATCAGGAGGATCAGGTAATATTTTCTGGAGCCCTGCTTATAACATAAATAATCAAAATAGCTTTACTCCAATTGTGAGTCCAAAAGTAACTACAACTTATAGTGCTACATTGACAGAAACACCTGGCTGTACTGCAACGAAATCTGTTGTTGTAAAAGTTGTAGACAAGGTTACATTAAATACCGGAAATGATTCTACCATTTGCCAAACTGATTCAGTCAGGTTGAATGTTGTAAGTGATGCACTTCATTATCTATGGACTCCATCAGCATTTCTTGTAAATGACACTGCTAAAATCCCTATTGCTTTTCCTGCTTCGCAAACTACTTTTAATGTACTTGCAAGTATAGGTAAATGTAGTATAAGCGGAAGGATAAATATTTCAGTTGTCCCTTATCCAAAAGCCGATGCGAGCGCCGATACAACTATTTGTTTCCCTGGAATCGCTCAACTAAATGCAACAGGTGGAAGTTTATACTTATGGTCTCCGGCTGTATTTCTAAATGACCCTAATATTCAAAATCCTTTGAGTAACCCGTCTCAATCCATAAGATATACTGTAAGAGTAACAGATATTTTAGGCTGCCCTAAGCCTGCATTTGATACTGTTTTAATTAGTGTTGAAGACATTGTAGCAGATGCCGGGCCACGTGATACTATCGTAGTTGTAAACCAGCCACTTCAATTGAATGGTATTGGTGCCGAAGTATTTTTCTGGTCGCCTCCTTTGGGCTTAAGTAAAAGAGATATACCTAATCCTATTGCAACTTTATCAGAAAATCAGCAATATGTTCTTCAGGTAAGAAGTGCAGCAGGATGTACTGATACGGATACCATTAATGTTATTGTTTACAAAGTAAAACCCGGTTTATATGTACCGGACGCCTTTACTCCCAATGATGATGGCCTAAATGACGTTTTCAGACCGATACCAATAGGTATGAAATCAATTAAATATTTTAAAGTTTATGACCGGCGTGGTCAATTAATGTTTTCAACCACTGTTCAAAATAAAGGGTGGGATGGAAAGTTCAAAGGAGCGCCACAAGATTCACATGTATTTGTATGGATAGTGGAAGGTGTAGATTACCAGGATAAAGTGATTTTTAAAAAAGGAACCGTTACTTTAATAAGATAAAAAAAGGTAATGAAAATTCATTACCTTTTAAATTTTAGAACAAAGAATTTATCTAGAAAATTTCTTTAGCCCGGAATAACACAACTTCTTAATTTGATAAGTTCTATATCTGAAGAATAAAATTATTTTCTTGATCTTATAATTAGCTTATAGCCTTCTCCTTGTGTGTACACAGGTATTAATATTTTTTGCTTGTAAGGCAATAAATAAATAGTATTTCCTTTTTTATAAGATATTAAAGCATCGCTTACCAGAATATTCCCAATTTGTTTTTGATTAATAAAAAAACTTCCTCTATAAGTTAAATCTGATCTAAGGTTGAAAATAATTGAATTTTTAAAATTTCCTGGTGTGGCAATATTCAAACGGGTTTTATTTTTTTTGATAAAACCTCCTCTGTCTGCGGAAGCTATAAGAAAACCTCCACAAAGTATTAAAATAACCGTAAATTTTTCGGAATACTTAAGCATTCAAATATTAGTTTATTATTAACAAAGATACTATTTAATTCTTTAAAAAAAAGCCGTTTGTCATATAATAAATTGTGGTTACACATCTATAACTTGAAAACTTGCATATTTTAAAAAAAATTGTAATTTGGAATAACTTATCTGGTCACATATGAAAGAAAATCCATACCGGCAGGACAGGGAAGAGCTTAAAGAATTGCTCGAGCAGTACAACAATTTCAAGAATGGCAAAAAATTTACTTTTTTAGAAGAAGATGCTTTTGAAAAAATCATAGATTATTTTGATGAGAATGAAGATATTCCCGCAGCCGTTGAGGCTGCAAATTTTGCAGCGGAGCAGTTCCCTTATTCAGCTTCATTACTCATAAAAAAAGCTGACTTATTAATTGCCACCAGAAGATATCGGGAAGCACTTTCATTATTGGAGAAAGCTGAAGTACTTGATAGTACTGATATTAATATCTACATTCTTAAAACTGATGCCCACCTTGCATTAGATAATCATCAAAAAGCAGCGGATATTTTAGAAAAAGCCATTCATGTGTTTGACGGAGATGAAAAAAAGGAATTACTTTTTGAATTGGCTGATGTATATGATGATTATGAAGATTTCGATAAGGTGTTTAATTGTCTTAAATTAATTCTTGAGCAGGACAACACTAATGAGGAAGCATTATATAAAATCTGTTTTTGGACCGATTATACAGGTCGTAATGAAGAGAGTATACAACTTCATAAATTAATAATTGAAGAATATCCTTATACACAATTAGCATGGTTCAACCTTGGCGCTGCATACCAGGGGTTAAAATTATATGAGAAAGCCATTGATGCATATCAATATGCTATTGCCATTGATGAAAAATTTGACTATGCGTATCGTAATATGGGTGATGCATATTTGCGGCTTCACAAATACAGGGAAGCCATAGAAGTTTTACAAAAAGTTCTTGAGTTATCTATGCCTGAAGAGGTGATTTATGAAGCACTCGGGCACTGCTATGAAAAATTAAAAAATCAGGCACAGGCAAGATTTCATTATCGTAAAGCATCTCATCTTAATTCAACAGATAGTCATTTATTTTATAAAATCGCCGGCACTTACATGAACGAAGGCTACTGGGAAAGTGCTATAAAGAATCTCGAAAACGCAATGCGAATAAATCGTTCGCAACCTGATTACCATTTTGCTTTAGCTAAATGCTTTGTTCAAATGAATCGTATAAAAGATGCAGTAATTCATTTTTCCAGCTTTATAAAAGCTCGTCCCAAAAACTCTAATGGATGGAAGGAGCTTATTAAATGCCTTTATAATGCAAAATATTTTGAAGAGGCACTTGAGCAAATCCATAATGCTCAAAAAAATACTAACTATAAACCCCTTTTTATATTTTACGAAGGCGCAGTTCTTTTTGCTTTAGGTAAATCTAAAGAAGCGTTGCTTCATGTTGAACTTGGATTACAAAAATCTCCCATGCTTATAAAACAATTTATAGAATTAAACCCATCACTTTTACAACACCAATCAATAGTAGAATTAATTACTCTGTACAAAACCAAAAACATTAAAAAGAAAAGATAATGTAATGTTTACTATGGTTTTGGATATTCGATTTACAAAACTATCTTTGGCTCCAAACTAAAATTTTAAGAATGAATTTTAATCTCTCGCAGATTCCCGACAGAGTCCGCAAGCCAAGGGAACATGGCTTAACAATGATTATGGATAAAGGCCTTAGTGTTGAAGAATCCAGAAATTTATTAAGCGCTTCGCATCCTCATATTGACATTATTAAATTAGGATTTGGAACTGCATTTGTAACCCCTAACCTAAAAGAAAAAATTGAGCTTTATCAGTCTTTTGATATTCCTGTTTATTTTGGAGGAACTTTATTTGAAGCATTTCTTATTAGAAATCAGTTTAATGATTACATAAATATTTGTAAGGAATTTAATATAACGTATATGGAAGTAAGTGATGGTTCCATAGATATTCCCCATGCCGAGAAATGTGGTTATATTGAAAAGCTTACAAAACTTGGAACAGTGCTAAGTGAGGTTGGTAGCAAAGATGCAGAAAATATAATTCCTCCCTATAAATGGATAGAGTTAATGAGAGCTGAACTTGAGGCTGGTGCAAAATATGTTATTGCCGAAGCTCGTGAAGCCGGAAATGTTGGTATATACCGTGGTACCGGTGAGGTGAGGCAGGGGCTGGTGCAGGAAATTCTTACTCAGATTCCTGAAGAAAAAATTCTTTGGGAAGCTCCGCAAAAATCTCAACAATTATATTTCCTGGAACTTATAGGTTGTAATGTTAATCTCGGCAATATTGCTCCATCAGAAATAATTGCTCTTGAAGCAATGCGTATTGGCCTTCGGGGAGATACTTTTCATTTGTACCTAAATAAAGAAAATGTGTAATGAAAGTCTATGGGTTAATTGGTAATCCTTTGAGCCATTCATTTTCTCAAAAATATTTTACAGAAAAGTTTATACAGGAAACTATTAATAATAGTATCTACTTAAATTTTGAAACCCCTGATCTTGATAAGGAGATTTCCAATTTAAAAAACAACTTTGATCTTTGCGGATTGAATATTACCATTCCTTATAAATCAAAAATTATTTCTTTTCTTGATGAAGTTTCTCCTGAATGTACAGAAATAGGAGCCTGTAATTGCATCAAAGTCACAAATAAAAAATGGATTGGGTTCAATACTGATATCATCGGTTTTGAAAAAACATTTGCGCCACATTTAAAACCACATCATACAAAGGCGCTTATACTTGGTACTGGAGGATCCTCTAAGGCAGTCGCTTATGTCCTGCAAAAATTAGGAATAAAATATCTTTTTGTTTCTCGAAAAAAAACATCAACAAACTCAATTGAATACTCAAATATTACTTTAAAAATAATGCAAGACTTTAAAGTAATTATTAATACTACTCCTGTAGGCATGTTCCCTAAAGATTATGAAGTACCTGAAATACCATATCATTTCGTTTCTGCAGAACATTATTTTTTTGACTTAATATATAATCCCTCAAAAACATTGTTTTTGTCGAAAGCAAATGATAGAGGTGCTACTATTGAGAATGGAGAGAAGATGCTAATTATACAAGCTGAAGAAAGCTGGAAAATCTGGAATTGATTAACGGTCTGTTTTATTATCTATTAGGATAAAATACCTGCTTTTTAGGTTTTGAAGTTTTAGAATTAAATAGTTTTTCAAAAAGGGGACTTTCCGTTTTTTTTATTTTATCCCAAAAAGTAAAATACAAACCATAATTATATTTGAATTGCTTATGATGCAATGAATGATGTGAGGCCCCTATAAACCATTTACCCAATATATTTTTATTGAAATTGTTAGGAAATACTTCAATATCCAGATGATTAATAACACTGCTGATTGTCATAATAGTTAATTGAATTATAATTACATAATAATGCATGGGCAAAATCATCAGCATTATGGGTAAAAAAATTGCCTGCAACATACCTTCCAATGGATGAAACGAAAATGCAGTAAAAGGGGAAGTAATATTACTGTTATGATGAATTTTATGTACAATTCTAAAAATAGAAGGAATATGCATCCAACGGTGTAACCAATAATAATACGTTTCATGCACGAGCATAAAAATTATAAGGCTTACTGGCAAATACCACCATCCATATGCATTAATATTTATGTAAACCTTTGTATATCCTCTTTGCCATAATATAATGGTTATTGCTCCTGCAATTGAAAAAATTAAGGCGGTTACCATGCTCCATTTTACTTCTACTTTAAATTGCTGTCTAGTATAAGGTTTGAAATTTATTTTTCGCTGCTCCCATTTTTTTTTGAACCATACATAAAAGATTAAATAGAAAAGCCCGGCTACTAAAAAATATCTTCCCGTAATAATTATAAACAATGATAATGTGGCTAAAAAAAACCACACAGGTATTGAAAAATCTGGTATATCCATAAATCAATTTACATAATTATTACTATAAACTAAACATGTAATCTTGTAAAATAAATCAAAGTATCTAAATAAATAAAAGGTTCTCGTTTTATAGAGAACCTTTTGCTTAAGTAAAATTATATTTGACTAAACACTCTATCCTTAAGAATCATGATTATCCCCACCAAGGCTATATTCATTGTTCTCTTCATCTTCTCCGCCAATTTCTTCATCCTCATCATCGTCATCTGAGCCTGGCACATCCAGATCTTTACCCGTAATATTTTTCTTAAAACTTCCTTCATTTAATACTTCTCCATCTTCATCAGTATTATCAAGTGCACTTCTTCTTAAATTAATATCATCTTCAGTTGGCATATCATTAGCGCTTTTTCTTAAATCTTCTTTTTCCTCTGCACTTACCTCCGAATCGGCATTTTCATTTAAATCCTCGTCAATATTATCATTGAAAATATAATCACCTTCCTCATCTTCGGAAGAAATAGTAGTATCAGCCAAATCACCCAGGGGCATCGGAACTATGTTTTCTTGCCCCGGAATATTCTTTACTTCCGGAAGATCCATCATATAACTCTCCGGTTACAATTGCTTTTTATCCCTTGCAGAGTCTGGTAAATCCTGCGATAATTTTTGATTAATATTAGTTTTTTGCATAATTAAGTTTTTTTAAACGCAGAAAATTTTATGCCATTAATACTTTTGATTTACTTTAAAATTTTAGAATTTATTCTTTGCTATTCAATTCAATCCCCTTACCTTCGCACTCCCAAAATAAATTTGGTTTAAAAGTTCTTTAAATATGTCTCAAAGAATAAGGATTAAACTTCAGTCTTACGATCACAATCTTGTTGATAAATCAGCTGAGAAGATTGTTAAGACAGTACGCAGTACGGGTGCAGTAGTAACGGGGCCCATTCCTTTACCTACTCACAAAAAAATTTTTACTGTATTGCGTTCTCCTCACGTGAATAAGAAAGCCCGTGAGCAGTTTCAATTGTGTACGCATAAGCGGTTGCTGGATATTTATACCAGTAGTTCAAGAACTGTAGATGCATTATCAAAACTTGATTTACCATCAGGCGTTGATGTTGAGATAAAAGCATAACCTCATCCCAGCCTTCTCTACAAGTGGAGAAGGAGATGAAAAGTTCTTATATAAAATTGTAACACCCATCTCCCATACTAAGAAATTAAAGCAGGGAGCGCTGGGTATAAAAAATAGAGATGAAAAGTATTATTGGAAAAAAAATTGGCATGACCAGCATTTTCGATAGTAATGGCAAGCAAACCGCTGTGACCATTATTGAAGCAGGCCCATGCATAATTACACAGAAAAAAACTGTGGATACAGATGGTTATAATGCAATACAGATCGCTTTTGGTGACAAAAAAGAAAAGCACACTTTACTCTCAGAAAAAAATCATTTTGCCAAATCTAATACTCCGGCAAAGAAATTTATAAAAGAAATCCGCGATAGCGAAACAGATAAAAATCTTGGCGACACCATAAGTGTCGACATATTTAATGAAGGCGACAAAGTAACCGTTGTTGGCACTACAAAGGGTAAGGGCTTCCAGGGTGTTGTTAAGCGCCATGGCTTCCATGGGGTAGGAGAGCAGTCTCATGGTCAACACGATAGGTCAAGGGCTCCCGGTTCTATTGGTGGATCATCTTACCCGGCCCGGGTATTTAAAGGTATGCGTATGGCTGGCCGCATGGGCAATGATAAGGTGCAATTAAAAGGTCTTAAAATTGTAAAAATTTTCCCAGAAAAAAATTATTTATTAATAAGTGGTTCTGTTCCGGGCCATAATGGTTCCATTGTTTTAATACAGAAATAATATGCAATTAGAAGTAATAAATATAGAAGGTAAGAAGACTGGAAGAAAAATTGATCTGCCAGACGATATATTTGGTGCGGAGCCTAATAGCCATGTTATTTGGCTGGCGGTAAAGCAATATCTTGCTGCTCAAAGACAAGGTACGCATAAGGTAAAGACTCGTGCAGAAGTAGAAGGTTCATCTAAAAAATTACATAAACAAAAGGGTACTGGTGGTAGCCGTAAAGGAAATCTTCGTAATCCATTGTATAAAGGTGGTGGTACTGTTTTTGGGCCTAAGCCACATGGTTATGATTTTAAATTAAATCGTAAGGTAAAGGACCTCGCTAAGATTGGCGCGTTGAGTGGCAAGGCCAGGGAAAATAAAATTTTCATTGTAGAAGATATCACAATGGAAGCGCCTGCTACTAAAAAGTTCAGCCAAATATTTAATAATCTTAATACTGAAAGTAGGAAAACGCTCTTCATTATGCCCGAGCATAATGAGAATGTATATAAAAGCTTTAGAAATGTTCCTTCAATTTGCGGAACATTATTAAGTGACATTAATACTTATGATATTATAAATTCTGATACAATTGTTTTTACTGAAAGCGCAGCAAAAATATTTGTAGAAGAAAACGAAGAACAGGATAAAGAAGTGGCAACGGCATAACACTATTTGGAAAAGTCAAACAAATAAATAAAAAAAGACATGAAGCTGTCTGAAGTTTTAATAAAACCGGTATTATCAGAAAAAGTAAACAAGCTAACTGAAAAGTTCAACAGGTATACTTTTATTGTAAACAGGAAAGCCAATAAGCTGGAAATTAAGAAGGCAGTTGAAGAATTTTATGGCATACAGGTAGAGGACGTAAATACACTGACAATGCCCTCGAAAGTGAAACAACGTAATACTAAAGCTGGTTTACTTACGGGTAGAAAGCCTGCTAAGAAAAAAGCAGTGGTAACTGTTGCTGACGGAGAAACTATAGACTTATATGGTAATGTTTAGAATTAAAATTTTTTAATTCTCAATTTCTAATTTTTAATTAAAAGCAAATGGCTTTAAGAAAATACAAACCGACAACCGCCGGAACCCGCTGGAGAATAGGTAATGCTTATGCTGAAGTGACGACAAATGTTCCTGAGAAAAGCTTGGTGGAGAAAGTTCATCATACTGCCGGCCGCAACTCACAAGGGCGCAGAAGTATGCGCTATCTTGGCGGTGGCCATAAGAAGATGTATCGGGTTATTGATTTTAAAAGAGATAAAAAAGATATTCCTGCAACAGTAAAGACAATTGAATACGACCCTAACAGAAGTGCTTTTATAGCACTAATTGTTTTTGTCGATGGCGTAAAAAAATACATTATTGCCCCACAGGGCTTACAGGTGGGCGCTACTATTCTAAGTGGAGATGCAGTGGCACCGGAATTGGGAAATGCTTTAATGCTAAAAAATATTCCTTTAGGTACTGTAGTTCATAATATTGAAATGCAACCTGGTCAAGGTGGCAAACTAGCAAGAAGTGCCGGATCATCTGCACAACTTGCAAACAAAGAAGAAAAGTATGGAGTATTAAAAATGCCAAGCGGTGAATTAAGAAAAATCTTAATTAATTGTTATGCTACCGTAGGAGTAGTAAGCAATAGCGATCATAATTTGCAAAGCATGGGGAAAGCTGGCAGAAACAGGTGGAGAGGAATTCGTCCAAGAACACGGGGCGTTGCAATGAATCCTGTTGATCACCCAATGGGTGGCGGTGAAGGAAAGGCTTCAGGTGGACATCCGAGAAGCCGTACTG
>JBBSEV010000081.1:0-15392 GCA_038239385.1 Chitinophagales bacterium
CCGCCATGGGCTGGAATTCAGCGACCGCTTACCCAAACTGGATATTGAAAAAATGGACAACTACCATTTGCCGGAATTGGTGAATAGGTTTTTTGATACCATTTCTTTACAGAAGGGGTTGGAAAAATTATTGTTAGACCTCCCGACTGCTATCATACAAATCTTATTAGGCTTGTTATTACTGTCTTTTTATCATCCCGTTTTTATTGGTTTTGGCATAGCTCTTTTAACTATTGTACTTCTTATTATCCGTTCTACATCCACGCAGGGATTATCTGCTGCATTGCAATCGAGTGATGAGAAATATAAAACAGTTGCCTGGCTACAGGAAACTGCCCGCCTGGTAAATTCTTTTAAATACTCAAACGGGGCATACCATATCAGCCGTACAGATAACCTGATAAGCAACCACCTGGAAGCAAGAACAAATTATTTTAAGATTCTATTGGTGCAATTCTGGAGCCTGATAACTTTTAAAATTATCATCACAGCTTCTATGCTTATTGTTGGGACAGTACTGCTGGTGGACCAGCAAATAAATGTAGGTCAGTTCATTGCTGCAGACATTGTTATCATCACCATTATTGGCTCTGTAGAAAAACTAATTGTAAGCCTTGATAAAATTTATGATGCGATGGTATCTGTTGAAAAATTAGGAAAAGTAACTGATGCGGAAAAAGAAACAAGCGGCATCATACCATTAGCAAATAGCAATGATGGTGTAGCTATACAATTCAAAAATATCAGGTATGCTTATCCCAATGGGGCTAACATCCTCGATAATATTAATTGCAACATTGCTTCGGGGCAGTGGCTTCAGGTTTCCGGGAAATCGGGATCCGGAAAATCCACACTGCTAAGATTGCTCACCGGTGCTTATAGAAATTTTGAAGGAACACTGTTAATTGATGGTCAACCAATAGGTAGTTATAGTTTAGAAAGCCTTCGCCCGCTCACAGGTATTTTATTAAGCAGCCAGGATATTTTTCAAGGATCATTATGGGAAAATATTGCAATTGGAAATCAGGTAGTATCAGTAGAAGAAGTTACAGAATATGCAGAAAAAATAGGCCTTTCAGAGTTTATACATTCTGATAAAAAAGGAGTAGAAATGCAATTGGATGCAATGGGTAAAAAGCTGCCCAAACATATCCGGCAAAAAATATTATTGCTGCGCTCACTCATTGGCCGGCACAGGTTACTGCTATTAGAAGAACCTTTCAAATACCTGAATGCAATAGAGATACAAGCAATAGTTACTTATTTAAAAAACAATCAGAACGCTACAGTAATTATTGCCACGGAAAGTAATACGCTACTTGCCGGATGCGACATGATTTTATTACTGGAAAATAAAATGTAAATGACTATTTCGTATGGATAATTTTATAAGAGCAGATATAGAACAACAAGCAAATAACAGCGAGTTAAATTCCTTTAAAAAAATATATGGCATTTATAAAAAAAGGAATATAAAACATTGGCTCTGGGGAATGATCATAATAACCACGGTAATTCTTTTTTTACCCTGGACGCAAAGTATAAGGGCAAAAGGAAAAGTGACTACATTGCGCCAGGAGCAAAGGCCGCAGGAACTGAATACTATAATACCGGGGCGTATTCTTAAATGGCATATTAAGGAAGGGGATTATGTAAAAAAAGGGGACACCATTTTGCAATTGGGAGAAGTGAAAGTAGATTATTTTGACCCTGAATTATTACAAAGAACCCGGCAGCAGATAGCAGCCAAAGAACAAAGCATTGATGGCTATAAAAATAAAGCGGCCACTACAGAAACGCAGGCCGGCGCATTAAGTGAAGGAAGAATTTTAAAGCTTCAATATCTTGATAATAAATTATTACAACAGCAATTAAAGGTTGCCAGCGATAGTGTGGATTTAATCGCGGCAAACAATGAGCTATCAGTTTTCAACAGGCAGATAGAAGCCGCCAGGATTATGCTGGATAGCGGTGTAATTTCTTTGGTGGACTTTGAAAAAAGAAAAGTAAATTTTCAAACCGCAGGAGCCAAAAGAATTGGTGCTGAAAATAAATATTTACAAAGCAGGCAGGAGCTTACCAATTTACGCATAGAAAAGAATAGCACCATACAGGATTACACAGATAAAATATCCAAAACCGAAGGAGATAAATTTTCAGCACTATCCAATGCAGCATCTACAGAAGCGGATGTAGCAAAACTGCAAAACCTGTATGCTAACTACGATGCAAGGAACCAGCTATACTATATCCTTGCACCACAAAATGGCCAGGTAGTAAAAGCAAAAAAAGCCGGTCTTAATGAAATGCTTAAAGAAGGAGAGATGATAGTGGAAATTGTACCCTCGGCAATTCAATATGCCGTGGAGCTATTCGTGGAACCAATGGATTTACCCTTGATTAATATTGGCCAGCAAGTCCGGTTTGTTTTTGATGGCTTCCCTGCCATTGTTTTCAGCGGATGGCCAAAGAGTAGCTACGGCACATTTGCGGGAACTGTTTCTTCTATTGAAACTTCCGTAAGCAGCAACGGTAAATTCAGGGTATTGGTTGCAGAAGACCCTGGTGAAAAAAAATGGCCCCAACAATTAAGGATGGGCGGTGGTGCCAACGGTATTGCGTTGCTTAAAGACGTTAAAATATTTTATGAATTGTGGCGAAATATAAATGGGTTTCCTCCGGAATATTACACACCAACTAAAGATGAAAAGTAAAGAAATTGGAATAATTTATAATACATGAAAGGAAATATTTTATTGCTGCTGATGGTTCTGTTGGTATGTAAAAACTGCTTTGCCCAATCGTTACAAGAGGATATTTTAACGCTTGATAATTTTATAGAGCAGGTAAAAAAATATCACCCGATAGCAAGGCAGGCAGATATACACCTTGATAAAGCAAGCGCTGAATTATTAGCTGCAAGGGGGATCTTTGACCCCACGTTTCAATGGGAGGCAAGTAATAAAACTTTTGATAAGAAAAACTATTACAATTACAATAATCGTGAGCTTAAAATTCCCTTACCAGTGGGTAATGTATGGGCTGGCTTAGAGAATAATAGTGGTGATTTTTTATTCTCCGAAATAAGCAGGGGGAGAACCAGTTATCTGGGTATTGAGTTGCCCTTGGCCAAAGGGTTGCTTATGGATAAAAGAAGGGCAGTTTTGCAACAGGCAAAAATATTTATCAGGCAAAGTACCCAGGAGCGTTTAATGATTCTCAATAATCTTCTCTTAGAATCATATGTAGCTTATTGGGAGTGGGCTGGTGCTTACCAGCAGTATATTGCGTATTCCAGATTTGTTGAAATAGCTGATCAGAGATTGCGGTTGGTACGTATTGCTTTTACAAATGGTGACAGGGCTTTAATGGATACTACCGAAGCCTACACACAATTTCAGCATTATCAGTTATTGCAAACGGAAGCACTACTACAATGGAAAAATGCAGGAGTAGCATTATCCAATTATTTATGGAAAGAAAACGATAGTATTTACCTGTTGGAGGGTAATGAACGGCCAGAATACTTGCAAGCGGATAATGAAATGGTAGGTATAATTGTAACAAATTTAATTACCCAATCAACACTACAAAATCCTTCTTTAAAAATTTATGATTATAAATTAAATAGCCTGGAGGTAGAACGTAAATTGAAGTTACAAAACCTGCTGCCCTATTTTTCTGTAAAGGCAAACCTGCTAAACAAAGAGTACAATGTTTTCAAGAATGTAAATCCGGCATTCCTTGAAAATAATTATAAGTGGGGTGTTGAGTTTAAGATTCCTTTGTTTTTAAGAGAAGCCCGTGGCGATTATAAAAAGACTCAATTAAAAATTAAAGAAATTAATCTTGACTTGCTCTACAAACGCCAGCAAACAGAAAATAAAATACGCACTTATCTCAACGAATACGAAGCCATAGGAGAGCAATTGAAAATTGTGAAAAGTATATATAGTAATTATGAGAATTTGTTACGCAACGAAGAAATGAGGTTTGCACAAGGAGAAAGTTCACTTTTTTTAATCAACAGCCGTGAAATGAAATTGATCGAAATACTACAAAAGCAGATCGGGTTGACGGTTAAATCGTATAAAGCGAAATATGCTGTAGAATGGGCAGCAGGAATATTAAAATAAAGCCTCCAACGGACGTGTTGTCAATTGAAAAAAATCATTATCGGAACAAGACATTTTTTTTGTAAAACTCAATTGGTGCATTGTACAATACATAAATAGTTTTTATGCTAACTATTACAAAGTTAAATGAAAACTTATGATTGGAAATGGGCACTTTTGCGGTATCAAAACAAAAAAATATCATGACAGAGAAACAAAAAATTACAGTAGCTAAGGGAGACGGAATAGGCCCCGAAATAATGGATGCCACTCTTGAAATACTTTTAGCAGCAGGTGCCAATATTGAGGTGGATGAAATTGAAGTAGGCGAAAAAGTTTATTTGGCTGGTAATACAGCCGGCATAGCCAAAGCATCGTGGGACGTTATCAGGAGAAATAAAATTTTTCTGAAAGCACCCATTACCACACCGCAGGGAGGTGGCTATAAAAGTTTAAATGTTACTACCCGAAAATTTCTTGGACTCTATTCCAATGTGCGGCCTTGTATGAGTATGCACCCGTTTGTGGAAACCAAGCATCCTATAATGGATATAGTAATCGTAAGAGAAAACGAGGAAGACCTGTATGCGGGAATTGAACATCAGCAGACCGATGAAGTGGTGCAGTGTTTAAAATTAATCAGCCGTCCCGGTTGTGAAAAAATTGTTCGCTATGCTTTTGAATATGCCAAACAATATGGTAGAAAAAAAGTAACCTGTTTTACAAAAGACAATATCATGAAACAAACCGATGGCTTATTCCATAAAGTGTTTGATGAAATAGCAAAAGAATATCCTGAAATAGAAAACGAACATTGGATCGTGGATATTGGCGCGGCTAAATTGGCGGATACACCCGAAGCGTTTGATGTAATCGTAATGCCGAATTTATATGGCGATATACTTTCTGATGTGGCAGCACAGATTACGGGTTCTGTAGGTTTAGCAGGGTCTGCAAACATTGGCGAAGAATGTGCCATGTTTGAAGCCATACATGGTTCAGCGCCAAGAAGAGCAGGACAAAATTTAGCAAACCCTTCCGGCTTGCTGCAAGGCGCTGTTCTGATGCTTAACCATATCGGGCAAACGGAAGTAGCGGAAAAAATTCAGAACGCATGGTTGAAAACAATTGAAGATGGAATACACACTTATGATATTTACAAAGAAGGTGTAAGCAAACAAAAGGTAGGTACAAAAGAATTTGCAAAAGCAGTTATAAATAATCTTGGCAAAAATCCTGCTACACTCAGGCAAGTAAGTTATGCAAAAGGAAAAGCATTAAAACTCCCAAAGTACAAACGCAAACAACCACAGGTAAAAGAACTGCTCGGTGTTGATGTGTTTGTGGATTGTGTGGATAAAACACCAGATGAGTTAGCAAACCAACTGGAGCAACTAAACACCGATGCAATAAAACTTTCCATGATAACTAATCGCGGCATAAAAGTGTGGCCTGAGGGATTCGAAGAAACTTTTTGTACTGACCATTGGCGTTGCCGTTTTAAATCCGTTAGCGAAACAACAATAACTAAAGAGCAAATTATTGAATTGTTGCAGAAGGCAATTGATAAAAATATTGATACCATTAAAACAGAAAATTTGTATTCGTTCGATGGTAAACCTGCATTCTCACTTGGGCAAGGCCAATAAAACTTAAAACCAAATGGATAAAAACTACGATTTTAAATTGATCACCGGCACTTTCGCCGCATCAGAGGCTGCACAAGTTCTCTTTAACCTGATAAGCAATAAAATCCATTACCATACAATGGAAAATTTTAGCAGCCAGGAGAGGTTTGGTAAAGATGCGGCACATTCACAAAGACGGATACAGGACTTAAAAAAAGTACAGGGAGACTTAAAAAAAATCTTTGATATGGCAGAACAAAAAGACCTGCAATTAAAAATAGAGGGCTCGGTACAAATTACCATTGGTGAATAACCAGGGAGTTACTATTGAAAATAAATACCCGTTTTATGGACGTAAACATTTAACACAAACTAAAAAAAACAGCGATGAACCTACAACTTTTACAAGGGCAATTTACCCCCCAGGAAGCTATTGACATTATTACAAAAATGGTGCATGTAAAAATTAAATTCCATGAGGATAAAATTCATTCTCTTTCTGATGAAGAAGATATTAAAATGCGGGAAAAGCGAATAAAGCAATTGCAAAAAGAATTATACGAAGTAAGGAATTTTATCACTGATAAGAAAGCAAAAATAGGACTGGAGTCAGTTCTGGAAATTCATTAATGATTCTCCTTTATGTTTGAAAATCGAAGATTAATAATTGGTACAAAGCACCAAAAGGAAAAAATAATTGCTCCTTTATTTGAAGACGCATTTGGTGTAAAATGTTTTGCTCCTGAAAATTTTGATACCGATTTGCTCGGAACTTTTACAGGAGAAATTGAACGTAAGGATGATCCCATAACATCCATGAGAAATAAATGTCTTCTGGCAATGGAATTACATAATTGTGATTTAGGTATTGCAAGTGAAGGTTCATTCGGTCCGCATCCTTCCATATTTTTTGTTCATGCCGACGACGAGTTTTTAATGTTGATTGATAAAAAAAATAACCTTGAAATAATTGAAAGGGAGCTAAGTCTGAAAACAAACTTTAACGGCGCTGAAATAAAAACAGAAAAGGAATTAACTGAATTTGCCAACAGCGCAAGATTTCCTTCACATGCTTTGATTTTGCGAAAAGCAAAGGATGATTACACAGAAATTATTAAGGGAATTAATGATTGGGAGACGCTTATTGAAGCATGTCAAATACTTTTTAATAGATATGGAAGTGCCTACATAGAAACGGATATGAGAGCACTTTATAATCCTACAAGAATGGAGGTAATAGAAACCGCTACAAAAAAACTTATTAAGAAAATAAATTCTCTTTGCCCAGATTGCAATACTCGGGGCTTTGAAATTAAAGATACCATAAAAGGGCTTCCGTGTAGCTTATGCGGCTTGCCCACACGCTCAACTTTAAGCCATATCTATGAATGTAAAAAATGCGGTTTCAGAAAAGAAGTAGAATTCCCTTTCAACATAACTCAGGAAGACCCGATGTATTGCGATTATTGCAACCCATAAACATTGTACATGAATAGAACTTTGATAAAATGTGCAACGATAGTAAATGAAGGAAAAATTACAGTGGCTGATGTTTTAATTCGCGGGGAAAGGATTGAAAAAATAGAAAGTGCTATCACCGCTGCGAATCAACACGTAAAAATAATTAATGCAGAAGGATTGTTTCTTATTCCAGGAATGATAGATGACCAGGTGCATTTTCGTGAGCCGGGGTTAACGCATAAAGGAAACATTTATTCGGAATCAAGAGCGGCTGTAGCAGGTGGCATTACTTCCTACATGGATATGCCAAACACAAATCCAAACACAACTACAATCAAACTCCTTGAAGAGAAACATCAATTAGCGTCAAATTCTTCTTTTGCCAATTATTCTTTTTTCATGGGTATCAATAAAAATAATTTAGAAGAATGTTTAAAAATAAATAATGAAAATGTTTGCGGATTAAGTGATGACGGATTATATTTTGATAACCAAGATGGACTTGTTTGTAATTATCCCGATTATTTAGAAAAACTTTTTTCAAAATCAAATGCTTTAATTGCGCTTCATTGCGAAGATGAAAGCATCATTCAAAAAAATTTGTTGCAATTCAAAAATAAATATGTAAATGAAATACCTGTTGAATGTCATTCCTTAATCAGAAGTGAAGATGCTTGTTACCAAGCTACAAGAAGAGTAATTGAGATTGCTAAAAAGCACAATACACGTCTTCATGTTTTGCATGTATCAACTAAAAAAGAAACCACACTTTTTGATGCTAAAATTCCTGTCTCTCAAAAACGGATAACAGCGGAAGCTTGTGTGCATCATTTATGGTTTTCTAATGATGATTATAAAACAAAAGGCTCTTTAATAAAATGGAATCCTTCAATAAAAACCAAAAGAGATAAAATAGGATTACTTCAAGCACTGAAAGATAATAAGCTGGATATTATTGCCACCGACCATGCTCCTCACATCATGGAAGAAAAAACAGGAAACAATTTCCAAAGCAAATCAGGAAGTCCGTTAGTGCAACATGCTTTACCAATTTTATTAGAGATGTATCACAACAATAATATTTCACTTCAGGAAATTGTGCAACGAACTAGTCATAATGTGGCCGAAGTTTATCGTATCAAAGAAAGGGGGTATTTAAGAGAAGGATATTATGCCGATTTAGTTCTGATTGATTTAAATAAAAAGTGGACTGCTTCACAAGATTCCATTTTATATAAATGTGCATGGTCACCTGTTACAAAATACCAATTTAAAAGTAAAGTGCTGGGAACAATTGTTAATGGTCATTATGTTTTTGATAATGGAAATTTTAATGTATCAGCTTACGGCAAACGCTTAGTGTTTCAAAAAGAAAGATAACAAAGTGAAAAAATTACGACCATCATTTTAAAAGATAATTTCAAAACTGCTGACATTTAAATCACGGAGGTATAGTTGCCATTCCTACCGAAACCGTGTATGGATTAGCCGGAAACATTATAGCAAAAAGACGATAAACTAAATTTTTGAAATAAAACAAAGACTCGTTTTAATCCGTTAATTGTGCTTGTTAAATCGTCTAACGAGATTGACGAAATAGCGAAAGACATTCCGGCAAAAAAGCAAGATTGTTAGTAAATATTTTTTTTCGGGTTCATTGACATTATTATTAAAAAAGCAACCTTCAGTTTCAGATTTGATTTCAGGTAGTAGAGAAACCTCGTGCTACAGAATACCGAATCATCCGAGAACTTTGACTCTATTGAATGAAATAAATTTCCCATTGGCCGCTTCAAGGGCCCGCTTGGCTACATTAGGTTTACAAGTGCCATGCATGTTGCATCGTATTTTAAAAATAAAATACCCATGGTGCTGGATGGCGGCAATTGCAAAAACGGAATTGAATCTACAACTATCGGTTTTGAAAATAAGAACTGGTCTATACAAATTGGGGTCAATTACCGTTGAGATATCGAAACTACGATTGGACAAATTCAAATCAAAAATGAAAAGGAAAATAATCTTGATGCACCCGGAATGTTACTTAGACAATATGCATCATCAACTGCCGCTTTCTTAGTAAAACATGTAACACAATTCATAAAAGTATTTCCTTGTAAGAAAGTTGGGGTTTACTTTTCAAAAAGTAAAATTACTTCTGTTGATATAAGGCATCAGAAAGTCTTATCAGTCGAAGGTGATTTAAGAGAAGCTGCGTCTAATTTATATGTCACTATGCACCGATTAGGTGAATTGAATTTAGATTTTAGAATTACTGATCGCTTTCCTGATTCGGGATTAGGTAACGTTATAAATGACTAATTGTAACGGACTTGATTAACGAAGCAGGGAAATTTTTTGAACGATAGTCTTATTTTATTTTTTTATTAACTTTACTTTTGAACTCAAAACGATTGCTTGCAACCAAAATCAATACATACTGACGAAGAATTACTCATTTTTATGGCGGAAAATGACGACCAGAATGCTTTCACATTAATTTACAGGAGGCATTGGGAATCTTTATTTGTCTCGACAGTTAAAGTGATTCTTTCAAAGGAAGATGCTGCTGATATCGTACAAGAAATTTCCTTATCACTTTGGAAACGCAGGCGTGAACTGAGCCTTACAGGATCACTTACCGCATACCTTCATACAAGCGTAAGGTATAAATCAATTAATTTTATTGAAAAGCATGCGAGTGTGAATAAATATATTAAGGCTATTACAAAGCTTACCGAACTGATTTGCTTAAATGATGCCGAAGCACGCATGCAAACAGAAAAAATTGAAGATGTTATTCAATTGGTGGAAATGAAAATGCCACCAAAGATGCATGCTGTTTATTGGAAAAGCCGCAAAGAATATCTAAGCCACAAAGAGATTGCCGGTCAAATGGGAATTTCAGAAGAAACCGTCAAAAAGCCCATTCAGCACGCAATGAAGTTAATTAGATCTGCTCTTTCCGAAATTGCAGCCTTTCTTATTATTTTATCCCTCCCGTTTCTATTTTAATTTTTTTAATTTTTTTTTTACCCCTTTGTGTTTAGTTAGCTGACATGTATATAGCGATTGCTATAAAAAATCAATAATGGACTTACAACTGGCCACCAAACTTTTGCAACGTTACCTGGATAGTAATGTTAATCCGGAAGAAATTAAAATAGTAGAGCAGTGGTACCAATATTTGAACGATGAAGGTAATTGGCATTGGGAGCAAGGTGAAAAAGAAGTACTTGCAAAAGCTATAGAAAACCGTTTACTGCAAAGTATTAATGAAGAAGGGAAAGTTATCACTTTATTGGATACAAATCAGATTAAACACTTTTCTGTTCGCTTTAAATGGGTAGCCGCTGCTGCCATAACTCTGTTTACATCTGCCGCTTATTTACTCTTTTCCGTAAAAAACAGGGAAGTGGGAAATGTAGCTCTTTCAACGAAGCAAATTTTTAAAAATGATGTCGCGCCGGGAAATAGTGGCGCTGTTTTAACGTTGGCAAACGGAGCGAAGATAAGCTTGGATAGTGTTGCCAACTGGACAGTTGGCATGCAAGGGAATGCTTCCATTATAAATAATAACGGGCTAATATCTTACAACTCACTAAATGAAAAATCAAGCACTGTTTTATTCAATACTTTAACCACACAAAGGGGTAATCAGTACCAATTAGCGTTGCCCGATGGGTCCCATGTATGGCTAATGCCGCTTCTTCCATTACTTTTCCAACCGCCTTTTCGGGCAACGAAAGGAGAATAACAATGACTGGTGAAGCCTATTTTGAGATTGCAAAAAATGCAAATCTCCCGTTCATAGTTCAAAAAGGAGACATGAACATCAGGGTACTGGGAACCCATTTTAACGTAAAAGCTTATGACGATGATGAGGCCATGAAGGCCACCCTTTTAGAAGGCAAAATAGCGATTTCAAGGGGGCGGGACAAAGGACTACTCATCCCTGGACAGCAGGCTATGGTGGGGAAAGAAGGCGGTAATTTTAAAGTAGTAAACAACTCCGACATCGAAGAAGTGACGGCCTGGAAAAATGGAATATTTAAGTTTGATGATGCAGATATTGAAACTGTAATGAGACAGTTGGAAAGATGGTATGATGTGGATGTTGTTTTTGAAACTAAGGTATCACAACATTTCGTTGCAGACATTCCGAAAAATGAACCTCTTTCTGAAACATTAAAATTGTTGGAATTAACGGGACAGGTTCATTTTGAAATTCAGGGAAAAAAGGTAATTGTCACCCGATAAGGTGAAATATAAAAAAGCTAATTGAAACAAAACCGCTTCGGGTTGCATCCGAAGCGGCAGAAGTTCAAGTTAACAATTGTCATAATCATTGCGGACCATTTTATTTATTAACTAAAAACATTGCGAAAGTATGAACATTCTTACTCAAGTCAATCTATCCTTACCAAAACGAAGATTGCTCCTCAAAACTCTGTGGTTTATGAAGATAACCATCATTTTGATGTTTGCAACCTGCATGCAGGCTGCAGCAAAAGGATATTCACAGAATATTACTTTATCCCTAAAAAACGCTTCTATTGAGAAACTATTTAAGGAAGTAAAAAAACAAACCGGGTATAGTTTTATTTATACACGGGAATTGATAGCGGGAGCAAAAAGTATTAGCCTTAGCGCTCATACTATCGCAGGCATTCATCAACTAAAGAGACAAATAATTCTAAAATTTTAATCAACGCAAATGGAAACCAATCAGAAAAATTCAGAGCAACTTAATCAGCAAGAAACGCTGAAGCAGCTTGATGTATTTGTTGGCAAATGGCATGCAGAAGGTAAATCTTATGCCGATGGACAGCAAAAGGATAATCCGTATGCATCAGCCGTACCATGGATAAGCGATGAAACTTATGAATGGTTACCGGGGAATTTTTTTGTACTGCACACCTGGGATGCGAAACTTGGTGATAAACATTTTATAGGAACTGAAATAATAGGTTACGATGAAAAAGAAGGTGGGTTTTTTACACACTTTTTTGACAACTCAGGCTTTCATCCTAACTACAAAGTAACAGTTGATGGAAACGTATGGAACTTTACTGAGCCTTCCACCCGGGCTAAGGTGACTGTTGATGATGATGAAAATAAAATGACTTTTAATTGGGAGTGGCGAAAGGAAGATAATGATTGGTTGCCATTGTGTGATAGGGTAGCAACATGTATTCAATAAAACAGGAGTTTGTGAACCAGCCATTGTAAATAGGACTTTTCTATTCAGAAAACTTAAAAAATGAAAACATCAACAGACCAATCAAGTAACGGTAGTAAAATTGAAACTATATTAAAACGACGTATTGAAGCCATAAAATCTCAAGATATTGAAAATGCAGTTTCAAATTATGCGGAAAATGTATTGCTGTTCGACGTTGTAGGCCCGCTTCAGAAAACAGGTGCACAAGTAGCAAAACAACGTTTGGAAGAATGGTTATCTACTATGGAAAGCCCGGTTGGTTATGAAGTATCACATATTAATATTAAGGCTTCAGATACAATTGCATTTTGCAGCAGCTTTAACCACGTGCTCTCAAACAAAAAAGATGGAAGTAAACTGGACATGTGGTGGCGTGAAACACTCTGCTTTGAAAAAAATAATGATAATTGGGTTATTGTGCAGTTACATAGTTCCGTGCCTATGGATCCGGAAAGTGGTAAAGCTTCAGTTACTTTAAAACCAGGTGACAAAATTTAGTAAAGTGCATAAAAGTTAGCGGTCATTGAAAGCAACATTGTGAATAATAGAAACACTTTTAATACCTGATTAAAATAAAAAGAAAAATGGACACAAAAAGCAATAGGGATATTATAACACACATCGTTAATGAATTATCCAACGGCAATGACGAACCTCTATTAGAATCCATGGCCGATAATATGCAATGGAATTGGATGGGTTCCGGGCAAAGGTCTAAATCATTTATAGGAAAAGCAGCGGTGATCAACGAGGTATGTCCATTACGTCGAACCGCAGAGATTCGAACTAGCCAAACTTAAGTTATTTAGAAATCGTAAAGGGTCTTCCTGAAAATGCGTAATCCACACTGGATAAGGTTTTGGTGATAACTAAGTATTAAAAAAGCCCCACAATGGCACAAGATATGTGCAAAGTGGGGGCAGCTTTAATATTTAGATCCATGACAAATTTACTATTGCCACATCATCATTTGCTTCACGAAAGATTTTTACAAACTGATTTAGGCCAGTTGTATGTATTCATTCCTTTTGAGGCTTTGCCAGCAATTATGCCTGCTCCAAAACACCACAAAAGTGGCAAAGGCTGTGAGCCCTGGTTTGATGTTAGAGGAGGAATAGCTTTACAGTTTTTAAAACATTATTTATGCATTAGTGACGAGTTATTGATCCAGCGGATCAACACCGATTGGAGCATGCAATATTTTTGTGGCATACAGCTAAAGGCCACTGAAATAATTAAAGATACCAATCTGCCCAGCTACTGGCGTGGATACATAGGCAAGCATTTGGATATTGCAGCAATGCAAAAAGAATATGCGCAGTTTGTGCAGTTAGCTTTTAAATATTCAGGAGACTGAAAAAGTCATCAATCTTTTTAATGAGGGGGTATTTCTGGACATCAGTAATTAAAGAATGGAAGCATCTTTTAAACTGAGTTCGATTAATTTTTGTAATTACTTCTTTCATTTTCAATTTAATTAACGGGGTTGTCCTACCCCGTTTACCCTCCCCAGACTCACTTTTGGAAATATTTTTGCAACTCCATTAAACAACGACTTCAATAAGAGAAATCGATTTGTGAACAAGAAAATTTTAGCGTCATGTTTAATTTAATTACCTGGGGACAGTATCTTTCTGCCATTATCTTTTTACTCATTTTTTATTATGCAGTAATCGGGTTTAAGTTTTACAGATGGGAAATTCTAAATGTCTTTGGCATCAAAAAAGTTGAAGATGGAACAATGAACACGGCTTCTTTAGCCAGTTTAAGAAATTTTGTTACACCCGAAAAACCTGAAGATTATCTCCCTAAACCTGCATTGGAAATTGATATTTCACCATTGGTACAATCGTTCACTGATGAAGTGAAAGCCTTTGTACAAGGGAGTGAAAATGGTGAAATTAAAAAAGAAGAAATTATTCATTCTCTCAGCATTATCGCTTTAAAATATCCTGCATTAAAAGATGCTGATTGCAGGAATGATTTGGAACAGTTTGTTCTACATGAAATGAATGTGCAATACCCTAACCTACTGCATCCAAAAGATTTAATCAGGCTCTGGAATTGATTTAAAAAACTAATGCTTCATTGTACCTAAGTGCAGGAGAAACAAGTGCGATAGATTGGTACAATGGAGCATTTTCTAAATTCTTCACCAACAAAATATAAAGTGAGTTATGAAAAGTGTAAATGAAAAAAGCCAAAAGAATTTGATTGCAATAGCAGCAACTTCATTTTTACTGCTAATCAGTTTATGTGTTACCGCACAGGATGGTAATGCAGGTATAAATGCAGCCAATACACAAGTGAGAAGTTATTTTGCTGCCGGTACCAATCTCATGTATGCCGTAGGTGCTATTGTGGGATTAATAGGGGCTGTAAAGGTTTACCAGAAATGGAATAGTGGTGACCAGGATACTGGTAAGGTAGCAGCAGCCTGGTTTGGCAGTTGTGTGTTCCTGGTAATTGTGGCAACTGTTATCAAGTCATTCTTTGGTGTATAAACCCCCATCCCCTAAAGGGGAGTAAAAAATATTTCTATGAAACGGTTATTGATTGAAAAGCTGCATAATTATATCAGTGAAAACAATCCTGATTTGCTGCTGCAATTGCAAGAAGACAGTAAGGTAACTGACTACCTAATCAACAAAATAGGTACTGTAGATGCTTTGCTGCAGCAATTGGATAAAAGCCAGCCAGCATACATTATTGAGGATGCCTGTATGGATGTACTCACACAAGACCTGAAACCATCCAGGTACAATTATATCAGCATCATACTTGAAGAAGATTTCGAAAATCATCATCTGCAACTTAAAGAATCAGGTATACTGCAATTTGAAACAATCAACCTGATTAACTATTGTCAGTCAACATTTGAAGACCTGGTTTTCAACGAAGAAAATGAAAGTAACAGATTTTTAAGGTATGCCATTATTGGGTGTATCAGTGAGTATTTAGAAA
>JBBSEV010000082.1:0-15068 GCA_038239385.1 Chitinophagales bacterium
AGCATGAAAGGAATGTTGATAAGGTTTGAAAAAACCGAAGGAATTTTTTTTGAAAAGCTTATCAATATTCCGGCTATCATGAAAAGCACTCAACAATATTTAATCACCAAAAAATGGTCAACCTATTTCAGGGTTAGACATTGACACTGCGTATGAACAAAATCATTTTAATTTTATTCGGACTTTTTTTTCTTCTCAAAACTTCATTAGGACAGGTTTCTAATGACAAGATAATGTTTGTGGTTGACTCTATTCGTGTGATTGACGACCCGGAGGAAGGAAATGAAATTTCGCAAACTGATGTTGCTGACATTACAGTAATAAAAAATAAAGACACATTAAATCGGTTAGGCTATGGACAATTTGATGGTGCGACATTCATCTTTACAAAAGAATATAGAAACAGACCTGATAGCGTAAAACAAATTTCTTCTTCAAAACAAATGGAGAAGAAAAATGGAGTTTGGTTTTTTCATAATGCTCTTTACAGTGGACGGTTTATTGACTATTATTATAGTGGCAGAAAACAGGGCGAAGGAATGATTGTAAGTGGAAAAGTTGATGGACTTCGTAAAATGTATTATCAAAACGGAAACCTGAAAGTAGAAAAATACTATAAAGGCGGGTTAGAAAATGGCTTAGATAAAGAATATTATGAAGACGGTTCATTAGAACAAAAAGGAGAATTTGCAAATGGAAAAGAAGAAGGAACTTGGGAAGATTATTATCCAAACGGGCAAGTAAAGCTGCGAGATGTTTACAAGAATGGAGATGTTGTTGATACAGCTACTAAATACTATTCCAATGGGAAAATAAAAGAAAAGGTATTCATCAAAAATGGAAAGGTAACGCCTGACCCCAATCTTGAGAAAATAAATAAACTCATGACCAAGAGCAGCGAAAGTAATAAGGAAGGTGATACAAAAGCTGCACTCAAATATTGCTCAAAAGCAATGGAGTTGGATAGCACTTATGCAGAAGCTTATTTTTCAAGAGGCACAATTAAATTAAATGATTTTCAATTTGACGCAGCAATTGCTGACTTTGACAAAGCTTTACAGATTGAACCTTTCATGAAATTTGCATTAGCAAACAGAGCATTTGCAAGAATTAGAAAGTATCAATTTGGAAACAGTCGGACGTTAGAAAAAAATAGTGAAGTAACAGTATTGGCATCGAAAGACAAAGTGCCAATCCCTGAAAGTGAACAGGCAAAAATTTGTGATGACTTACAAAAGGCTATATTCTTAGGCGACAAATCACAAATGATACTTGAAGCTTTAACAAATTCATGTCAGACGAAGAGCAGCCGCTAACAAGCGCATTTATGCAAGCCGGGAAGACGTGGTAACAATCAGCAGCAGTGCATGTTTCAGCTACAGTTCCCGACTGAAAGAATTCTAATGAACGACAGTAGTAACAATGACCTTTTTAATTATAAATTTGACAACGGTTCGGGCAGACGGAATTCCATTTCCCGTCCTGCATAAGTGCGTAACGTTGTGCGTCATGCGACGGCCGAACACTCTAAGTAATTTGACCAACTAACAAGAAATATAAATGGCAGATAATATAATTGACGACACTTTAGACAATCCGATAATTCCTCAATCGGAAAATCTTTCCGAAGAAATTATTTCACCCAATGACACAGAGATTATAACCCCTAAACAAGAAATTGAAAATATGGAAGTACATCATCACCCGGACCTTCACCATAAACCAAAAAAATGGAAAGAATATTTTTTGGAGTTCTTAATGATATTTCTTGCTGTAACCATGGGTTTTATTGCTGAAAATATCAGAGAACATTTTGTAGAAACCAAAATTGCAGCCCAAAACCTTGAAGCGTACAGGAATGACCTTTTGCAAAATAAAATACAATTAAAAAAAATGGATAGCGTCTTTTCTAACAGGCTACCTATATATGACAGCATCGTTTCAATTTTTTATGAAAAAAATGAGAATAAAGAATTGTCTGTTTTAAGCCGGCTTCTGCTTGCTGGACAAAGAAATACAGTTATCACAATAAACACCCCCACCTATGAGCAACTGATTAGTTCTGGTAGTATGAGATATATTGATAATCGTGAACTAAAAGACAGTATTGCAAATTATCAAAGTAAAATAAACTTATTAATTAATTATAATGACAGGATACTAACTACTTTAAATAATCAGTTAGGTGAAATAGGGAAAATTGTAGACATGCATGATTTCTGGAACAGCAATGAAAATTTTTCGGGTTACGGTTATACACCTGTAATGAACCCTTTTTCTTTGTCGCAGGAACAGCGAAACTTTATTATAGAATACAATAAAATATTTACAGTCCAGGCTATATGGGTTTCCATTTATATAAAAAGTCTATTAAACAGCAATGCATCTTTAGCTACACTCATTGATAAGGAATTGAATAAATAAATTATTAACGATTTAAATTTATTGACATAGTAGCACGAATGCACAACAAAAGGAGACTGATGCACAACTAACCATTCTCAAAAATCAACTAATTATATCAGCATTAAAAGAAGATTTATTTTTAAAAGACAAAATGTTGAACCAACCGGATTTAATGAAAAGTACAATGGAAGTTTAGAAGTTGAAGTTCATCAAAAAGTAAAAGACTTAAAAGATAATCTGGTGTTTGATGGAACAGTAAAGCATATGTATACTTTTGAGGACGCCTTAATAAAAACTATGGACATTGAACAGGCATAAACAATAAGGCTGATATTCTTGATGTTTCAGCGGGTTTTAATTAACGAGCTATTGGAGCAAAGCATGAAACCTGATGCGATTAGAGACATCAAATATATGGTAAGCAACGCATCGTGTTCTTCATTGTTGCTACAGGCGTCGGGGTTTCTAATAAGTAACCTATTCAATTCAAAAGTTCACTCTGGAAACCCCGCTGAGATAAAAGTTGCTTATTATTACAGAAATACAACCGTAGTGCTTTACTTTAAAAAGACTTCTTCTCCATTATGACATCTAGGAACATAAAAAGAACTACTGTTATAATAGTTAGTTGCTTTGTATTTTTATTTGCCGGTGAAGAATTTTTTAGACGTGTATTTGGAGGATTTGCTGGTAGTTACCCATTTGTTGAATCCTGGAATCTTTATGCAAAAGAAAGCGATGTTATTAAAGCTATAGAAGAACTTAAAACTGAGAATCCGAATTTTAAACCCGCCAAAGACACTTCTTTTCGATATAGGTACTGGTTTTATATAGACTTTTATTACCCTGATACTAAACAAACAGTTCATGCATGGACAAGACCAGGAAGAAATGAATTTACAACCGACTTAGCATTTATAAGCCTTTCAAATTCCGACATCAGCAAAGAAGACAGATTAATTAATAAGGATTTTTGGTATTTAGCAAATAGACGAGAAATTAATAAATTTAAAACTCTTATAATCGACAAACTAGAGAAAAAACTTTACTCAACAAAGTAATTCAGTTTTTAGCACCCAATAGGTTTTCATTGATTGAGCTATTGAAGCAAAGCGTGAAACCCGGCTGAGGCGTAAATAATAATTCCAATTTCTTTATAAAGTATTAGCGCCATCATAAGAAAATTAAAAATTTCCACAGCAAACCGCTATTTTTATTTTAAGAGTTATCTTCATTGTTTATTCATATGACGGATAACCCCATTGATTTTAAAGCCGTGTTCACAGCCCTCCCTGGAATAGGTATGATCCTGTTGCCTGATGCACCATATTTTACGATAGCAGAGGTAACGAATGATTTGCTGCTATTCACAAATATTAAAAAAGAAAATCTAATAGGAAAAAAATTTCTTGATTTCTTTCCTAATAATCCTGCTGATGCAGCTATTTTCCAGAATTCTTTGGAGCAGGTTATTTCGACAGGTAAGCCGCACCGTATGGAAGTACAGCGGTACGATTTTAAAAACCAGGATGAAATTTTTGAGGAGCTTTATTGGTCTCCATTGAGCACACCTGTTTTCAACGAGTCAGGAATATTACAGTACATACTTCATACATCAACAAATGTGACTGAGCAGGTATTAAGTAAAAAAAGAAATAAAACACAAAGGGAAAACTTTGAATATTATTTAAGCCAGGCAGCTGCCCCATTGGCAATACTTACCGGTAACGACTTCACTTTTACTTTTGCCAATGATGCCTATGTTCAGTTAATGAGTGGCAGACAGCTTGTTGGTAAAACTTTGGAAGAAGCCATACCGGAACTACGTGGCCAGGAATTTATGTTACTATTAAAAAAAGTATTTGAAACAGGCGTATCATATCATGCTATGGAAATTGAAGCCAACGCATTATTTGATGGCAATCGCAAACCAATAACAAAATATTTCAACCTTAATTATATTCCTTACAAAGATTATAACGGTATTACCAAAGGGGTGCTGGCATCGGGGTTTGATGTCACCAAAGAAGTTGTTTTAAAAAGAGAAAAAGCGAAACAGGTTTTAAACCTTGAGGCTTACAATCTTTTTATGCAGGTACCTATCGGCTTTTCACTTTTAAGAGGTGATAATCATATTGTGGAGCTTGTAAATTCAATGGCACTGCGCTTTACGGGAAAGAATGAAGAAAGCATCGGGAAGCCGGTAGTGGAAGTACTACCGGAAATTGAAAAGCAAGGCTATATTAAATTGCTGGACAAGGTGAAACAAAAAGGGCAATCTTTTAATTTAAAAGAGAGCCCCGTAAAATTAATAAAGGATAACCGGGAGAAACTGACTTACATGAATATCTCTTTTCAACCATACTCTGAAGGAGGTAATGTGGAAGGTGTATTAGCCGTTTTCATGGATGTAACAGAACAGGTAATGACAAGAAAGAAGATAGAGGAGATAGGAGAGCAGTTTCAAACAATGGCCAACAATATTCCAAATCTTGCGTGGATAGCAAATGCAGATGGCTGGATATTCTGGTATAACGACCAATGGTATAAATATACAGGTACTAAGCCGCGGGACATGGAAGGCTGGGGCTGGCAATCAGTGCACGACCCTAAAAAATTACCAGCGGTACTTGAAAGATGGAGCCAGTGTATAAAAAATGGTGAACCTTTTGAAATGGTATATCCAATCAGGGGCGCTGATAATGTATTTCGACCGTTTCTTACCAGGATAGTTCCCATCCGCGACAGTGAAGGAATAATAATTCGATGGCTTGGAACTAATACAGATATTACCAAACAAAAAGAGGTGGAAAAAATGAAGGATGATTTTATTTCTATGGCAAGTCATGAGCTTAAAACCCCGCTAACTACTATTAAAGCTTACGGGCAAATAGCAGAAGATATGCTAAGGGAAAAAAAGGATAAAGGAACATTGGAGATGATGAAAAGAATGAGTACCCAGGTTAACAAACTCAACACCCTTATTGAGGATCTGCTTGATATAACCAGGATTCAAAAAGGCAAACTAATTTATAAAGAAGAATTTTTTGATTTCAATGAGTTGCTTACAGAAGTAATTGACGACATGCAAAAGACAACAGCCACCCATGAAATAAAGCATATTATAAATGATACGCCAAAAATTTTTGGAGATAAAAATAAGTTAAGCCAGGTGATAAATAATCTTATATCCAACGCAATAAAATATTCACCAAAAGCCAATAAAATAATTGTCAACTCTGAAATTAAGAATGAAAGTGTTCAGTTATCTGTACAGGATTTTGGTATAGGTATTTTAGCTAAAAACCAGCGAAAGATTTTTGCCCAATTTTACAGGGTTACCGGTGATAGCCAGCTTACATTTCCAGGAATGGGCATCGGCCTGTATATATGCCGGGAAATAATTGCACGTCATGGCGGTAAAATAAAAGTTGAAAGCAAAATTGGTAAAGGATCTGTGTTTAATGTTTTGGTGCCCTTCGATTATAGAAATAAAAGCGCGTGACCTGGCGAACACCGGGAAACATTTCCTGGTTTAGGATTAGGGTTATTCATTGCTTCAGAAACTATTAAACGCCATAATGGAGAAATTTCCGTGAAAAGTTCAGAAGGTAAGGGCTCAACATTTTCTTTCACGCTCCCTGCACTTTTATAGAACTTTATTTATTTCGTTTGTGAATTCTGGATAAACAGGATTTGTTCTGAAGTTATACTTAGAATAAATTTTATAAATTAAAATAAATCATCATTTAAATTTACGAAGCTATCTTGTATGGGAAATATTTTATATGGCAAAAATATTAGTAGTTGATGATGACAGAGATATATTGGATATGGTAAACTTTTGCTCAGTAATCAACACTATTCAGTACAAACAATATTTAAAGGGGACCAGGTTTTAGAACAGGCAAAAATATTTATGCCCGATTTAATTTTACTGGATGTTAAGTTGGGTGGGCATGATGGAAGAACATTATGTAAACAAATAAAGTCCTTGAATACTTTAAAACATATTCCAATTATTTTATTTTCTGCAACACCGGGATTGGCTGAAACATATGCTGAATGCGAAGCAACTGATTTTGTAGCAAAACCGTTTGATGCCTTTGAACTAATTAAAAAAATCGAAAAACATTTAGAATAATTCTTACTCGCTTAATGCTCTTTTAATGCTGATGTTATATTAAGTATGAAATGGCTATCTACTACACGAATAAATGTTGCGACAAAAGATGGTTAACACCTTACTAGTTGGCTCGTTATGTAATCAAGTATATTCCTTTATAGTGTTTAAGCTTTTCCTGGCTCTTAATTTATTTCCATAAATATTTGAAGCGTGTGTAAATGTAGTATAGCACTAAGAGCCATACCATAATTATTATTATTGCAAAAATCCAATTCGTCTTCTTTAATACCCGGGGATCATTCTTTACCTTTTCCCTCGCGTCAGTTATAATAACAGCAGGGATAAGTTTTAATGAAATTGAGATTAGTATCGGTACTATTATTAAATCGTCCAATAAGCCAAGCACAGGAATAAAATCAGGGATCAAATCAATCGGGCTTAATAAATAACCCACAGTTATTGTTACTAATAGTTTTGCAATTAATGGCGTGCGCCTGTCAGTATAGGCAATCATTAAAACCTGCACTTCCGATTTTAATTGCCTTGTCCGTTGTTTTAATTTTGCTAATAATGGCAATTGGTAAATATTATATGAAATTAATAATAGTTTTCAATATTTATGGTAAGCCCGAGAAGCTTTTTTTTTTGGAAATACCCCTAAATTGTCGTTTTATACCCCTTGAATTTTAAATATTGACAGTATTTTTGGATCGTTAAATTGTCAAAAAGGCCACACCTAATTCTGACAAATAAAATGAGGATAATAAAAATTAAAAATAGCATTAAAAGAAATAAAACTTTATTTAAAAGCAAATAAAAGATCATGAATACAATAGGCTACTTTGAAATTCAATCTTCCGATACAGGAAGAGATACCAGGTTTTATGAAGCTGTATTTGGATGGAAATTTATAAAGGAAGAATTTGTTCCGATAGAATATTACAGGATAGAAACGAATGGCATAAGTGGTGGGCTTTTAAAACGGCCTGCAAAAGTGCCACCAACAGAAAGTGGCACAAATGCATTTGTTTGTTCTATTCAGGTTGAAAATTTTGATAAGATCAGCGAATTAATACTTGAAAATGGCGGGCAGATTGCCTTAGCAAAGTTTGCCATTCCAGGCAGATGCTGGCAAGGATATTTTATTGACCTGGACAATAATACATTTGGCTTATTTCAAGTTGATGAAGATGCGAAGTAAGGCGAATAAAAAAATAAAGCACACATTTTATGGAGATTGATATTGAAATAAAAGCACTGACCGAAAGAGTTATAAAACAGTTGAATGACTTTTACAATGGCGATTCATGGGTAACGGATAACTTTGAAAAGAAAGTATTCTCTCTTTCACCTGCAGTAGCACTGAAAAAAGTTCATGGGCACAGCCATTCCGTGGCTGAATTGGTAAGCCATATAATTGCATGGAGGAATTTTGCAGTTCAAAAATTGAGTGGCAATAATAATTTTGATATCCGGGATAACTCAACGGCCGACTGGCCGGTAGCTGTTGACTGGATTGATACCTGCAAAGAATTTGAAGCATGCCATAACAATCTTTTAGCAGCAATAAAAAACTTCCCTGTTGAGCAGTGGCTTACAAAAGTTCCCGGAAGAAATTATTCATTTGTATATCTTATCAATGGAATTGTTGAACATGATTATTACCATTATGGGCAAATAGGCTCAGTGCTTGCGGCTAGGCTTATGAGTTAGTAGCTTAAATCTTCTTTGAAAAAGAATATAAAGGAAAGCATTTTATATTTTTATATTAATTCAAAAATAAAAATTATGGTTTCACAAAAAGTAAAGCCTGGAAATATTGATGAATATATTCAGGCGGCTCCGCTGGAAAATCAAAAGAAATTACTTGATATGCATGCATGTATTCGTGCTGCTGCACCTGGCGCTAAAGAAAGTTTAAAATGGGGCATGCCCGCTTTTTCTTACCAGCGAATACTTGTCACATTTGCTTCGTTTAAAAATCATATCGGGTTTTATCCTACTCCTTCTGCAGTGAAAGCTTTTGAGAAGAGCCTTATAAAATATGCAACAGCTAAAGGTTCTATCCAGTTTCCAATTGATAAACCACTACCTCTTTCTTTAATCAGTAAGATCACAAAGTTCCGGGTTAAAGAAAGTCTTGAAAAAGATAGTAAATGGAAACCGGGAGCAGTAGAATAATAAAAAATCAAAGTGCTTTGGCAGCCTTATACTTAATTACTTTCCGGATTTAAAACCGCCTTTATATAATTATCCATATTAAAATATTTTTTTGCAGTTTCCTGCATATCCTGCACGGTTAAAGCAGCTACTTTTTTAGAATAAGTATAAACCCAGTTAGGATCATCACGCTCAATCCATGACCTTGTTAATACATCAAGCCAATGGTCGTTTACGGTAAGCTGATCCTCGTTTTGCTTCTTCAGGGTTTCTTTTACTTTATCGAGATCTTTTTGCTCAACACCATTATCTTTTGCGTTTTTGATAATGGCTAATAATGCGGCAGTAAGCTTATCTACATTTTCAGGCCCGCAAGGGAAGGCAGCATTTATCGCATAGTGGTTGTATGGCCTCTTAATTACAGTTCCGTTCATTCCTCCCCCGTAGATCCCACTCATTTCTTCTCTTAGCTTTTCAATGATCTTAATATTAAGCACAGCCATTAATGCATTTAATTTTAAATTTTCATCCGGGCTATAATTTGCTTCACCTGTAAAGATTATTCTTACCTGGCTTTGTTTGGCAGCGCCTTTATTTACAACGGCCTCAACTTTACCTTTCACGGGCCTCAATCCTTCATCAGTAAATTTGTTTTCTTTTTCTTTTGAAGGAAGGCTGCCAATGTACGTTTCCAATAAAGGTTTCATTTTAGCTACATCCATATTGCCTACAAAAGTGAAATGCAATCCATATGCATTACTATAGATTTCTTTATAAATAGCAAGGCTCCTGTCTAGAGTTATTTTATCAAAGTCTGATGCATCGGATACAACCGGCGCCCATGGATTATTATTGTATTCTAATCTGGCAACAGTATCAGCAAAGTAACTATTTGGATTTGATTTAAGATTTTTAAAAAACCCCTTTTGTGAATTTATATATGATGCGAATAACTGGGCATCTTTTCTAGGTGCTGTAAAATAAAGATGTACCAATTGCAAAAAAGTTTCAAAATCTTTTACACTGGATGCACCCTGCATACCTTCATCGTATTGATTAATATAGGGCTGAACGCTTACCGTTTTACCAGCTAAAAATTTATTAAGGTCTATTGCTGACATATCTTTTACACCCATTGTCTGCACTATGTTAGTAGCATTTTCGGCATTCTGTTTATCAGCTAATCCATAATTAACGGAGCCGCCCCATCTCCATGAATCCATTTGTATATCATCATTTTTAAATTCAGTAGGCTTAATGGTAATAGTAATTCCATTACTCAATGTAATATCTGTAGTTCCAAGAGCAGCGTTTGTTTTTTCATCGGTTATTTTACCCGGTTCAGGAAGCTTATCCATTAATGAGCTCGCTGTAGCATTTTCCGTGTAAGGTTTAACTGGAAGATTTTGAGCCGCTAAAACAAGATCTACCAGTTCATTGTTTGATGGCAGTTGTGCAGCATTTTTTTCAGGAGAAAGCAGTAATGCAAATTTGCCTTGCTTTGAATCCATTTTTTTTGTTACAGCATTTACATCTTCCAGCTTTATTGTTGGCAACACTTGTTTTATAAAATCATAGCGGCTGCTAACTCCAACAATCGGCGTAGCCGTTAAAAAATTATTTATATATTCCTGCACAAGGTTGGCAGATTCGGTTTTATTCCTGTCATCATATTCAGTACGAATTTGATTAAGTAAACTACTTTTTGCTCTTTCTAATTCGCTTGGTAAGAAGCCAAATTTTCTAACACTTTCTGTTGTAATCAATAAAGAATCTATAGCGTCTTTTACCGGTTTATCTCCGGTACCTGCAAATGAAATAAATGCCCTGTATCCTCTTATAAAATTGCTGAAAGAAGTATTGCCAAACAAAAACGGCGGATCAGCAAGCTGGCTCAACTCCCTCAATCTTTCATTAATAAGCGTATTGAACAAACCTTCTACAATGGTTTGCCTGTAATCGTTCCAGGTAGTAACAGGTTTTCCTTTTTCAACATAATTAAATAGCTGCAGCACATTTATAGTTTGTTCTTTATCGCTAAGCACCATGCCTGTGTTTTGTTTTCTTTCTGCAATGGAAATTATTGAGGGCCTTGGAATTTCTTTTACGGGATTTTTAAACTTGCTGAAATGTTTGATGATCTCTTTTTCGGCATAGGCAGGCTCAATATCTCCCACCACTACTACAGCCATCAAATCGGGTCTGTACCACGTTTTATAAAACCTTGAAAGCGATGTTGCTTTAAAATTTTGTATAATGCTGTCTTTACCAATTGGCAATCTTGCTGCATACATAGAGCCGTTAAATAATTGGGGAAAATATTTATTACGCATGCGTTCATTAGCACCTTTTCCCAACCTTGATTCTTCTAATACTACTCCGCGTTCTTTATTTATTTCTGAAGTATCAAGTGATGCATTACCTGCCCAGTCTTCCAATATTGTAAAACCCTTATCTACCTTTCCCGGGTCATCAGAAGGAATAGGAAGTATATAAACAGTTTCATCAAAACCTGTATAAGCATTCAGGTCAGCGCCAAATTGCACTCCGATAGATTGCAGATAATTTACCAGTTCATTTTTCTTAAAATGTGTTGATCCGTTAAAGTTCATGTGTTCCATCATATGCGCAAGGCCTTGCTGGTCGGGCTGTTCCAGCACAGAACCTGCATTAACAACCAGGCGAAGCTGAACTTTTTTTTCAGGCTTGGCATTCTTCCTTATATAATAGGTTAAGCCATTTGAAAGTTTTCCAATTTTTACATTTGGGTCAACCGGAAGTTTTTTATTAAGATCAATTTGCGAAAAACAAGTCTGGCTAATAAATAAAACTGAAGAAATTATAAATAAGCGAAAAAGAGCAATTACATTTTTCATACTTTAATTTTAAAATTGAATTGTATTATAAATATAAGTTATTGGAAATAGATTGGATTTGTTTACCAGGATGAATAAAATGAATTATTGGTGGGGCGAAATATTTGCCAAAGATGTTTTTCTGCCATTGTATACCTGCTTCATGTATTTAATTATCATCAAACTTTTATAAAAAAAACGGACACGCAATGTATCAAAACCGTACAGTAATAAATCTGCACTACGGGTTTCCACACTGATAATCATATCGGTAGAATATCGGTATTGGCATTGCGCAGTTTGTCCGTATCCATTGCTTTGTCAATAATATTCAAACCAATAATATTTGTTTATGATAAAAAATTATTTCAAAGTAGCCTGGAGAAACCTTTTGCATAATAAAGTTTCCTCTGTTATTAATATTGGCGGACTTGCTGTTGGTATGGCAGTAGCCATGCTTATTGGTTTGTGGATTTATGATGAATTGTCTTTTGATAAGCAGTTTAAAAACTACGACCTCTTAGCACAGGTAATTCAAAATGTTACAAACAATGGCGAAACAGATACCTGGACTAATGTTCCTTTTCCGTTAGGTGATGAACTCCGGAAAAGCTATGCAGGTGATTTCAAAAATCTTACTATTACCACCGGGACAAGCGGACATATTTTAGCGTTCAATCAAAAAAAGCTTACTACATCAGGAGGATATTTTGAACCGGCGATTGTTGACATGCTTTCACTAAAAATGTTGAAAGGCACTGGTAATGGATTGAAAGACCCTCATTCAATTTTACTTTCACAATCCGCTGCCATCGCATATTTTGGAAATGATGACCCGATAGGGAAAGTAATAAAAATTGATAACAGCCTTGATGTTAAAGTAACAGGAATCTATAAAAATCTTCCTGATAATTCTTCATTTGCAGATGTAAATTTTATAGCTCCATGGGAATTATTTGCAACAAGCAACGATCTTAAAAATGATAAAAACCCATGGCGATGCAATTGCTACACAAGCTATGCCCAAATCGCTGACAATGCTGATATGAAAAAGGTTTCAGCAAAGATCAAGGATGCGAAAATAAAAAAGGTAAACCAGGATGAAGTGTTTCATAAGCCACAGCTTTTTCTTTTCCCCATGAGTAAATGGCATTTATATTCTGAGTTTAAAAATGGGATTAATACAGGTGGCCGCATTCAATATGTTTGGTTGTTTGGAATTATTGGTGTGTTTGTTCTGCTGCTTGCCTGCATCAATTTTATGAACCTGAGTACAGCCCGTTCAGAAAAACGTGCAAAGGAAGTAGGCATTCGTAAATCAATCGGCTCGCTGCGCTTGCAGCTCATCGTTCAGTTCTTTTGTGAATCCTTGCTTGTAGTTGTAATGGCATTTGTATTGTCACTGGGTTTAGCCTCGCTTTTATTGCCATTTTTTAATGATGTTTCGGGTAAACAAATGTCTATGTTATGGAGCAAGCCGTTGTTCTGGTTGCTGGGCCTGGGGTTTAGCTTAATTACCGGTTTGATTGCGGGTAGCTATCCAGCGCTATACTTATCATCATTCAGGCCGGTTAAAGTTTTGAAAGGTACCTTCAAAGCAGGCCGTTTTGCAGCCATTCCACGCAAGATATTAGTAGTTCTTCAGTTCACGGTTTCTGTTACTTTGATCATAGGAACGATAGTTGTTTTTAGTCAAATTCAATTTGCACAAAATCGCCCTGTAGGTTACACTCGTGATGGACTGCTTAAACTCCAGATGGGTACTAACGAAATTCACAAGCACTTTGATGCGGTAAAAAATGAATTAGTAAACAGCGGCTCCATCGACGAGATGTCAGAGTCTGGAAGTCCTACAACAGAAGTATGGTCAACCAATAGTGGCTTTGAGTGGAAAGGTAAAGATCCGGGAATGGCAGTTGACTTTCCTAACATAGAAGTGTCTTATGATTATGGTAAAACAATAGGGTGGCAATTCAGTGATGGCCGTGATTTTTCAAGAGATTTTCTTACAGATTCATTAGGCTTTGTGTTAAATGAGACTGCTGTAAAATTTATGGGCTTGAAGAATCCTGTTGGAGAAACGGTAAAGTGGGATGGAATTTCTTTTAAAGTAATCGGGGTAGTAAAAGATATGATTGTGGAATCTCCCTATGCATTGGTGAGGCCTACCTTATTTCACTTATCCAAAGATCAGGGGAATGTGGTGCTTATAAAAATGAATCCAAAAACAAGTGCCCATGAAGCTCTTGCTAAAATAGAAACTGTATTTAAAAAATATAATCCTGAACAGCCCTTTGACTATCAATTTGTAGATGAAGATTATGCAAAAAAATTTGGTAATGAAAAACGCATTGCGACCCTTTCAAGCTTCTTTGCAATACTCGCAATCTTTATAAGTTGCCTTGGGCTTTTTGGCATGGCTTCTTTTGTTGCAGAGCAACGTACCAAAGAAATCGGTGTACGCAAAGTGTTAGGTGCAACAGTATTTAATGTTTGGAGATTACTATCGAAAGATTTTTTATTCCTCGTTATTATTTCGTTGCTTATATCAATTCCCGTTGCTTATTATTTCATGCATGGCTGGCTGGAGAATTATCAATACCATACAAAAATTTCATGGTGGATTTTCGCGGCTTCTGGCGCTGGTGCAATTATGATAACGTTATTAACAGTGAGTTTCCAGGCGATAAAAGCAGCTGTGGCAAATCCGGTGAAATCATTACGCACTGAATAATTAAAAGAGTTTTTTATAGACAACGGCACTGCAAGAATGTACTAAAATTTATAAGTCATGAGAATAAAGCCAGGCAAGGTAGCTGGCAACTTTTACAATTCTTAAACTTAAAAAACAAACATCATGTGGAATCATAACACTAAGCTCGCCTTTCGCAATTTGTGGCGCAATAAAACATTTTCTTTTATAAATGTCCTGGGCCTAACCATCGGTTTGGCAAGCTGTATTATTATTGGCTTGTATGCTTACAATGAACTAACCTTCGATCAGTTCAATCAAAATCACGACAGGATATACAGGATAAATAAAGTTACCAATGAAAAAGGAAAGCAACCACAGCAGGATGGGATCACCCCCGGCCTACTGGCTCCGCAATTGAATAAAGAAATTCCTGAGATAGCTGCTGCCTGTCGCTTCAGGCCGTGGTTCACTGAAATGCTGGTGAGTTATGATACAGTGAAAATCAGCCTGGATGATGTTGCCTATGTTGACAATTCGCTTTTAACGATGTTTGACTTTCCATTAATTAAAGGAGATAAGAAGAGTGCATTAGCTGATCCATTTACTGCCGTGATAACAGAAACGACTGCAAAAAAATATTTTGGTCACACAGATCCATTAAGTAAAACACTGGTTACACTTAATGGTATGCCTGTAAAAATTACTGGTGTTGCAAAAGATGTTCCCCAAAATTCTTCCATAAAATTCAATATGCTGATCTCTATGGCAACCCTTGAAGCACCTGCCAATAAAGATAATTTTAGCTGGATGAACTCATGGACAACTA
>JBBSEV010000083.1:0-14920 GCA_038239385.1 Chitinophagales bacterium
GGTCAACCATTATTTTTTCTTGCTGGTCATATTTTCCGGCAAGGAAATATTTTATGTTGGGATACTTTTCTTTTAATATGGCTATCGCTTCTATTACGTTATCATATCCCTTATAGCGCTCTTTGGAAGAAAGCCTTGTTAGGGTCATAATAATAATATCATCGCAGGTATAGCCATATCTTTTTAAAAGGGCTTTCCCTTTTTTATGAAGGCCAGGTAACGATAAGTACGGATCAAGGCAATTGTTGAGCACCGTACACTTTTCATTTGGCACACCGTGCAGGTTGATAATTTTATCTCTTGTGTAGGAACTTACTGCAAGGATAGAATCACATTGCTGTAGCATTTTTCTTTTGCGGGGAGATAGCGGCTGCCATACTTCTATGCCATGTGCCAGCAACATAAGTTTCGTATGCCGTGAAACTTTTTTTATAAGCCAACCCACCGGCAACAAATTAATATGGCTCAAAATAACCGTATCACATTTTGCACCCGATTGCACCATTTCTCTTGTGTAGCGAAATTTATTAATTCCAAATCCTTTAAAATTTTCGGAGGGAAAATATAAATTATCAAAAGAATCTTTTGTTTGATCGTACATACTGCATACCTGCAATACGCTGTCATTTATTATGCTTTCTTCATACAAAGCTTTACCCATGATGCGGCATACTTTTTCAATGCCACCAGTGGCGGAGAAAGTTCGGAGTGTAAGGAATAGTGTTTTATTCAATTATTTTTCAACTTTCAATTCTCAACTCTTTGCCTCTTTGGCATCAACTTCATCAACTGCCACCTTCTCTAATCTCAATTTCTGTTCAATATTTTTGAAAATATAATCAATACCTTCTTTGACGCTCATTGTACCAGATGGAATAGTCAGGTACGGATTTTCCGGCCTTTCGTAAGGGCTGCTGATGCCGGTAAATTCTTTAATCTCACCTTTTATCGCTTTACTATACAGCCCTTTTGTATCTCTTTCTTCACATACATCCAACGGGCAGTCAACAAATATTTCTAAGAAATTCTTTTCCCCGATTATCGTTTTGGCTCTTTCCCTGTCTTCTTTAAATGGTGAAATGAAAGATGCAATTACCAGTACACCTGCATCTGACATGAGTTGTGAAATTTCAGCAACACGCCTGATATTCTCTTTCCTGCCTTCGGCAGAAAAGTCCAGGTCGCTGTTAAGTCCAAGGCGAACATTATCGCCATCCAACGCATAACATTTTATATTTCTTTTAAATAGTAATTCTTCTAGCCCGTTTGCAAGGGTTGATTTCCCTGAGCCGGATAAACCCGTGAACCAAATAACAAAAGATGTGTGCCTGTTCTGTGTATTTCTCTGCGATCGTGATATCTTAAATTTTTGGAAGTGAATATTTTTGGCAACGCCTCCTTTTAATTTCAAGGCCCTTCTTTCCCGGTTGGGTAAGCCGAAATTTATCCTGTACCAAACACGTTCATGAAAATAATATAAGAGCATTTTTGTAAAGAGTTCAAATCCGCCAATTTTCGCACCTACAGTCACGTTTCCGGTGATAATCGTGCTAAGGATAATGGTATCAATTGTTCCTACAAGCCGCCATGTAAGCGTCTTGACGATATGTCTTTTGATCGAAGGATCTTTGGATATTAAATTATCTATAAACATTTAGAAAGAATCTTGATTATTCTTATCAGGAAATTTTCATGGCAATTATCAACCTTCGACTTTGCTTTTCAACTCTTAACTCTCAACTCTCCTTATCTGCAAAAACATCAGCGACAGCAACTGGCTCCAGTGAAGCTTTCCCTCTTTAAATTTTTTATAATTCCGTCGTGAATTGGAATCGCCCCATAGCATAGTATCTGCTACGAAACTGCTGTTGGCCATCCATTTCTTGAAAGGAAAACCGAAGCCCATTTTCTTCCTGTTCCATATTTCTTCGGGAAGGGTGTCTTTAAAGGCATTTATTAATATCTGCTTGGGCAAAGGGCCTTTGTACTTAATCCTGGGGTCGATAGATAAAGCGGTATTAACCACTTCGGGGTCTAAAAACGGCACTCTTATTTCCACGCCATGCGCCATGCTCATAACATCGGCATCCCGCAGCAATTGATTTTGCATATACATATTCAGCTCCATCCAGCTTGCCCTGTTTTTCAAATCAAGTTCGCCCAGGTCCGGGAACACGGGTTGCTCCAGGAGAAGTTCCTGGATTTGCTTTTCGGTAGCATCCAGTTCCCGTGCTATCTGCGGCACTGTAAATATGCCTCTTAAAAAAAGATACAATCCCTTGATGCCCTCCATGGAAAGATAGGGCAGCCTTTTCATTTGTTTTATGCTGCTGCCGGCGCCTGCCTGCAGTAACAAACCCGGCATTTGCTGCAGGCGGGCCGCAACTGAAATTCTTTCAAATGATGGATAGCCCCCAAACAATTCATCACCACCTATGCCGGATAATACGGCTTTAAGTCCATGCTCTTTTGCGTATTTACTAATGAACCAGGTGTTGATACCATCACAGCTTGGCATATCCATTGCCCGGATGATGCCGGGAAAAGCCTCATGGAATTCAGTTTCGGTGAGGAGATGCTGGTAAGAGCGGCACCCCAGTTTTTGATTGATACTATCCTGGAATTCTTTTTCTGAGAAATCCGCTTCTTTGAAATATAGAGACAACGTTTTTAAATGTTCATGCTGGTAACAGGAGGCAACGGTTGTTATAATACCCGAATCAATCCCACCGCTTAAAAAAACGCCTATTGGCGCATCTGATAATAAATGCCTGCGGGTTGCATTTCGAATAGAGGCCTTTATTGCGGATTGTGATGCTCCGGGATCATAAAGGCTGTCACTATAACTGTAATGTGTAAACGACTGCAGGCTTTTAGCGCCGGTTGAAAGATTGTATTTATAAAAACAACCTTTATGGAGCGGCTTCACATCCTGCAGGGTTGTGATTGGTTCGGGTATATGCCCGTAAGCCAATTGAAATACCGGCCAGTTTGAATTTTCTTTTTTATTTCCAGTTGCACTGAATGCCCTGATCTCGGAAGCAAACTCAATGGATGTACTATTTGAGCTATAATATAATGGCTTTATGCCTGAAGGGTCTCTTACAAGATATAAGCTTCTTTCCGTGGTATCGAACAATGCGAAGGCAAACATACCCGATAGTTTTGCGAAGCTTTGTATATTCCATTGAGCGAATGCAGCAAGTATTACTTCGGTATCGCAATGAGTATGGAACTGTTGCCCCATTTGGATTAGCTCACTCTTCAACTCCTGGAAATTATATATTTCCCCATTGAAAGAAATTACATAGCGGTTTTTATAAACCATTGGCTGGTGGCCTGCCGGCGAGAGATCAATTAAAGCAAGCCGCCGGTGGCCGAATACTAAATTATTTTCAGGGCAACTATATATTCCCTCATCATCAGGCCCGCCATGCTTTTGCATATCGCACATTTCTTTAACCATGTTTTCAACGGCAACTAATGGTAATGCTTTATTAGCTATTCCTGCGATTCGGCACATGAGAGGATGGAAGATGTAGGTATCAGGAATAAAAGGATGCAAATGTACTTTGTGGTTGTTGCACCATATTAATTATACGTTTGTGAATTTGTTCCCATGGAATTGGCCGCTTTTGGTATAATATATCCACATCAAAGTTTATATCATCAAAATAGCATAATGATTTCAATGCGACAACTGAATTATTATTTGGATATTTTGTTTCGAAAAAATCCAACATCTGCTCCAAAGAAAAAAAGGGAGAAAGAAAAGCGATATCTATATAATCTTTTAACCTGCTTCCATTTCCTGTGATAGCATTTAATTTCATGGCAGCAATATCTTCGAGGCCGGCCATTCTAACTTTTTCTTTTGTGAAGCAATCTTTTATCCATTCATATTGATGGCTGATTATATCCATTTTAATATTATTTAAGGTACCCATCAGGGCATTTTTAAATTTATTCTGAATTTTAAAATCATATTTATTTTGTAAAAATTCGGTCATGCTTTCAACCTCAAAAGGATTTTTAGAAAAAAAATCTATATCTACACTTTTCCGATGCCCTATTTGTAACGACAATGCAGTACCACCCACTAAAGCAAAGTCATTTAACTGAGGCAGCTGGCAAAGCTCTTGCATCAGTTTAAAAAGTCCTGGGTTAACCGTTTGTTTGTATAACACGCTAATTCGTTGAGAGGAATATTAAAATAGATATGTACAAAAGCCAGGTCTTTTTTTTCCAGCCAGGATATTCTTTTTATAATATTTCTTGTTTCCGTCATCCCGTAGTGATTAGTAATTTCCTGTATCTCCTTAAAATTTCCGCGTTGTATTACCCTTTCGGTAATGAGTTGTTTATGCGTGTCCCAATCTAATTTTGAAACATCTATATCCCAAAATAATGAAGATGATAAATTATTTAACAGTGGCTTAGATTTTACTTTGGAAGAATTTAATTCACGGATCTATAGATTTTCTCTATGATCCCGACAGTTTTTAATGCCTCATAGCAATTATTTATAGCTGGCGCATTGTTCTGTAAAACATCCACTACATTATCATACACCTTATCATGATTGCTCATAGAGCCTGTGTAGGTTAAGTAATCATTTGCTTTATTTTCGGAAACCGGGATTTGAAACCTGATGCCGCTTGTATATTCCACTTCATTGAGGTATTGGCCACCTATCTTTACGGTTCCTTTTTCTCCGAATAAAGTAAGAGAGCCTTCCATATTTTTTTCAAAACTGTTCACGGTATAATTGATAGTACCAATAACGCCGCTCTCAAATGTGAGGATGGCAACACCGGTATCTTCAAATTCAATAACACCTTTATGATTGTAATTACGCATAAATGATTTTACTTCTTTTACATCACCAAGCATCCAGTACATAAGATCAATGAAATGGCTGAATTGTGTAAACAGCGTTCCTCCATCAAGATCTTTGGTACCACGCCACGCATCTGTGTAATAGCCCGAATCCCTGTTCCAGAAGCAATTCAACTGCATGCTGAATATTTTTCCCAATGCATGCTGATTTAGTTTTTCTTTAAGCGCAGCCACAGGCGAATTAAAACGGTTTTGTTTTACGACAAACAATTTCTTACCGCCTTCTTCCGAAGCCTGTATCATCTTCAAACAGTCAACCGCCGTTAGTGCCATTGGCTTTTCACAAATTACGTGTACTCCTGCCTGTAAGCATTGAATACTATGCTCAGCATGCAGGCCATTAGGAGTACATACTACTGCGATATCAAACTTTGAAGAAGTTAAAAGAGAATGGATATTATCAAACGATTTGGCATTGTATTGCCCGGCGATTACCTCTGCCTTTGAAACTATAATATCGCACAAGGCAACAAGTGTACCTACTCTGGCAATTTGCTGTGCATGCCGTTCCGCAATTCTTCCACATCCAATGATCGCGAAGCTGTATTTCTTACGAGGTTTCAGGTTATTTAAACTTCTGAATTTTTAATTATTAATTATCAATTATCAATTATCAAAGGTGAAATTTCTTCAGCGCCAGGTCCAACTCATCACTTGTGCCGATATCCATATACTGCCCCCCCTCCAGGTCAAAACCTTTGGTAATCATTTTTCTTTCAATAGCCAGATTGAAGACATCGCCTAACACGTTTTCCTTCTTATTATTTTTATTGGAGGCAATGTGCTCTGAAATAAGATCAGTGAATGCAGGAGACCAGCAGGCGCATCCCCACATGTGTGTGAGTTCCGTAGTTGCCGGTTTGTCTGTTGTATATATAATATTTTTATCTGCATCAGTTGCCACCATTCCAAATTTAGAAGGTGTATCTGTTTTGAAAAGCCCGAGGGTAAGATCGGCATTACATTTCCTGTGATAAGACAACAGGTCATCAAAAGCAAATGCAGGCTCAATAATGGTATCGGGCATACCGAATATTACCGTTGCATCTGTAATCCAGTTTTTTGCCAGTGCAAGCGCCTCAGGCATTCCTTTTGGCTCCTCCTGGTAGAGATACATAATGTCGGTTCCAAACCTGGAGCCATCTCCATAATATTTCATAATGTCGCTTTTTCCTTCACTAACGATTATGGCTATACGGCTTGCTCCAGCCTGAATAATATGTTCTATCAGGTATTGGCTCACAACCTTCGGCCTTCGCTGGTTTACTCCATTTACGGGATAATCCTGGTACCCAACCGGAAACAATTCTTTAGGAGAGGGAAACGGCGCCAGCCGTGAGCCTTTGCCGGCAGCTGGTATAAGGCCGACGATATTATATTTTGGAGGGTTCATATAAAATTTAAAGACAAGGCTAAGGAAAAGACAAAAAACAAAACTGAATAGAGACAAGGCTTAGGCAAAGAATTTTTTTCTCTCAATCTCATCTTACTTTTCTTGTCCTCTACCCTACCTTAATGAATTCATCAACTTATTTAATGATCCAATAACATTATTTAACGATAGTATTAATTCATTCACTTTTTCCTCTTTAAAGTATCCAACCTTGCTCCCATAGATCAACTGGCTTTTTGTTTCATTAGCAGAACCTCGTGAATAAATGTAAAAATTTTTTTTATCCCTGGAATGTTCTCTTCCAAATCCTTCAGCAATATTATCAGAAATACTAAGAGAAGACCTTCTTAGTTGTGACGTAAGACCATAATCCTCCTTTCTGGGTAACTCTTCTGTCATGTTAAAAATCTCAACTGCGATAATCATGGCCGACACCCAAACCGGCATTTCAGTAAAATCAGTGTACAAAATGTAATCTATGAATGAAGTATAATAAAGCCGTACCTCAGCCTAACCTTCTTAACCTATTCCCCCAAAGCCTCCCCCCACTTTTTCTTATATACCTCATAACTGAAATGGTCCAATAATAACTCTCTATCAGGCATAAACGCTTTTATATCACCTATAACTCTACGTATAGCATTGGTAATTTCTTCCTGATTCCTTGGGTCGATCAATACGCCCAACCGGCCATCAAGTAATGCATCAGCAGTGCCATCCCGGTTACCGGCAATTACCGGCTTATTATAGTACATAGCCTCAATAAATGAAATCCCAAACCCTTCTTTCTCACTGGGCATTATATATACGTCGCACATATTATAGTGATCAGCGAGTTCCTCATCGGGAACAAAGCCTGTAAAAATAACCTTGCCATCAATCCCCAGCTCATGAATTAACGCATCAAGCCTTGCTTTTTCAGCTTCATCATATTTTCCAACAAAAAGATATTGCAAATCCGGGAACACCGGTAGCAGTTGCTTTACGGCAATTAAAACTTTATCGTATCCTTTGTTTTTTTCGTGAATACTGAGGCGGCTCAAAGTCATAAGTACCACAGCATTTTTTGTAAGGTCATATTTTTGCCGCCAGGTATGCCTGCTCAACTCATCAGCAGGCTTGGGTAAAAAAGGGTCAAGGCAATTATTTAACACGGTAAATTTCTCAGCAGGTGCATTATAAAGTTCTTCCATTTTCTCTTTTGTAAAACGGCTAACCGGTAAAATAAGATCGCAGGATTTCAACATTTTATTTTGCCTGGAAGATGGCGGTAACCACACTTCTTTGCCATGTGCAATCAATACCAACCGGGTATTTTTGGATATTAATTTTATAAGATATCCTGTAAGTAAGAGTTTACTATGCGATAGTACAACCACCCTGCTTTTACTTCCCGCTTGCAGGCTTTTGATAACGAAAAGAATTTTATTACCGGAAAACCCTTTGAAACTTTTTTTTGGCAAATAGGGCTCTGTATTGATTTTTTCAGGATCATACATTGAATAAACTAACAACTTTTCCTTGCCGGCTTTTGCATTTTCGTGCATCGCTTTTCCGGCTATCCGCCCTACCTTTTCTATACCACCTGTTGATGAGAATGTTTTTAAAGTAAGGAAGAGGATGGACAACCTGGTTGAGTGTTGACTGTTGCGTATTGAATATTTATCTTAAAACCCATACTACCTGGTTGCCTGTTATTGTAGTACATTACCCTTGTTCACTATTAATTGTTATCTCCCACATACTTTTCATAATTCTCAACAAAATCCTTATAGGTATTTCGTATCCCTTCTTCCAACCCGATTGCGGGATGCCAGCCAAGTTCATTGATCTTAGTTACATCCAGCATTTTACGCATAGTGCCGTCTGGCTTGGTCGTATCAAAGACGAGATTACCTTCAAAGCAGGTGATCTTTTGAATGATCCTTGCTATTTGTTCAATAGAATCATCCTTGCCAGAGCCAACATTTACAATCTCCGGCTCATTATAATTTTCCATCAGGAAAAAGCAGGCCACCGCCGCATCATCCACATGCAGAAATTCCCGGCGTGGCGTACCGGTACCCCAAATGGTTACCTTTTTTTCCTTTTTTATTTTTGCCTCATGAAATTTCCGGATAAGTGCGGGCAATACGTGTGAATTCTGAAGATGATAATGATCACCTTTCCCGAATAAATTAGTCGGCATCACACTGATGAAATTGCAGCCATGCTGCTTATGATAGGATTGGCACATTTTGATTCCAGCAATTTTTGCGATAGCATACGCATCGTTAGTAGGTTCCAAAAAACCGGTAAGAAGGTATTCTTCTTTTATCGGTTGTGCCGCATTTTTGGGATAGATGCAACTGCTCCCGAGGAAAAGTAATTTTTTGACACCGTGCAGGTACGACTGGTGAATAATATTATTCTGAATAGCAAGATTATCATAAATAAAATCAGCAGGGTAAGTATTGTTGGCCATTATGCCGCCAACTTTTGCCGCTGCCATAAAAATATATTCAGGCTTTTCTTTCTCAAAAAAATCAGTAACAACGGCATTATCCCTAAGATCCAGCTGCGAAGATGGTTTGCAAATTAAATTGGTAAAGCCCTTTTCTTTTAACAGCCTTACAATAGCGCTTCCTACGAGGCCTGAGTGACCGGCAATATATACAGTAGCCTTTTTGTTATCGGAGAAACTCAAATTAATATGCTTTAGAAATTAAGGTTTAATATTCCTTGTGGCTTTTCAAAAATTATAAACAAATTAGTATCAGAATTATTGCATTAAAATTATAGAATGAAAAACATCTCATACAAGTTCCAGGTTCTTTTTATCGAAATGGGCACTTAGCTGGAGGTCCATGGAATCAATTTTTACAATCGCCCTGTTCCCAAATACTGAAATCACCATTCCCTCATAATTCATGAGTACACCTTGTGTGACCCTAACCTTTTCATTAAGCTCAAAATTTTTTTTCTCAACAGTTACTTCTTCAAATTCACTTAGAAATTTTTTTATAGTTTGTATTTCTTGTTCTTTAACCTTTGCCGGCTTTCCAAGCCAGTGTACAAAATTAAGTATACCGGCAACATTTTTTATTTCCCACTTTTTTACTTCCTCAAGTTTTACAAATACATAACCTTTAAATACAGGTTCAAGAATTTTTTTTTTCCGATCGCTCCATTGCCTTGTAACCTTATTAAGAGGGCAATAATTTTCAATACCAATTTCCGATAACTTTTCTGCAATCTTCTTCTCCCATCGGGGGCGGGTATAAACTACATACCAATTTTTTTCAGTTTTCAGCCTGGGAAAATTTATTATCTATTATTTTTTTGATACTTATTATCAGATGATATAACCGGTGAACCTCGAATTGTAAAGTATTTTAAAAAAACACAGCTTCGCTATTCCTCAGTCACTATAATCTAACTGAAGTGAAAATATGTTGTCTTCATTTCATGCGCTTCTCTTATCTTTTTAAAAGCCTTTTAAGACTTGCCATAATGCCTGGCTTCTCTTCAAGGTAATAACCTCCGCCATATTCATTTCCGTAGCCATACCCATATCCATAGCCATAACCATAACCATTACCATACCCTCCAAATCCATAACCATAAATATGGAAGCCCCGCGGTTTTATGCCATTAAAAAGAATACACATGTTTTTAAATTTCTTCTGTTGGTTAAGTCCGTTTACCATAGTAAGGAATACCCTCGGAGTAACCGCATGCCTTACCACGAACATATTAATACTGGCATGCTCCTGTAACAATTGTGCATCGGTTACCGGTGAAACAGGTGCCGTATCCATGATCACAAAATCAAACCGTTGTTTTAATTCTGAAATCAATTCCTTAAATTTTTGACTTGATATAAGCTCAGTAGGGTTAGGAGGTATAGGCCCGGCTGAAATCACGAAAAGGTTAGGAATTTCTGTTGACTTAATAATTTCATCAATGGTGGCTTTGTTTACCAGGCAACTTGAAATACCGGGTGTCTTCTTTACATTCAATATTTTACTAAGCTTGGGTTTCCTGAGATCAAGCTCCATAAGTGCAACTTTTTTCCCGGTAAGTGTAAGGCTTATTGCAAGATTGATGGCGATGAAACTTTTGCCTTCCCCGGATATACTGGAAGTAATCATTAATGTATTGTCAGTTTCATTAAGCCCCATAAAGCTCAGGTTCGTTCTTACCGATCGGAATTGTTCCGCAATTACGGTACGTTTTCCATCTAATATTACAATGGGGTCTTTTGATTTCACCTGCACAATTTCCCCCATGATAGGTGCCTTAACTTTATCTTCTATCTCAGCTCTGAACAATACTCTACGGCTGAACAATTCCTTGAGTAAAACAATGAAAGCACCGGAGAGAAGGCCTACTATTAATCCTGTGAGGTAGAAATTTTTTGCAATGGGTGAAATGGGACCGTAAGAGTAAGGAGCTTCAATTACCCTTAGATCAGCCCCCGTTGAAGCAGAGGATATTGCGGTCTCTTCTCTCTTTTGTAAAAGATAAGTATAGATATTATTTTTTATTGCCTGCTGCCTGCTGATGTCAAGGAAAACCCTTTCTTTTTGGGGAATTTGTTGTAACAGGTAATTGTTAGAAGCTATTTGTGAAGATATCTGGTTTTTTTGGGTAAGAATATCTTTCCTGATATTTGAAATATTTTCAAAGAGATCTCTTTTTATCCGGTCGGTTTCTGTATTGGCCAGCAATAATGCATCATTTTTTTCACCCGTGACATTCTGAAGATTTTCGACTGATACTTCAGCCGAATATAATTTATCAAGGAGGGAGGATAATGTGGGGGCGTTTAATAATAATAAAGAAGGGACTGTGCCGGTTTTTTTTCCCTTGCTACGTGCATACACAAATACTTCATTAAGAAGTTCCAACTGAAGGTCAAGCTCACTATTTTTTTCATCAAGAGATTTTACTTTTGAAAAATAATTACTCGCTTGTGTTCCCAGGTCTATAACTGAAGTATTGGATTTATATCCTGCAATATTTTTTTCAACACTGTCAAGCTGGAAGGTAACAAGCGCCAGGCGATCGTCAATAAACTGAAGTGTGCGCACAGCAATTTGATTTTTATCATTAATGGCATCTTTGTTATATGTTTCAAATAGTTTTGCGAGAATATCCACTCCCTTTAGTGGCACAGGTGTTTGAAGCGATACATTTAATACGGTTGAAGAAAATGAATAGGGAGATATACTTAGCCCGGGAGTAATAGATCCCGCCCTTCCGGTTGCTGACGAAAATTGAACAAAATAATTTTTACCGGTAACACTGGCATTATAATCATGATTGATGGCTAATCTCACCAGATTATTGTCCAGAACTACCGTGGAATCGAACGGCACAGCCTTATTGTCAATAAGTACCCGATTTTTTTTCCAGTCAACCGAAAAAAAATAGGTTGCCCCGGAATTAAAACCTTCTTTATTTAACACAACAAATTCCAATGGTGAATTTGATTTGTACAATTCTTCTGTGCGCACCTTTCCTTTATTATAAACCGTTGCAAAAAGATCAAGGTCTTTTACTACATCCTGCATTACATCGGTTGAGCGTAATACAATAATCTCATTGTCTACAATTTTTTTTTCACTGAATATATTGAGAGCATCCAGCACTTTAGAATCACCTCCACCCCTTTCAGGATCCTTCAATAAGACTCTTCCTGAAGCAATATATTGAGGAACCTGTGACCTTAAATTTACATACGCAATGAGTAAAGAGATAGAAACAGTTACTATAAACAATGGCCAGAAAGGCAAATATTTATAAATTACCTGTTTGAAAATATTCGTTTCAGCCTTTTCCTTAAAAAATTGATCTTCTTCCATTGCCTTTTAATAAAATCAAAGTTTTAAAACCTGGTTAATAATAAGTAGGGCGAAAGATATGCCAGCGGTGATATAGGAAATTATCTGGGCAGTATTTCTTCCTTTTACTTTCGCAGGTTCAACATACACGATATCATTTGGCTGAAGGTAAAAATAAGGAGAATAGAAAATGGATTGATCCATTAAATTTAATCTTTTAAACTCTTTTACATCATCTTTTTCTCTTATGATAAGTATTCTATCCGTTTTTCCTTTCTCGCCAACATCACCTGAACTTGCCAGGGCATCCAGTATTGTCATATTTTCTATAGTCAACGGTAGCACCTGGGGGCCTAATGCTCCCAGCATAGTAACATGCCTGTTTAGAATTCCCACGCTTACTATAACATCTTTAAGAAAAGGCACCAGCTCTTTTTCCAGTTTGGATTTTAATTCCTTCTTTGTCATTCCCTCCACATGCAATATACCCAGTTTTATAAAGGAAATGTTCCCGTTTTCATCTACTAGATACCCGCTTAAATTACCTGAAGTGTTTTGTGGTGCATTATAAAAAGCAATATCCGGGCTCATGCTGGCAACTGCTATACTCAGTAAGTCGGTTTTTTGAATTTTAGTTTCAAAATTTTTATTTACAAGGTTACGTAGTGTGGTATCCTTAGGAAGATTTTGAAAATAGTATGTCTTCTTTACCGGGGTACAGGAAAAAATGTTCAGGAAAAAAAGGAAAGAAATGAGTGAATACAACAAGATTCTATATCCACTGGCGGGCATATTATTGGATACAATACTTTCACTAGTTTTTGAAACAGGATTGGTGGAAGGTAAATTATGCATACAGTTCAAAGGCAATTAATAAATCAATTGCCCAACATATGTTTAGGCGACCGCAAAACTAATTAAAATTATAGATTAATAAAGCGCTCTTACTATAAAATTTGAATCCCCCTTAAATGTAAGACGATACTTAGGTAGAATTAAATACCAGAGGCAGCTTTTTTGCGGGAGTTCCTGAATTTTTTCACCCCATAGGCAGCACCTGTTGCCAGCAAAAATCCCAGCCCACCGTCAATTGGGCAGCTCGGGTCAGACGGATCGCAACCAGGGTTTGGTTGTGCGTGTACCAGTATAGGTATGCAAGTAAAGATGAGAAATAAAAAAACCATACATAGGAAATGCCCGGAATAATTCTTCATAAAGCTATATATGCAGCGAAGTTATTTAAAAAAAAATAAATCAACCCAAGGTTTTTATACACTTAATAAACTACTTTTTCTGAGGTTTTAATATTAGTGGGGGAAATAATTTCTAACTGATATACTCCTTTTTCAGTGCTTTGGTTTAATTGCAATGTTTCGTTTAAATTCCCGCCATTATGTTGTACTTTTTTATTTAATACCAATTGGCCGGAATTATTGAATAATCTTATTTGGTATAGGCCTGGCAGTTGGTTAGCCATTTGAATATGCAGTGTATTATTGGTTAAAGGGTTCGGATATATATTGACTCCGGCGCTTTCTTCACCATTGAACACTTTCAAAATTCTGCTGTATTTTTCTTTGCCGTCCTTTTCTGTACTGAGTAAACGATAATAATTATCTCCACCGGAGGGATTCTTATCCAGCCATGTATAATTATTTAAAGGAAAATTATTTGCCCCAATATTTATTATTCCGGAAAAGTGATTCCCGTCAATTGATTTTTGTACGAGGTAGCCGGCTGTATTGCTTTCATTTTCTGTTTTCCACTCCATTCTTATCCCTCCGTTTTGCCGGTATGCATTAATAGAAGTCAGGGTAAGAGGCAACGGGCCGGCTGCTGCTGTTTTAAAAATAATTCTGAACCTGTAAACCGCTGCAGAAGCGGGATCATTTGTAATAGTGAAATCTGCGGTTGTTCTGCCATTAAGGTCTATAGGAGTTGACGTGTGTAGATAAGCATCTTCAAGATAACCTTCTAGCCCCGGGTGATTTAGGTTTGTAGTAATAAATTCTAATTGATAAGGCCTTTGTTGCATTTGCCATATTTTATAAAATATCGTATCAGTAGCGCTTATGGTTTCCCTTCTTTCAACTACCAGCACATAGTTACTTCTTAACATACCAAGATTTTCAGAAAAATTACTCATCTTACGTGCATCCATACCGTCAAGGTTATTGCTAAATGATGGATAATATTCGGTAAGGTCTCCATCAAGTAAAATTGGGGCACCTATATCCTGCTTAACATATAGATTGCTTCGAATGTCTTCAACGCCTGTACCAGTTTGGGATTGATTAAAAAAAAGTGGGGTGCTTTGTGTGTGTATGAAGCTAAAAATGCCGCATAGAATTGTTAGGGATTTTTTCATGTAGGATTTGGATAAAAGATTCTTAATGTTTTGACTACAATAATTATTAAAACGTGGCGATATTGAAAAAAGTATAGCTTTTGCTATTAATTTGAATTTTATTCCACAAAGGAGCTTTAAAGAGTTTTTCCCAGTCTTATTTTTATCATTTTACACTAAATTTTCTTTTCAGGCTTAGCAGAATTTTTTTAAACAAAAAACCCTGCGCAATTGCGCAGGGTCTCGATCTTTAAAGATCGTATTGGTCTTTCGACTACGGATCAATACATAACATTAATATTTTTGATACTGCCATCCGGTTTGGTGATTTCCAGCTGGTACATGCCGTGTGCCAGGTTAAAGTCCCATTTGATAAGCTCGGTGCTGCTGCCATCCATTCTTGTCACTTCTTTAGCAAGGATCACCTGCCCTATCTTGTTCAGCAACCTGATA
>JBBSEV010000084.1:0-14409 GCA_038239385.1 Chitinophagales bacterium
GTCCCAGCCATTTACGTATCCTTCATTTACAAGCTGTAGCAGTCTTCGTTTACTCATAACCGTATAAGTCATATTCAACCGTGCAAATTCATATTGTCGTGATGGAAAAATTTCCAGCTTTTCAATAAACCAGTCATACAATGGCCTGTGTGGTATGAATTCAAGCGTACAAATGCTATGTGTTATATTTTCAATGCTATCACTTTGGCCATGCGCAAAATCGTACATTGGGTAAATGCACCACTTATCACCAGACCGATGATGGTGCGCATGCTTGATACGATACATGAGCGGATCACGCATATGCATATTCGGCGAAGCCATATCTATTTTTGCACGAAGTACTTTTGACCCGTCTTCGAATTCGCCATTCTTCATCTTTTCAAAAAGCTTTAAGTTTTCTTCGACACTTCTTTTTCTGAATTCATTTTCTCTTCCTGGTTCAGTAGGTGTCCCTTTTTCTAAAGCGATTTTTTCAGGATTACTATCATCAACATATGCAAGGCCTTTGCGAATAAGTTTTACCGCGAGATTGTACAACTCCTCAAAATAATCACTGGTATAAAATTCATTCACCCAATCGAAGCCAAGCCACTTTACATCATACTTTATACTGTCCACATATTCTGTTTCTTCGGTTATAGGGTTTGTGTCATCAAACCGAAGATTTGTTGCTCCGTTATATCTTTTGGCAAGGCCGAAATTCAGGCAAATACTTTTTGCATGGCCAATATGAAGGTAACCATTCGGTTCAGGCGGAAACCGGGTAAGAATATTTATAAATTTTCCTTTACTGATATCCTCTTCTACTATTTCTTCGAGAAAATTCAGGCTTTTTTCTTCAATCATTTACTTAATAATTAAAACCGAAAACCGGGTATGATATAACAATCGTTTATTACTTATTGAAGGCTCTTTTTTTACTTTATCATTTAATCCTTCATTCCATTTCCATTGCAATAATTTCCGCGATGTCCATTACTCTTACCTCTTCTTCTTTTTCATTTAATTTTACACCATCCGTGAGCATGGTATTGCAAAACGGGCAGGCAGCGGCAATTATTTCTGCGCCGGTTTCAAGGGCCTCTCTGGTTCTTTCGTTATTTATTCTAATATTTCCTTTCTCCTCCTCCTTAAACATTTGTGCACCTCCTGCACCACAGCACAATCCATTACTTTTACAACGCTTCATTTCTATAAGCTCAGCATTAAGTGATTCCAGCACTTTCCTGGGCGCTTCATAAATATTATTTCCCCTTCCCAGGTAGCAGCTATCATGATAAGTGATTTTTTTTCCCTGGAAACTTCCCTTTTCTTTCATTTTTATTTTACCATCATTAATCAACTGCTGCAAAAAAGTTGAATGATGTATTACTTCATAATTTCCGCCAAGTTCAGGATATTCATTTTTAAAAATATTAAAACAATGCGGGCAGGCTGTTACGATTTTTTTTATTCCATAACCATTCAGCAGTTCTATATTCTGATAGGCCATCATCTGGAACATAAATTCATTTCCTGCACGCCTTGCTGGGTCACCCGTACACATTTCTTCCTTTCCCAAAATTGCATAATTGATACCAACTTTATCAAGAATTGTTGCAAATGCTTTTGTAATTTTTTGTGCTCTTTGATCAAAACTTCCTGCGCAACCAACCCAAAATAAAACTTCCGGAGTTTTATCCCCGGCTATCATTTCCGCCATGGTTGGTATCTTCATAAATAATCAATTTAAGTAAGCTAAAATACAACAAACAATTTTGATGATTGTTAGCATGTTCCATTGTTTAAAACTTATTTTTGCGACTGCTTTAGAAAAAAAATATTGATACAAAAGTTAAAAAATTGGGAACAGTGGCCGTTTAAAATTTTATATGCTCCAATAGCTCCGGTCTGGGTTTGGTACATAATTCGCTCCGGTGCTGTTTGGTTTTTTACTCCGAGTAATCCACGGCTCACTTTTGGCGGAATGGAAGGCGAACCAAAAAAGGAAATGCACGATTTGCTTCCTCCTGATTTGTGCCCACTTTTTTTGAATATTAAACCTTCCGATGATTTTCAAAATGTACTGAAAGCTATTTCAGCCAAACAAATTTATTTTCCCCTCATTGTAAAACCTGAAATAGGTGGTCAGGGTATTTTATTTAGAAAAATTGATAATAAAGAACAGTTGGAAATATATCATAAAAAAGTGCCTGTAGAATATTTCGTGCAAGAATTAGTTAGTTATCCTTTGGAGGTAAGCCTTTTTTATTATCGTCATCCAAAAGAGGCAAGTGGAACTGTTTCAGGATTTTTACAAAAAGTGCCTATGCAGGTAATTGGTGACGGCATGCATACTTTAAAGGATCTTATATCAATGAATTCCAAAGCAAAAAATAAAATTGAAGATTTAGAATTAAAGCACGGAAGTAATTTTGATGCTGTTTTACCTGAAGGTGCAAAATATATGTTAAGCTATGCTGCCAATCACAACCGTGGAGCCAGTTTTATCGATCTAAAGGACGAGATTGATGAAAGGCTTATAAATTTATTAGACGGCATCAGTCATAATAATGATTTTTTTTACGGACGATATGATATCATGTGTAATTCAATAGAAGAATTAAAACAGGGAACGAACTTTATAATATTAGAATATAATGGCTGTGGCGCAGAACCAAACCATTTTTATGATACAGGTTATACACTTATAAATGCCTGGAAAGAAATTTTAAAACATTGGAAAATCCTTTATAAAATAAGCAGGCAGAAATATAAAGACGGAGTAAATTATTGGCCGTTCTTAAAAGGAATCCGGTTTAGGCTGGCAACAAAACAACATTATAAAATAATTAGGGCTGCCGATAAGATTATACCATAAATATTTATCATCTTTCTAATCAAAAAAATATGAGATTGAAAATTTTTTTACCGTGTTTGCTTTTTATAGGTATACATGCTTCTGCACAAAAATACTTACCCGGTGATGCAGGAAGTAAAGTTCACTTTACCATAAAAAATTTTGGGATTAAAACGGGTGGCGAATTATCCGGGGTAAAAGGGGAAATATTTTTTTTCACAACTGATCCTGCTTCATGTCGTTTCAGCGTTAGTATTGATGCATCTTCCATAGATACTGATAATGGAAGCAGGGATAGCCATTTAAAAGGAAGTGATTATTTTGGAGTTGAAAAATATCCTTTGGTAACAATTACCTCAACTAAAATTGATAAGACTAATAAAACAGAGGCAGGTTATTATTATTTTACCGGTACGCTTACTCTGCATGGTATTACAAAAACTATTGCTTTTCCTTTCAAGGCTGAAAAAATAAATGATACTTATTTATTTACAGGTCAATTTGAGATAAACAGGCTTGACTATGGCGTAGGAGATAATAGCGCGGTATTAAGTAACACAGTAAATGTATCTTTATCAGTATTAGCAAAAAAAGGTTGATACAAAAATGAGGCTTGCAAAAGTTTTTTTTTGGGGAATGCTTGTAAGCTTTCTTGGCTCCCTCCCATTAGGTACATTGAATGTTGCAGCTATGCAAATAAGTGTACAGGAAAGTATATCAAATGCTATTTGGTTTTCGTTGGGCTCTCTTTTAACTGAAATGGTTTATGTACGCATTTCTGTTGTTGGTATAAATTGGATCCGTAAACGAAAAGCGCTTTTAAAATGGATGGAATGGATTACACTTGGTATTGTGCTTGCGCTCGCTGCGGGTAGCTTTATTGCGGCTACACAGGAGCACCATGCAAAAAATGTAATACTCAATAATAATATACATCGCTTCCTGCTTGGATTAATGCTTAGTGCCATCAGCCCGATGCAGATACCCTTCTGGTTTGGCTGGAGCACAGTACTGTTTGCAAAAAATATTTTACAACCAAAAAATTCTTTCTATAATTTATACATTATAGGAATAGGCCTGGGAACTTTAATGGGGAATTGCGTTTTTATTTTCGGCGGAAAATATATTGTTGAAAAACTCAATACCAACCAAAGTATTTTGAACTGGGTGATCGGTGGCATCTTTGCATTAACAGCCATTATACAATTTATAAGAATTCTTATGCATAAAGATGCTATTGATAAAATGGAGAAGTTCCCTGAAACTTCCACTTAAATTTTATTCCGAAAAAATAAGATCCTCATTTATAACTTAATGATGGGGTTGTAGAAGTTTCAAACATTTTTTGTGCAATCTCTTTATCATGCCCATAAATATCTGTACGAAAATTAAGCAGTCCATTATCATCAACCCATGCTGTATAATAAGTAATGAAAACTGGCACAGGGTTTTTTACGGCAACAAATTGTTCCTCGCCGCTATTCATGGCTTCATTTATTTTTTCCGGCGTCCATTTAGAGTTATCTTTTAAAAGATAATCAGCAAGCTTTTCAGGATCGCTCAAGCGGATGCATCCATGACTATAAGCACGTACATCTTTACTGAAAAGACTTTTGGCGGGCGTATCATGAAAATAAATATTAAAGCTATTGGGGAATAAAAATTTTACTTGTCCAAGAGAATTATCTCCTCCGGGTTTTTGCCTGATATCCGGTAAAGCATCGCTTCCTCCTATTCTCTCCATATTGTGGCTTTCAAGATAGTTTGCATTTTTTGCGATGGATGGCAGTATTTCTTTTTTCACGATACTCTCAGGCACATTCCAGTAAGGGCTAAACACGACGGTAGTAAGCTTATCAGAAAAGATGGTTGTATTATGGCCATCTTTACCGACAACCACAACCATATCAAAAACTTTATTTTTACCCTCATACATGTGTAAAATAAATTCCGGAATGTTTACAAGTATCAGCTTACCATCAGGCTCCTGGGGCATCCACCGCATACGGTTCATATTTATAAGAATTTGCTTTACCCTATCAATAACAGGTACATTCATTTCTTTCAAAAGAGATGCGGTTACTAAACCGTCCGGTGTATATCCATATCTTTTTTGAAAATTTTTAATACCTGTTTTGAGGGTATCGTTAAAAACATCGGTTGTATCCTGTTGCATAAGGTCACCGGTAAGAAAGAGCATTTTTTTCAAATCAATAATCGCCGGGGAAGTTTTACCACTTTTAAAAATTTTTGGATCCTGCGCTATTGAAGGCCACCCACCATTTTTTGCAATAGCAAGATATTTTTGTAATTGATCTTTAAGTAATTTATAGGACTCGTTTATATCAGAAAAATATTTTTCGTCTTTATGTTTTTTATTCATAAGAGAATCGGCCATATAAACAGGATCCACTTTTTTAAATGGAATAAATCTTTCCATCTCTTTTCTTTTCACAAACCCTTTTTCATAATTGTTGCGTGTATAATCAATAAAGTTTTCAGTTAACTGCAATTCAGTATTGATCATAGATTTATCGGTGCTGCTCACTTTAAGATCCTCGTCGGTCATAAGGGCATCCATTCTTTTTTCCAGTTGTTTGCTTTTTGTTGCAGTATCTCCTGAGTAATTTTTTAATGTCCAGAAACCAAATGCCTGTTCAGTCAATCCTCCTGATGAAAACCATGCAAACTGGTAATTACGTGTATTATAAAAACTTCGTATACGGCGTGCACTTGAATCGGCTATATTATTTTTTGAAATGTAATTTTCAAGATCTGTACTATCGAAAAAAATATCATTAAAAGAATTTGCTTTAGTGACACTGTAATCTCTTTTACTGATTTTTTTATCTTTAAGGGTATTTGATTCCTCAGCTTCTTTTATTTCCCGGGCTTTCTCATCCTTGGTTTGGCAGGCAGCAAAAAAAATAAGCGTAGTGAAGGCAAGAGTAAAAATATTTTTCATAGCGGCATTCTTACAAATTGCATGCCTTTCATTTTTTACCGATTTAATGAAGCTCTAAAATAGTCCCGATTTCTCTAAATTGCATCATGCGAAAGTTTGAAGATACTTACAGGCATAAAGGTCTTAGAAAGCAATTAATTGACAGCATAAGAGAGAAAGGGATTACAGATGAAAATGTGTTGAATGCCATGCTGAACATACCCCGTCACTATTTTCTCGATACTGCCCTGGATCATATTGCTTACCAGGATAGGGCATTCCCCATACAAGAAGGACAGACCATTTCGCAGCCTTACACTGTTGCATACCAATCACAATTATTGCAAGTAAAGCCTTATGATAAAATTCTTGAAATAGGAACAGGGAGCGCCTATCAGGCTGCAGTATTGGCAGAACTGGGCGCAATTGTATTTACTATAGAGCGACAAAAAGGGCTATTTGAAAAAAATAAGACTTTTGTATTCAAATCAAGATATCCTAATATCAAATTTTTTTATGGTGACGGGTTCGAAGGATTGCCGACTTATGCTCCTTTCGATAAAATTCTTATAACTGCCGCTGCACCTTTTATACCACCAAAATTACTTGAGCAATTAAAAATGGAGGGTATGATAGTGCTGCCACTTGATAAAAATGAGTTACAAAAAATGATGCGCATAACCAAAAATTCAAAAGGTACTTATGATGAAGAAGCATTTTCAAATTTTTCATTTGTTCCAATGTTGAAGGGTAAGAATTAAAAACACATTTATAAATTCAAACAAACTTGCTTTCAAATAAAGATGCTTTGTAAGTTGAAGCGTTTCAAATTTTAGACCTCAATTAAATTGATCATGATTCGCATAATAATTTAAATTTACTTTTATAATCCTAAACAATATTTATTGCTTGTAATTTAATAAACATGAGACCTAAACTTCCAATTGTAAAATTCTTCATTTTTTTATCGATCATAATGACGATGTTTTCATGCTCTACCAAAGATCGCGGTAAGCCAAGAATACTTGTCTTCAGTAAAACCATGGGCTATCATCATGAATCTATTGCTGATGGAAACGTAGCGATTGAAAAACTTGGAAACCAGAATAATTTTGATGTTGATACAACAACAGATGCATCAATGTTCAATGAAGACAGTTTAAAAAATTATGCTGCTGTTGTTTTTTTAAGTACGACTGGTAATGTGCTTGATAATTACCAGGAGGCAGCATTCGAACGTTATATACAGGCAGGTGGTGGCTACATGGGTATTCATGCTGCTGCTGATTGTGAGTACGATTGGGGATGGTATGGAAGATTGGTAGGTGCCTATTTTTTAAGCCATCCTGGTATACACGATACTTTTCCAAATATTCAGCCTGGCGTTTTACATGTTCTCGACCAGGGTAATATTTCCACAAAAGATCTTCCAAAAGAATGGAAACGAACCGATGAATTTTATAGCTTTAAAAAAATCAGTAACGATATAAAGGTTCTCATCAATATCGATGAAAAAACATATCATGGCGGTGTGAATGGAGACAATCATCCTATGTCGTGGTATCATGATTATGATGGCGGAAGAGCCTTCTATACCAATTTAGGACATACCAAAGAATCATTTTCCGAAGAACTATATCTTAAACATATATTAGGTGGAATTCAATATGCTATCGGTGATAATAAAGCATTGGACTACACGAAAGCAAAAACGCAGGTCCCTCCTGATGACAATCGTTTTACAAAAACTGTACTTGTGCAGGGTGAATTTTATGAGCCCACAGAAATGACAATACTTCCCAATTTTGATATCATGGTTATTCAAAGGCGCGGCGAAATAATGCTTTACAAGCATGATACAAAGACAGTGAAACAGGTTGGGTTTTTTGATGTTTATTATAAAACATCTAAACCAGGTGTAAACGCAGAAGAGGGAATGCTTGGCCTTGCAAAAGACCCCAATTTTTCAAAAACCAATTGGGTTTATATTTACTATAGCCCGATCGATAGTTCTGTCAATCGCTTATCAAGATTTACTTTTAAAAACGATACCCTGGATAAAGCTACCGAGAAAGTTATCCTCGAAGTAAAATCCCAACGTGAAATTTGTTGCCATACAGGTGGATCTATTGCTTTTGGCCCTGATCAATTATTATATTTCTCAGCAGGAGATAATTCAACCCCATTTGATGAGAAAGGAGCGAAATATGTAAATAGTGGCTTTGCTCCGTTGAACGATATTCCTGGTCATATGCAATTTGATGCAAGAAGATCTGCAGGTAATACAAATGATTTGCGTGGAAAAATTATAAGGATAAGGGTAAAAGATGATGGAAGTTATGAAATACCTGAAGGCAATCTATTCCCTAAAGGCACAGATAAAACAAGGCCTGAAATTTATGTAATGGGCAATCGCAATCCTTACCGCATTACTGTTGATCAGAAAAATAGCTTTTTATATTGGGGTGAAGTAGGACCGGATGCTAATGACGATAGCCTGGCAACCCGTGGCCCTCGCGGGTATGACGAAGTAAACCAGGCCCGCAAAGCCGGCTTTTTTGGCTGGCCCTTATTTGTAGGAAATAATTATCCGTATCACGAATACGATTATGCAACCGGGAAAAGCGGTATTGCATTCGATCCTAAAAAGCCTATAAATGATTCACGCAATAATACAGGACTAAAAGAATTACCACCGGCACAACCTGCATTCATTTGGTATCCTTATGCAGCTTCGCCAGATTTCCCCCAAGTGGGCACCGGCGGCAGAAATGCAATGGCCGGTCCTGTTTATTATACCGATATGTTTCCAAAGGAAACGCGTCTTCCTGATTACTATAATGGCAAATTGATAATTTATGATTGGATTCGTGGCTGGATAAAAGCAGTAACCATGCAATCTAATGGAGACTTTGATAAAATGGAGCCTTTCTTTGGAAATATCAAATTAAATAATTTGATTGACATGGAAGTTGGTCCTGATGGTAAGTTATACCTATTAGAATATGGAACCGGCTGGTTTACTAAAAATCCGGATGCAGGTTTATCAAGAATTGATTTTAATAGCGGTAACAGGGCTCCTGTTATAAATGCGATTGATGTAAATAAGAGTTCAGGGATATTACCATTTACTATTACCGCAAAAGTTGATGCCAGAGATCTGGAAAAAGATAAGGTAACATACAAATGGGATTTTGGAAATGGAACAACCAAAGAAACAGAAACTCCACAGGTAGATTATACTTATAACACTGCAGGGGATTATAAAATTTCTGTGATGGCTACAGATAATCATGGAGCTTCTTCAAAGAGTGAGGCACTTAGCGTGTATGCAGGTAATGAAGCACCACAGGTTAATATAAGTTTAAGTGGCGGCAATAAATCTTTTTACATACCAGGTGTACCTGTTCAATATGCAGTGACGGTCACTGATAAAACTGATACCGCTAAAATGGATCCTGCCAATCTTTTTGTTTCAGTTGATTATGTCGAAGGCTTTGATAAAGCAGCCGCTTCAATGGGGCATCAGCAAGGCATGGCGAATGTAAGTGGCAGAAGTATTATGCAATCGCTTGACTGTAAAAGTTGTCATAAAGAAGAAGAGAAGTCAATTGGGCCGGCATTTAAACAAGTCTCGCTGAAATATGGAAAAGATCCCAAGGCAATGGATTATCTGGCAGAAAAAATAATTAAGGGTGGCAGTGGCGTATGGGGAGATGTGGCCATGGCAGCACACCCTACACTTTCGCAGGATGATGCAAAGCAAATAGTGAGCTGGGTGTTATCGCTCACTAATAAAGCAGCTACAAAAAAATCGTTGCCACAAACGGGGACTATAATTCCTCCTTTAGCAGCCAAAGCAGGTGGTACTTTGATGAACCAAAAACCACCAGCTACACTAGTGCTATCAGCAAGCTACACTGATAAAGGTGGTAATAATATCAAAGCATTAACCGGAAACAATACTATATCACTACGCAGCAATACGGTTACTTTTGCAGGGACTGAAAAAACAAAAGGGTTTAGCGTGTTCAAGTTAAACGGAATGAACCTTCTTGTTCTTCCGGCCACTGAAGGATGGCTTGCTCTTGACAGCATTGATCTTTCAGGAGTGCATTCCATAAATGTTGTGAATGGCTGGCAGGGCGATATTAAAGGCCTGGCATTTGAAGCAAGGTTAGATGCATCGGATGGAAAATTATTAGGTAAAGGAAGTATACCCGCCTCTCAAAAGGGCCAGCAATTTGGCGTCGTGAACCTGCCGGTTGAAATGGTGACGGATGGAAAATTTCATTCAGTTTATTTGCTATACAAACCGCAGGGAGCTGTAAGCGGTGGTGTGGTGTCTGTGCAATTTAATTCAAAGTAAAAAAGCTAAAATCAAATTATTATAATAATATAAGAGCCAGGCTTTTTTAAAAAAATATTTTTATAATTTTTCATTGTTCAAAAAGATTGAGAATAGTTTCATTGATAAAGCAGTACGAAAGTGTTTGCAGGAAATATTCGTTGCATGCTTCTAACCAGCGAGGCTATTCGACTTTTAAAATTACTCTTTGATATCTCGTAAGTGCAGGAGAGCCACTGTCTTTTCCTTCTACAATAATATGAATGGTTTCTCCGCTTTTCGCAGTTAATGGAATCTGAACGATTGCCTGCATGTCCTTTTGGTGAATGATTACTTTTTCATTTGATGTTCCTGCTTCCTGGTATTGCCAAAAGGAAAGATGCACCTCGTTATTATCCGGATCAATTGCTGATGCATTGATTTTGATTGTGCGCCCCGCTTTTACTTTCATTTGATTTTCTTTCACTGAAATTTTGGGGGGATGATTTGCATCTTTATAATCTTTGATACACCAATCGGCACGGGCTGCAAAATCATTTTGCAGTGCTTTCAGCCACCTGATCTGGGGATAAGCTAAATCCATTTTTTTAGAGTCGGGGTTATAATCAGCAACTTCTTCACCGTCTTCCCAGCGATTGGGGTTGGCCTTTGATTGTTTCAAACGCCCGCCCCATCCACCAAAATCAGGATTCTCCAAATTTTCCAGGCCTACATTAATCAATTGCAGAAATGCAGGAGAATCGCCTTCCGATATAAAATCATATTTATGAAAACTTCCCCATTGGGTTTTTGCAATCTTAGTGATATCTCCATGTGTATGTTCATCGTCACCCGGTTGTTTTTGGCCATCTCCATAACTATAATACATTTTGGTTAATGGCCCATGATTATTAATAATCTTTTCACCCATAAATTTTCCTTCCAAAAGTGGATAAAGCTTTTCATTCACTGCTTGCTTCCAGGGATATGCTAAACACCAGAATTGATGGGAATTATAATAAACTTTGATGCCTTTCCAGTTTATAGAAATGTATTTTCCATAAGTTGCATCCTGATCAAGTATTGCATAAATGATCGCTTTATCGCAAACTTTTTTATAAATTTTTTGCCAATCGCCTGTGTTTTTATATTCGTCTTCAATAGATTTCAAAGCTCTTGCAATCGTATTAGTTCCTCCCCAAACCTGCAAATAAATAGGAGTAACATTATTATCAAGAAGTTTTGCTTTAATAAAATCCGAACCTTCCGTATCTTGATTCATCTCTCCTTCAAAATCTATATTTCCAATTTTTACCATGCTTCGCAATTTTGAAGCAGTTGGAAAGCCTTTTGCATTCGTATTTAATTTAGGATATACTTTTTCGTAAGCATCAATTAAATCTTGCATCCAATCAGTACCGGGCCAGCGTAAATTAGTTTTTTCACCATATAGTTTTTTTGTCATTTCCATTTCTGAAATCATTGTTGTGCCTTTACCATCTCCCTTATAATGCCACATCGAGCTACTGTAGACAAAGCCTTCCAGGTTAAATTCGTTAGAGTAAAGCAGCATCCTAATGAAGGAATCAACATCATCTATTTCGCCATCGGTAGTTACAATAGTACGTGGCTTTGACATTGAATTTTGCTGGCATAAAACTTTACCGGAAAAGATTACCAGGAAAAAAAATGTAATGTATTTCATAAATAGACTACGCTTATTTATTGCTGTATGCATTATCCAGGAATTCATAACGGCCATCATTAGTGGCAGTAATTGTTTTTGATTCCGTATTCAAAATCATTACCGGAGGATTTGCGTCTCCAGCTTTTGCAGCAACCCATTCAGGCAATTTGTCACCATTTGGGTTTCCCGTTTTAATAAAATTTGCAAAGTAATTCAACATCGTTTCAGATACTTTATAATCATCAGCAGTCCATGCATAATCTTTAACCCGGTGAAGATTTCCCATGCAATATTCGATTTCACACGCATGAGGAGCCCCGATTGCCTCCGGAGCTTTGGGTGCATTCGGATCTTTCATCACTGTTCCCCCGGCTAAACCAGAAGCCAATGAGTTATCTGCCAACGGCGGACGAAGCTTGCTGTATAAATAACGATACACTAGCTGTGAACTATTGTTACGTTGCAGGTCAAACCATTTCCAGGTACTGTATGCAATAAACCTGTCAGCAGATAAGGCGGTAGCGGAAAGTTCAATTTCTTTCTCAGAACTATGTGGATATAATTTCATCACTTGATCAGCATCGTTAGGATATTCTTTTTTTACTCTGTCAATATAGTTTGCATCTTTAAATGGTTGCCCTTGCATGAATGCTGCTCCCGGAATTTCTGCTGAATTCCACCCTAGTAAAAGCGGAACCTGTGCCTGCTCTTTGGCATTAAAAATCTGGGGCAGAGTTTTGGTTAGAAAATATCCATCTATTACCACCGGAAATCCAAATCGCTTTGATTCGTTGTAAATTTCATACACCTCCCTGGTACTTAATTTTCTTAATTGAGATATGGTAGTGAAGCCAGCTTTTTTAGCAAAATCCGCACCCGCTTTTTCTGCTTCTGCTAATGGCACAGGCGCAAGTGTAGGATTAATGCCTGCTCCGCTCTCTCCAATCGCACCAGCTAAAAGTTTTTTCGAAAGCGGTGAAGCCATTTGATAACTTACAGAAATAGACCCAGCCGACTCGCCTGCAATGGTAACTTTTCTGGGATCACCTCCAAATGCTGCAATATTTTTTTGAACCCATTTTAAAGCGGCAACCTGGTCTAATAAACCATAATTACCAGAACCTTTATACGGAGATTCTGCACTTAATTGCGGATGCGATAGAAAACCAAAAATATTGAGACGGTAATTACACGTGACCACTACAATTCCTTTTTTTGCCATGCTTTCACCGTCATACCTTGGTTCCGATGCATCTCCTGCCACAAAACCACCACCATAAAAATAAAGCAGCACAGGCAAATCTTTAGTATTGCGTTTGGCTGGTGTCCACACATTTAGGTATAAGCAGTCTTCACTAACGCCATCAGAACGCGAATCCATATCTCCAAAAACTATGGTCTGCATTGGCCTTGGGCCAAATTTTTTTGTTTCTTTTACACCCTTCCAACTTGTAACTGGTTGTGGCGCTTTCCAGCGTAGTTCACCGATTGGTGGTTTAGCAAAGGGAACACCAAAATAAGTTTGAATACCTGTTTGGGTATCATAGTTACCCTCAATAATACCATTGTCAAGTGTGGTTTGTACAGCAAAGGCATTATTACTTTGTGCCATAGATGAAATTTTTATTACAACCAGAAGCACTAAGAAGATTAATTTTTTCATTATACTATTTTTTTAAAAAATTCAGGTTTTGACATAATAAATTTTGACGCACAACAGACGACTTTTGATATACAAGTTATTGTATTATCCTTAAAAAAATTAAAGAGAAAATTACTGATAAATGGAATAATAATTAAGGAAGCTTTCGCAGAAAAAGATAAATTAAATGAGCCTGGAAATTATTTCTATTGAAATAAAATGGATAACCTGCGTTAGTAAAATCTTCAATGAATAATTAATCAATTCAGAAAGTTATTTTTCTGAAGAGAGTTTTTTTATTAGCTCTGTTTCATCTTTGTGGTAGGGAGTTCCATCGGCAAGAAAAATATCGTGGAACCATTCTGTAGGCTCACTGCCATCTGCAATTGGTGTATCCCATGCATACTTGGTATTTGTTTTGCCTGTAACAAAACCCCAGTTGATTGCACCTACATTTTGCTTTTTCAAAAGCGGTAATATAGTTGAGAACCTGCTGTTCCTGATGCGGGCCATATATTCAGTACAAATCAAGGGACGCCCTGTCGTTTCTAAAAGTTCAATTACTCTTTGGTGCCAGTTTGCTTCTTCGTAATCATGATAAGTTACAACATCTGAATTGGCTATTTGAAATGCATTTAGTTTTTCAAAATCCCATGCCCATAATCCGGCACTAACAGGCTGATCAGGATTTACACTTCTTGCCCACTGAAATATTTTCGTAAGCAATGGAAGTGAAGTTTCCTTTTTGCCAGAATTACCTGGCTCGTTGTAAAGATCCCATAATAAAATTCTTTTGTCATGTGCGAAATTTGTCAATACATCTTTAACATATAATTCAAGTTCCGGAAAAATACTTGAGTCCGCTGAATAAGGCTGGCCCGGATCCTGCACCCATCCTGAATTGTGAACTCCTAATTTTGGAACCGGTTGTGTTCCGGGCTGTGGCACTTTGTTCCAGCAATCATCA
>JBBSEV010000085.1:0-14235 GCA_038239385.1 Chitinophagales bacterium
AACGGGAATGGCATTCCTGAAAATGTTACCGATAAAATTTTTCAACCATTCTTTACAACTAAACCAACCGGGCAGGGAACTGGCCTCGGTTTATCGTTAAGTTATGATATTATAAAAGTTCATGGGGGTGAAATAAAAGTTTTTACAAAAGAAGGGGAAGGCTCAGAGTTTATTATTGAATTACCTTCTTAAAAAAAGAAGAGTAAAAATAACCTTATAATTTATGGTTCATACAAGTTATAATAGCATCAAAGCACTATTATCATTATAAATGCTACTTAAGAAGTACAGCGATGAATTAAATGGTCCAGTATTATATAAAAGTAAGATGATGGATTTTATTTCTATCTACGCTAAAAATTTCTGGATACCATTTTATACAATTAGTAAGTATATGAGTGAAGAGAAAAATATAGATCCTGAAGAAATACCACAAGGCCATACAGTAAATAAAATACAACCTAAAGAACCTGCTGCCAAAGCTGACCAATTTCAAACGCCAACTGTCGAAAAATCTAAAAACAAGGAAGTACATCATCGCCTTAATATAGAAAAGAAAAATTTAAAACATTATTTTTTGGAACATCAATCAATAAGCAATACCACCAGGCAAACAAACCATTGTTATGAAAAAAATATTATGCCTTCTACTCGTTGCCGCTAACGTTTGTTCCGCACAAACAATTGAAAATTATTTATCCGCTCCTTTTCCAACAAACCTCATTGCATCTGCAGATGGAAAAACTATTGCCTGGGTATTTAATAACAAGGGCTCACGAAATATATATGCAGCCGAAAGCCCTGCGCTTAATGCGAGTGCAATTACGAATTATGTTGGTGATGATGGTACTGATGTAAGTAATTTACAATTTACTCCCGACGGGAAACAAATAGTTTTCGTAAGAGGCAATGCACCGAATAAAAATGGTGAACCTGCAAATCCTGCTTTTCTGCAAACATCAACGGCAAGAAATATGTGGATCGTAAACAAAGATGGAAGCGAGCTTCGAAAAATTGTTGAAGGCTCCTATTACAAGATTTCTCCGGATGGAAAAACAATGGCTTATACCTCCGGCGGACAAGTATGGACTTTATCATTAAATGATACAACAATAAAATCAGCAAAGCTCTTTCAATCAAGAGGAACACAAGCGCAATTACGTTGGTCACCAGATGGAAAAATGCTGGCCTTTGTAAGCGACAGGGATAATCATTCTTTTATCGGCATATATAATTTTACAACTAAATCTGTTGCCTATGCTGAAACAAGTTTAGATCAGGATACCTACCCTGCCTGGTCTCCGGATGGAAAACAATTGGCGTATATCCGTATTCCTTACATGAACGATTTAATTCCCTTTGTGCCTGTAAGAGAAGGCAACCCCTGGAGCATTAGAATGTTGGATGTTGAAACCGGTGTAATAAAAGAATTATGGAAAGCATCTGCGGGAAAGGGAAGTGTTCTTTTTACTGATATACCGACTGAAGAAAATTTATTGTGGTGGATAGGAAATGCTCAACTTTTGTTTCCTTACGAAAAAGATGGCTGGCAACATTTATATACACTCGATGTAAACACAGGAACAGCTAAATTATTAACTCCGGGTGATGGAGAAATTGAAAACGTAAGAGTTTCCACTGATAGAAAAAATATTTATTATACAACCAACATCAACGATATTAATCGCAGGCATATTTGGAAAATATCAACAGATGGTGATAAACCCGAGCAGCTAACAGAAGGAAATGAAATTGAATGGAGTCCGGTTATCACTGATAATGGAATTGCTGTTCTGCATTCATCAGCAACAAAACCTGCATGGCCGGGTGTTATCAATAACGGATTTGTAAATGACATCGCAAAAGAAACTTTTCCGAAAGATTTTCCAAATACTTTGGTGCAACCACAACTTGTTAAGATTAAAGCTACCGACGGACAGCAGGCATACGGTGATCTTTTTTTGCCGGCGGGCAGCAAAGCAGGAGAAAAACATCCGGCCATAATTTTTATACACGGCGGCTCACGCAGGCAAATGATATTGGGTTTTCATTACAGCCAGTATTACGCTAATGCTTATGCGCTTAACCAGTATTTTGCCAGTAAGGGTTATGTGGTATTGTCTTTAAACTATCGTAGCGGAATAGGTTATGGATTGAATTTCAGGGAAGCCTTGAATTATGGCGCAGCTGGCGCAAGTGAAGTAAAAGATTTGATAGGTGCCGGCGAGTATTTGAAAAGCCGAGCTGATGTGGATGGGAGTAAGATTGCGTTATGGGGCGGTTCCTATGGCGGTTACCTTACCGCACACGGTTTATCACAGGCTTCTGATCTTTTTGCCTGTGGCGTAGATATACATGGCGTGCACAACTGGAATACAGAAATACCAACATTTGCTCCCTGGTATGACTATGCCAAATACCCGGCAATTGCAAAGAAGGCATACGAATCTTCACCTGAATATTTTATAAAAGGTTGGAAGCACCCAGTGTTAATGATACACGGGGATGATGATCGCAATGTACCTTTTAGTGAATCGGTACACATGGCTGAGCTTTTGCGTAAGCAGGGTGTGCATGTAGAACAGTTGGTATTGCCGGATGATGTGCATTTTTTTCTACTACATATGAATTGGGTGAAAGCCTACAAGGCAACTTTTGAATTTATAAACCGGCAACTATCTCAAAAATAGAAAACATGGAAGTACATCATCACCCGCACTTAGAAAAGAAAAATTTATGCTAATAAGTATTGCGTAAAGAATATAATTTGAATTAAAAATGAGTGAGGAAGAAAAAATAGAAAACCAAAACGCTGAAAGCCAAACGCCGAATGCTGAAAGCCTGTTTGCCAACAACGCAGGCCTTGAAGAAGAGTCAACAAAAGAAAGACAACAGTCAGTGGAAAGAAACAATACTGTTGAGCAACCATTAACTATTAATAATGAACAATTAACTGATATGGAAGTACATCACCCACACCACGTAACACATAAAAAGAAATTTGGTGAATACCTGCTCGAATTTTTCATGTTATTTCTTGCTGTGTTCCTCGGCTTCGTAGCAGAGAACATACGGGAACATAATGTTGAAAAAGAAAAGGAAAAAGTTTATATACAAAATATGTTAGACGATTTAAAAGCCGATACAGCTATCTATAATAATTACACAAAAAATAATAAAGTTGTATTTGAATTGATTGACACACTGATAAAGCTTATAAAAAGCCCGGAGAGAAAACAACACGTTGCTAAACTTGCATATACAGCACGAATGGTATTACCCAATTACAAGCCATTATATACAACAGACCGTACTTACGAACAAATGAAAAGCTCCGGAGATTTGAGGCTTATCAGAAATAAACAGGCAGCAAATAATATTTCTTTTTATTATTATTCAGTTATCGACTTAAAGAAATATAATGATGCTGCTTTTACCTGGGGCTCGGATTATGGAAAAGAAATGGGAAAAATATTTGATGCAGAATTGTTACTAAAAATAATAAGAGAACAAAAAGAACAACCGGCTGATTCAAAAGATTTACTTACAGAAGATAGAGTTACAATAAACGAATTAATTACTAGCGCACAATATTTATACGGTGCATTTTTACTCGGAGAAAAAATTGGCAAAGAAAGAAACATCGCCGCACAAAACCTTATCAAATTAATTAAAAAAGAATATCATTTAGAATGAGTGAAGAAAAGAACATAGAAGACACAAAGCCTGAAGTCGGTAACACGAAGTACGAATTAAAAGACGACCCGTCACAACAGCAATCACTCACTCAACCCGAAACTCCAAACTCCAAACCTGAATCTGTTTCCATGGAAGTACACAAACACCCAAACCACGTAACACACAAAAAGAAATGGACTGAATACCTTCTGGAGTTTTTAATGCTGTTTCTCGCCGTTTTTTTAGGTTTTGTTGCGGAGAATATAAGAGAACATAATGTTGAAAAAGAAAGAGCCGAACAACTCGCAATTAGTTTTTATGATGAACTGAAAGGCGATTCGGCAACCTTTCATACCGTTCTTAAAAACAGGATCAGAAAGGATATTGCACTTGATTACCTGAAAAAATATTTTCGTGATAGCAGCCTCATTCATTGTTCAAAAATGTTTGCCGTGAATTTTTTCTATGGATTTGCGACATATAGTCCTTCTGTTTTTGAGCCGAGAGATGCAATACTGGAACAATTGAAAAATTCAGGCTCGTTGAGATATTTTAAAAGTGTGCAATTGCAAAAGCTAACCGGTAATCTGTCAGTTACCATTGCTAATATTCGTTCCCGAAACCAAATAGAATTGAACTTTACACAGCAGCGCCTGTTGCCTTTCGTTATTGAGCACAACGATCAGAGTTGGTCTGATAGTCTGTCCGGAGACAATAGTGTCTATCTGTCCAATGCAGTGGCCAATTATGAGAATAGTACAAAAGAGATTTCTTTTCGGTTCAACAATGCTGAAGGTCTTGACAGAACTATAGCTGTTAATTTAGTTGGGTTATACCAGATTATTTTCAGAGGATCATGGCTAAAGCAATACCGGGATTATGAAATGCTGAATGCTGAGCTGCTTAAAGAATTGCGTAAAGAATATCATTTAGAAAATGAGTGAAGAAGAAAAAATAAATCAGCCAACAGACGATAATCCACCTTCAACAGAAGAAAGTAAAACTGTTGCTGAATCTTCAACTGATAACTATCAACCAATAACTAACATGGAAGTACATCACTCACATCATCCAACACATAAAAAGAAATGGACAGAATATCTTCTTGAATTCTTTATGCTTTTCCTTGCTGTCTTTCTTGGTTTTGTTGCAGAGAATATAAGAGAAAATAGCAGTAACAGGGAAATAGAAAAAACTAATATTGAAAGTTTTATACGAAACCTTAAAGAAGATAGCGTTAACCTGGTGCGATGTATTGAAGTTAATCAAAAAAGATTTAAATACCTCGATAGCCTTGTTTATTTAAAGAGCAGCAAACTTCCTGATGAGGTTTATCAAAAGCAATTCATTTATTACATGTTGAAATTGGGATACATCGATTATTTCGCCTCAAATGAATCTACTTTTCAACAAATGGAATCTTCCGGCACACTGAGACTTATAAAACACCGGGATGTGCTGGATAGCATTTTAAGTTATGAAACAAATTATAAACGAGTCATCCACCAGGAAGACCTCTGCGCAAAATGGTGGACTAAATCTATAGAACAAGTATTTGCAATCGTTGACTTTACAGCTATAGTGAACCTGCCTTCCAACACACTCTGGAGTATAACTCAAAATGATTTAAACAATTTGTCACTGCCAAATATTTCTAAAGATGCATTGGCATTGCAGTCGTACTACAATTGGAGAGTGAATGAAAGAATTTCCTTAGGCTATTACATTCAGCACCTGGGAAACCAACTTTTGCATGTAAGAAAACTTATTCCGTTCCTGCAAAAAGAATATCATTTAAAATGAGTGAAGAACAAAATATAGAAGATCAACCAGCTGAAGAAAATAAAAGTTCTTTCGAACCACAAATTACAAACTATCAACCACCAACTGAAAATATGGAAGTACATCACTCACATCATCCAACGCATAAAAAGAAATGGACAGAATATTTGCTTGAATTCTTTATGCTTTTTCTTGCTGTGTTTCTCGGTTTTGTTGCAGAAAATATAAGAGAACATTCAGTAGAAAAAAACAGGGAAAAAGAATATGTAAAATCAATGGTAGAAGATTTACAAACTGATTCGGCGTTTTTAGAATTGAGTATCAACAAGCTTATTCCTTATCATTTAAAATGGCTTGATTCAACAGCGCATCTCTTGAATATGCCTGACCTGAAAGGCCGTGACAAGCTGATTTACCAGGCATTTATGATCGGCACAGGATGGAGTTATAATTTCCATCCAACTGAACGTACTTTATCTCAATTGCATAGCGACGGATATCATTTAATCAGGAATAAAAATGCATCGAACAGCATCAGCCAGCTTGAAGAGCAATACAAGCAATTCAATTCGCAAATAGAACCTTTTGTAGAGAATATGCAGAATGACATTGACATGTCTGCTTATGTATTTGCAGACAGAGTTGTTACTGATTCAATCAGCAGGACTGCAATGCAAAATTTCTCTGATGCTTATTCAGTTCAATTGAAATTGTCGGATATACCGGAAACCGCAACAATTGAAACTATTAATAAAGAGGGAATCAAATCATATAATGACAAACTTAAAAAATACAGCTTTTACCTGCAATATGGCATTAAAGGCGGGCATGTTGTTATATTAAGAGAAGTAAAAAAAGCAATAGCTGTTTTAAAAAAAGAATATCATTTGGAAAATGAATGAAGAAGAAAAGAACAGAGCCCCAAGTGAAGATTGAAAGAAGTAAATCGACAATTGCATCTAAAAATTAAATATAAATCATGAAAAAATTAAACAACTTTTTTATAAGTATTTGCTTTTGCTTTATTGCGATTATCTCTTCGGCTCAATCGGACTCTTTAGTTCTGAAAGATGTTACGTGGGAAAAAGCTGCGCCGGCAGGCAACACAGAACTTTTTATTCCTTCCGATAAATCTTTAATGGCGGGATATATTTATAGAGCAAACGGAGCGCAAAAACATCCGACACTTTTATTACTACACGGTTATCCCGGCAATGAACGTAATCTTGACTTGGCCCAGGTGGTAAGGGCACATGGATGGAATGTTATTTATTTTGACTATCGCGGTTCATGGGGAAGCGAAGGACAATTTAGTTTTACTAATTGTGTAGAGGATGCTATTAATGTAGTTGCTTTCTGTAAAAAATATAGTGACTCGCTGCATATTGATACTTCCAACATTGTTTTGTTTGGTCATAGTATGGGTGCCTGGGTTTGTTTAAAAGCATTGGCTGAACTGCCTGGTATTAAAAAAGGATTTGCCTTATCTACCTGGGATATTTATTCAGACCTCAAAAACTTTCATACCGAGCAGCAATTAGCAGCAATGGTGAATAATCCTAATGCAGGTATAAAATATTTTGTTTTGAATACACCTGTAGAAGAAATATTTAAGCCTGTTATTAAAAACCTTTCTTATTACAATATTGCGAATGATAGCGCAGCGCTTGCCGGTAAGGAAATTATTATGCTTGACGAGCATAACAGGAATGCTTCATTAGCCGAAACATTAAGAAACACCAATCATAATTATTTTGATTATAAGGTTTGGCAAACTGATCATCCTTTCACAAATAAAAGAATATCCCTTATAAATAAAGTGCTGGCATTCCTTGAGAAGTAAAACATTTGTACTTGTATAGAAAGCTTTGTAAGAAATCTTCAGGGGGACAGCCTTAATTAAAGGCAATCTATTAGAGTGAATGAAAGACGGTTCAATTATCTTGACAGAAAATGATTGAGAGGAATAAAGCAATAAGATTGGCGGCTGCGAAGAAGACCATTGAGAGATTAGATAATAAACAAGTTAATTAAGTATGAAAAAAATATTAGTTTTTATTTTTCTTTTTTCAATGGCTTATAGCATACATGCACAAACAAAATATACAGATAGTTTAAAAGCATTATTAGCCGTCACTGCCAAACCCATTGAACGGTTTGACCTTTTGAATAAAATTTATGACAAGAACGACGCCACACAGGGACTTTACCAGGACACCGCATTAGGCATTCAGATCCACAGACTGGCACAACAAATAAACAATGATTCCCTGCTTGCTATCAGTACCAATGTAATAGGGAATTATTTCAGAAGTAAAGGAGATTTTCCTATGGCATTGGAGTACTTTTTTAAAGCTATTCCTTTGGCAGAAAAAGCAAAAGACAAGCGAAGAATCAGCTCGGTTTATTTTGATATAGCGGAGTGTTACTTCGGGCTACAAAACCTGGAATCATGTTTTAAATACGCTAAAAAAGGAGAAGATAATTTGCCTGATAAAACTTCACCTATGTATGATAATATGGTAATCCAATTCTACAGGACTATGGGAAGATACTATCTCGAAAAAAAACAGCCCGACTCTGCATTAGTATACATTCATGAATTAGAAGAAGTGAATCGGCGGTTAAAAAAATCAAATTATGCCGGGTATGGTTTTACTCAAAGCGGTACAGCCTATGCACTACTCGGCGATAATGAAATGGCAGAACTATATTTTAAAAAAGCCAGTGCCCTTTCAGATTCAATAGGTACTCCTGTGATCATAATTAATAACAGCGTTGGTTACATCCCCTATTTATTGCGTACCAACCAAATTGCTAAAGCCCGGCAATATACTTTAAGATTGCTGGAAACCGGAAACCGGCTCAATAACAATGTTATAAAACTTACAGCTGCCGGGTTTTTAAATACTGTTTGTAATAATTTGCATCAATCCGACAGCGCTTATTTTTATTTAAGCATGCAATCGGCACTTAAAGATTCTGTTTTCAGCCAAAATAATTTTAATAAGATACAGGCTTTGGCTTTTAATGAAGAGATAAGAAAGATTGATGAAGAAGCAAGACAAAAGCAAAAAGAAGAGCAACGCAAACAAAACATCCAATTCGCACTAATTGCATTTGGTATAATCACATTCATTGTACTGTTTTTATTATTCAGCAGAAGCGTTGTTGCGAACGAAAGATTGATTTCTTTTTTTGGCGTGTTAGGATTATTAATAGTGTTTGAATTCATGAACTTACTTATTCATCCATGGCTTGCTTCTTTCACACATGAATCGCCTGTATTGATGTTGCTTGCTTTGGTGTTGATTGCTTCACTGCTTATTCCACTACATCACCGTTTAGAGAAGTGGATAAAAGAAAAAATGACAGAGAAGAATAAAGCAATACGATTGGCAGCGGCGAAGAAAACGATTGAAAAGCTCGGAAGAGAAGAAAACAGTTAAAGTTTACTAACTTCCTTTGATATCCCATCCCTTTGATAAGCTTCTATTATACACACTACAAATCGGATACTTATCATGAAAGCAAAATCAATTTTAGTGACGGCAATCATTTTTATATCTGCGTGTACACGTAATATAAAAAGCGACCGAAGCGGCCAATTAGCAGGCATGTACAAACTATCCATCATCGAAAACCAGGACTCGTTGGGTGTATGGCATGAGGAGCAATGGGCAAGGGAGTAGAAGGATCGCAATTTATAATGATATTGCTGTTTACCTAAGTAAAAATCAAAGAGGACTTAATTATATCACAAAGTAATTTTAATGTTATAAAACCAGGTTTATGAATTACGATCTATTGATAAAACAGGCAGAAGCTTTTGTATCAAAATACATGCGTAAACATGATAATCCAAAGTTGCTTTATCACAATTTTTACCATACTCAAAATATAGTTTTTATTGCCAATGAAATTGCAAAAAATTCCTCATTAAAAGAAGAAGAATTATTTATAGTGAGTGCTGCTGCCTGGTTTTTGTATGTTGGCTATTATAAAGATATTCTGCATCCTGAAGTATCAAGTGCAGGAATAGCGGAAGAATTTTTAAAAAATTCAGGCGTTGAAAATGAAACAATAGAGTCAGTAAAAAAATGCATTCTTGCCACTGCAATTAATTCAGCACCTGACACACTTTTGGCCAATATTATTTGTGACGCAAATTCTTTTTATTTAGGCACCGCAAATTTTTCAGGCTATAACAAATTAAGACGCAAAGAATCTGAATTAATCAATAACATAGGCACTGATAAGAATGAATGGAAAAAGAATACAATCCTCATGTTGGAATCTCACAAATATTATACGGATTATTGCCAAAACCGCTTAGAGCCAGTTAAACAGGCGAACATGGAAACCCTCAGGAAAAAAAATCCTTTGCTATCATTAACCCCCGCTTCAATTGCTTCCATGCTAAACAATACAGCAGTTGTCGAAGAAAATATGGATAAAGAAAAAATTAAGGAAAGTAAATTGAATTCAGCGGATAGAACTGTAGAGACCATGTTTAGAACCACTGCTGCAACCAGTCAGCGCTTGAGCAGCCAGGCAGATACCAAAGCGCATATCATGATTTCGGTAAATACAATTATCATATCTGTTATCCTAAGTGTAGTAGTAAGAAAGATGGATAATTACGACAAGTTGACTATCCCGGTGGTCATGCTTTTGTGTGTAAACCTGGTAACTATAATTTTCTCCATACTGGCAACAAGGCCTAATGTTGCTATAAGAAAATTTAGCGAAAGTGATTTCCAGGAAAATAAAGTCAACCTTCTTTTCTTTGGCAATTTCTTTTCTATGGACTTTGATAATTACAGCAATTTTATGCTGCATATTATGAGCGATAAGCAATCCCTTTACATATCCATGCTTAGAAATTTATATGAACAAGGAATAGTGTTGAGCAAAAAATATAGGATGCTCAAAATCTCTTATAATGTTTTTATGGTTGGATTTGTATTGTCAGTTATAGCCTTTGTTATTGCGTCAAAATTTTTTAAGTAAAAGATCATTGAGTAAATAAAAAACACTTATAATTTAATGAAAAATATATTCATTTTTATTTTTACGATTTCCTTCTCACTTGCCGCACAAGCCCATCAGGCGGCTCCTCAATTGTTAAAAGAGCCTGCAGCCTGGCAATTTGAAAGATTTGATTTGCCCCCGGCTTTTGCACCGGGCTTTCCTTATTACGGTGCAGAAGAATTGGGATTTTCACTGGGTATGTTTAAAAAAGATTCACAAGATTATTTTACTTATGCTTTCGTATCAGAGCTTGAAAGCACCAAAGCATTTCGCAGGAAAACATCCGGAATTATTTGCTCAGGTATTTTAAAGGTTTATGTAGCAGCAAAGCAAATGATCGTAAACTCGTAATAGATACTTCTAAAATAAGGGTTAATATAGAAAAGAAGAAAGGTATACCAGGGAATGAAATTGTTTACAATGCTTTGCTAAATGTCTTTGGCGTTTTTGCCGATGGCGCTCCTATAAAATTAAATATGGAAGTGAAAGTTTTCATGAATTCCATAGCTAATAAAACCTATCTTATTTTTATTGCATCGCCTCAGCCAAAAAATAATGCAGTGTGGAAAGAACTCTATAAGATACAGAAAGATTTTGCGATACCTGGTTAGTTTTTTTGGTAAATCTTTTCAATGGATTAAAGCATTTATAGAGAGAATTTATTGTTTATCTTTTAGGTAATAAACATAATATGAAAGCAAAATCAATCAAAGGAAAATCAACAGAAGAAATTAAAATGGCATTGGAGCAAAGCATGGCAGATAGCTTCAAACCAACATTAGCCATTGCATTTATTTCTAAAATGCAGGATAGAATAGCAATTACTGAGCTCTTGGATTCCAAAGGCATTGCCGTTTTTGGCTGCATCACTAACGGCGAGTTCATTGATGAAGAAACGGAAAAAGGCTCTGCCGCTATTCTCCTGCTTGATATGAACAAAGATTATTTCCATATTTATTTTGAAGAATTTACTGAATCCAATTACAGGGAAGTAGCAAAACGCATTGCCCAAAAGGCGAAAGAAAAATTTGCTGTTCCTGCTTTCTTAATAGGCCTCAGTCATTTGCAAACGGATGGAGAAGAAATATTGCATGGACTGGAAGAAATAGCAGGCCACCAGGTAAACGCCTATGGCGGTGGAGCCGGAGATGATTATGCATTTATCGATAATTATGTTTTTACCAATGGAAAAGATAACGAAAAAGCAATTGTTTGTTTAGCGCTTGACGAAACAAAAGTGGAAATAAAAGGCGTTGCTACCTGCGGTTGGAAAGCTGTAGGCACGGTAAGAACTGTAACAAAAAGCATCGGGAATCATGTTTACACCGTAGACGATGTACCGGTATTGGATCTCACCATAAAATATGGCGGACTGGAGAATATTACGCCTGAGAATAAGGACTTCATTGTTGAGTTAGCTATGAATTTTCCATTGCAGTTGCAAAGAGAAAAAGGCGACCCGGTAATGCGACCCGGCCTTATGGTAGATTGGACAGATCATTCTTTTTATACAAGTGGCACAGTACCGCAGGGTTCAAAAGTGCGCTTCTCTTTACCACCGGATTGGGATGTAATGGAAAAGGTTGTGAAAGGAGTAGAGAATTTAAAAGTAACAGAAATGCCGGAAGCCGATGCTGTAGTTGTATTCAGTTGTGCCGGGCGGATTCTTTCATTAGGCCCTTTGATGACACAGGAACTGGAAGGAATAAAAAATGTATGGAACGTACCCATGGCTGGCATGTTTTCTAATGCTGAATTGGGAAGAGCAACCGGTGGAAATTTAGAAATGCACAACATTACAACATGTGTAGTGGCATTAAAAGAGAAGAAATGATTGAATGATTATTTTTTGGCTAAAGCCTACTGCAATTTTTTTTGAAATCTTCCAGCTAAAGCTGAAAGCAAATCATGAATTGCTATAGGCTTTGAATTGCCACATGAATTGCCACAGGCTTCAGAAATCTAAAGCTGGAAGCAAATCATGAATTGCAATAGGCTTTGAATTGCCACAGGCTTCAGAAATCTAAAGCTGGAAGCAAATCATGAATTGCCAGAGGCTTTGTATTGCCACATGAATTGCCACATGAATTGCCACAGGCTTCAGCCTGTGGATAAAATAGAAATAAAAAATTGGCTTTAGCCAAACTATAAATAAATTCAGCAATGCCTTTTGTAAAAGTTTATATACACTTTGTATGGAGCACAAAAAAACAGGGTGCCTTATCTTAACACCAAAACAATAAGAACTGCTCTATGGCAACACATAAAAGAAAATGCAAGCGCTAAAGGAATATTTATTGACTTTGTAAATGGCTACCAGGAACATTGTCATTGTTTGGTTTCATTAGGCGCTGAACAAACTATTAGTAAAGTAATGCAGTTAATAAAAGGTGAAGCAGCATATTGGTTTAACAAACAAAATTTTATTCATGAAAAATTAGAATGGCAGGATGAATATTTTGCAGTTTCTGTATCAGAATCAATGTTGAATACTGTGAGAGAATATATAAAAAACCAGGAAGCACACCACAGCAAAAAAACATTTCAGCAGGAGTATGATGAATTCATTATTAAATATGGTTTTGAAATATGTAAAGATGAATAATTATCTTTTGGCTAAAGCCAAATGCATTTTTTTTTATTCCATCCAGCTAAAGCTGGAAGCAATTCAAAAGCTGGAGGCAATGCATTGCCACAGGCTTCAGCCTGTGGATAACAAAATAGAAATAAAAATTGGCTTTAGCCAAAATATAAAAATTAAATTTTAAATGAACCAGCATCTGCAAGCTATTCTCGATTTAATTCAACAATCAGAGCATTTAAGTGATGAAGAAAAAATTGCTTTATTAAAAGCTGCAAAAGATGCAGATAAGCAATTTTCCATTACCGAATTCAAACTCGATCGTACAGAAAAAGTAAAACGCACTACAGCCATTTTACTCGAAGAAACCATTGAAGAACTGGAACAAAAAAGAAAAGCAGTTGAAGCGCAGAACCATGAACTCGAAATTGAAGGATCATTGGAAAGAGTGCGCTCAATTGCTCTGTCAATGAATGAACCTAACAATATGCCTGAAGTATGCAGGGTTATTGCGATTGAACTGGATAAGCTTGGTGTAAAGGAAATCCGTAATGTGCAGACGGCAATCTTTTATGTTGACAAAGGCACTTACATGAACTATGAATATTATTTGAAACATAATAAAACCATCATTACTGAAACAAGCTATACCAATCATAAAATGCACCGGGCATTTGCCGATCAGATGCTTAAAGGAAAGGGCGAATTTTTTACAACTCATATGAGTGAAGCCGAATTACCAAATTGGGTGGCGTATCAAAAAACCACCAATGTGTTTATTGATACTTATATAGAAAAAGCATCTTCATTAAACTATTACTGGTATTCTTTAGGCCCTGTTGCATTGGGTATTTCAACTTACCTGCCACTAACTAAAAAAGAGATTGACTTATTCAAACGCTTCCGCAATGTATTTGAATTAGCATACCGCCGATACCTGGATATTGAAAAAGCTATTGCGCAGGCAAGAGAGGCACAAATAGAATTAGCATTAGAAAGAGTTCGGGCAAGAACCATGTCTATGCAAAAAAGTGATGAACTGCCCGAGGCTGCCAATTTATTGTTTCAACAAGTACAGGCAATGGGTATGCCGGCATGGAGTGCCGGTTATTGCATATGGGATGAAGATAAAAAAGCTATTACACTTTGGATGAGTAGCG
>JBBSEV010000086.1:0-13998 GCA_038239385.1 Chitinophagales bacterium
AGTAAACAATAAATGCAATACACGACTACAGGTCACTTCAAAACCTGTAATCTGATGTTGTTGATTCCGGATGAATACGAGATGAGACATCCACCAGAAATTATTAAACAAATCAGAATCACCGTCAAGCCATAAGGGCGTCCTATCATATATATTACTGCTTAGGAAAAGTTCATGGTTTTGATTACTGATTGTGTAATTACAATTTAATTCTGCGCAATGGTAACTGCCTATATAAGTCTTCAGTTTCTCGTCACTAAGTAAACCCGATTGAGTTTTTATATAAAAGCGTTCAGAATGTTTAGGCAAATATTCGTCTGCTACTCTTGCACCTGAGGATGTAGTGCTGAAAACAAATTTTTTATCAGGTTGAGAAGCCTGGTAAAAAGTGTCCTTTCTTTCTTTTACCAGAAGTTCAGAATCACCATCCTGTACAAAATACAATCGTTTATTATTTAGTGCAAATTCAACTTTTGCTCCATCGCCAGTTGTTGCTTTACCAATATATCTCTGGATAAAAAGCAGATTATTATTAATTGCAGCACCGCTATCAATCTTTTTTGGAAGTATCACCGCTTCTTTAATTTCCTTTTTAGGTAGATACAAATCTGCAATAGCAAAATTTTTATCGAGCGCATTTACATCATCAAGATTAGTAAATACAATAAAGCCCATTTTAAGTTCAGGGAAAATACTTACGCAGGTGTTAAAGCCTGCTGACTCACCTGTATGTATATATAATGCCCACCCTTTATAGTCACTTACATTGATACCAGCCGCATAAGATATTTCATTGTCATTTTTTAGCTTTCCCTTTTGTGTTAACATCTTTACTGTAGCAGCATTTCCAACAGTTGTTAAGTAAAAATTAGTCACCCATTTTGCCATATCTTCTACACTGCAAAAAAGATTTCCTGCGCCTACATCCGAATCCGTACCAAAAGCCTTCAAATAATGTGATTTGCCTGTTGACTTATAAGAATAGGCTCTGTCCTTTTGTATTTCTGTGTAATCATCGCTGAAATAAGCATCATTCATTTTCAGAGGCTTAAAGATTGCAGAATCAGCAAAGCTCCGCAGTGTTTGTCCACTTACTTTTCTTATTATTTCTGCCAGCAACAGATAATTAGAATTAGAATATAAAAAACTTTCTCCCGGCTTGTAATTGAGTGTTTGTTGACCTTTGAGCGCATGGATGGCAAGCTGCTGAGTAAAAGCATCATCTCCGCTTCTACCTAATATTGCAAGCAACTGAAAATATTCCCTGATACCGCTTGTGTGGTTTAGCAGATTTCGGATAGTAATTTTATCTTTTATTTTTAACCAGTTAATATAATTATGAATATCATCATCCAAACTTAATTTATGTTCTTGCGCCAGAAGAATGATGCAATAAGCAGTAAACTGTTTAGATACAGAACCAATATCATAAATAGTAGATGGGTGGTTTGATATGTTGTATTCAAGATTTGCCATGCCATAGCCTTTTGTATATACAAGTGAATCGTTATGCACAATACCGATTACGCAACCTGGTGTAGCATTGTTCCATTCGGTAAATAAACTGTCAACTTGCTTGCTAAGATTGATTGCTAAATTTTGTGACTGTATCGGCAGTGCTATTATTACTAAAAAGCAAATGAGGGAAAAATAATATTTCAATATGAATTTATACTTGTCAAGGTTTTCTGAAAATAAATCCTTAAAATTTATAATTGATGTCAAATTCATTTTGTACTTGTACATTAATTTTATATGGTTCAATAAAAAAAGGTAAGATAACTTTCAAAGACTCTCAGCGGTCTCGGAGCGTACAACGTTCCAGGCTTTCCGCAGGGCTGGTATTTGATGACTGTTCGCCCGGTAACAGAAGCCGATTGAAAAACTGATACTGAAGTTAACTATTAAATGCTAAATAGAATTCGGTAAAGCCCGATATTAGTTGATAATAGTACAACTGCCGATTGTTATTCCGTCCGCCAGCCTTGCGGCAAGCCTTTTGTTAGCCTGCCGTTTATTCGATAGAGACGCTATTAATTTTTGTGCCATCACGGGCATCCCATATTTGTTTATTAATCTGTCCTGATATACTAAAATGAACCGATATATTGGCGGCTTCAAAATTGCTTATTGAATAATCTCCACCCAGGTTTGGGGGAGTCTTAAAACTGTAAACTTGATTTTCATTGAGAATAATTCCTTGTCCGACTAATTGATCTATAAGTTGGGGCAAAAACCAGCTATCAATTACGTCTTCTTGAGTTAGTAGTTTTTGAAACTCGTCTAAATTCTCTGCTACAAAAGTAAGATCACCAGTTCCAGTTTCAAGCCAATAAATTGCTTCATCTTTTCCAAGTAAGAACATGTCTCCAATTGCAGAAACTAATATCACTTCTTTTTGATTATCCAATAGCCATTTCCAATCAGAACAAATATCTTCAACATCTATTTTATTTATGTCCTTTATAAGATTAATTTTCATTGTTAAAAAGTAGCTGTGTGGCTTGTTAAATGGCGGCTAATGTTTTGCATTGGCGATGGCAGGGGAATCAAAGCTGGTCAGCCCGAAACCGAAGCCAAATTGAAAAACAAAGTACAAGTTAAGAACAAATGTTAAATTAAAATTAGTGCGCCGGGACTGAAGCTGATGCCGAACCACAGCCGATGTTCAGATGTCCAGCCCCTGCTTTTGCCAATGCACTATTGGCTGCTGTAAATTTCACATAGGGTAACTGTTTTTGTCATTTTCTTTTGGTATTTATCAATTTGTAGTTGCCCAACAAGTCGTCAATCAAATACTCTAGTTCCAAAAACTTATTTGCAAGTTCCAAAATGTCCTGTTGCAGATGTTCTGAATCTATTTTCTTCCATCCTTGCATTAATGTCTGGGGGCCGTAGTCAACACTTACGTTTGGCCAATGAGGCCCTAATTTTTTAAACTTGTCCCTAAATGCAGCCGCAAATTCTCTGCTCGTTATAGAATAGCCATTTAATTTTCTCAATTTCAGAGCATGAATGTTGTAGAGAATTTTGTTGTCCTTTAGGGTTTTATCATTTAGCCAAATTGAAAAGAAAATTGATGAATGGGTCTGGGGCTTTTTATTCGGGTCATTTGCCCAATTTGCTTTTTGTATTCGTAATACAACCGAGTCTAACCAAATACCGGTTTCAATTTCAATTTCTTTTGAGTCCAGCTGGTCAGCCGCTTTTTTGAATTTTTCCAAATAATAATTAAAGTCCATGCTTAAATAAAAATATTTGTCAAGAAATTTTGCAGTCCCTTGGCGAAGTACGGGAATAGGTGATTGTCAAGCGCGGAACAAATGCTGATTGAAAAACTGACCCGTCCTGAAAAAAGTTGACTTTGCTGATGATGAAGATAACAACGTCCTGCCCCAATATTGCAAAACCCCATGTTACCTGCCGTTTTGTTTTTGGGTCTTCAAAATATCTTCCAATGAAAGTCCGCCTTGATTAAACAATTTTGTTTTATACTCTATTTTTAATTTGTTCAAAAGTCTCGCCATATTAAATCCGATTGCATAAAAATACGTTGTCTTTTCAGTCAAGTATAACCACTTATCATTTTCAATATTGTATTTTCTATACTTGTCAAATGATTTAAACGAAGTGTCCGAAATTATTAATTTGTAGTCTGGTCTTCTTGTTGAAAATTTATTGTAAAGACTGTATTCAACATATCTTGCAGTTCCTTCCATAGTTTCATAGCACTTTTCGTAATCGGCTATTTCAATTTTCAATTTTTGTTTAGTTTCTTTTCTTCGTTCATTTCGTAATGTAAATAAAGTATCGATTAATTGTTTTGTTTTTTCAATGCTTGTTTCACTGATGGCATTTAAAAGCAATTCATTTTCTTTATCAATTGATTTCTTAAACCAAGTATTGTTTTTATATATCGAAGCCAAGCTGTCTGGTTGTATCTGAACAATATTGGTTTCATAATAATCCATGTAGGTTTGATGTTTGTATTGGAAGCCGTGAAAATATTCGTGCATTATCATTGTAATCCATTGTTCAGTTGAAAACACTTTTGGAATTTTCTTAAAGACTTCTTCATAACCGCTACATTTCATAAATGGTGAATGATAGTTATATTCCTCCGTTGGCGTTCCTAAAGTTAAGCCTGTTTCCATATGAAAGAGTAAACTGTCAACCCTTTGTTCTGTTTTATAAATTTTGATGTGTCTATTTTCAAAAACAAGTTTTGATTTGAAAGCTGTAAGAAATTTGTCTGTCGGATTTGCTATAAATGAAGTTGTGTCCGTGAAATAAATTAAAGGAACATCAAACTTTCCGTCATTAAATGATTTCCAAACATCTTCGTCAACTGTCTGCTTTAAATTAAAAACGAATTCAATTCTGTCAAATATTTTTTGCTCCTCGTCTATTTTCTTGTCCGAACAAGAAAACAAAAAAAAGGTCAAAAGTATTAATATGAGTTTGTTCATATAGTGGTCGTAAAATGGCAAGTAACGATTGAGTATTGCTGCAGGTGGGGGATTTTATAACGTCCCGCCAGTTACTGCAGCTTGGTTTTATTTAGTTGTTGAAGATAAGAACATTTGCCCGGCTTTGTACGTCAAGCCGAAACCGCTGCTGATAGCGATTTGCAGCCGATTGTACTTCCGTCAGCCCCACTTGCAGCAATACTTTTGTTGGTGGCAGTACTTCTTTAGCGTGCCTCTTTAGCCATAAATATTCTTTTTTAGAATTTTATCATTTACATTCAGCAGAATTGTCCAAACAACTATTGCTGTTGATAAAACAATAAGTCTTTTATTAAATTCTCCATTTACGTCTGTCAAAAGATTAAAAGTTAAATGTACAGCAGTAGCAAACAATATAGATTTAGTTTTATTAGTTATTTTAATCAGTCCAAATGTACCGAGAATGATAAATAGAAAGTGAAGTGCATGTTGTTTTAAGGTCATTTCTGGTAATAAAAAATTAAGATGCCAAGTAAACCATAGAACAGAAATTATTCCAATTTTTTCGATTAGTTTTAGTTGCTGAACTGCTTCTTGCAGATATCCTCTCCATCCATATTCCTCAAACAATGCATAAAAACAATAGGCAGTTGAATAAGTAAATCCATAATAATGGATATTTAAATTTGATTTGTTTTGCACACCAAGAATTGTCATCATTGTAGGTATAACGAGAATTGCGAGAATGCTTACAATTTTACTTGTCCCATAAAAACTATTGTTTCTAAATGTTTTTACTCTAATTACATAAAACATTACTAAGAAACCTAAAATTGGACCCAATGCTTTTAAAACTGAGTAAAATGCATTTAGCCCATTTGGTAAATTAATAAGCGTCTCCATCTTGACGAGTCCTAACCGAAAAGGTGCAGAAACGCAAACTGCTATTAAATAAAAGATAGCTATTTCTTTCCATTTAATTCTTCTAATTGGTCCATTAATAGGTTTCATAAAATATTGGTTTGAGTTTTAATAGCTGTCAAATAGTATTGCCATCAACACTTAAATATATGGCACTCCTTCTAAATTTGGAATTTGATTTTCAACTATTTAATCTTCGCCATTCCCAATTGTCGTTGCGGCAATACAACTTTTGCTTTCTGCTTCGTCACGTTTATTGTCATTTAGTATCCAGTGATAATTGAATTAAGAATCATAATTGAAACACCAATTATACAATGAGTTTTTAGGGATTGATTATTATTAGTTATTAGCCGGTTTGCTGCGGTCTTTTTTATTATTTAGTTTTTGTGCTTAACAAAAATTAAACGGTCAATTACCACAATGCCTTCCCTTCATAATAATCCATCACTTTGGAGCGCAACACAAAATCATATTTTGCAATGATAAGGTTGGTGTTGCTTCTGTCAAGATTATTTTGGTAATGAGGTAATTTACTAAAAGCCTGGCATTATATATTTTATATCGTCGTTCGCACAATTGGTTTTTTTTAAATAAACAACATTTTACGATAATCGGCGCAATCGTCGTTCTTTGGCCATTCATTACATTTTTTTTCACCGAACTTACGCCCCGGAAATTATTGCAATGAAACAACCAATTTTATTTTTTCTATGCCTGTTGGCTCTTATGTTTTCTGAAGCGCAGGTTAAGCAACAATTATATAACTACTGGCGGGTCGCACTGCAACGGGAGGACGGAAAGCAGGTGGTGTTTCAGCTTGAGCGAAAAACGGAAAAGGGCGCAACAGTTTTGTATGTTATTAACGCCGCGGAGAGAATAAAAATAACAGATGTAAAAATACTGGGAGACTCTATGCTCTTTTCCATGCCTGCCTTTGAATCTTCCTTCAGGGTAAAGCTGCATTTCAAAGGCGATATAACCGGTACTTATATAAAAGGCACAGCTGGAGCCACACAATACTGGGCGCTCTATGCGCAGGCACATGCGAAGGATCGTTTTAGCGCCGGCTCAGGAAATGCAAAGCATAATATTTCAGGCAGGTGGAGTGTAAGTATTACGCGGGCAAATGGTACCATCCGCAAAGCGGTGGCAGTATTTGAACAAAAAGAAAACAGGCTTACAGGAAGTTTTTTAACGCCTTCTGCAGATTACCGTTACCTGGACGGAATTGTAACCGGCGACTCACTCATGCTCTCAAGTTTTGATGGCGATAATATTCGTTTATTTGAAGCGAAAATTGATAATGTTAATACGATTTCGGGCGGTATCTTTTATAACGGTTATACAGGTAAGGAAACATGGACAGCTCAAAAGAATGATTCTGTTGCTTTACCCGAAACCGATGACCCGACACGGTTGCGTGAGGCAGTATCAAAACTCAATTTTACTTTCAAAGACCCGCAAGGAATACCTGTATCAATAAACGATGAAAAGTATAAGAACAAAGTGGTGATTGTTCAAATAATGGGGAGTTGGTGTGCTAACTGTCTTGACGAAACAAAGTTTCTTGCTGATTATTATAAAAGTAACCGCCCGGAAGGCGTAGAGATAATCGCACTTGCCTATGAATTAACCACTGACCTGGAAAGATCAAAAAAAAGTGTGGCGAAATTTCAAAAATTATTTGATGTGCAGTATCGCATGTTGATTACCGGTGTTACAGCCGGTGATGAAAAAAAGACGGAAAAAACATTGCCGCAGCTCACTGCGATTAAGTCTTTTCCCACAACTATTTTTATTGATAAAAAAGGAAACGTGCGGGAAATACATACAAATTTTTATGGGCCGGGTAGCGGTGAATATTACATGGCATCTAAAAATAAGTTTTATGAAACGGTTAATCGATTGCTTAGCGAATAACATTCACGCAACGTCATTTGTGTTTAGCCATAGTAAATACTATTTTACCACAATGCCTTCCCTTCATAATAATCCAGCACTTTGGAACGCAATACAAAATCATATTTTGCAATGATAAAGTTGGTGTTTTCATCCCCTGCCGTGTCTCCTTAAGAGCCTTGTACCTTGCAGGACACGGCTACTTAGAGTCATTTCCCATTCCATTTTTATGATCTGATCATCAGTCTTATTTTCTCCCCTCCTCTTTTTTAATCTTAAAAGATGGCGGCGTATAATCTTTTGGCAAATATTCCGGCGGCACTGTTGTAGTGTTTCCGTCACGCAGGCTGCTGTAGTGCGGAGACATAATCTCCACGCCTGCTTCATTAAATTTATCCTGTATGTTCTGATGCAGATTGCTATAAATGATAGCTTGCTTATTGGGTTCTTTTGTATAAGCGTTTACCTGGTAGCTCACATAAAAATCATCAAGGCTTGTTTGCAACACAAACGGTGAATATTCTTTTACTACCAGATCGGTGGCCAAAGCTGCGTCTATTAATAACTGGTGCACTTGTCGCCACGGCACATCATAACCAATGGTGACAGTCGTGTGAATGATCAATCCTTTGTCCGGCGCATCGCTGCTGTAATTGGTCGTATGGCTATTCATCACATTGGAGTTCGGAATGGAATTGATTTCATTTTTAATTGTTCTTATTCTTGTAACAAGCAATGTTTTCTCAATAATATCACCCGTGATATCACCGATCTTTACGCGGTCGCCTATTTTAAAAGCCCGCATATAAGTAAGAACGAGACCCGCAATGATGTTACTTAACGAACCTGCAGAGCCGAAGGTAAACAGTACGCCAAGAAACACGGAAACCCCTTTAAATGCAGGGCTTTCGCTTCCGGGCAGGTAAGGAAAAATAACTATCAGCATAAAAGCAAGCACCAGTATTTTAATGATCTGGTAAGTTGGGTTAGCCCAATCAGGATAGAAGCCATGAATCCTGAGATCGCCGCATTCGACTTCATTTTTTAAAAACTTCAGTCCTTTCAGCAAATAATTAAACGCAATGACAATAACAATAATCGTAAACAGGTTGGGAAGAAAATGCCAGATACTATTAAAAATTTTTTTTACCGGCGAAAGAAAATAACCGAACAAGGTATCTGCAAAACCCTGGGTGCCTGGGAAAATACTGAACAGGATAGGAAGGGATATATAGATGGCGGTGATAACGAGCAGCCACCTGATAGTATTATTTACATGAAACAGGAAGTTGGCTTCCCTGTCAGCATCGAACAATACATAGTTGCGAATCTTAACGCCTTTTACGCGACGCCCCTTTTGCTTAATAATATAGAGCTTAGCTTTTCTCTTAAGTTTGTTGACGCCAAAAATTACAGCCACCAGCGCGCCCAATACAACTAAAGCAAGCAAAGCTTCCTTCAGTATGGTTTGCCAGGTAAAATCTGAGCGATAGTGTTCAACACTTTTTGTAATAATGTCTTTGTATTTGGCTGCCAGGACGGCTTTTGAAGTGTTTGCCCAAAGCCCGTCATCGTCAGAAATACTCATAATGATATTCTCGCCGGAAGAAATATCAATTATCTGTTCATTGGAAATTAACTTAAGTGTATCCTTTCCTCCAAAGCTTTTCTTTGCCAGTTTTTTTATCCTGTTGGTAATTGCTTCGGCTCTCTCATCCGGCCCGAAACTGCCAAGCCTTGCATATAAAAAAAATAAAGTATCCTCATAAAAAGGAGCCACGCCATACCCTGTGACGAAGCTTCGCAGCGAATCAATTTTCTTTTCTTTTTCAATAAGCCTGATAGAATCCTGGTAAGCAATGGCATCAAGCTGGCTTTTTAATTCCTGTCTTTTTGCCTCGTCATTTGTTTTTACTTCGCGAAGCTGTGCCTGCAGTTCCATCTTTTTCAGGGAATCCAGCAATCTTTTATTTTCCAGTTGATGCAATTGTTTGGATTGCTGCAGCAAAAGAAGATTGTTCAACGAATCTGTAACCCTGGCAGCAGAGTCTTTTTGCGCAAAGGCAGCGGCGCAGTTAAAAAGAAGAACAGCAAAAATCAGATAGCAACGTTTCATAACATAATGCAGGGATACTCCTGGAAATTTTGTTGCATGAAATTACATTTTTACAAATACTTACCCGCATATAGAAAAAAATTGCATTTAACCTGCATCACGGCCAGGTAATTAATTTAAAAGGTTACAAAATTTACGGCTAACCTTTACCGTTATATAAATCTTTTTAGCAGCGATAATTTATATCCCCTTCAGCGGGTGTGTATGTTGTGGTAGTGGTAGTAGTGACAGTTGTAGTGGGATCAGGAGCCTGCATTGTAGTTGTACTGTCCGTAGTTTCCATTGTTGTGGTGTCTTGCGTTTGTTGGTTATCACAGGCACTAAACGATTCAGCTACGACGGCCATTACCCATCCCCTGCCGTGTTTCCTTAAGAGTTTTGTGCCTTGCAGGACACGGCTACTTACAGTCATTGATCTGTAGTTAAGTATAACCTTTGCTACCAGGATAAAAGGTAAATGGTAATAAAATAAATACCTTCCGTTTATTCAATCGGAGTTTTAACAGCAATAAATATAAGATAAAATTAATCCTCTTTTAGATTGACGCCGCGTCCTGCTTTGCTTCAAGCCGAAGTAGAGACACGGCTTAGGATGAGTTTAAAATCCCATGTTTGAAGCTTTTATTGCATCACTGTCATTATCGGAAAATGGTTTTGAAGAATGATTTTTATTTTTTATTTCATAGGAACCAGGAGTGTTTTTTAGTAAACTCTTCAATATAAATATCCAAATAAAAGGGATTAGCCAAATCATAATAAGATGAAAGGTTTTTATCTGGCCTGTAAAAAATATATTCTTTCTAAAAACGAGGAAATAACGAATAGTAAAAACAAAGTAAAACGTTACTGAAGTAAATATTATAAAGTATATTATAAAAGATTCTCTGGTCATTTTAAATGTTTCATAATTGGTTAATCACTTTTCGCATTACGCCCAACGGTAAGGCTTGGCGATGGGCTGGTATTTTATAATGTCAAGCCCGGAACCGAAGCTGAATATTGTTACTAAAGATGAAGGTAACAACTAATAGCCAAATTTATAACGTCGAGCTGGAACTATTGCTGATAGTGATTTGTCGCTGATTGTTATTCCGTCAGCCAGCCTATTGCCAAACCTATTGTTAGCGGTTGTTTTTTGTCTGCAAGGAACAGGCTTTGTCAATATTTTTTATGTCGTGCCATTCAAGTTTAGACAAATCAATTTGTTTTCCATTGTCTTGCGAAATTTGTTCGTTTACATTCTCGTCGTAACTGTAACGAAACATTATGTCAAGCTTGACTAAATTTTTATCAGTTTCTGTCAACTGAAAATTAGGTGCGTTGATTGTCGTGAAAACATTTTTATTAAAGTCAAACAATACATACAAAAGGTCAAAATATTTTTCGTGAATACAAGGTGTCAGCAGAACAATAATATCTGATTTGTCAAGATAATAACAGCTCTTGTCGTTTTGGTATTCAAATTTGATTTTTCGTGACTGAAATAATAGTTGTTGATTTTGTTTATCATCCAAGATTTGAACAGAACTGATAAATTTCATCATTCCATACTCTTCAATTTCGGAAAACTCAATTGAGTATCTATTGTCGTCGGTAACAAATAAGTCATAAGTGCCTTGTCCTTTTGTAACCGACTTAATATTGAAATTATGATTTGTAGATTGTGGCATATAAAATAACCGCTAACACTTAAATATATGGCACTCCTTCTAAATTTGGAATTTGATTTTCAATTATTTAATCTTCGCTATTCCCAATTGTCGTTGCGGCAATACAACTTTCGCTTTCTACTTCGCCTCGTTTATTGTCGTTTTGTACTCAGTGATAATTAAGAATCATAATTGAAACACCAATTATACAATGAGTTTTGAGGGATTATTATTAGATATTAGCCGGCTTGCTGCCGGTTTTTTTTATTAATTATTTTTTGTGCTTAACAAAAATGAAACGGTCATTTTACCATAACGCCTTCCCCTCATAATAATCCAGCACCTTTGACCTTAGCACAAAATCATATTTTGAAATGATAAGGTTGGTGTTTGTTCTGTCGAGATTATTTTTGGCAATAAGGTAAGGCACTGATGTTGTAGCGCCGGAATTGAAGAGGATCTCCGCAGCCCTGAAAGATTCCTGGAAAGAGTTTACCTGGTCGAGGAGAATTTTATATTTGTCAGCAGTGGATGTAAAATTTACATAAGCACGCTCGATGCTTTGTTGCAATTCGGTTTTAGTATTTTGCTCAATAAGCTCATTATTTTTAAAATCAATTTTTGCAATCTTCACACGGCTCCTTACCCGGCTTGCATTAAATATGGGAATGGCTAAACCAAGATTAAAAGAAGTGAATTTATTATTCTTAAGCTGGCTTCCATAGTTTATCTTTTTTGTGTCAAAGTTATCCTGCTTTGTAATCACGGGCACTTGTGAGCCGTTTACGACTACGTAATCATTGGAAGGAACAAATGCGCTATTGAGTAAAACTGATTGTGTTGCCACACTGGAATAATTTGTATTTACATCGCCGCTCAGTGAAAGTGTCGGGTACAATTCTCCCCTTATGGAACGAATATTTTTTTCAGCGCTTTCGGTGCGAAGGTGAACCGCTTTTACCTGGGCAAACTGGTGCAACGCTGCCTGGTATATTTTATCCGGCTCTGCATTATAAGAAATGTTGAATGACTCCAATGGCATTCTTTCCAACTGCATATTTTTATCGTAAGGGATATTTAATAATTGCGCCAGGTTAAGCTTTGCAGTTTCCAACGCAGCCTGGTTATCAACAATAGTAATCTGGTCGTTAGCAAGCTGGCCTTTAAGATCATAATATTGAGATGGCGGAATAGCCCCCGATTGATTTAATATATTAAGGCGCTCCACCTGCTTTACGGTAACTAAGGAGAGGCTTCGTGAAGTTTCCAAAATATCTTCTGCACTGAGCACACCGAGGTAAGCGAGAATAACATTAATGGTAAGATTATCTTTTGCCTGCTGCAATTCCTGCTGCGATGCTTCATGCCCTAACCGGTTTGATTTTATTTTATTTTGCAACGAGGAGCCATTGAATAATAAAAGGTTGCTGCTGGCTGAATAACTTGCGTAGTTAACATTTTGGTTGATGAACCCGTTAGTGAATGGATCTATGCTTCTGCCATTATTAGTACCGTGATTGGCAAAACCGTTCAGGTTTGGAAGCATGCTAGCCCTCGCTTGTTTTAATATGACATCTTCTCTCTGCATTTGCAGGTCAGATTGATTTACGAGCAGATTATTTTTAATGCCCGTTTCGATTGCCTCTTTCAGCGTTAATTTATTTTGTGCCTGAACTGTAAAGCAAGCCACAGCAAAAAATATATTTAAAAAAATTGTTTTCATTTTGATTGTTTGACCTCACCCCAACCACTCTCCAAAGGAGAGGGACAATAATTAATTGAGCTTTTCCCTGGAGCAAATTTTTCTTGAGTGTTGAGTATTTTAGTTTTTAATTATTATTTCTTAATTCTTAATTGTAAAATCACGATTCTTTTTCAATCCTTCCATCAAGCAAATGAATAATTCTTGAACCATACGCAGCATTTTTTTCAGAATGTGTTACCTGCACTATGGTCACTCCTTCATTATTCAACTCTTTAAAAATATCCATGATCTCCTCGCCTTGTTTTGAATTTAAATTGCCGGTGGGTTCATCTGCAAGAATCAGTTTCGGCTTTACAATCAAAGCCCTTGCTATACCCACGAGTTGTTGCTGGCCACCTGAAAGATTGGTAGGAAAAAGATCTTTTTTACCAACGATCTGGAAGCGGTCAAGGATATCCGCAACCATTGCTTTCCGTTCAGCAGATTTAATGTTCTGGTATATCAGCGGGGTTTCAATATTTTCATAAACCGTAAGCTCATCAATTAAATGATATGCCTGGAACACAAAGCCAATATGGGTTTTATAAATTTCTGACCGCTGCTTTTCCTTTAGCTTTAATACATCCTGGTCCATAAAAATGTATTCGCCTTCATTGGCATCATCAAGCATGCCCAACACATTCAGCAAGGTAGATTTGCCTGAGCCTGATGGCCCCATTACTGAAAGGAACTCTCCCTGCTTTATATGCAGATTGATGTCTTTTAAAAGGAAGGTTCGGTTACTGCCTGTATTTATCCATTTGTAAATATTCTTTAACTGGAGCATGATTTATTTTTAGTTACGGGTTTTAGGTTGAGTGCTACGTTTAATTTTTGAGTTTTAATTTTTTTTATTTCACTTTCGGCCTCACACTATTTTTCAACCATCATGCCAATGACAGATCATGCTGGAAGATAGTGTTTAAAGCAATTTACAAAGTAAAAAGTGTACGGTAATGAACAAAGGGTGTATGAAATCGTACACCATTATTCGCTTCGTAAGCTTTTAACCGGATTGGCGATCGCTGCTTTTATCGCCTGGAAACTTATGGTGATCATTGCAATAGCTACCGCAATAGATCCTGAAACAACGAATATCCACCAGTTGATGTTTGTTTTGTAAGCAAAATCCTGCAACCATTTATTCATAGCCCACCATGCAATAGGTGAAGCAATAATTATAGAGATAATTACAAGCTTTAAAAAATCTTTCGATAA
>JBBSEV010000087.1:0-13891 GCA_038239385.1 Chitinophagales bacterium
CCTTTTGGGCCACCTGTATTGTTTATTAAAATGTTTACAACATTACCTTTGGACATAAAATTTCTAATGGCATTTTTAACCAATTGAGGTATTTGAAAATCTGCAATAAGATAATTGTGGTGTTGCCCTTTTGAAATATCTAACTTCGTTATGGCATCTTTTAATTTGATTTCATCCCTTGCCATTAACGTCACTTCTGCGCCAAGTAAAGCAAGTTCAATAGCAACTGCCAAACCAAGACCCTGCGTACTTCCGCATACAATTGCTTTCTTACCTGTTAAATCAAGGTTCATAAAATTTTAACCTAAAACTATTGAATAATTTCATTAAGAAATCAGTTAATTCTTATTTTGTCCAAAGGGCTTGTTCGGAGAGAGGAACTTAATGAAACTTTGTCCCTGCTCCGTTTTCTATGTCTCAAGGCCTGCAACTTCATCACGTCTTTGCGAGGCGCCAGAATGATATAGAGATTATGAAAAGTTTGTGGCGCCGAAGCAATCTCTAATTTTTTTGGGACAACTTGTTGACAAATTTATTTCCAATCCAAATTGATTTTATTCTTTTTTTTAAAAGGATATTAACAGGTGTTTATAAATTTCAAAAGATAGTACTTTTCTCTTTACCTATATTTGGAACAAGCTTACACCGCAAGGGATTTCCCGCCAAATGAATAATATCAAAAGATATCCTTTATGAAATTTATATGAAACCCTGCAAATTGTAATTGAAATAAAATCTTTTCTTTTGCGCAAATATGTAATGAATGGCAGATAAAAATTTATTTGATTATACTGAGGACTCTATTAAAAGCCTTGATTGGAAAGAGCATATCCGGCTTCGGCCGGGCATGTATATTGGAAAGTTAGGCGATGGCAGCAGTCCTGATGATGGAATTTATGTGTTACTAAAAGAAGTTATTGATAATTGCATTGATGAACATACCATGGGATTTGGAAAACACGTGGATATAGAAATAAAAAATAAAACGGTAACCGTTCGGGATTATGGCAGAGGAATCCCACTTGGTAAAGTGGTAGATGTAGTAAGTAAAATAAATACCGGAGCCAAATATGATAGTAAAGCATTTCAAAAAAGTGTAGGCCTGAATGGTGTGGGAACAAAGGCTGTCAATGCATTGAGCAGCTATTTCCAGGTTTCTGCTTTTAGGGAAGGCAGGCAAAAAATCGCGGATTTCAAAAAAGGATTTCTTATAAAAGAATATAAAGAAGAAAAAACTGCTGAACAAAATGGCACATTGGTAACCTTTATTCCTGATGAAACTATTTTTAAAAACTATCATTACATACAGGAATTTCTTGATAACCAGTTTTGGAATTATTGTTTTCTTAATGCGGGGCTTGTTCTCAATTATAATGGTAAAAGATACGTGAGTAAGAATGGTTTGCTTGACCTGCTGCAGCGTAAGACCAATGAGGATGAATTGCGTTATCCGATAATTCATTTAAAGGATGAAGATATTGAAGTAGCCATTACACACAATAATCAATATGGAGAAGAGTATTACAGTTTTGTAAATGGACAATTTACAACACAGGGTGGTACCCATCTTGCGGGTTTTCGGGAAGGCTATACAAAGACTATCCGTGATTTTTATAAAAAAGATTATGATGCATCAGACATACGGGGAAGCATATCCGCTGCCATAAGTGTGCGTGTGCAGGAACCTGTTTTCGAAAGCCAGACAAAAACAAAACTTGGTTCACAGATAATGTATGATAAAGGGCCTGGCGTAAAGAATTTTATAAGCGACTTTCTCGGAAAGGAACTTAATAACTTTCTTCATAAAAATCCGCAAACTGCTGATGCAATAAAAAAGAGAATTGAGCAAAATGAAAGAGAGCGTAAAGAACTTGCCGGTATAAAAAAGCTGGCTAACGAAAGGGCAAAGAAAGCCAATCTTCATAATAAAAAATTAAGGGATTGCCGTTACCACTTCAATGATGTAGCAGAGGGGAAAACCAAGGATGAAATAAATGCCAGGCGTATGGAGACCACTATCTTTATTACAGAAGGAGATAGCGCCAGTGGTTCAATAACCAAATCAAGAAACGTAGAAACACAGGCGGTTTTCAGTCTGAGAGGAAAGCCGTTGAATTGCTTTGGCTTAACAAAAAAGGTTGTATATGAAAATGAAGAATTCAATCTGTTGCAACATGCACTTAATATTGAAGATGGTTACGAAGAACTGCGTTATAATAATATTGTATTTGCCACAGATGCCGATGTGGACGGTATGCACATAAGGTTATTACTTATGACTTTTTTCCTGCAGTTCTTTCCTGACCTTGTAAAAAACGGCCATATTTATATTCTGGAAACACCGCTATTTAGAGTGAGGAATAAACAGGAAACGATTTATTGTTATGATGAAAATGAAAAGCAAAAAGCAATTTCAAAACTTGGTGGCAAACCGGAGATTACCAGGTTCAAAGGCCTTGGTGAAATTTCACCTGAGGAATTTGGAAAATTTATCGGAGATAATATAAAGCTTCAGCCAGTAATGCTTTTACCGGAGGTACACATTCAGGAGTTGCTTGAGTATTATATGGGAAAAAATTCACCATCCCGGCAAGACTTTATAATTGACAATTTGAAAGTCGAATTGGATTTAGCGGAAGTTTCAGGAATATAGAATTTTGAATTAAGAATTAAAAATTAAAAATTAAGGACTATATCACCCACATATACTTATAAGCAAATGGCATAAATTTTTATGAAGGAAAATAATATAGTATTAGAGAAGTCTTACAATTTTGCACTGAGAATAATTAAACTTTACATGCATCTAAGAAACCAGAAAGTTGAAAGAGAATTATTAATTCAATTGCTTAAAAGTGGAACTTCCATTGGCGCAAATATAGAAGAAGCGGTTGGAGCGCAATCTAAAAATGATTTTATACATAAAGTCGGTATTGCCTATAAAGAATCAAGAGAAACTTCTTATTGGCTTAGATTATTCAAAGACGTTGGAATCATAGAATCAAAACTTTCTGATTCTTTTTTGAGTGAGTCTGAAGAGTTGAAAAAAATAATATCATCTATTCTAAAAACAAGTAAAGGAATTAAATAGTTGCGTCTTAAATTTTAATTCATAATTTTTAATTTTTAATTAATCAAATGATCCACATAGTTTTTCAGCAGGCAGATGTTGAAGTATTAAAAAAAAGTTTTGAATTAGATAAAACATTACAAGGAGATGTTTTAGAAATAAAAGATGACTTTGCGGTTGGCCCCTTGCTAAATATTTATGAGCAGGAAGGAATTGATGAGCGTAAAAATTGGTGGCGGGAAGTACTTTCGGGTGGCGATTATAGGAGTCACGTTGATACCGGGGAAGTAGATGATGTGGCAGTTTTAAAAAAAATTAAGGAAAAATTACAAAGCGATACAGGAGAAAATTTATGGATATGGATAGCAGCAAACAAACATGATGTTAACAGCTATTACTGGCTTATATCTCAGCTAAAAGAATTTGACGGAAGAGTTCAGGTTCTATGGTTAAACAACCTGCCATTCATAAATGAGAAAGGACATATTTTTTATCCCATAAATTTATTTGAAATTCCCGCAAAGGAATTTATTAAGGCAAAAAAACTGGCACGCCCGGTTACTACTTCCGAATTTGAAATAGATACTGATGAATGGAGTAAGCTTTGTGCTGATGCTAAAATTGTCCGTACTCTTGAAGGAGCAAAAAAGCTTTTACAACATGAGGAAGATTTTTATGACCAGGAATTGCAAAAATATATTACTCCTGATTGGCAAAAAGCCAATAAGGTCATATCTCATTTTCTTCATAAATCAAATCAAACTACCGGCGATGCGTACTTGCTTTGGCGAATAAAAAAATTAATAGAAAATGATACAATTGATTCACAGGGCGAAGTTAAGAATATGAAAGACTTTGAAGTGAAGACAAAAGAATAGCCACGGATTTACACTAATTAAAAAAAAGAAAAAAAATAATCTGTGATAATCCGGCAATCTCTGGCAAAAAAAAATCAGCAAAGGGGAAAAATAAATGTCAAAAACAACCAAAGAAGAATACACCCACAGTGATGCCGGCCTTTCCGGGCAATATAAAACCTGGTTCCTGGATTATGCCAGTTACGTAATTCTTGAGCGTGCGGTTCCGGCGGTTGAAGATGGCCTAAAACCCGTACAGAGACGCATTCTGCATGCAATGAAGGAAATGGATGATGGCCGTTTTAATAAAGTGGCGAATATAATAGGACAGAGCATGCAATACCATCCTCATGGCGATGCAAGCATAGGAGATGCGCTTGTAAATCTTGGCCAAAAAGAATTGCTGATAGAAACACAAGGTAACTGGGGTGATATACGAACAGGTGACGATGCTGCCGCTCCACGATATATTGAAGCAAGGCCGAGTAAGTTTGCTCTTGAAGTTGCTTTTAATAATAAAACTACCAACTGGCAGTTAAGCTACGATGGGAGAAAGAATGAACCTGTTACGCTGCCAATGAAATTTCCTCTATTGCTTGCCCAGGGTGCAGAAGGTATTGCTGTAGGCCTGGCTACGAAAATTTTACCTCATAATTTTTGTGATCTTATTGATTCATCTATCAGATATTATAAGGGTAGAAAGTTTGAACTGTATCCTGACTTCATCACTGGAGGCATGATTGATATCAGCAATTACAACGATGGTATACGAAGTGGTAAAGTAAGAGTTCGTGCAAAGATTGAAGAACTTGATAAAAAAACACTTTTAATAAAAGATGTCCCCTACGGAACTACCACCACACAACTAATTGACAGCATTATAAAAGCGAACGATAATGGTAAAATCAAAATAAAAAAAGTAACCGATAATACCGCTGCTGATGTTGAAATAAGCATTGAGCTTGCTCCAGGGATTTCACCTGATATAACTATTGATGCGTTATATGCTTTTACTGATTGTGAAATTTCAATATCGCCTAATGCCTGCGTGATTAATGGGCAAAAGCCTGAATTTCCAGGCGTGAGAGAATTACTTAAGATATCTGCCGATAATACCAGGGGGCTTCTAAAAAAAGAACTTGAAATAAAACTAAAAGAACTCAGGGAAAAGCTTCATTATACTTCTCTTGAAAAAATATTTTTTGAAGAAAAGATCTATAAAGAACTGGAAAAAAAACATGAGACATGGGATAAAGTTATTATCGCTATTGATAAGGCTTTTGCTCCATTCATAAAACAACTAAAAAGAGAAATTACAAAAGAAGATATTTTAAAGCTAACTGAAAAGCCTGTACGCAGAATTTATAAACTGGATATTGATGAACTTAATGAACAGATCACAAATCTCCAGGCTGAGATAAAGCAGGTAAATCACCATCTTGATAATCTTACTGAATATGCAATTTCCTATTATGAGGATTTATTAAAAAAATATGGAAAAGGCCGTGGGAGAAAGACAGAGATAAAACTATTTGATACTATACAGGCTAAAGCAGTTGCAATCGCCAACACAAAAATTTATGTGAACAGGGCTGATGGATTTATTGGCACCGGGCTCAGGAAAGATGAATTTGTTAATGATTGCAGCGACCTGGACGATATAATCGCTTTCACAAAAACAGGAAAGATGAAAGTTGTGAAGGTTGCAGATAAAGTATTCATTGGAAAGGATATTATCCATGTTGCCGTATTCAAAAAAAATGATGAGCGCACCACATATAATATGATTTATGCAGAAGGGAAAAAAGGAATAAGCTATGCAAAGCGATTTAATGTAACAGGTATTACCCGCGATAAAGAATATGATCTTACAAAAGGGGACGAAAAAAGTAAAGTGCATTATTTTTCAGTAAATCCAAACGGCGAGGCAGAAGCAGTGCGAATAATACTTACACCCGGATGCAGTGCACGCAATAAAGAGCTCGACTTTTATTTTGAAACATTGGACATACGAAGCCGCAGCAGCATTGGAAACCAGGTAACAAAATATCCTATCAAAAGTATACGCCTTCTTGAAAAAGGGAAGTCAACTCTTGATAAAAGAAAACTTTGGTTCGATGGAACTTTTGGAAGGTTGAATGTTGAAGAAAATGGAACATTGCTTGGCAATTTTGACGGCGATGATAAAATACTGGCTATTTATAAAGATGGAAATTATGAACTTACCGGCCAGGAGATCACGCAGCGTTTCGATGTGGATAATATTGAGCTCATAGAAAAGTATGATCCTGAAAAAATTATAACCGCGGTTTATCTTGATAATGAAAAATTGCAATACAATGTAAAGCGATTTAAGATTGAAACGAATACACTCAACACTAAATTTCTTTTTATTAAAGAAGGAAATGGCAATCGCCTTTTAAAAGTAACAACCGTTGCAGAACCTCTACTGCAAATGCAAAGTGGCCGGGGCTCCCAGGTTCGCAGAGCCAAAATAAAACTCAACAAAGTTGTAGATGTTATGGGATGGAAGGCGATAGGAAGTAAACTTACCGATTTCTCCAAAAGTGATCAGATGGAATGGGTGACAACTGTAGTTCAATCATCTCAAAAAAATCTATTTGAGGAAGGATAAAGCTTGTACCGCAAATCTGCAGCAATACATAGTAATTTATAATCGAAATGCTATAAGAATAAAATAATTAATAGTGGTATTACTTTAATTTTTTTTACCTTCCGTTATAGAAAACAGGCATACGATTTTGCCGTGAAATGCTGGGAAAAAATTCCCGGCGATGCAACTACCGCAATAAATTAAATGTTCACAATTTTAGCAGGCAAATCCAGTTATATAAAAGTGAAGGAAGACTAAGCCTTGTATAATTTCGTATTGCTTCAGAATTATTTTCAAATTATTTTTTATCTATGAAATCAATACCTGCTTACCTAAAAAGATCAATTTTATTTACCGGATTATTTTTTTTTATATTTTCTTCATGCAAACTAAGGCATGAACAAAACCGTGAAAAAGAAAAAGAAGAAAAAGAAAACATTGCCTTTACTATCCGGGAAGAATTTCTTCAGGAATTTGAAAAAACCAAAGACCCTAATACCAACACAGTTCCCAGAGAACGTTTATTAGATGCAAGTGATGATGTAAAACAATTTTTTACAAGCAGGCAAAATGCCATTTCCGGAATAAGCTGGCAGGAAAGAGGCCCTGGCAATGTGGGTGGAAGAACACGTGCTATACTTTTTGATAAGAACGATGCAACCAATAGCACCATATTTGCCGGCGGGGTGGCCGGAGGAATATGGAAATGCGCAAACATTGGTAGTGCTACACCCACCTGGATAAAAATCAGTGACATACTCGATAATATTGCCATTTCTACAATCGTACAGGATCAGGCTAATCCTTCCCTAATGTATTTTGGAACGGGGGAGATATGGGGTAATACCGATGCTCAGCGGGGCTTGGGAATTTGGAAAAGCAGTGATGGAGGAAATTCCTGGAATCATCTCGCTTCTACTACTAACAGCCAATTTAATTATATTCAAAATATTGTGCTTACTCCTACAGCAATTTTTGCTGCGACAGGAGCAGGTTTAAAAAAGTCCACTGACGGCGGAAATTCCTGGACAACAGTTTTAATAAACTCAATAAGCGATGTTCAGCTCGCAGCGAATGGAGATATATATGCTTCCAATTTTTTAGGCAATGTATACAAATCAACTTCTGCGCAACAGGGAAATACCGGAACATGGACTGATATTTCTGTACCGGGCAGCCATGAGAGGTTAAAATTAGCAACAGCTCCATCTGATGCAAATAAAGTATATGTGCTTTGCCAGCTGGCGGGTGGTAATGATGCAGACGCTATATATCGCACGGATAACGGGGGAGCTCTTTGGGTAAGTTGTGCAGTGCCTACTATAATAGACCAGGGTAATAATTCTAATTTCACAAGAGGACAGGCATGGTATGATCTTTCAGCAGCAGTTGACCCTAATGATGCTAACACAGTTATAATTGGTGGGGTTGATGCTTTGCGGTCAACTGATGGAGGAATAACGTGGAACCAAATTTCTACCTGGTCATTATTTAACGCCCCTACTGCTTTTCTTGCAACGGTTCATGCTGACCAGCATATTATTCTTTATTCCCCCGCAAGTTCGAGCAAAGCGATTTGGGGTACTGATGGTGGCATTTATTATACTACCAACGTAAATGTGAATGGGTCAACTACAAAACCTGATTTTGTAAATAAAAATAATGGCTATAATGTAACGCAGACCTATGCAGGAGCGATAGACCCCACAGCGGGCTCTAACTATTTTTTGTCAGGAGCCCAGGATAATGGGTCACAAAAATTTCCAAACCTCGCAGGTATTCAGAATACTTCCCAGGCAAGTGGTGGTGATGGTGCATTTTGCCATATTGATCAATTGACACCAGCAAACCAGATCACATCTTACATTTACAACGTCTATTACCGGTCTACAAATTCAGGAGCATCTTTTCCAAATAAAATTAACGATCAAACCCATGGGTCATTTATAAATCCAACTTCGTATGATGATAATACGAAAGTACTATATGGAGACTACACAACCGTGAGTACAGGGGCTGGAGGGTCGTTTGCCAGATGGCTCACAACAGGGACAACGAATACAGGGGTTTCCGTAACAAATTTTAGCGGAGCCAAAGTAACCAATGTTTTTGTCTCTCCAAATGTTGCTGACAGGGTTTACTTCGGGCTTTCTAACGGAAGTGTTTTTTACGTAAATAATGCAAGTACCGCAACTACGGCAACTGTGACCAGCACTATTATAAAAACAGGAGTTGGTTCAGTTTCAGGAATAGCGATTGAAACGGGAAATGAAAATCATATACTCGTTACTTATTCTAACTATGGAGTTACCAGTGTTTTTGAAACAATAAATGGTGGAACAGCATGGATAAATGATGAAGGTAATTTACCGGATATGCCGGTAAGGTGGGTTGTGTTTAACCCGCTTAATAACGACCAGGCGCTACTTGCCACAGAGTTAGGCGTATGGAGCACTGATAATTTGAATAGCACTTCAACACTATGGTCACCAACGAATCCTGGTTTGGCAAATACCCGTGTCGACATGTTAAAGGTAAGGCCATCAGACAATACGATTTTAGCGGCTACGCATGGCCGTGGTTTATTTACTACCACACTTACCAATACAGTATTACCTGTAGTTTATTTTGAAAAAAGCGGTGTCTCTGTTGCTGAAAACGGTGGAACGACAAATGCCTGTAACCTCACAACTACCATTGTTCCTGTGAAATTATTTTTATCGGCACCAGCTGCAGCGCCGGTAACTGTACAGGTCACAAGCGCCACATCCTCAACGGCTACTAACGGTAATGATTATAGTATAATAACTAATTCCGTTACTTTCCCTGCAGGTACCACAGGGCCACAAACTGTAAACGTTACCATAAAGGATGATAACTCTTTTGAAGGAAACGAATACATCAATCTTAATTATTCCATTACAGCAGGAGGGGCATTTGCAACTACGGGAACAACCTTTCAAAATTACGATATTGAAATTGCCGATAATGAAATTGCGGCAAGTGGACCCTTTTCTAACATTGTAACCAGTGGGTCTGCAAATGCAAATCTTGGAGGCTCGAGCCCCGTACAAGGAAGCCAAACAGATAAAAAATCACAATATCTATATCTGGCCTCCGAACTGGTAGCCAATGGGGTGAGAGCAGGCCTGATAACTAATGTCAGCTTTGCTGTAAATACAAAGTCAAGTACAGCGCCATTTAAGGGTTTTACCTTTAAAATAGGCCCTACCGCAGCCACAGATCTTTCAGCCGGCTTTACAACACCTTCATCATGGAAGGTTATAACTTCAGCTGATTATAATACCAAATTTGGCAACAATGATTTTTCTATCCCATCAGGATTTTTATGGGATGGAGTGAGTAACCTGGTATTTGAATTTTGTTATAATAATACCGTCGTTTCCGCAGATGATATTCTTACGGGTGAGGGAACATCATATGCAAGCCAGGCAAAAAAATCTTCAACGGTACCTGCAGATGATGGATGCAGTTATCTTTCAGCGGCACTAACTAATACCTTTAGGCCGGTATTCACTTTTACACAAACTATTCCTCAAACCGCCGTTAGTACGCAGTTAAATAGTAACAGCCAGGCAAAAATGAGTGCAGCAGATAAGGTGTTTTTCTTTGATGGTAATGGAAAAATAATTGCCTCTATTCAAAACGAAAATTCATTTGATTATGGATGTACTTCTCTAACGATTGATAGGGCGGGTACCGGTACTTCCCAGTTCATAGACTTTGGCTTATCCAATTATTTAATGAATAAAACCTATCGCATAATACCGGGTATTTATCATGCTGACGGCGTTTATACCATTACTTTATACTACACCGCTGCAGAAAAAGCGGGATGGGAAGCGGCAACAGGCAACCTGTGGAGTAATATCCAGATTATTAAAACTTCCGGGGCCATATCCTCTGCAACGCCAGCAAACCCGGGCGCAGCAGGGAATATAGAAATGGTTCCACCTATACATGGAATGTTAGGAGCAGACTATACGTTGAGTTATACATTCAATGATGGCTTTTCTGGTTTTGGTGCAGGCATTGTTTCTTCTACATTACCGGTGGGATTATTTAATTTCCAGGGCATACGCCAAAATTCTAACGTGCTTCTTAAATGGAATACTGCCAATGAGATCAACACAAGTTACTACGAGGTTCAGCGTTCATCCAACGGCCTGGAATTTGAAGCGATTGACAATATAAAATCTTTTGGGTTGACCGGCAGTGGAAATAGTTATTCAATGCTTGATAACAAGGCAGGCAGCGTTAATTATTACCGTTTGAAAATAGTTGATATAGATGGAAAATTTAGCTATAGTAAAATTATTTCAATTAACATACCAGGGTTACATCAAAAAATATATGTACTTAATAATCCCTTTGTAAATACGATTCATCTCAGATTTGCTGATCAGCCAAAAGATAAAGTCAGTATCAGGCTATTTGATGTTGCAGGAAAATTATTAATGAAAAAAGAATTTAAGAACGTGGCTACTTCATTAGAATTTGATCTTACTTCCTCCGGATATTTAAGCAAAGGAGTTTACGTACTCGAAGCAATTGTAGATGAAACCAGGTTTTCGTACAAAGTAGTTAAGGATTAAAAATTAAGGCTCACTATTAAAAGAAAAAGACCTGAATAGTGCATCAGGTCTTTTCTTTTATTGAATATGTAAATTTGTACTTAAATTTTACTTCTTTGTGAGGAGCTCTACAGACTTCGCTAATGCTTCAATCCTTTCATTCATCCTTTTTATTTGTTCGGCCTGACTTTCAATTTTTTTATCCTGATTTTCGATAATCTGCTGCTGCTCCTGAACTGATTTTACCAAAGGCATAATGAATTGGCTATAGGCAATACTGTAATGATCCTTATCATTAGAAGGAGCATGTACACCATCAAAGCTGTAACCCAACTCTTTTGAGACTCTAGCTACATCCTGGGCAAGGAAACCTGTGTGCAATTGCTTTTCACCTTTGTATGAAACAGGTATTGTCATGTTATTAGTAAGCAGGCCCGTTTTGGTATATTCTTTTAATTTTTCTTCATCAAAATAATAAGTGACAGGTGTAAGCCTTGTGATGAAATCCAGCCCGGGCACATTGTTCCGGATATTATATTTAAATCTTGCATCTGAAGGAATGGTATAGGCAACCTGGCCTTCGATAACAGTAACCGATGCGTTGCCAATACGTACTTTATTACTCGCATCAACAATAGTTCCCGCACCAATGGCTGTAGCATTTGACAACCCATCAGCAGATACATCTGCACCGCTTCCCAGGGCAGTATTAGAATTTCCAAGGGTATTTGTTATAAGAGCGGAAGCGCCGATAGCTGTATTATTGTTTCCGGTTGTATTCGCATTGGCAGACAGGTATCCCCAAAAAGTATTTAATAAAGTATTATCTACGCTTCCCGCCTTTTGATTATTTACTCTTATATTAAAAGGAATGTTATCAGTAGTGCCGATAAAATTAGTTGAAGTGTTAGTGCCTGCATCACCTATGGTACTCCATTTTAAGTTAAGCGCTGTTTGTGTGGCTGTTGATACGGGCTTATTAACATCACTTGTGTTATCAACATTTCCTAATCCTACCATACTTTTTGAAATGCCATTTACTGTTCCCGTAAAGGTGGGGCCTTCAAGAAAGGCAAAAGTCTTCCTGGCAGGACTACCACCATTGGTAATAGTTGCATAATAAGAATCGGTATTAAATTCAATAGCACCTGCCAGTGGTGAAGAGATCAAGGGGCCTGAATTAAACTTAAAAGGCGCCCTTGTACCGTTACTTGCCTTAATTTCCAGCAAGGCAACTGCATTGGTTGTTCCGATACCTACGTTTCCATTTCCGTTAATGCCAAAATTTCCTGATCCTCCCAGGTTGTAAATATTGAAACCTCCCGTATTTCCGGGGGTTACTGAAGAATTTTGCCAATACCCTCCGAAATTATTTAGGCCAAAATTTCCTGCACCATAAGCATTTTCAATTTTAAGAACCGTATTATGGCCCGGCGCGGGTAAATTCTTTTTAATGTGCAATACGGTTGTTGGTGAGCTGGTACCGATTCCAACATAACCGAGAGAATCGCTTACAATTCGCATAGCTTCAACAGATCCATTATTGCCCACTTTGAATACATGGTCTGCTCCGGTTACTCCTGCACTTGCACCTGAGGTAGCTAAATAAGTAATCCCGGAATTGTTTGAAGTAGAACCAATAATAGTTTGGCCACCACTTACCCCCACAGATAAATTATTAGTAATTGTATTGCCGGTCCTTGTTAAACCTGTAGAGAACGCAAGAGCTGCTTCTTTCAGGCTATTTTGATAAAGGGTAGTATAACCTGTAATAGAATTAGTACTGTCGGTATTATCTTTTTTAAGTAGAATATTTGCTGTGTTCAAATTTAGATTACTCTGAACGGAATCCTTTACTTTGTTGAGACGATAGATTGAAGCATACCCTGTATTGGCAACACTATCGATATTATCTTTTTTTAGTAAAATATTTGCAGTATTTACATCAATGTTTGCCTGAACTGAATCCCTTGATTTATTGAGGCGATAGACTGAACCATAACCGGTATTTGCAACACTATCGGTATTATCTTTTTTGAGTAAAATATTTGTTGTATTCACATCAATGTTTGTTTGTACGGAATCTTTTGCCTTATTAAGGCGATAGACAGAAGCATACCCGGTATTTGCAACACTATCGGTGTTATCTTTTTTTAGTAAAATATTTGCAGTATTTAAATCAATGTTTGCCTGTACGGAATCTCTTGCTTTATTGAGCCGGTAAACAGAAGCATAGCCAGTGTTTGCAACACTATCCGTGTTATCCTTTTTGAGAAAAACATTCGTTGTATTTACATCGAGGTTTGCCTGTACAGAATCCCTTGCTTTATTAAGGCGGTAAACAGAAGCATAACCCGTGTTTGCAATACTATCCATATTGTCCTTTTTTAAAACAGATGAGCCTGTACTAAGCAAAAGCCATGCAGAGCCACCCCAATAATAATAGCCGGGGCTAACAGCATTATCCCCGCTGGTAGTTGCTGTATTATAAACTAAAAGCGATACCGCAGGAGTTGAGATGGTGGTTACATCATCAGTGCCTGTAAGGGTTACCCTGGAAATTAATAGACCCTTTGAAGGGCTATTTACATCAAGCATGGCGCTTGGGTTTGGTAGGGAGCCATCGTTATTAATACTCACGCTTTGTGAGAATGAAGGGACTAGAAATAGGAATGTGATTGCCGAAAGTAGAAAATATTTTTTCATTTGTTAGTGTATTATCATTGCATGAATATGTACGTAGATGAAGATCCTA
>JBBSEV010000088.1:0-13666 GCA_038239385.1 Chitinophagales bacterium
GAATTGAGCCACTATAAGGCCATTGCGAAACAAGCCTGGTTTTTTTAATGATATTTTGCCTTTTAATATTTCAACAGTCTTTAATTTACCTAATATAAACGACGGGTAACCGGAAGAAATAAAAGATACAACCAGGAGGAGAGCCAATAAAATTAATATTACAACCGGCTGGTAAAGTAAAGAGCTATGTATATTTATTTTGGAAGTTTTACCTATGTAGGCAAGTAAAGCGATGATTGATATGATCCCGATAATCATGGCAATTAAAACGGTAAATAAACTTTCGCCCCATATCTGGAACCAGACCTGCCGCTTACCTGCGCCGAGACATTTACGAATACCCATTTCTTTAGTACGAGTAAACGACAAGCCTATATTGAGGTTGATAAAATTGAAACAGGCAATCATAAGAATTACAAAACTTACCAGCATTATAATATACAAAAATGATTTACTTATTTCCTGGCGGCTGCCTATAGATGTAAAATGTAAATCTGCTAAAGGTGCCAATCGCATGGAAGATATATCGCCATTCTCATCAGGCCTAAACCCTTTACTCTTCATGGAATTTACATCTGCAGGGTTATATTTTTTTGTGAAATTCCGCAATTGCTTCTCTACCTGAATCTTCGTGTTGTTAGCTGATAATTGAACATAAACAGGGTGATGCTGATTATCCCATTTGTTTTTGCCTTCAGCATAGTCGGGGCTTATTTCGGGCCTTGCCAATACATCATATTTAATGGAAGAATTATCAGGAAAGTCTTTGAGCACAGCCGATACAATTAAAGATTTCCATTCACCACCAACGTTGGTATTGATTGTTTTACCAACAGGCTCTTCTTTATCAAATAGTTTTGCGGCTACATTTTCGCTTATCACCACATTTCCCAAATCAGCTAACGGGTTTACCTTATTTCCTTTTACAACAGGGAATGAAAACATGCTGAAAAAATCATTGTCAACAAGTTTAACTTCGAGGTCCAATTCTTTTTCTTTGTACTTAACGCCACGTCCGGCAAATTTCATACGGGTTGACTTCTCTATTCCAATACCCTCTGCTTTAAGTGTTGGAGCAGCAGGATATCCCATCTCAGCAACAGTTTCAACGCCCTGTGGTCCATTATAAGAATTGTAAACCTGGTAAAGCCGGTCGACGTTAGTATGAAATCTATTGAAAGTAAATTGCTGGTATACAAAAATTAGCAAAAGAATACTACAGGTAAAAGCTACTCCCATACCGATAATATTTATGGCTGCATGCAGCTTATTTTTCTGCATGTTGCGAAGTAATGTCTTAAAATAATTTTTAATCATAAGGTCTGCTTATTTTAAAATTTATTATGTGTGTATTAAGCAATAAACGGTTCCATCGGTACTTGTTATTATCATTGCATCATTTGAAATAGCCGGTGTAGAAAACACAGCACCCCATTTCAGCTGTGCATTAATGTAGTCTACATTATTTCTTATAATTTGGTAGAAATCATCACTGAAAGTATCATCTGCTTTAAAATATTTATCATGATTTAATTTATACCCATCAGTAGTAAATGTCCATTGTATTAGACCTGTCTTTAGATCAAGACCAAAAACATTTCCCATGATTGTTCCAACATACAGCATTGATTTAGTAAAAGAGCAAGGGCCGAAAATATTAAACTTCACGTTAGTCCTCCATCGCTCAGAACCGCTTGCAGCATCAACTGCAGCAATATATTTATCCTCAGATGTGCCTACATAAAGCACAGAATCTCTAATGGAATTTGCCAAAGCCCATCCTTTAGGAAATTTTTGATTCCAGTTACAATAGCCGCCGTTGATATTAATAGCATATAAATTAAAATCACGGCTTCCGATATAAACAAAGCCGTTTGACACAACCGGAGAACCCTGTAATTCGCCCTTCGGAAAAAATTCGTGACCAACGGTTTTAAATTTCCATAACAGGTTCCCATTGCTATTATTTAATGCATATACATTACCATCAAAGGATCCGATAAAAAGTTTATCATTATAAATTGCAGGAGTATTGTGAACGATATCATCTGTTCTAAAAGTCCATAAGAGGTTGCCGTTTTCGGCATTAATTGCATTTACTTTCCCATCCCCCGAGCCAAAATAAATAGTATTATTATAAAGAACAGGAGAAGAATTAAAATAATCTGCAATGTCATATCTTCTTTCTCCTAAAAATGAGGCCGTATTATTAAAAGTCCATCTCCAGTTAAGCTTGCCGGAGTTTTTATTAATCGAATAAAAAGTTCCATCACCACCAACCAAATACAATTGATTGTTATTTATTAATACGTCAGACCTTATCTCACCGCCGGTTGCGAACTTCCAATTTACTTTTCCGGTATTAATATCAATTGAATAAAGGATGCTGTCAAGGCCGCCAAAATATACAGCACTTCCACTTATGACAGGAGAAGAAATAAGCGGTTCGTTGGTATGAAATTTCCACTTTACCTGGGGAACATTTTTAAAGTCCCTTAATGAATTAATATTATTTGTATCACTAATGGTTTGAATTTTTTTTTGAGAAATGCCTGTATGTGGTGCCAATAAAAAAAATAATATGGCAATCAGTGTAAATGAAGGTTGATATACAGTTGAATATATTTTTTTCATGCCCATAAATTTATTCCGATCTTAAACTTTTTACAGGATTTGCTATTGCGGTTTTTATTGCCTGGAAACTTACCGTTGCAACGGCGATAAAAATTACAATAAGGGCTGCGACAGCAAACACAGGCCAACTCAATGTGATGCGGTATGGATAATTCTCCAGCCACTTATTTGCCGCCACCCATGCTAACGGAGCGGCAATAATCAATGCAATAATTACCAGTTTTACAAAGTCTTTTGAAAGAATAGTTACTACATTTTTTATAGACGCACCCAGCACTTTTCTTATGCCTACTTCTTTGGTTCTTTTTTCTGCGGATAAAACTGACAAGCCAAACAAACCGATACATGAAATAAAAATGGTAAGGATAGCGCTGAATAACATGATCTGTTTCCATTTTGCTTCTGCTTCATAATTCTTTAAGTTTTGCTGATCCCTAAATACATACGAGTAAGGGCTTATTGGAAAAAACTTTTTGAATGTTGCCTGTATATGTTTCAGGCTTGCAGCATCGCTACCCTGTTTTATTTTAATGCCAAACGACCCGTAAGAATTATCATTTTTCATGGTAAATAATTCAGTGCCTATCTTTTCATTTAATGAAGCGTAGTGATAATTTTTGACAACGCCGATAACATGATACACTTCGTTCCTGTACCAGAAATTAACAAGCTGGCCGATCGGATTTTTCCAACCGGCTTTTTTTACAAATTCTTCGTTTACCAAAACTGAATTGGTTGAATCACCTGGAAATTCTTTGGAAAAATTTCTACCCTGCACGATCGGTATTTTTAATAAGGGTATGTATGATTCATTTACCGTTTCATATTCAAACTGTATAGTGGAATCATTGCTGGTTTTCGCTGCAGTTGCCCAACTGCCTCCATTCCTGGCAGCAACGTCAATTATATTTTTATCTTTCATTAGTTCATCTCTCAATATAGCGGCTTTGCTATGGCTAGCCTGGTCCACATTCACAATCACGAGATTGCTATCGTCATATCCTAACTTTTCTGTGGTTAGGAAATTAAATTGCGCATACATTATGAATGTGGCAATGATTAAAAAAGAAGCAAGCGTAAACTGCAGTACCACTAATGATTTCTGCAGGTAATTTTTTCCTGTAAGATTAAAACGGCTATACAATGTATCGACCGGTTTATATCCTGATAAAACCAATGCCGGATAGAAGCCTGCCAGGAACCCTGTGACGAGGAAGATAACTATATAACCACTTACTAACTTAATATCGAACAAATAAGAAAGTGAAAGCGCTTTGTTTGCAAGATCATTAAAAACAGGAAGTGTAAGCTGAACGATGGCAATAGCCAGCAGGAATGCGATGATGCAAAGAAAAAATGATTCACCAAGAAACTGAAAAATTAATTGCTTTCTTTCGCCGCCAATTACTTTACGTATACCAATCTCCTTTGCTCTTTTTACAGAACGTGCTACTGTAAGATTGACGAAATTAATACATGCTATCAGTAATATAAATAACGCGATACCTGAAAGTATGTAAGAGTACATGGGATTACTTGCATCGCTCAAACCATTCTGCGGCGGCAACTCTGTGCTCATGTGCATTGCTATATATGGCTGCAGCATATATCGGGTTTCTCCAACTATATCTCCATATTTCTCCGCCATTTCTTTTCTGCCTTCTTTGGAATCCTGGATATAGAATTTCTGCATATGGCCTTCTACCTGCTTCATTTTTGCATTTGGATTAAGCACGACTAATGTGTTGAGAAAAAAATTGAACCAGTCCTCGTTGTCAACTGCTTCGCCTGGTGGTATTGTGAATGGCAGCAGCATATCAAATTTGATCGAAGAATTTTGAGGTGTTTTTTTAGCAACAGCGCTCACCCGGTATGGCACGAATACACTATCATCTTTCAGCATGATTATCTTACCAACAGCATCGGTGGTATTAAATTGCTTTTTAGCAATATCCTCGGAGATAACAATAGAATGCGGGTCTTTTAAACATGTTTTAGGGCTGCCGCTTTTAAGTGGAAAAGAAAAAACCGAAAAGAAATTAGAGTCGACATACAGCAGATCCTGCGGGTAAATATCAACACCGGTTTTCATATCACGGGTGCCGCTTTTAACCCGAACAAATGATTCGATGCCAGGAACATTTTTCGTAAATCGTGGCCCCTGGTAATAGCCACTGTTACCATCTTTACGCCTGTTACCATCTTTGTCTTTATTATCACTAACTACACGATAAATGTTATTTACATTTTTATGAAACCTATCGAAGCTCACTTCATCTTTTACATATAGGAGAATAAGCATAGCGCAAGCCAGACCAATACTTAATCCTGAAATATTGATTAAGGAATAAATTTTATTTCTCCTCAAATTCCTAAACGCGATTTTGAAATAATTTTTTATCATTGTCTGAACTATAATTTTTTTGATTGAATGATTTTATTTTTTCTGAATCATGTTAATCTTATAAATCAGGTTAATCATGGTTCAGACAATTTATTCACTTCTCAAACTCTTAACAGGGTTTGCTATCGCTGCTTTTATTGCCTGGAAGCTTACAGTTGCCAGTGCAACGGTCATTGCAAGAATCGCAGATAAAACAAATACCCACCAATGAATATTAATTCGATAGGCAAAATCTTCCAACCAATGCGTCATGGCATACCATGCAACCGGAAAGGCAATGATGGCTGCGATCAATACAAGCTTTAAAAAATCTTTTGATAGCAACCCAACGATAGAGCTAACCTTTGCCCCCAGTACTTTTCTTACACCTATTTCTTTTATACGTTGTGTAATTGAGAACGCTGATAAACCAAATAATCCAAGGCATGCAATGAAAATTGCTATACAAGCAAACACAGTGAATATGGTGCCCTGCCTTTGCTCTGACTGATAAAGCTGTGTAAACTTCTCATCCAGAAATGAATATTGATATGGTATTTCAGGAAGATATCTTTTCCATGTTTTTTCAACTGATGCCAATGCACCAGGAATATTGTTCCCGGTAATTTTTACGGACAAGCTATTAAAGAAAGACTGCGTGGGAGTGGTAGCAGGATTTATTAAAACGATGGGAACAATTTTCTGATGGAGGGATTCAAAATGAAAATCACCAATTACGCCAACAACCTTTCCTTTAAACTGGCCATATTTAAAATCCTTACCAATTGCCTCCTGTGGCGACTTCCAGCCAATTGCTTTAACAGCAGCTTCATTCAAAACAGAATTTATGGTATCAGTGCTGTATGATCTTGAAAAGTTTCTGCCGGCTATTAGATGCACACCGTAGGTAGGTATAAAATCATAATCTGCTGCAACAAACCTAATGTCCGTTTTTACAGGAGCCAAAGAATCGCCTGATAAAACGGAAGCGCCCATGCCATCTAAAAGCCTGCCGGTAGGGATACGTGAAGAGCGGGCAACCTCTTTGATACTTGCATTTTGTAATAGCTCATTTCTAAAAGATTCATATGCAGGGTTGATGGAATTATTGTAAGGAATCGTAATAATGTGCTCCTTATCATAACCCAATGAAGTTTCCTGCATATACTTCAATTGCTGAAACACAATGATGGTGGTAATAATTAATACAATGGATATTGCAAACTGCGCCACTACCAAAACTTTTCTAAAAGAAATACTGCTGCCGCTAACTTTGAATAATCCTTTTAATGTTTTTACCGGTTGAAAAGATGACATAAATAATGCAGGATATATACCTGATAAAATACCCACAACAAATGGAGCAAGAAAAACAGGCAACAAAATCTGCCATTTCATAAGTATTGATAATGACAGTTCCTGTCCTGAAACTCTATTGAGCCAGGGCAATGTGAAATACAAACAAATAAATGCAATTAAAATAGCCGCCCATGTTATTAACACTGACTCACTAAGAAATTGAAATATCAATTCTTTTTTACGGGCTCCTATTACTTTTCTTATGCCTATTTCCTTTGCACGCAATGCAGAGCGGGCTGTAGAAAGATTCATGTAATTAATACAAGCTATCAATAAAATAAATAAGGCAATGGCTGAAAAAATATACACCCTGCTGATGTCTCCATTCGGTTCCGCTTCATAATCGGTATGCGAGTAAAGATGAATATCCGTAAGTTTTTGCAAACCCAGGGATGTGAACTTTGAAGCCTGCTTTCCACCATATTCTTCATTGCTCATGCGCTTATCCAGGAATGCAGGAAACCTTGCAATCATTTTTTTAGGATCATAATGATCAGGTAGCTGAAGAAAAGTAAAGAAAGAATTGTTGCTCCAGTTTGTGCGGAGGCCCGCTTCACCATATACGGCAGAATCTTTCAAAGTATTAAATGAAACCAACATACCAGGATGCATAAAAGAATTAGCCGGAAATGCCTTGTAAATGCCTGAGACTTTTACATCAAACTGGTTGTTGGATCTTAATACTTTATTCATCGGGTCTTCATTGCCAAAATATTTTTTTGCCACTTCCTCGCTCATCATCACAGAAAAAGGATCTTTCAAAGCTGTCTTTGGATTTCCTTTTAACACATCCAAAGTAAAAACATCAAATAAATTTTCATCAGCGAAGTAAACATTGGGTTCATTAATAAGCTTGTCTTTATATTTAAGCGGAGTAGTGCCATTATTCAACAGCCGGGTCATTTTTTCTATCTCCGGGAAATCCGTTGGAAAGTAATATCCAAACGGAGGAGAGACCGTGCTGAGGTTAAGTGAAACAACGCCATCTTCATTATTAAAAGTTCGGGTAACACGGTAGGTGTTTTCAGCATGTTTATTATACCTGTCGTAACTTAATTCATTAAGAATATAAGTTGTTATCAGCAAGCAGCAGGTAAGCCCAACCGTGAGCCCAAATAAATTAATAAACGAAATGAATTTATATTTCATCAGGTTGCGAAACGCAATTTTGAAATAATTTTTTATCATAGTTATAATTTAATTTGTTCTCATTCTTACACAATTCTTTAATCAATTTTATTAATCTGCATTTCTCCAATATGAATGCCTTTGTTTATAACAGGATTTCCTTTGTAGTTTAATTTTGCTTCTCCAAATGCAGTGATTTTTATTTCATCTGAAACGTTCAGGCGGAAATCAGCTTCTCCATAAGCTGTTATTTTACCTGTGCTGCCGGTTATATCAATACTGTTAATACTGCTCTCGCCGTACGCTATATATTTTTGAGATTTTATTGAGCCTGATTTAATTTCTAAAGAGCTTTCGCCATATATAGTGGTACGAAGTTCTCCCAGGTTTACTTCATTAAAAATTACATGGGATTCTCCGTAAATCCTCAGTCGAAAATTATCTCCTTTCAACAGGCTTTTACAGAGTTGTGTTTCTTCGCCACGTAAAGAAAGATCATTCAGTGTTTTATAAGTTACCGTGGCGGTTACAACGGTTCCATTGTAAAGAGATCGCTTTTCTTTATAACCGTTTTCATAAACAGTTTTGTTCTTTTCGATTTCTTTAGCTCCATCGAGATAGATGCGCAGTGTTTTATCACTTACCTCAATATTGATTTTATCATTACTTACTGTACTTTTTTCAATAGTTACTTTTTCTTCATTGCCTTCAACAAACGTTACCTGTATATGCTGGCTTATAATAATCTTATCGAAGTGTTTTACAGCAGTTGTCGTTTGAGCGAATGTGGTTGTAACACCAAATATTATAAGTGTCACAATAATTAATTTAAACTTTAGCATAGTGATTTTTTTAATTATGATATCAATTGTATTTTTTAATGTTATAGATCCATTTTTGAATTTTTACTTTTTTAATTATCACTCAGTTCTCGTAAGAGATGATTTAACTTATATGCACTTACAAATAGTAAAAAAATATTTCAGTAGTTCCGTTTTATTTTTTTCGTTTTACATCCGGTGGTGCGATACCAATTGCGCTAAGTTTTATCTCGTAAATATTCCCTGAACCATTAAGAACACTTCTGAAATTTTCAGTAACCTCTTTGTATGTATAAGGCACTTCATGCTTTTTTACTGACCAGTCTTTTTCACTTGTAAAAAATAAATATTGGCCATCAGGTGAAATGCGCGGGCTGTAATCCCGAAATGCAGTATTTACTTTTGGCCCGATGTTATGCGCTGCACTCCACTTGCCGTTTGTTTGTTTACTTATGAAAATATCATAACTGCCGTAACCATCCGTGCGTCCATAATATCCCATCAGTAAAAAGCTTTCATCGGGTGCAATCGTGCAATCGAGTACGTATGATGGTGAGTTAATGGAATCATTCATATGCTCCACTGTTGAATACTTTCCATTTACCAGTCTGCAGCGATAAATATCTGCATCACCTTCACCACCTGTAGCACCGGGGCGATTAGAGCTGAAGTAGATTGTTCCATTTGCAGACATAGAAGCAAAATGTTCATCATAAGATGTATTGACCGGTGAATCGAGACGGATAGGTTCACTCCAGCCTTTGGATGTTCTATTTACCATCCATATATCGTAGTCTGTTTTTTTTTCTCCGTGAACAGGCCGGTCTGAAGTAAACAAAATTGTATTTCCATCCGGTGAAATATTCGGATCAAAATTTCGGTACTTACCTGAAAATGGAGCGATCTTCGGTGTACTCCACCTGCCATTTATAAAATGCGATTCACAAATAGTTTCCACGTAGAAGTGAAGCACACTCTTACTGAAGAAACAAGTGTTACCATCGTTAGTAAATATTCCTCCAAACTCGTCATCCCTTGTTGAAATAAAACCTTCCCCAAAAAGCACAGCAGTACTATCATTCGACATAGCATATGATGGATGCTTAGGCCGTGGCAAAGCATTTGTTTTTACACTAAAAATTGTAACAGACATTAGTATGAATCCGATTGACCAGGAAAAATTTTTCATAGCAATTATTTATTTTTTAAAATTTCACTAAACGGAAATTGATAAATATCACCAAGCCCGTTCGCAGCATCATGTAAATGATTTTCCAATTCAGTATATGTGTGCTGTTCATTAAGCTTCACAAAATTTCTTTCACTTGTAAAGTATAATGTTTTGCCATCGGCTGATACGAAAGGATTTGATTCCTCCGCTGTAGAATTAACGGGCTCACCAAGATTTTTTGCCGGCGTCCATTTGCCATCTTTTTGAAAACTGATGTATAAATCACCACGCGGATATACACCTCCCTCACTTGCCACCAAAGCATCTTCACGCCCGGTAGATGAGAAGAGAATATATGATTGATCAGGTGCTATAAAAGGCCCGGTTTCTTCATTGGCAGAGTTAATTGCATCACCAAGGTTTTCCGGTTCCTGGTATTTTCCGTTAATAAATTTTGAACGATAAATATCAACGCTTTTACCATCACGTGAAGAAGAAAAATAAATAGTTCCATCTGATGATTCAGAACAACCCAGCTCGTAACTATCACTATTTACCGGTATCCCTAAGTTTTGCGGCTCACTCCATCCTGTTGCAGTTTTCTTTACAAACCAAATATCTGTACCCACATTTTTTCCATTCACAGGTCTCGTTGAAATAAAGAAAACCGTTGAACCATCAGGCGAAACAGATGGATTAAAATCTTTGTAATAACCAGAGAAAGGAGCCATTTCCGGTGTTTGCCATTTACCGTTTTTAAATTGAGAAAAGCATATTACTACCACTGCACTCCTAAGTGTAGATGGGGATTTTTTGGCAAAGAAAACTGTATTCCCATCCGGTGTAAATGCACTTCCAAATTCATCTTCATCAGTTGAAATAATTCCTTTGGAAAAAATTTCTGGTAGCGTTGGCAATTCATTTTTATCCTTAATATTTTCAGAAGAATTTGCAAATGGCTCGTAATTGTTGGCGGTAAAATATGTTAATAGAGTACAGCAAATGGCAAGAAGGACTTTATCCATAATTTACTTTTAAAATTTTAATCTTCTGATTTGCGCCTACCGGACTTATTTTATTTATTAAGGCAACAGTGAAAAACGCGTTCTTCATAACTCATATCATAATTTGCCTTTAAGCTCTATCAGTTCTCAAACTCCTCACAGGGTGCATTAACCGTTATTACTGAATAGATTTCTCCAGGCGATTTTGAGATAATTTTTTATCATAGTGGCTCAGTGTTCTTTAAATAAAACAGTACACTTTATATTATCCCCCAAAATATTGCCGGGAAGTTATGTTTTGATTGCTAACTGTTTATGATAGTTGCTTACTAGCGAAGTGTCCGTTTTTGATACGGTGGGTGTTCGGTTTTGTAAATACTTAGTTACAAACTAAGTATAGCAGTACTTTATAATTTAGTGTTTCTACAAATAGCCGGAGAGCACTGAGTGATATTAGCAATTGTTGGCGATTAATACTTTAAACATTTTATATTTATACAACCAAACCTGAATTTCAATGAGTGAGATTGGATTACAACTAATAGCTGAAAACAAACGAACAAAAAATCCATCATTAGATTTAGGTAGATGCGGCTTAAGAGAAATCCCAAAAGCACTTTTTGATTGTGTATGGCTGGAAGAATTAGTATTAAGTAACGAATGGTGGGATGATAGCAAAAGAAAATCAATTGAAAGTAAAAACAGGGGAAATAAAAACTTTATATCTTTCATACCTGCTACAATAAAAAAATTAGAAAAATTAAAAAGCCTTAGAGTTGGTGGTGGAGATGATTGGTGGAATATTTCTAACATAAGTTCCCTACAAGCATTGAAGGAACTACGCTATTTGGATCTTCGATCTAACGAGATTTCTGATATCAGTTTTCTACAATCATTGAAAGACTTACAATTTTTAGATCTTAGCTCTAATCAGATTTCAGATATCAAATCTCTTAAGTCATTGGCAGAATTAAAGTTTTTAGATCTTAGCTTTAATCAAATTGCCGATGCCAGTAGTCTTCAATCACTAAGAGGTTTGCAATCTTTATCCTTAAGCTAAACTTCAGTTTCAGATTTCAGTTTTCTGGAATCATTTGGGGAATTAACGTCTTTATCTCTAAGTCAAATTAAAATTTTAGATTTCAATTTTCTGAAATCATTAAAAGGCTTACAGTCTTTATCGTTAAATCATAATAATATTTCTGATACCAATTTTCTTACACCATTGATTGGCCTACAATCTCTATATATTGAAAGCAACCAAATTTCGGATATTAGTTTTCTGCAATTTTTGACAGGTTTAAAATTTATAAACCTTGGCTACAATCCCGTTTCAGATATTAGTTTTCTGAAGTCATTGGTGAACTTACAATCTTTAGATCTTACCCGTACTCAGGTTTCAGATATTAGTTTTCTGAAATCATTGGTGAACTTACAATCTTTAAGCCTTGGCTCTACTCAGATTTCTGATATCAGTTTTCTGAGATCATTGGTGAACTTACAATCTTTAGACCTTAGCGGCAATCAGATTTCGGATTACAGTTTTCTGCAATCACTGATGGGCTTACAAACTTTGTACCTTAGCTATAACAAGATTACTGATATCAGTTTTCTGCAATCATTGAAAGGCTTACAATCCTTAAACCTTAGCTACAATAAAATTTTCGATATTAGTTTTTTACAGTCATTGACGGACTTACAATATTTATACCTTAGTTCCAACCACATTTCTGATATTAGCTTTTTGAAATCACTGACTGGCTTACAATCTTTAGACCTTACCTCCAATCAAATTTCAGATTACAGTTTTCTGCAATCATTAACTGGCCTAAAAAGCCTATACCTTAGCTCAAATCGAATTTTAGATTACAGTTTTCTGCAATCATTAAAAAGCTTACAAATTTTACACCTTAACTCAAACCAGATTTCAGATATCAGTTTTTTGCAATCACTGGAGGACTTACAATCTTTAAACCTTCGCTCCAATCAGATTTCAGATGTCAGTTTTTTGAAATCACTGATAAGCTTACAATCTTTAGACCTTGGCGACAATAATATTTCAGATGTAAATGCATTCAATTTTATTATTGATAGACCGGGTTCATTCATTAGGATTGATGGAAATCCCCTACTTAAAAAACATGGAGTTGATTCAAGTAAATCTGAAAATCATTACGCCATTATCCGGGAGTTACTTCTTAGAGAGAGAAGCTTATTGAAACGGCAATTTATTTATCCTTTAAAAGTTTTGCTTTTAGGGAATCATGCGGCAGGGAAATCTTCTTTGGTTAACTATCTTACGGGTGCAACGGAGGAAGGCAGTACACATATTCTTCGCATTAAAAATTATGATTGCTCTGGAGCGTTAAATAAAAAAAGTATTCCAGATGTTATTTTCTATGATTTTGGAGGGCAGGACTTTTATCATGGCATCTACCAGGTTTTTATAAGTACAGGGGCATTTCAGTTAATTGTTTTTGATACAAGGAATGATAAAAATTCTTTCTCTGCCGATAAATCCAGCTCTTTAATAGCTAATTATAACAGGCAATATTGGCTTGGACAGAAACGGTATAAAGAGCAGGTTAATACACATGACCCTTATATTATGATACAAACTTTCGCAGATGTTGATGAAGTAAAAGAAGCTTTCCCTATTGACTATGCATCATTTGAAGGATATAGAAAGAACTTTTTTCTATCCTTTGCCAGCGAAGAAATAAATGATGACAAAGAATTGTATGAGCTTGGGCGAAAATATTTTAAAACATATTTTGATTTTGAAGTAAAGAAAATTCTCAAGCAAAATACAAGAGACGAGGCAGGATGGTACGTTGATTTTCTTGAATTTATTTTAGATAAAAAAGATAAAACTCACGAGCCTACAGCATTAAGTGAAATTTTGAAAATATACAAAGCCGAAAATGTAGACGATAATGATAAACTGCAATCATTACAAACCAATCTTACCATTTTACATAGGCATGGTTTGGTTTTATATTACTTAACCGAGCAACTAAAGGATTGACAAACCCTAAAATAGGTTGACTAAAAATTAAACACTTTTAGCAACACTATGGCTTACATTAAAAAGGCAGACCGCCGAAAAAATCAGTATCAAAAAGTCAGTTTTGATTTCAAACTTTCTGTTATTGACGAAATCCAC
>JBBSEV010000089.1:0-13301 GCA_038239385.1 Chitinophagales bacterium
AAAAGAAAAAAAGAAGTTGATTGATATCGGATTTTTTGTTTTGGTCTTTTAATGGATTTGGATATGGGTAACTTTCAATGGATTTGGATATTTTGATTAATGTTTATTGAACATCAATCAACTTCTGGAACAAAGATATAGCGGGTAGCTTCCCAGCACAAGAGCGTTACTGCCTGATTATACAGTTACTGAAATTACTGGCAGCATAGTAAACCTACGAGAGGCTTTATGTGAATGCACGTGATTACTGTTGAAAAAAATTGATTTTGCAATTCTCGTCCAGCTAAACTTCCATGTGCTTCGGTTTCCTCCTGGCTTGTGATAAAATGGGCTTACCGAGTAATATTATTAATAAAAAAAATCACCTTACTTTTTTTCTTTCAAAAAACTTTTATAGCATATTAACGTTTAATATTAAATTGAAAAAATACTTTACAAAATGATTCACGCTTTTCAATACATATTATTTTAAAAAACAAAATTTTAACCGCAATACCATGTCCATTATAAAAGACCTTATTTCGGCCACTTATCCTGCAAGAATGAAATTCTCAAAACTCACGGGCGTGGGTATAAATATTATTGAAAACATCACTCATAAAAAAGCGCCGGTAAGTTTTTATTCTCTAAATGCCGTTACAAATTCCAGTGAAGAAATTCTCTTTGAAAAATACGTAGGAAAGAAAGTTTTGATTGTGAACCTTGCCAGCCAATGTGGATACACCCCTCAATACACAGAGCTTGAACAATTGCACCGTCAAAATAATGATATTGTTATTCTCGGGTTTCCTTCTAATAATTTCGGGGAGCAGGAGCCCGGTACTGATAATGATATTGCTCGGTTTTGTAAAGTAAATTACGGGGTCACTTTCCAGCTTTTTAGAAAAGATGATGTTGCGGGAGATAACAGGCAGCCTGTTTACAAATGGCTAAGCAATGCCGCTAAAAATGGATGGAATAACCAGGCCCCGCAATGGAATTTCTATAAATACTTAATAGATGAACAAGGAAATCTTTCTAAAATATTTTCTTCTTCCGTATCTCCTGCAGATATGATTTTATAAAATACAAACATTCATCACCATAGCCCCGAGACACCTCCTATACGCCTTAATATCATTCACAAAGATGAATGCCATTTGCCGATTGGGTACTAAACTGGATCTTAATAACTGCAGCAGCTTTATTATAATATAAAATCAAAATGCCATAAGAAGTTTGAAAAGCGTCCCAGTTCACATCTTTAATTTGCGGATTACCCAGCCATTTGAATAAGCTATTGCGTTTAGCTCCCATTAAGGGAATGCTAAGATTGCCTTTAAAGGCAGGGCCTATCTCCACATAGTCGCGGGTGGTATAAAAATAAACATCCTTGTCTTTGTAAAAAACTCCAGCACCGCATTTGGCAGAAGTGCCCTCTTCTTCAAAACTGGTAAAGCAGGGCAAATTAAGCTTGATTTGCCCAACCGTGGAAGTAGGTAGCAAAGTGTTGTTTACGATTCCGTCAAGTATATCAATATCAACTTCAGGGCATTTCGGTGTTGTTTTTAATTGAGCCGCCGCAACTACAAATGAAGCCAGGAAAAAAAGAATTGCGATTATAGGTTTTACGTTCATAATTTTATTTACTTAATGTAGCGAAAAGATATAGTCCCCTTTCTTAAGCAAAATTCCTGCTAAACTTTATAATTAGTTTATAACTAAAAAAATAATCAGGTACTTGTAATTTGGATTTACCTTTATCCAAGGTGTACCGGTTGTAAAACCTGCATTATGGTGGTGTTCACTGCATAATTAGTGAACGTAGGAGCTATAGCGAAAAACCTTTTTTTTGGGATAAATTAATTCTATACTTGTGTTTATGTTCGCTTTATCTTTTGGCAGTGAAGTTTGCAAGAGCCTAAGAAATGTTTACATTTATTTTTCAATATTGCCTGTATCACAAACAAAAGATTAGATTCCTGAGACAATGAAGATTTTAATACTGTTAAGTTTTTCTCTCTTTTGCATACCTCACCTTACTAACGCTCAATTGTGCAATGGCAATCTTGGAGATCCTATCGTAAATGTAACATTCGGCAATACTTCCGCACCATTATCAAATACTGTTACCACTTTTAGTTATGTTGGCGGCTGCCCTTTTGATACAGGTTCGTACACTATTCAAAGCTTTATTTTTGGTTGCGGTGAAAGCCCGGCAGCTAAGTCCTGGCATGCATTAATTGGAGATCATACCCAAGATATGAACGGGCAGTACATGTTGGTTAATGCATCATGGGCGTTAGGTCTTTCACATTCACCGGCTACAATCCATTTGGATACGGCAGCAGGTTTATGCGGTAATACTACTTACCAATATTCGGCGTGGCTAGCTAATGTAATGCGGAATTATGCCTGCGATGGGAGCCCGCAATTACCTAATATTACCTTTACAATATCTTCACTTGCAGGAAAAATTCTTGCTACCGCAAACAGTGGAAGCCTGCCAATAGAGGATGACAGAATATGGAAACAATATGGTTTATCCTTTACCACGCCGCCGGATATCGACGCAGTTGTTTTAAGGCTTTCAATAACTCCTCAGCGGGGCTGTGGCAATGCTTTTGTTGTAGATGATATCACTTTTAGCATGTGTGGTCCAGGTGTTATTGCAACCATAGATGGTAAAACAGAACCTGACAATGTTTGTGCAGATTACACTGATCCTTTTATTCTTAATGGATCTTATGCTCCGGGCTTTAATGATCCTGTTGTTCAATGGCAAAGTAGTCCGGACAGTGGCCAAACATGGATTGATATCGCAGGCGCAACAGGCTTGGTTTATGCCATTCCGCATAGGAGTATTGGCGCTGTTCTTTATCGTATGGCGGTTGCTGAGAGGCCAAATATTAATTCCCCTCATTGCCGTGTGCTTTCAAACCCGATTTATACCAAAGTCTTTCCCTTACCAGATCATCATGCACCGCAAAATTTAATCGGTTGTATTAGTAAAAATCTGCATCTTCCTCAAACAGATCCTTCGGCATTAACTGTATTATGGAGTGGCCCGAACGGTTACTCTTCCAACGATCCAAAATCTATTGTTCCAAATATTCAATATGCTGATACCGGCATTTACAAATTGCAGCAGAATTTTTATTTTGGATGTATTTCACTGGACACTTTCAACCTAAAAGTATTTCCATCTACTACTGTTTCTACGCAAACATTGTATTCAATTTGCGAAGGCAATACCATAAACCTGTCCGCTTCGGGGCAGGGAACTTTTAAATGGACCCCCGCAACCGGACTATCGAATGATGCTATTGCAAACCCTATAGCCTCACCTCATGATTCCACAATTTACAAAGTTCTGGTTACTAACTCTTTTGGTTGCAAAGACTCCGCTGATGTTACTGTAAATGTATTTAGAAACCCGGCAGTTAGCGCGGGGCCAGACAGAACCATTGTTTTAGGTGACACTGTTTTACTTAAGGCTTCATTAAAAGGTACCGCTATTAATTATTTCTGGAACCCAACAACATTTATGGACGATCCTGCATTGGTAGCTCCAAAAGTGTTCCCACAGGAAAATACCACATATACTATCACAGCTGCTTCCACTGTTGGATGCGGCACTGTTACTTCCAATGTTTTAGTAAAAGTATACAAAGATATTTATGTCCCCAATGCATTTACTCCAAACGGAGATGGCATGAATGATCTCTTTAAACTTTTTGCAGCTGACGGTTATACCTTCGTAAAATTCTCTGTTTATAATCGGTGGGGCCAATTGGTATTTTCAGCAAAAGATGCCAGTGATGCCTGGGATGGAATGGCTAAAAATAATGAGCTTCAGCCCGTGGGTACTTATGTTTATTATTTTGAATTAAAAAAATCTAACGGTAAAAAAATATTAAAAAAAGGAACTATTACTTTACTGAGATAGTTGGTCTTATCAGGATTAAGAATAATTCGTTCTCCTTATTATCTCTTACCCGATTTATAATTTCATAAGCTATCATTGTAAGGAGGCACAATCATTTATACTGGTCTACTAAAATATTAAATGTATAAAGTAATAGTTAATCCAACAATTATGGATATAATGTTAGCCGTTCTGTCCTGTGAAAAGTGATACCGTAAAAAGATTTTGGGGGAGTGATTGTTGCTTCAAATAAAACATCCTTGGTTGCATAGTCTATTTCTACAACCTTTCCATAATTCGTCGCTCCATTTACAGCACCTGGAGAAAAAATTACATGATTAACATTGCTTAAAAAATCAACGTCTGAAACTATGTGTGCAAAGGTGGATGCACCTCTCTCTTTCCCATATTCCCATATTTGCTTTACTGTTTTATTAGTTGCATTTATATCGTATTCCACGGCCCGGCTATATTGGCCGGAGCCACTAAAGTTGCGATTATCACCCCCGTTATCAAAAAGCATAATATCGCCATTGGGCATTAATAGCGGTGCGTGCTGGTACCAGTTCCATTCAAAATCAGGACTATTAGTATTGCCGTCAAGCACGTTCTGGTCTGTAATGGGCTGATCATTTTTATCCAAAGGCTGCAATAAATAATTATTAAGATTAGCGCCATTCCCTGCATTGCCCCAGCCCTTATGGCAACCCATTATCCATACTACGTTATTATTGGCGTCCAGTTTTACCAAAGCCTGCGTTCTGCCGGATATGATAATGGTATTATCGCTTGCATCGTAGAGAAGGGCATTTACATGTATCCAGTCCACAGGATCGTATTTTAAAACCTGCCTGCCGTATTGCAAGGATGCATTCAGATCCCATGTTTTTATTATTTGTTTACTACTCCTGTCTATTTCAACAATATAATCTTCCACGGTACTGCTACCTTGTTTACTTACCGTAACCAGGAAATTGCCATTAGGCTTCTCCTCCACATTGTGATGAAACTGGTAGCCCTGCAATGGCCAGGTATTAACTATGTTTCCATAGAAATCCAATTCATAAATAGCATTTGAGTTTATATCTCCAAAATAAAAATTCCCGTTTTGCAATCTTTCCATACCATCATCGTAAAACAAACTATTTAAAACAGGGCTTGTTCCGAAAGTAAGGTACCAGCGTATGTCCCCAAAAGCGTCAAATACAAAGGGTGTCTGGGGAATAGAATTATCCTTGTACCCATAATAACTTACAAGTGTCATTCCTTTCGCCATCTGTGCAGCTTTCTTTGTATCAATTGTTATAGCAGGATAAGTTGAGGCTGGTAATGCGGAGGTTGCTATAGTATAAGATTTACGCTTTATCTCGAAGCCTGATGCATCTCTGAATATGATTTCAACCGTATTGTTATAACCGGTATACAGGCCAAGCACGGGAATAGTATGCATATCACCCATATCATCAAAGTCTTTTACCACGTCGCTTTCTGTTCCGTTTTTACCCACAACCCGTATAGATATTTTTGTTTGAACAGAACTTTCAAGCGCAATTGTTGCAGTAAGCGGCGAATACCCGGTTGGGTTAAGCGTTACAATTTCATTACTGATGTTTATATCCGCGGGCCGTTGTACATCCTTCTGGCAGGCGGTAAATAATATAATTAAGAAGAGAAATGCCTTTTCAATTTTTAAGTATTTCATAATAGTGATATTCGTGAACGCAATCATTTGTGAAAGCAATCACTATAACTTTAAACTTAATCAAATATTATCCTCTTCATTAAATTTCCGGATAAAAACCCATTTTCTAAGGTTCAGTACCTAATTATCAACGTTCTGAAAATGGTTGTAGTGCCTATAATCAATTATTATCATTGATAAACCAAAATTGAAAATGATGCCGCCTGGTTGGCTACAGTTCCGGAGTAGCCTGTGGGATATATTATTTATATTAAAAGAGCATTCAATTTTCTTTTCAGGCTGCAGAAAAAGAAAAAAAATTTCCAGAGGCAGGAAATTTTAAATAACAAGTGACCTAAAAACCATCTCCATCCAATATATTTCCAAGTCCTCCAAGTATACTTCCCTCCTCTTTACGATTTCCGGTGCCATAGCTTAATATACGGCTAGCCAGGCGGCTGATGGGCAGGGTTTGTATCCATACTTTTCCGGGGCCTCTTAAAGTTGCAAAAAATAAACCCTCACCACCGAAAACCGTATTTCTGATTCCCCCGACAAATTGTATGTCATAATTAATATGCTGGGTTAAAGCCACAAGGCAACCTGTATCTATTTTTATCATTTCGCCGGGTTTCAATTCTTTTTCAAATACATGGCCTCCAGCATGTACAAATGCGAGGCCGTCGCCTTCAAGCTTTTCCATAATAAAGCCTTCCCCTCCGAATATTCCGGTGCCCAGGCGCCGCTGAAAGTCAATACCAATGCTTACTCCCTTTGCAGCGCATAAAAAGGCATCTTTCTGGCAAATTACTTTTCCTCCCAGTTGCATTAAGTCAAGAGCAATTATTTTACCGGGATAAGGTGACGCAAAGCTTACCTGCTTTTTGCCCGAGCCTACATTAGTAAAAGCAGTCATAAACAAGCTTTCCCCTACCAGCAATCGCTTGCCTGCACCGAGGAGCTTATTGAAAATGCCACCGCTGTTTTGTTGCTGACTGCCATCGCCGAATATAGTTTGCATTTCTATGCCTTCGTCCATCATCATAAAGCTGCCACTTTCGGCAACAGCCGTTTCGCTGGGGTCAAGCTCTATTTCAACATATTGCATTTCTTCACCGTAAATGTGATAATCTATTTCATGGTTGTTACGCATTACTTTGTTTTTAATAATTAATGTCTTGAGGGATAAAATTAAAATAACTTATGAACAACTCAAATGATGTGTTTTTGAGAATGAAACATACTCTTTATGCGTTATATAAAATGTTTACAGTTGCGGATTTTACATAGCCAGGTTGCCAATCACGGTGGTTTCTTAATTAAGAAGATGCTTAAATTAGCCCGTAACCGCAGTTGTAAACATTATCAATACAATCACTTTTTTTTTAACAGCGGTAACCATTTTTTTGAATAAAAATTAAAATATTCAAGTGCATCTTTCCCTAGTTCAAGTTTATAATCAAACATAGGATAGCCCGGTACGAAATAGCCGGGATAGAAATATTTAAAATTCTTTTTTTTACAATAAAGCATTTTTTCATAGATTATGTACCTGCCGGGGCTATATTTTTTGTAAGCAGGATCATACACTGAACTAATACCGGCTGAACTCTCATCACCTAAATCAAAAAAACCAACACCTGCTAATTTATCGTCATCATGCAAATTTATCATGTATGTATTATAAATATCCCGTGTGCTGCTGCCGTATAAAAGCCAGTGAAGGTTTGGAGCACTATCAAACGCAATACTCTCTTTATAGCAAGCATATAATGCCTCATGTTCAGGAGTTATAATAGCTTTTTTTATTTCCATTGTAAACCCGCTGTTTTTCTTTTGCAATGCCAGGTATTTTATATCCGGTACAAAATCCTGAAGACGCACCCTCAGCCACACCGGGTTGTAGGCTTCATCATTAAAATACAATACATCAGTAGTAAAAATAGTTTGCTGTATCCTGAACCAACCGATGGATAAAAAATGATCAAGCTGTGCCGGTTGAATATCGAAGAGTTCTATTGATTGTAGATCCACTAAGAAAGATTTATCCAAATAAAAATAACAGAATAAAAATAATAATTCATTACTATAATTGATGACCTGTGGTTCTGTCTGTACCAATCATTGGAGAAAGATGCAGTCTTTTTAATGTAATACAAATCCTGTTTGGGTTTTATAATTTTTCTTTTCTTTGCTTATGCCTGCAAAATATTCTTTTGTTACTAACTGGCAATTGAAAGCTCCCCTGCAGGAAGTTTGGCATGCAATTTATAATTCACTGGAATGGCCGCAGTGGTGGAGAGGTGTGCAATCAATTATTGAAATAAAAAAAAATGATGACTCAGGCATAAATGGTGTAAGAAATTATACCTGGAAAAGTATATTTCCCTATACCCTCTCTTTTAGTATGCAGCTTACTGAAATAGAGCCATTAAAAAGGTTGAAGGGCATAGCTTTTGGGGAATTGGAAGGTAGAGGATAATGGCATTTCAGCCAAGAGGATGGTATTGTAAACGTACAATATAACTGGGATATCATTACTACCAAAACCTGGATGAACACTTTGCATTCATATTAAAACCTATTTTTAATTTAAATCATAATGTAGTAATGCATTGAGGAGGCGAGGCACTTGATAAAAAGTTAGGCACCACTTCATTCAAGAAATAAAATGGAGAACAATAAATATAACAGTAAGGAATAACCGAAGGTTTAGTACCACTTATTTCAGCTAACTAATTGCCTGTAGAAATTTTATAGACATGTAATTTTTCATCTTCCACTTCAATTTCATTGTCTGGTCGAAACCCCAGTTTTTCCAGTAGCCTTATTGAATCTTTATTTTCCGGAACTGTTATGGCAAGAATGTTTGTGTGCACTTGCTGCTGAATTATCTGAGATAATACGGCCTTCGTTGCTTCGAACGCATAACCATTATTTGTAAACTTTGGCAGAAATGCAAAACCAATATCGTAATGATCCAGATAACTTCGTTTTATGAAAGTTATTATTCCAATGGAATTATTAGCCTCTTTAAGTTTAGCTACCCAATAAGTAATAAGGGAATTACTATTAACTTTTTGAATATAAACTGATGCATCTTCAAGCGAATTTATATTTCTATCTCCAATATATTTAAGCCAACCTTCTGAGTTAACAAGTTCAAGAATAAAGCCATTATCATTTGATGCCAAAGGCTTCAATAGAAGCCTGCTTGTAATAATTATTGGCTGCATTAAAAGGAATGGTTTGTCATTGCCGGAAGTTATAAAAATATATAAAACCCCCTATGTTGGCAAAGTCCCGGTCTCTACAGATTAAGACTAATACAACTAACACTTTCTCTCCTGAGAGTTAAATTTATTGTCTGGTTCTTTTGATGGGAAAAGTTTCATGTATGAATTCTCCATTTTCGGCTACGCCTTCTATAGTAACGGTATAGGTAGTGGGCATGTCTGCAGTATAAAAAAAGATAGTAGCCGGGCTTTTTGAATCAGCAGTAACATTTCCATTCCAGTAAATGGTAGTTCTTTCATCTTTTGCTCTAGCATGTATGCTTTCATCTGTTTCATACCGGGGAGAATAAAACTCCTTCTCAACATGGTAGCCGGGAACATATAAAGGCTTTATTCCCTTTTGTATAAAATTTATGTTGGCATCTTTCCCTGTCTTGGTATTTATTAGTACAACACCATTTCCTCCTCTTATACCATATATCGCAGCTTCAGCGCCTCTAAGTACTTCTATAAATTCAACATCATGTGCATTCATACCTAATCCTCCGGCGAACTCAACTCCGTCAACAATAACCAAAGGATCAGAATTTGCACTCATATTGTTCATTCCAAAAAAGCTGATATGGCCGCCGAATATCGTAGCACCTGGTACAGAATACAAAACATCTTCCAACTTAAGGTTTCCATACTTTTCTATGTATTCAGGAGTAATTATGTAAGACATCTGGCTAATTCTTTTTGACTCATCATAATTTACTCTTCTTCTGGTAGACTTCACAATAACTTCTTTTAATACACGTACTTTCTCATTATCACTTAATGAATCATACATGAAACGCAAATAAAAATTAATTCCATTAATGAGATTAGGATTCAATTCTTCGGGAACAAAAGACCTGTCAACGTCAGTTAAGGGAAAACTGGTGGGATCAATCGAAACAGTTACATCTTCATTTAAACCTTTCGGATTTTTTACCTGAATAACAAATGATGTAGAGTCAGTATAATCTATTCCAGTAAAATGAAATTCCCCCTGTTCATTTGTTATATCAGTTCCAATAAAGGAGTTATCAGATGTTGAAATAAGAGTAACAGCATAACCAACAGCAGGAGCATTTTTCTTATTTTTTAGATTTCCGGTTATAGAAAGACTGCTATCTTTTTCTTTTGAATTAATCCTCGCATTGCTTTCCATATCGCTCCAGTTAAACCTGCTCCAGCCGTGAGTTAGCATTACAAGGTCAAGATTTTCCAGGGTTGCCATATCATCAGTTTTAAAATAATAGCCCGGTTCTTCAATATATCCTTTTAAGTAAGGAGATAGTAAGAGATGCGTTTTTATATTTTCGTCATTTTCATTATGCTTCACTACATGATCGTCTGTAACAGCAATTGAATAGATTCCCTTTAGATACTTTCCTGCCAAATCTGTTGTTTTGAACTGTAATTTTACCTTTTCTCTTTGCCCATAATTAGTTTTATTAGTGGTTACCATAACAGTTGAGTTAGGATGATGAACATAAATTAAACGTTCACTTACCTGGTGCATCGCACTATCAAACAAAGTGAGCTGTGCAATGCCTTCTGGGAATTTGTTTAGAGGAATATTTACCTCATACATATCAGTTCCAAAGCTTGTGAAACACACTTTGCCATGAGAAGTGGTAACAAGGTAGGTGACTTTATTTTTTTTATATAAAGAATCACCTAATGCAACACGTATGCTAAGCTCGTCTTTACTTCTCTTAATAACAGAAACCTGGTAAGCATAGTTATTAGTTGAGATAAGGGGATAACTAAACTCTTTGCCTTCAACTAATTGTACATATGCGGTGTACGATAATCCGCTTTCAGGAATAAATCCGAACTTTCCCATCCCCATGTGTGTGCTCTTAAAATTGCAAACAATAGCACCTTTGCTATTCATTACATATCCATGCACATCTGTTCCATGCCCATATTTATTTATCGCTTTAAATGCCACGTTATTTTCAATATCATTTACCAGGTTACCTCCTTCCGGTAAAAACTGCACATCCATATTATTGTTTAAAGAGGGCAGGCGCAGCAATTTTTCATAACTACCTGTTTTAATTTTTATCAAAGCATCGTTCCTGTTTTCTATTGCTATAGCGCTAACATTTACAGAAAATTTTCCTTGCGCATTCGTAAAAATATCCGCTTTTTCAATTAGTTTATTTTTATACATTAGCCGGTAGTACACAGGTATGTTACCATAAACGTTTTTTAAAGTGTCTTTTAACTGTATATTGATAGATGAAAACGTTGAATCTTCATAAGAAAGGCCGGATATTATATGATTTTCTTTATTAGAAATGTGAATGTAATTACTATAAATATTTTGCTTATTCCCGAAGCCTATCATCCATGAAGTATACGCTCTTAAAACATAATTTCCTTCTGGTATAAAATCACCTAGGTGAAAGCTGAAATTAAGTGAACCGTAAAGGCCATTTATAATTGTTTTTTTAACTACTGTATTTTCTTCATTTATTAACTCAACATAAATTTTCTTACTCCTAATACTATCATAAGCTGATATGTTTTCGTTAATCAGATAAATTTTCCCATACATGTCTTCACCACTTAAATAATAGGGTTTATCAGTATGTATGTAAATCTTTTGTTGTGGATACTCGTTGTAAAAGCTATAAAATTTATTTACTAATTTCTGCAATACAGCTGCCGGTGGCGTTTTGTCATTGCCTGCATAAATGAATAGCCCTGCAATCAGCGGGAGGTAAAAGCTTTTTTTCATCACTAATTAAATCAATTGTTTCATTTTATAAAGTAACTAAATATATCTATTAGTTATCTTTTCTTAGCCAGTTAATGAATGTTATTTATTGCCCAATTATTTCCTTATCAAAAAAAAAGGTATTTTAGATATTTATTGATTAACCCTTCTAAAATTATGGAGAATCCTCCTCAGCCCGCCAATGAATCATTGCGGCTGGAAGCACTAAAAGAGTACAATATTCTTGATACCCTTTCTGAAAAGGATTATGAAGATATTACCTTATTGGCAGCAACTATTTGTAAAACCCCTGTTTCACTTATTACTTTTATTGATGAAGACAGGCAATGGTTTAAATCACATTACGGCACTTTAAAAACCGAAACAAAAAAAGAATATTCTTTTTGCGCTCATGCACTTAATTCACCCAAAGAAGCCTTGATAGTTGAAGATTCAAGGGAAGATAAGCGCTTTGCAGATAATCCCTTGGTGAAAGGCGACCCTTATGTAATTTTTTACACAGGCATGCCCCTGGTAACTCCTGGTGGCTTTGCTCTAGGGACTTTGTGCGTAATTGATCACCAGCCACGCAAGTTGTCAAGCGAACAAATAAATGCCTTAGAAATCTTATCAAAACAGGTAGTAACATTATTGGAAATGCGTAAGTCAAATATCACGCTTCAAAAAACCAAAGATGAACTGGAGATAAGAAATAAGGAACTGGAGCAATTTGCCTCTGTAGTATCTCATGATATAAAATCCCCGCTATCAGGTATTGCAATGGCTAACCAGATTTTGAATGAACAATTTAGCGAAATACTAGGCAAAGAAGGGTGCGATGTCCTGAATGTTTCCAAACGGTCTGCGGATAAAATTCAGGCACTTGTTGACGGCATTTTATCTTACTATAAAGGAGGTGAGCATTCTGCCGATGTTCAGCAATTTAATATTACTGAATTCTTTGAATCGATACTTTCTTTACTTCCTGCAAGTAAAAAATACGAATTAGAATATCCCCGCAACGGCGCTAACGTTACCATGAATAAAACACAGCTTGAGCAGATATTCGGCAATCTCATCAACAACAGTGTTCGTTACAATACTAAAGAGGTAATAAAAATTGAGATCAGTTTTTCTGAAGCTCCACAGCAATACTTCTTTTCCATTAGTGATAATGGAATTGGGATTGCGAAAGAAAATCAGGAGAAAATTTTTACCTTGTTTACAACAATTTCTTCAAAAGCCCTTGAGGGCAAAGCAGGTTATGGTATTGGGCTTTCTACCGTAAAAAAAATTGTAGAAAGAAACGGGGGCATTATTACTTTAGATTCCGCTCCGGGCAAAGGGACTAAAGTTTCATTTAATATAAAAAAAGGCTGGCCGGTAGCGAAACCAATCTAACTGAAGTTAAAGTGTTTTAGCGTAGCATTCAAAGAATTCCGCTATTGAAAGGAACAGTTTCATGAACCGGCATTTATAAAGTTATATTTTATTGATTGCACACGCAACATTCCTAAAAGTGGCGTTTCTGAGAACAAAAAACCCTGTACTTGGTACAGGGTTAAATGATTTAAATCTCAGGGTAATGTTTTAAAAGGATACGTTGGATTTTGTTGCGGTTTGGATTCTTTGGATATTTAGTTTGTTACAGGTATTGGATAAAAGAAAAAAAGAAGTTGATTGATATCGGATTTTTTGTTTTGGTCTTTTAATGGATTT
>JBBSEV010000090.1:0-13110 GCA_038239385.1 Chitinophagales bacterium
TAAGAAAAAATTTCCGGTAACAACTTTATTACGTTCTATAGGTTACGAAACAGATAAAGATATTCTTGAACTTTTCGGAATGGCAGTTGAGGTAAAAGCCGATAAGAAAACGTTGCATGCAAATCTTGGAAAGCGTTTAGCAGCAAGAGTTTTGCGTACATGGGTTGAAGATTTTGTGGATGAAGATACCGGCGAAGTAGTAAGTCTTGAAAGAAATGAAATTGTACTTGAAAGGGATACAATTCTTGACGATGATAATATAGCAATGATCATCGAGCTTGAAGTTAAAAGTGTATTTATTCAGCGTGAGGAGGTAAGTGGTGATTATGCAATTATTTACAATACCCTCAATAAGGATACATCAAATAGCGAGATCGAAGCGGTGCAGCATATTTATCGCCAGTTGCGTGGTGCTGATGCTCCTGATGATGAAACGGCTCGTGGTATTATTGATAAATTATTTTTCAGTGATAAGCGTTATGATCTTGGTGAAGTAGGGCGTTATAAAATAAACCGGAAGCTTGGTTTAAATTATCCTATTGAGAAAAAAGTACTTACAAAAGAAGATATAATTGCTATCATTAAATATCTCGTTTTACTTACAAATGCTAAAAGTGAAATCGATGATATTGATCACTTAAGCAATCGTCGTGTACGTACTGTTGGTGAACAATTATATGCTCAATTTGGAGTTGGCCTTGCCCGTATGGCCCGTACAATTCGTGAAAGAATGAATGTAAGGGATAACGAGGTATTTACACCGGTTGATCTTATCAATGCAAGAACACTTTCTTCAGTAATTAATTCATTTTTTGGTACTTCACAATTATCACAATTTTTAGATCAAACAAATCCTTTAAGTGAAATTACACACAAACGTAGGATTTCTGCACTTGGGCCCGGCGGTTTAAGCAGGGAGCGTGCCGGGTTTGAAGTTCGTGATGTGCACTATTCGCATTATGGCCGTCTTTGTACAATTGAAACACCAGAAGGTCCAAATATTGGATTGATTTCAACACTTTGCGTTCATGCTAAAATAAATGAAATGGGTTTCATCGAAACTCCATATCGTAAGGTACATGATGGTAAAGTTGACATGAAAAAAGTGTTTTTTTTAAGTGCTGAAGAAGAAGATTCTGCTAAAATTGCCCAGGCAAATGCGCCACTTGATAAAGATTCACAATTTGTAAATGATAAAGTTAAGTCAAGAGAAACAGGTGATTTCCCAATTCTTGATAAAGGTGATGTCGAGTACATGGATGTTGCACCAAATCAGATCGTTGGATTGAGTGCTTCATTGATTCCATTTCTTGAGCATGACGATGCCAACCGTGCATTGATGGGTTCTAATATGCAGCGCCAGGCTGTTCCGCTTATTCTTCCACAAGTTCCTATTGTAGGTACAGGGTTGGAAGGTAAAGCAGCAAGAGATGCCAGGATCCAGATTCATGCTGATGGGGATGGGGTAGTTGAATATGTTGATGCAAATGAAATACACGTTCGATACAATAGGAATCAGTCACAAAAGCTGGTAAGCTTCGAAGAAGATCTTATAGTTTATAAACTTACTAAGTTTATTAAAACAAATCAAAGCACCTGTATTAACCTTCGGCCAGCTGTAAAAAAAGGCCAGACTGTTAAGTCGGGAGATTTCTTAACCGAAGGATACGCTACGAAAGACGGTGAATTAGCACTCGGGCGTAATCTCAAAGTGGCATTCATGCCCTGGAAAGGTTATAATTTCGAAGATGCAATTGTTATCAGTGAGAAAGTTGTAAAAGAAGATTTATTTACTTCTATCCATATTGATGAATTTGAACTGGAAGTTCGGGATACAAAATTGGGTGAAGAAGAATTAACTCCCGATATTCCAAATGTTAGTGAAGAAGCTACAAAAGATCTTGATCAGCATGGGGTAATAAGAATTGGGGCCCATGTAAAGGAAGGAGATATACTTATTGGAAAAATTACTCCAAAAGGTGAGAGTGATCCTACTCCTGAGGAAAAATTATTGAGAGCCATTTTTGGTGATAAAGCAGGAGATGCAAAAGATGCGTCACTTAAAGCACCAAGTGGAACCGAAGGTGTTGTTATTGATAAAAAATTATTTCAGCGAGCCAAAAAAGATAAAAATGGTAAAGTAAAGGAAAAAGCTACACTCGAAAAAATTGATAAAACTCATGAAAAGAATGAAGCCGATCAATTGGAATTACTGATTAGTAAATTACTTGTTTTATTAAAAGATAAATCTTCAGCAGGCGTTACTAATAACTTTGGTGAACCATTAATAGGTAAGGGCTCTAAGTTTACTGCGAAGAACCTGGCAAATATTGATTACCAGAATGTAAATCCTTTAGGCTGGAGTTCAGATGTAAAAATTGATGATAATATCAATACATTATTGCACAATTACAATATCAAGTATAATGAGGAATTAGGAAGATATAAAAGGGAGAAATTTAATATTTCAATAGGTGACGAATTACCTGCAGGTGTATTAAAACTTGCTAAGGTTTACCTGGCTGTGAAGCGTAAGCTAAAAGTGGGAGATAAGATGGCCGGTCGCCATGGTAATAAGGGTATTGTTGCAAAAATTGTACGCCAGGAAGATATGCCTTTCCTGGAAGATGGTACCCCGGTTGACATTGTTTTAAACCCTTTGGGTGTACCAAGTCGTATGAACCTGGGCCAGATTTACGAAACCGTTTTGGGATGGGCAGGTGAAAAGCTTGATAAAAGATTTGCTACTCCAATTTTTGACGGGGCTTCGGTTGATGAAATTGCTGAACAAATTGCATTGGCAAAGCTGCCGACATTTGGCCATACTTATTTGTATGATGGTGAGACTGGCGAGCGTTTTGATCAAAAAGCCACGGTAGGAATTATTTATATTATCAAGTTGCACCACATGGTGGATGATAAGATGCATGCACGTTCAATAGGGCCATACAGTTTAATTACACAACAGCCTTTAGGTGGTAAAGCGCAATTTGGTGGTCAGCGTTTTGGAGAAATGGAAGTATGGGCACTGGAAGCTTACGGTGCATCAAATATTCTTCAGGAATTATTAACCCTAAAATCTGATGATATAATAGGAAGAGCCAAAACCTACGAAGCCATCGTAAAAGGTGATAATATACCAAGGCCGGGAGTTCCTGAATCATTCAATGTATTGGTACATGAATTAAGAGGCTTGGGATTGGATCTGCAATTTGAGTAACCCCTACCCCTGAAGGGGTTCGAAAAAGAGAAATAATTTAAAACAAAAAATTCTAAACCCTTTAGGGGTTTGGGGTAAATTTTAAAATATAATATGATAAAAAAAGAAAATCGTCCACGTCCAACGTTTTCTCAAATTACAATTGGCCTTACTTCACCTGATTCAATTCTTGAAAGAAGCTATGGTGAAGTATTAAAGCCTGAAACAATTAACTACCGTACTTACAAACCCGAAAGAGATGGCTTGTTTTGTGAAAGAATTTTCGGACCTGTAAAGGATTATGAATGTGCTTGCGGAAAGTATAAGCGTATCCGTTACAAGGGTATTGTTTGCGACCGTTGTGGTGTTGAGGTTACAGAGAAAAAGGTTCGTCGTGAAAGAATGGGACACATCAAATTAGTGGTTCCTGTTGTTCACATCTGGTATTTTAAATCGTTACCAAATAAGATCGGTTACCTGTTGGGAATGAGCTCTAAGAAATTAGAGACAATTGTTTACTACGAAAGGTTCGTAGTGATACAATCTGGTATCCGTGCTGATAAAGGACAAAATTATTCTGATCTTTTAACTGAAGAAGAATACCTGGATATTTTAGATACCCTTCCAAAAGATAACCAGCATTTGCCTGATGAAGATCCTGATAAATTCATTGCAAAAATGGGTGCAGAAGCAGTTCATGACATGTTGCAAAGAATTGATCTTGATCAGTTGTCATTTGATTTAAGGAATGCTGCTGCTAACGAAACTTCACAACAACGTAAAGCGGATGCTTTAAAGCGTCTAAGCGTGGTAGAGAGTTTCCGTGATGCAAATACAAGAATCAATAATCGTCCTGAATGGATGGTTATGCAATATATTCCGGTTATACCACCAGAACTACGTCCGTTGGTACCGTTAGATGGCGGCCGTTTTGCATCCTCTGATTTGAATGATTTATATCGTCGTGTAATCATTCGAAACAATCGTTTAAAAAGATTATTAGAGATCAAAGCACCTGAAGTAATTCTTAGGAATGAAAAAAGGATGTTGCAGGAAGCGATAGATTCATTGTTTGATAATTCCCGTAAATCAAATGCTGTAAAAGCAGAAGGTGGGCGTGCTTTAAAATCTTTGAGTGATGTATTGAAAGGTAAGCAGGGGCGTTTCCGTCAAAACCTTTTAGGTAAACGTGTTGATTATTCTGGACGTTCTGTAATTGTGGTAGGGCCAGAATTAAAAATGCACGAATGTGGCTTGCCGAAAGATATGGCTGCTGAATTATTTAAGCCATTTATCATTCGCAAATTAATTGAAAGAGGCATTGTAAAAACAGTGAAGAGCGCAAGAAAATTAGTTGATAAAAAAGAAGCAATCATTTGGGATATTCTTGAAAATATATTGAAAGGACATCCTGTTATGTTGAACAGGGCTCCAACGCTTCACCGTTTGTCAATACAGGCGTTTCAGCCAAAATTGATTGAAGGTAAAGCGATACAATTGCATCCATTAGTTACAACGGCTTTTAACGCCGATTTTGATGGTGATCAGATGGCTGTTCACGTTCCTTTGAGTCATGCAGCCGTTTTAGAAGCGCAAATGCTTATGCTGTCTTCTCATAACATTTTAAATCCGCAGAACGGAACGCCTATAACCCTTCCTTCACAGGACATGGTATTGGGATTGTATTATATCACAAAAGGAAAAAAATCAACTCCCGAATTAAAAGTAAAAGGAGAAGGAAAATCTTTTTATTCTTCTGAAGAAGTAATTATCGCATATAATGAGCAGATGATTGATCTGCATGCTAACATTAAAGTAAAAGTTGAAGTTCGTAATGCCGATGGTTCATTTGAAAGAAAACTAATTGACACTACTGTAGGCCGCGTAATATTTAATCAACATGTACCAAAAGGTGCAGGGTTTATAAATGCATTACTTACAAAAAAAGCATTGCGTGAAATTATTGGTGATATTATTAAATGGACCAACATTCCTGCAACTGCAAAATTTCTTGATGATATTAAGCAACTTGGTTTCCGTATGGCATTCAAAGGGGGGTTATCATTTAATATAAATGATCTTATCATACCGGATACCAAGCAGGAAATGATTGATAATGCAACCGGTGAGGTAGATGAAGTTTGGGATAATTATAATTCAGGGTTGATTACAAATAATGAAAGGTACAATGGTATCATTGATATCTGGAGCAGGGTAGATACCCGGCTAACCGAAACGCTTATACGTGAATTGGCGGCAGATAAACAAGGTTTCAATTCAGTTTACATGATGCTTGATTCAGGAGCAAGGGGTTCCAAGCAACAGATTAAACAGTTGGCAGGTATCAGGGGTTTAATGGCTAAGCCTCGTAAGTCCGGTAGCTCAGGAAGTGAAATTATTGAGAACCCTATCCTCTCCAATTTTAAAGATGGGCTAAATGTATTGGAATATTTCATTTCAACCCATGGTGCACGTAAAGGGCTTGCTGATACGGCTTTGAAAACCGCAGATGCAGGCTACTTAACAAGAAGGCTTGTTGACGTAGCTCAGGATGTAGTTATAAACGAAGAGGATTGTGGCACTTTAAGAGGTATTGCTACTTCGGCATTGAAAGATAATGAAGATGTGATCGAGCCGTTGTATGATAGAATTTTAGGAAGGACTTCGCTGCATAATGTATATAGTCCTCTCTCTGAAGAATTGATAGTAGAAGCAGGTGGAAATATAACAGAAGAAATTGCCCGCAGTATAGATGAAGCCGGTGTGGAAAGTGTAGAAATTCGTTCGGTGCTTACCTGCGAGAGTCGTCGCGGAGTATGTGTAAAATGCTATGGTAAAAATCTTGCATCAGGTTATACTGCGCAAAAAGGAGATGCAGTTGGGATTATTGCCGCACAATCAATCGGGGAGCCGGGTACACAGCTTACACTTCGTACATTCCACGTTGGTGGTGTTGCAGGTTCTGCTTCAGTGGAATCTACTCTTGCTGCGAAATTTGATGGTACTATTCAATTTGATGGATTGCGTACGGTAGACGCAGTAAATAATGCCGGAGAAAAATCTAAAGTTGTAATAGGGCGTACCGGTGAGGTAAGAATAATGGATGTTAAAAATGACAGGCTTCTAATCACGAATAATGTTCCTTATGGCGCTACCTTAAATGTAAAGGATGGTCAAAAGGTTACGAAGGGTGATGTAATTTGTACATGGGATCCATTTAATAATGTAATTGTTTCTGAAATAGATGGGGCTGTGAAATTTGAAAACATTGCTGACGGAATTACTTATCGTGAAGAAGCAGATGAACAAACAGGTCACAGGGAAAAAGTGGTAATTGAAACAAAAGACAAGGCACGCATACCTTCCCTTTTAATTCAAGGTAAAAAAGAATCTAAAAGCTATAATCTTCCAGTTGGCTCGCACATAATCATGGAAGAAGAAGAAGAAGTGAGGGCCGGTCAGGTTGTTGTGAAAATACCGAGGGTACTTGGTAAATTAAGAGATATTACCGGAGGTTTACCCCGCGTAACAGAATTGTTTGAAGCAAGAAATCCTGGTAACCCTGCTGTGGTTTCAGAAATTGATGGTGTGGTATCGTTTGGAAATATTAAGCGTGGGAACAGGGAAATAATTGTTGAAGCCAGAGATGGTGTTATCAAAAAATATCTTGTTCCTCTTACACGCCAGATACTTGCCCAGGATGGTGACTTTATAAAAGCGGGTGTTGCATTATCTGATGGACAGATAGCGCCTGCAGATATACTTTCTATCAAAGGGCCTTTCGCAGTTCAGGAATATGTAGTGAATGAAATACAGGAAGTTTATCGCTTGCAGGGTGTGAAAATTAATGATAAGCATATTGAAGTAATCGTTCGCCAGATGATGCGCAAAATTACAATTGAAGATGCAGGCGATACAAAATTCCTTGAAGGAGATACTGAAGACAGGTATGATTTTAATACAGAGAACGATTGGATATTTGATAAAAAAGTAGTTACTGAGTCAGGTGATAGCACAAAAATGCGCCCTGGAAAAATAATTACTTTGCGTGAGGTGAGAGAAGAAAATTCAGTGTTGCGCCGTGCCGATAAAAAGACAGTAGAATTTCGCGACGCAAGGCCGGCAACTTCTTCACCGTTGTTGCTGGGTATTACAAAAGCGTCTCTTGGTACCCAAAGCTGGATATCTGCAGCATCATTCCAGGAAACAACTAAAGTATTATCATCTGCCGCCATACAAGGCAAAACAGATACCATGCTCGGGTTGAAAGAAAATGTAATTACTGGTCACCCCATACCTGCAGGAACAGGACTTAGAGAATTTGAAAATATGATCGTAGGTAGCAAAGAGGAATATGAATTATTGATGACGGCCAAGGAAGCAATGGCGTATGATGAGGAAGAGTAAATTAATTGGCAATAAGATAATAGTGAAATAACTAAATTACTAAAGGAGTAAGAGAAATCTTGCTCCTTTTTTCTTTATGATTTTACAAGCGAATGCAGGCTTTGAACTACAATTTATTCACCTATATATTTCACCTAATGCATTGTAAATTATTCCATCACAACCTTTGCCCCCAATACTTCCAGCGCCACACTATCGGTTCCCTTAGGTGCAAAATATTTTGTTTTAAAATTTTTTGATTGGCCGGGAGGCACTACTTCAAATACAGTTTCTTTATCGGTTTCAAGCAATGCATTTGTCTTGCTATAAAAAGATAATTGCAGATCTACGTCTTTATAAGTGGCGACTGTAGCGTTGTTTTTTATAACGCATTTCACCACAGTTTGGCCAAAAAAATTCCGTTTATCATTTCCGTGTACGGTTAAAAAATTTACAGGATTTTTTTGTTCTTTAATCAAAAGCGAGTTTTTTGTTTCCTGGTAACTTTCTTTTTCAGCATTAATTTTTTTTTCGCCATCACTATTGCAAGAGAATAAAACAAAAAGAAAAATTGGGAAAAGAAAAAAAGATTTTTTCATGTAAATGATTTTTTAGAAAAGAAAATTAATCAAAATAAAAAAACGAATCTGTTAAAACAAATCTGTTAAAACAAATTCGTTAAAATACAATTCATACTCAGGCATCAGTACCCAACCACATTGCACCACCAATACTATTTCGGGATGCCCCTGTTACAGAAGCAAGAACAGTATATTGTTCCCGCCACCTTAATATTCCGAGCAGCGCCATTATAAGGGCTTCTTTATATTTTACCACTTCATCTTCCGGTATATGTATTTCAAAATTTATTTCATCAAGTTTTTTTCTTAGCCTGCCAATTAAGAAAGTATTGAAGGCGCCGCCTCCCGTTATAAACAATGGTTGCTTCTCTTCTTTTTTAAAAGGTTCAAGAGAATTTTTTATTTGAATACATATGTGCTCTGTAAAAGTTGCTAAGGCATCTTCAGTATTTATTTCAAAAGATTTAATGATTGGAAAAATAAGATCAGTTCCAAAACCATTTGCCAATGATTTAGGATAAGGAAGTTTAAAATACTCCAGGGAATTTATTTTTTCTAACAGCGTCATATTTATTTTCCCTCGTGCAGAAATGGTTCCTTCATCATCATAAGGAACACCCTTTTCTTCAGCTAACATATTAAATACCCTGTTAGCCACGCATACGTCAAAGGCAATTACATTGGCTTCTTTATGAATAGAAAGGTTAGCAATACCTCCAAGATTTAAAAAATAATTATAATCAATAAATAATAGCTTTTCTCCGATCGGTACTATTGGTGCGCCCTGGCCACCAAAACCAATATCCATAGAACGGAGATCACTTATTACGGGGAGCTTGGTTTCACTTGCTATTGCGGCGCCTTCACCAAGTTGATGGGTCATTTTTTTTTCAGGTAAATGAAATGTTGTATGCCCATGTGATGATACCAGGTTTACTTTATGTTGTAAATTATTTGCCTCTATAAATTCATTAATTTTTTCACCAATGAACTTTCCATATTCTGTATGTAATAATTGGTAATCTATTGCCTTCAAATCAATTGCCTCTCTCAATTTTTTTTGCCATGTTTTATCATATTCAATACACACTGAATTAATAATTTCATAGTGCCATTTTCCTGCTGTTTCCTGCAATTCTGTAAAAACTATATCAAGTCCGTCAAGAGAACTGCCACTCATTAATCCAATCACTTTGTAAACCATAAGCGTATTTTATTTGACGGTTTAAACTTTTAGATTTTAGATTTGTTCAAATTTATAACTTTAAGTATTGAAGCCTCACCTTAAAACCAACATTAAAATTTAAGCTATGGTAATTAATCTCAGTGAAAAACATTCCCTGGTAAGCAACTGGCTGAGTGAATTAAGAGATGTTGAAATGCAGGAAGACCGTTTACGATTTCGCAACAACCTTGAAAAGATTGGTGAGGTAAGCGCTTATGAAATAAGTAAAAAACTTTCATGGGTTGAAAGAGAAGTTACTACACCTTTGGGTATATCTACCTGTAAGGTTTTAGATAAACAACCAGTATTGGCCACAATTTTACGTGCAGGCCTTGCTATGCACAATGGCCTGCTTAATTATTTTGATAAAGCAGATAATGCTTTTATAAGTGCCTATAGAAAACACCGGCCTGATGGCAGTTTTGAAATTAGCCTTGGCTATATTAGTTGTCCTGAAATGGAAGATCGTGTCGTCATTATTTCAGATCCAATGGTTGCCACCGGAGCTTCGCTGGTAAAAACATTGCAATTTATTCGCGAAGAAGGCAGCCCTTCTGAAATCCATATCGTGTGCGCACTTGCCTGTACCGTTGGTATTGAATATGTGCTTCGTGCCGAACCAAAAGCAAGTATATGGTGTGGCGATATTGATGATGAATTAACTGCTAAAGGATACATAGTTCCAGGTCTGGGAGATGCCGGAGATCTTGCTTATGGCGTAAAAGTACAAATGTAATTTTCTTCAATAAGGCAATGCCTGAATCTTTCTTTATTTAATCATTCTTTGATTGAATAATGATGTCTTTATAAGAAAATTCATTTTTAGCTTTCTTCTTCCAGATAAAAATAAAACTTATCTTTAAATCCTGAACTTTCGCTTAAGATGAAAAAATATACCTGTACCTTCCTTTTCCTTGTATGCTTTAGTTTTTTTGTAAACGCACAGGATCCGCATTTTTCCCAGTTTTTTGCTTCACCACTTACCTTGAACCCGGCGTTGACGGGTAAATTTGATGGAACATTGCGTGTTGCCGGCAATTACCGTAATCAATGGCCAGCCTTTAATAATGTTTACACAACTTCAACCTTAAGTGTTGATTTTGCTGTTTTAAAAAACAGGCTTCCTGATTACGATACATGGGGAATAGGAATATTGGCACTTACTGATAAAGCGGGTGGTGGTGTTCTCACAAACAATTATCTTGGATTATCTACTTCCTATCATAAAGCATTAGACGAAGATGGTTTTCAGCAAATTGGTATAGGTTTCCAGGGAACTTATGGACAAAAGCGATTGGATAACAGCAAACTATTATTTGAAGATCAGCTTACACCCTTTGGTTTCACAGGCGTAACCCAGGATATTTTCAACAGCGCTAATCTTAATATAAATTATTTGGATGTAAATGCGGGAATTATCTATACGGGTTCAACCAACGATGCAAATAATTTTTACATTGGCGCATCCATGTATCATATCAATCGTCCTAAAGAAAGTTTTAAAGGGGGAAACTGGAATATAGCTGCCCGTACAACAATAAGTGGAGGCGGGTATTTCCCGGTATCTGATCAACTAACTCTTCATACAAGTGGCATCTACCAGGTTCAAAATAAATCTTCTGAAGTAACTTTTGGTGGTGCAATCGCTGCCACAATAGATCCACAAAGTACCAGCCCTTCCAACTTCTATATTGGCTCCTGGTATCGTGTAAATGATGCCATCATTCCCTACCTGGGATTAGAGTTTGGAGGAATGCGTATTGGTGCTTCCTACGATGTAAATATTTCAGATCTAAAAGCCGGCTCACAAAGCCGCGGAGGTATGGAGATATCACTCATTTATATTAAGCGCCCTTCAGGATATAAAGGAATACCGTGTCCAAAGTTTTAATTTTCTATTTTCCATTTCTATAATGTGAATTTATTCAACAGTTTTGAATGGATGAATCTATTCAAAAATGTATTTAAACAATTAAGAATAATTTGGCGGCAAAAGCACCTAAGGTTATCTTTGCCGTCCCTTAATAAAATCTGCCGCGTTGGTCAAGGGGTTAAGACGCCTCCCTTTCACGGAGGAATCACGGGTTCGAATCCCGTACGTGGTACAACAAAGAGGCTGGCTCAAGAATTTGAGACAGCCTCTTGTTATTTGTATCATGGTTACTGTATATGTTTTATTGAGTTTAAAAGACACAGCAACTTACGTGGGTATGGCTTTGAATGTCCTTAATAGATTAAAAGAACATAATTCTGGTAAGAACCGATATACTAAAGCACATTTTCCCTGGAAGATAATATATACTGAAGAACATTCCGATTGGGCTATTGCAAGAATCAGAGCGAAATACCTGAAGTCTACCGCCGGAAAAAAATGGTTAAAAAAACGATTTGACGAAATGGGAGAAATCACGGGTTCCCTGCCTGCTTGACGCAGTCAGGCAGGGAATCCCGTACGTGGTACAACAAAGAGGCTGGCTCAAGAATTTGAGACAGCCTCTTGTTATTTGTATCATGGTTACTGTATATGTTTTATTGAGTTTAAAAGAAAAGGCAACTTACGTGGGTATGGCGTTGAATGTCCTTAATAGATTAAAAGAACATAATTCTGGTAAGAACCGATATACTAAAACACATCTTCCCTGGAAGATAATATATACTGAAGAACATTCCGATTGGGCTATTGCAAGAATCAGAGAAAAATACCTGAAGTCTACCGCCGGAAAAAAATGGCTAAAAAAACGATTTGACGAAATGGGAGAAATCACGGGTTCCCTGCCTGCTTGATGCAGTCAAGCAGGGAATCCCGTACGTGGTACTGAAATTAGTTGTTAAGGCTTGGTAACATTAATTGTCAAGGCTTTTTTAGTTTTTAGGGGACGGAACATGGAACGGATGAATATTTTTTGGAATGATATATTATTGTTCAAAGATGGAAGAATAATTTATTTTCACCAACCCACGTCTGCAAATCGCCAAATGTATTCTTCGTTCGTTGTATAGTCCCAACTGAAATTACAAGCACCGGCAATGCTTGATACATTTCAAAGACAAAGGCACAAATCCAAACGGTCTAACCGCATTTTCCAACTTTCTTAATAATTTTTCAGTGTCAGGCAAAGGTTTAATTATCGGTCGCTGAAAATTATATTCAAAGAGTTAACCGGTGCTTTCCATAAAAAAAATAGCATTTTTATTTAGGTCAAAGAAGCCGAATTCATTTGTGTTCCAAGGCGTGTTGAGCTTTAAAGCGTCTTGAGTTATTGTGCCTCGCTGTATTAAGTCTTCAAAGAAAGGCCTTAAATTTTTTACATCAATTCTTATTACTGATCCACCGGGTAATGGGTCACTTTGCGTGTCGGCATGCCATTGTAAATGAATATAAATGTTTTCTCTGTAAAGACCGGCATACATTTGGTCTGAAAACATTTCTTTAAACCCTACTTTTTCTGTGTACCATGCAATATCTCTTGAAATGTCAGCAGACGGAAGAACAGGAATGATACCTAAAAATTCTGTTTTCATATTAGGAAAGTTATTGTAAAAATCAAGTCACCTTATAGATTCTGGTTGTTTGTTGGGTTTAGCTTAAGACTAAATAATTTTCCTGTAAGACCACCTATTAGTCCAAGCAACCACCCCATGATAATTCCTAATATTATTAAATGCATGATTGCTCCGGTAAATGTTTGATAAGCAAAATAGGATGCCATGTCAGGATA
>JBBSEV010000091.1:0-13002 GCA_038239385.1 Chitinophagales bacterium
ACGCTGATTTATAATGAACAATTCCAAGATCTTCAAAAATGACTTTCTGTTTATCCAAACTAAAACATTTTAATTTGCAAAGATAAGTTTGAATTGAGAATTGAGAATTGAGAATTGAGGGAAACACTATCAGTTTTTTCAAAAACTAATCCCACTTTCAACCATGATTCTTTTTTAGTTTCATTTTTATATTCATCGTTTGGAAAATATTGGATGAATTCACTTTTTGTTAAAATGAATTTATCAGGTTGCGCCCAAAGCCTTTCCCGAATCAATCGATCGGGTGGCTGTAGTTTATAAATTTTTATATCGGCTTTTACTGTTTCAGGCTGATCGCTTAAATTTTTACTGGTAACAATAATATTTTTAAAACTATCAATATTTACAACATCACCTTGTGGTAAACTAATCTGTAGATTTAGTGCTTTATAACCAACAGGAACGGTAATATCACCGCTTCTTGTTTCTCCATTTATATCGGTAACATCTGCGTCCACTTTGTAGTCAAAAACAGGATCAGTTTTTTTATCAAGACTAAGGTCTGGAATTGCCGCAAATTGTATTGTGAACTTTCCATCAGCATCAGTTTCTATTTCGCCATGTATAATTTCCAGCGGTTGCGTTTGAGGAAACCCTTTGCCCCAGAACATCCATGGATAAAGGAACCTGGCTACTCTTGTTACCCGGTAAGAAACTTTTGCGCCGTCAATATTATTACCGGCATACGCTTTGGCAAAACCGGTAATCGTTACTGTATCATTTACCCTGTAACTTCCCTTTAGTGTATCAAATTGAGTATAAAACTTTGGACGTTTATATTCTTCAACAGAAAATGATACGGAAGAATTCTGCAGTTCTTTTATATCTAAATCAAACTCGCCATTTAATTTATTTTCAGGTAACCGAAACTTGCCATTGAAAGAACCAAATTCATTTAAGTAAACTTTCATAGAATCTACTTTCTGGCCGTTGGCATCATTAAGAATTATCGTAAGTGAATCTTTTGATTGAAGTAATTGGGGCTTTTTCGTTTTCCAATCTTTTGTAACACCAATTCCTTTAAAATAAACTAATTGCCCCGGACGATAAATGCTTCTGTCGGTAAATAAAAATACTTTCGCTTTGTCTTCATCATATTCTTTCTGATCTTCATAATTATCATCATCATTGGCATTGCCATAATAATTATAAGTGTATTGAAGATCATCCAGAAACAACTTATCCTTTTTATAATTAATCTCAAGTCTTACATTCCTGTTTTCATCTTTTTTAGAAGTGCTTAGTTTTACATAGCCATTTTTATCTGTTGTTAATAGTTCCTGTTTTATCAATTTATTATCGCGATCATTATAATCATATTGCTGGCTCCAAACCTGCACTTTAGCCGCTTCCAATGGCTGCCCCGTTGTACGGTTTAAAATAAAATATTGAAGCCCGCTATTGATAAAGCTAATATCAGAAACATAAAAATATTGAACAGCGAGTGGGTTTTTATCAAGGCTGAAATCTTCGCTGGCGCTGCCAAGCAATGCATACTCTGCAACAGGTAAAGCGTCAATTTTTACTTCAACCGAATGAGAAAGATAATCATCAGCGGCTGGCAGATTCTGTCTCCAGTTTTTGAGACTTTTAGTTGTGGTTAATATTTGAAATAGCTGGTCGTTGTTATAATTTTTCGTAATCTCTTTTTTTAGTTGTGGAGTTAACTCAATCAGCCGGAAATAAATTGTATTAAAATTTTTATAAGTAACTAAAGTACGGAATGGAAATCCTGGCACATTCACTTTTTCTGTAGTCAAATTTATTTGCGGATGTAAAATTTGATTGAGCAAATTTTTTGCATTGATGCCTCCTTCACTCGCAGGGAATTTTTTTACAATTGCATCCAGCATTTCTTTTGTCTTCCTTACTGAATATAAGTTGGTAGAATCCTGCTGTAGCAATGTTTGGGAAGCTTTGTTATAGATTTCCTGCGCAAGCATAAATGAAGCCTGTGCAGATGCCGGGTTGTCGCTAAATTTTTGACTAATATTTTTTAATGCGTCGATATAGAGCTCTTCCTTATTTTCTATAACACTATACTGGTAAACAAAATTGATACGTTCAATATCAGCATCAATAAATGCATCAGGTTTACTGTCATTTAAATGAAAGCTTAGTAATTCCTGTAAAATCAATAATGCCTTTTGATGTAGTGATGCCGAATCTTTTGTAAAAAACGCGTGTTTTATAAATAAAGGCGCAGGAGCGAACGCTTCTTTATCTTTTATTTCAAAAGCATACGCCGGCCTCGTTACATCCCGTTCGTCACTTTTAAAATAATCCAAAGCCCGGTGAGCAAATAAATCATAAAGTGTAGGCCTGAGATACCGCACATTACCTTTCATTATTATAGCATCAAAAGGTTCCAGCTTTGTTTCTTTTAAAAGATTTTCATTGTTTATTGAGGCAACATATAAGTCTCCGATTCTTTTATGCAAGTCATCGGTTGTCCAGGTGGCAATATCTTTTTTATTGAAATCAATTGTATTGGTTCGATTGTAAAACTTATACCGGTTCTGTTGAAAATAATTCAAATACATCTCCGCAGTTATACTTTGCAGGATTGACTTGGCAGGTTCTTTTGAGCTTTTAATTTCATCTTCCAAAGTATCAATACTTTTTACTGATGCATCTTCCTCAATATTTTGTTTCAGTGTTATTTTATACAATAGTGATTTAATGACCTGCGGATTATTGTTGCTTTTTTTAGCAGCAGTATAAATTTTATCAACCTCTGTTAATGCGGATTTAGTTAATCCTTTACTTACAAGCTCATCAATTTTTTTCCATTGCATATTGTAGTTATTGGTTGGTTTTTGCGCTGTAACTATTAAAAAAGAAAAAAAGGAAAAAAGTATTAGGGCAAATCTTTGAATTAAAATTTTATAAAAAGACATGTAAATTAATTTTTGTTAAAGATTAAAAACACAACCTCATGGTTGTATTGAATTCATTTAGAAGTTAAGATGCAGTTTTCAGCTTTATTACACAAAACCAATTGGTCAAAGTTATTTATACTTATGCAGCTGTTAAGAAGACAGCTATTTCTCCAAAAAAATATCAGCAATATCTAGTTAAGAATTATTTCAGGTTATGATACACTTTTTGTACATCATCATCCTGCTCAAGGTGGTCTACGAGTTTTAAAACTTCATTAGCATGGTCTTCAGGAAGTTCAATTGTGTTGGAAGGAATTCGGGTTAGCTCTGCTGTTATTACATTAATCTTTTTCTCTTCCAGGGCTTTACTCATGTGGCCGAACTCATTAAAAGGTGTGCGTATAATAATATTGCCTTCCCTGTCTTCTCCTATTTCCTCAAGCCCTGAATCTATAAGGTCGAGTTCAAGGCCTTCTATATCAAGATTTTCATTTTTTATTTTAAACTCTCCCATATGGTTGAAAGTAAAAGCAACACTTCCGCTCGTACCAAGTGAGCCGTTTGCCTTATTAAAATGCATGCGCACATTGGCTACCGTTCTTGTAGGATTATCAGTTGCGGTTTCTACAAGCAATGCTACGCCATGCGGTGCGTATCCTTCATAAAGCATTTCGTGGTAATCAGTTTTATCCTTTCCCATTGCCCGCTTTATCGCCGCTTCCACACGGTCCTTCGGCATATTTACCGCCTTGGCATTAATAATACATCGGCGTAAAGCAGAGTTGTTATCAGGATCAGGACCTCCTTGCTTTACCGCAATGTCTATCTCTTTACCAATGCGTGTAAATTGTTTGGCCATTTTATCCCACCTGGCAAACATGGTGGATTTTCTTACTTCAAAAATTCTTCCCATCCGGATTTGTTAATTGGTTTATTAGTTGATCGGTTAATTAGTGCATGTCGTTGTATCAATAGCCAATAGTCAATTCTCATTCCCGCAAATCTAAAATCTTAATTCTAAAACCCGAAAACTAAAATCATCGCTTACATTTGTCGCATGCCTGAAAAGTATAGTTATTCTCAATTATTTTCTTTTGTTCAAAAAATATTTTTGAAGATTGGCTGTAATGAAAAAGATTCGGATACAGCAGCAACTATTTTGTTATCTGCAGATCTTCGCGGCGTGGATAGCCATGGTATAGCCAGGCTTTCGGGCTATGTGCGGTTATGGGAGGCAAAGAGAATAAATACGAACCCTGATATTAAAATCGTACACGAAACACTGTCAACCGCCGTGGTTGATGGTGATAAAGGTTTGGGGCTTATAGTTGCTCCATTTGCTATGAAAGTTGCTATTGATAAAGCCCTGCAAGCAGGAACAGGATGGGTAAGTGTAAAAAATAGTAATCATTTTGGAATCGCAGGAATACATGCAATGATGGCATTGCAATACGATATGACAGGAATTGCCATGACAAACGCATCTGCATTAGTTGCACCTACCTTTTCTGTTGAAAGATTATTGGGAACGAATCCAATTGCCGTTGCCATACCGGCCGGAAAAGAGCAACCATTTGTTGCTGATTTTGCTACAGCCGCAGCAGCAAACGGAAAGCTGGAAAACCTTCAGCGAAAAAATAAAATAGCTCCTAACGGCTGGGTACAGACGAAAACCGGCGCACCTTCATCAAATGCCAGTGAACTTAAGCATGGAGGGGCATTATTACCACTTGGAGGGGACAGAGAGCATGGAAGCCATAAAGGATATGCACTGGGGTCAATCGTTGATATATTTTCTGCAATCTTCAGTGGGGCAAATTACGGCCCCTGGGTACCACCCTTTCCCGCTTATGTGCCTATGCCTGAAAATATGCCGGGCGAAGGTATCGGTCATTTTTTTGGTGCCATGCGGATTGATGCCTTCAGGCCAGCAGATGAGTTTAAATTCCACATGGATAAGTGGATTGAAAGATTTAGAACTTCGGTACCTGTTGAAGGCCAGAAACGTGTGTATGTACCCGGAGAGCCGGAAGCTGAATTTGAAAAAGAAAGTATGAAGAATGGTATTTCACTTCTAAACCCTGTAATTGAAGATCTTTGTGAACTCGGCAAAAAATTTGGTGTTGTCTTAAAATAATTTGATTTTTTTGATAGGTAGCCAGACAGATATTTTTCATACATACTTTAAGTCAGGCGAGATGGGATGATAAAAATTCCCGCTATATGCTACATTTGCAACTCTATTCAATAAAAAATACCGGAGGAAAGAAATGAAAGTAATGAAGTTCGGAGGTACCAGCGTTGGTAAGCCTGAAAGAATGAACGAGATCGCAAAACTTATTACCAAAGATGAGGAGCCAAAAATTGTTGTATTAAGCGCATTGAGCGGCACCACAAATTCCCTAACTGAAATAAGCCAATCTCTTAATAAAGGTGAAAGAGTTTCTGCAAAACAAAGGATTGATGCGCTGGAATTGCACTATCAGAATTTTATAATTCAACTTGTAAAAAGTGAGGAAGGTTACAGCAAAGCAAAAAATATAATCGCAGAGCATTTTGAATTTCTGAATATCATTCTTAAAATATCTTACAGTGAAGCCTTAAATAAAGACATACTTGCGCAGGGAGAGTTGTTAAGCACGAAGCTCTTTAGTGTCTTTCTTGAAGAAAAAAAAATTAAGCATACCTGGCTTCCCGCACTTGATTTTATGACTATTGATCCTACAGGGGAACCACAGGTAGGAAGTATAAAAGTTAAACTCTCCCAAATTTTAAAGAAACATAAAGACAGCAATCTTTTTCTTACGCAGGGATATATTTGCCGCAATGCAAGGGGTGAAGTTGATAACCTGAAACGCGGTGGCAGCGACTACACTGCTTCTCTAATTACGGGTGCCATAGGGGCAACAGTTTGTGAGATATGGACTGATATAGATGGCATGCACAACAATGATCCGAGAATAGTAAAAAAGACAAAACCTATAAGCCGTCTTAGTTTTGATGAAGCAGCAGAGCTTGCTTATTTTGGAGCTAAAATTTTGCATCCTGCCAGTATTTGGCCTGCACAATATTTTAATTTCCCTGTGCGATTATTGAACACAATGGACCCTGATGCTCCCGGTACTCTTATTGTGAGCGAAGCCGGCAGTGTGGGCGTGAAGGCAGTTGCCGCAAAAGATTTTATTACGGCTATTAAAATTAAAAGTAGCCGGATGCTTCTTGCATATGGTTTTTTAAGAAAAATATTTGAAGTATTTGAGAAATATCAAACTGCTATAGATATGGTAACTACCTCGGAAGTAGCAGTATCACTCACTATTGATAATGATGCTTACTTAAATGAGATCATAAAAGAGCTGGAATTGTATGGAACTATAGAAGTGGACACTGACCAAACTATTGTGTCAATTGTAGGAAACCAGGTTACCCAAACAAAGGATGTTCTTGCAAAAGTTTTTACTACTTTATCCGGTATCCCTGTACGAATGGTTAGTTACGGGGGAAGCCAGCATAACATTTCTATTCTTATTTCAAGGGATAATAAAGAAAAGACTTTGCAGCTTTTGAATAAAGGATTGTTTGGGATGTAAATTCTAAAACAATTTTGATCAACTGCGCAAATGCCACGCTTTAGGTTTTGTAAAAGCACGTAGCCCTATATGTGAGAGAGTAGCGCCAAAGCCGGAATGTTTCCTTCCGCTCCATGGAAGTGAGGCACTCACACGATCACAGCAGTTCCAATAACCGCTTCCGGTATCTACTAGCTGTAAAATATTTTGTGCTTTTGATTTATCTGGGCTGTATACAGAAGCTGTTAAACCATATTCTGTATCCTGCATTAATCGAATGGCTTCTTCATCACTCTTTACTTTCATTATACCAATGATTGGCCCAAACGATTCATCCTTCATTACAAGCATTTCATGATTAACATTTGTAATAATTGTGGGTTCAAAAAAATATCCTTTCCGGTCAATGCGTTTTCCTCCTGTTACAATTTGTGCCCCCTTTTGTTTTGCATCACTTACCTGCTGTTCCAAAACAGCAAGCTGTTCTTTCCTGCTCAATGGACCAAAATAAATTCCTTCTTCTGTCGGCAAACCAATCTTCCACGATTGCACTTCTTTTACAAATTCATCAACATAATTATCATAAATGTCTTCGTGAACATAAATTCTTTCTACAGCACAGCAGCTTTGGCCATTATTGTAAAAGGCGCCATCTGCTGTTGAGGCTGCAACTGATTTTATATCCGCTATATCACCTGCAACATACAAAGGGTCTTTCCCACCTAGTTCGCATTGACATGGTACCATTTTAGGTGCTACCTTTTCATAAATGTACTTTCCTGTTTTATAGGAACCGGTGAAAAAATACCCGTCAAAAGGAATACCCAATAATAATTCACCAACTTCTTTTGCACCAACTGATACATGAAAAATATTTTCGGGAATGCCTGACTCTTTCAACAATTTTTCAATTTCCATTCCTGTTAGCGTTGCGTATTCAGAGGGTTTATACATTACTGCATTGCCTGCCAGCAATGCCGGAACAAATACATTTACACCCACCAGGTAAGGATAATTCCATGCCGATATATTGCATATAACACCAAGTGGTTCGTAAGAAATTTTTTCTTCCAGGCCTTTTTCCGTATTCATTATTTCATCAGCCAAATATTTATTTGCGTTTTCTGTAAGCCACTGGATGCGATTGATTGCTCCGTTTATTTCATTGCGTGATTGCTGTAGCGGTTTGCCAACTTCGCTTGTAAGAGTTGCAGCAAGATGCTCTATATTTTTTCTCAAAAGACCAGCAAAAGTTTTTAAAATTTGTGTTCTTTCCGCAAGAGAAGTTTTTTGAAAACCCGGTTGTGCCAGTTGTAATGATTGAAATTTTACCGCAATACTTTCTTTTGAGTCTTCCTCCAATTTGATGATAATTTCTTCTGTTGCGGGGTTAATTATTTGCATTATCTATTTATTAATTAGTAAGATACTTCACCGCTAATTTTAGATCAGAATTAATTTGTATTTCTTACAGCATTTAAAAAACTTTCTTTAATGCTTTTTGAAAATGCGCTTTGCTGGTTTAACATTCTTTCGGGATGCCATTGTACCAATAACATGAACGCTCTTCCATCTGCATCCTTTCTTTCAAGCCCTTCAATAATTCCATCAGGCGACATAGCATTTGCAACCAACCCAAAGCCAGGCATGTCAATACTTTGATGGTGGCCACTATTTATCACACCTTTTTCTTCGCCAATAATTTTGTATAAAGCCGAATTAGTATCAACTATAATCATGTGTTCCCTGTCTTTTGTTTCTGCAATTTTTGAATGATTGAATTTTCCAAATGCGGGAATATCAGGTATTAATGTACCCCCATAAAAGACATTTGCTAATTGTAGTCCCCTGCAAATTCCTAATAAAGGTTTTTGAGTCTCTTCAATATGCTGCAAAATTTGCCATTCAAATTCATCCCTTTTTTCATCAATATCATTAGGGTTACAATACGAAAGAAATTCCGGCTGGTTATACAAGCGGGGATTTATATCATGGCCGCCCGTCAATATAATTCCATTGCATTTTTGAATATCATTAAAATTATTTTGCGGATAACTAAGTTTGATTATTTCAACACCTGTTTCTTCCTTAATCCATTTTTCATAATTGAAATATTTAGAACCTTCACTTATGCCAATAATAATTTTATTCATTTTATTTTTTTAATAACATACAATTCTAAAGGCCTTTTAAATACAATTGTTTAAAATTTTCCCTGCTCACCGGCTTGGGATTATTTGGATGTGCGAAATCTGCTATCGCAAGATCGGCCAGTGTTTCTATATGTGCCTCTCTCACTCCAATATCAGATAGCCTATGTGGGATATTTATTTTTGAGTTAAGATCAAATAAATATTTTACAACAGCCTCACCAGTTTCTTCTTTTAAAGTGAGAGTCCTGGCGATCCTTACAAATTTATTTTCAAATCCTTTAATATTAAACTGCATACCATAAGGAATATTTACCGCATTAGCCAAGCCGTGGTGTGTATCCAGCAAAGATGAAAGAGGATGTGCCAATGAATGAACCACACCCAATCCTTTTTGAAAAGCAACTGCACCCATCAATGAAGCGATGAGCATTTTACTCCTCGATTCAAGATCAGGATTGTTCACGGCTTTTTCCAAAGAATCATTTATTAACGAAATGCCTTCCAAAGCAATTCCGTCGCACATAGGGTGTGGCATTTTAGCAAGGAACGCTTCCATGTTATGCGTTAATGCATCCATGCCGGTGGCTGCTGTAATAAAAGGAGGTAACTCCATAGTTAATAACGGATCGGCAAAAACAATTTTTGCCAATAGCTTCGGAGAAAAAAGAATTTTCTTTTGATGTGTTATTTCATCAGAGATTATAGCACTTCTTCCTACTTCACTACCTGTACCAGCAGTAGTAGGGATGGTAATAAAATGCGGGACATCGTTGGTGACATAAACGTCTCCGCCAATAAGATCATCATATTTAAAAAGATCCTCCCTGTGGTTTACCCTTAATACAATTGCTCTTGCAACATCCAGCGCTGCACCGCCACCAATGCCTATTATAGCATTACGCTGCGTTGCATCATATACCTCTGTGCCTTTGTACACATCAGGCTTTACAGGGTTTTTATGTATATCATTAAAAACTTCTATAGATATATTTTTCTTTTTAAGATCACTAATTATTTCTTTGAAAAAATCAAGTTGTGCAACATTCGGGTCAGTAACAATAAGAGGCTTTAATATGTTATTTTTTATAAGATAATCTCCAAGCTCTTTGCTGGCACCTGCGCCAAAGCGAATGGTAGTTGGAAAATTGTATTGATAAATTGTATCGAAAGTCATTTATAAATGTTTAAAAACCAGTTTCACGCAAAGATAAATAAGAAGCAAAGCCGCCAGAAATGCTCCTTCGCGACTTCATATTTTCCTTTCGTATTTGTGTGAAAAAATAATATCATATAAGCTCAAAATATCTTTTATACTCCCAATCTGTAACTGCTTTAAGATGTTGATTCCATTCCCATTCACGGGTTTGAACAAAATGGGCAACAAATTTTTCTCCCAATATTTCTTTTGCAACTGATGATTGCTTCATTCTTTGAGTAGCTTCATCCAATGTTTTTGGAAGCACTTCATTTGAATAATCTTTATAACCATTTCCAATAGTGGCAGGTTGTTTTAATTTCAATTTATTTTTTATTCCATACAGGCCGGAAGCAAGCGAAGCAGCCATAGCTAAATATGGATTTACATCTGACCCGATTACTCTTGTTTCTAACCTGCATGATTTATTACTGCCTGATAAAACACGTATTGCTACCGTTCTATTATCAAGTCCCCATGTAAGCGTTGTGGGCGCCCATGCACCTTCAACCAGGCGTTTATAACTATTAATTACCGGCGCAAACATGGGCAAAATATAAGGCAGGCAATGCAACTGTCCTGCGATATAACTTTTCATCAGCCCGCTCATTTTCATTGAATCTTTATCATTATAAAAAAGATTTTTTATCCCATTTTTATCCCATAAGCTTTGATGTACGTGCCCACCGCAACCCGGCAAATTTTCATTAATCTTCGCCATGAATGTCGCCATACAGCCATGCCTGTACGCAATTTCTTTTACTGCTGATTTAAATAACACTGCCCTGTCAGCTGCCTCAATTATTTCAGAATAGGTGATGGCAGCTTCATAAGTACCCGGGCCTGTTTCCGTATGCAGGCCCTCCAGTGGAACATCAAATTTTTTGAGCAAATCAAAAAGATCGGTGAAATAAGGGTTCTGTAATGAGCTGCGAAGTAACGAATAGCCGAACATGCCCGGAGTGAGTGGCGTAAGATTTTTAAATTGTTTATCGTAAATACTTTGCGGCGTTTCTGCAAAATTGTACCATTCAAATTCCTGTGAAAAGTATGGCAGATAATCTTCCTGCTCTGCATCTTTCAAAACTTTTTTTAATAATTGCCTGGGGCAAACATGTGATGGCTCTCCGTTTACCTCAATCATTTCTCCAAGAAAAAATGGGATATCATCTTCCCAGGGTATCTTTCTAAATGTTGACAAGTCTATTTTAGCAGGAGCATCAGGATAGCCCGTATGCCAGCCTGTATATTCAACATTATTATAAGCAGCATCACCTGAATCCCATCCAAAAATCACGTTACAAAAATTTGTACTGCTATCAGCCACTGAAACAAATTTTTCTGTAGAAATATATTTACCCCGCAAAATGCCATCTATATCAGTAAAGGCGATTTTTACTTTGCCGGATGGATGTTCTTTTACATACTGGAGAATATCATTGGTATTCATATAATTTTCTTTGATCTGCGAAATTTAGAATTATAATACTTTATTTTTTAAACACTTTAAAAGCCAGGTAACAAATTCCTATCAATACAAAATAAATAATAGCAAGCTTCATATTAAAAATCGTCATAGCAACAAATGAAATAATCGCAATCAGCAATGCGGCAATTGGAAACACAGGATACCATGGCACTTTAAACGGGCGAACCATTTCTGGCTCTTTTTTTCTCAATTGCAAAAATGATATCATAGAAACAATATATAATGTTAATGCACCAAACACTGAAATAGTTATGATTTCTGAAGTTTTCCCTGTAAGCAAAGCAATGATACCAATCACCATATTTATCAGTAATGCATTGGAAGGTGTTTGAAATTTAGGATGAATTTTCCCGATAATTGCGGGAGCATATCTTACTCTTCCAAATTCAAAAACAGACCTTCCCGCAGCCAGAATTATTCCATGAAAAGAAGCTACTAACCCAAACAATCCAATAGTAATAAGTAAGTGGTACAATACATTGTTGTTGCCTATCACATGACCCAAAGCCAATGGCAGTGGTGAATCGGAAGTAGTACCATTAGCTTTATAAACTATTGCTTCCCAACCTGACACTCCTACAGAAGAAGCAAAAGTGAGTACGCACAAAATAACCAAAGTGAGAATGGCAGAACCAAAACCAATTAAAATAGTTCGTTGTGGATTAATAGCTTCTTCGGCTACATTAGCAACGCCTTCAATAGCAAGAAAAAACCAAATAGCAAAGGGTATTGCTGCAAATATTCCCTGCCATCCATGTGGCAACGCATTATGTTGCAGATTTTCTATTTTGAAATGAGGAATGGTAATTCCTGTAAACAATAATAACTCACCTACTGCAAAAATTGTGATAACTAATTCAAATATAGCCGCCGCTTTTACGCCATAAATATTTAAAGCTGTAAAAACTATATAGGCAAAAACGGCAATTGCTAAAATAGGTATTTGAGGAAAGAATAAATTAAAATAAGCGCCAATAGCAAATGCAATGGCGGGTGGTGCAAAAATAAATTCAATGTTTTGTGCCATGCCTGCAATGAAACCAATATCTTTTCCGAGAGCACGGCTAGCATAGTCAAATGCGCCACCCGCTTTAGGTATAGCACAAGCAAGTTCAGCATAACTGAACGTGAATGTTATATACATAATAACGATGAAGAAAGTTGCGATAGCCAAACCTAATGTACCTCCCTGTTCCAGCCCTAAATTCCAGCCGAAATACATTCCTGAAATAACATAACCAACGCCCAACCCCCATAACATAACAGGAGTGAGTGTACGCTTTAATTCATTAGCAGGTGATAATGGCAATGAAGACATTAATTAAGCTTTATCCAATATTACATGGTAAATATTAATTAAACATAAATTTTATAAATGAATTGGTAAGAATCAGCTGGATTTTTTGCGGCGCCTGAATGATTATTATCCCCCTATTGCAATCATGCTTCTGTTATGAATATCCTCTGTATGAATTTTTTCAAAGTCTTTCGTAAACTGTCCGCCCAGTTCCTTTTCCTTTGAATGGATGCTTTCATAAATCAACGGAACAATATCGCCGCCATTCCTAAAAACAGTTAAGATATCTGTTTCCTCCTGGGAGAATAGACAATTTTTCATTTTGCCATCTGCAGTTAGTCTCATCCTGTTGCAACCGCTGCAAAAGGGCGCACTCAT
>JBBSEV010000092.1:0-12971 GCA_038239385.1 Chitinophagales bacterium
AGGCCTTTTAGCCCTGTGTTTAGAGGGTTGCAAATTTTAAACAGGGATGAAGAAGGGCGTGAAAATTGTACTGCATGCGGATTATGTGCTGTTGCCTGTCCTGCGGAAGCGATTACAATGGAAGCTGCCGAACGCAAGCCCGGCGAAGAACATTTATATCGTGAAGAAAAATATGCAGCTAAATACGAGATAAATATGTTGCGTTGTATATTTTGTGGTCTTTGCGAAGAGGCATGCCCGAAAGATGCAGTTTATTTAAGTGAAACATTTGCCCCGGCAAATTACCAGCGGAAAGGTTTTATTTATGGAAAGCAGGATTTGCTGATTCCACATCCTAAAGAAAATCCAGAAGCATTTGCAAAAGCGAGAGGCAACAGGGCTACGCAGCCCGACGGTCATGGAAATGAACACTAATAATTGAGAATTGAGAATTGAAAATTAATAACACCAATTAACAGATTAACTTTTTAAACTCACTCTACACATTTAACTCTAAACTCTTTAATGCCCGTAACACAAATTTTATTCTGGTTCTTATCCGCTCTTGCAATAGTTGCTTCGATTGGTGTGGTGTCAAGTAAAAATCCTGTGTATAGTGTCTTATGGCTTATCGTAGTATTTTTTTCAATTTCAGGGCATTATGTTTTAATGAATGCGCAATTTCTTGCAATAGTAAATATCATTGTTTATGCCGGGGCCATAATGGTGTTGTTTCTGTTTGTAATTATGCTTATGAACCTGAACTCAGAAGCGGAGCCACCAAAAAATATTTACTTGAAATTGGCCGGCATTATAGCAGGCCTTTGCTTAATGATTGTAATTGTCGCCGCTATTTCAAATTCAACATCTAACAACATTGTTTTAAAAAGCGGAACAAGTGCCGGCCTTATCAAAAATCTTGGTATGGCTTTATTCAATGATTATTTAATTCCTTTCGAAATAAGTAGTGTCCTTTTTTTAAGTGCAATGATTGGCGCTGTTGTAATCGGGAAAAAAGAACAAATTAAATCTGTTTAAATGAAAAATACTTTTGTTACTATTTTATTACTCTTAGCAGGATTATTTTTTTCAAAAAAATCTTCTGCGCAAATAGATCTGAATAATATTGATATCCGGGATATTATTGGAAAGGTTATACATGTGGATAAAGGATTTGCACCAAAATTTGCATTGGGAAATACGCCCATTCAAAAAATAAATAAAGTGGCAGAGATACTTGGCCTTAAAAAAAATGAAACTGTAAATAAACTTTTCAATACGTTCAAAACAGGCCGAATTTTGTACAAGGTAGCAGCGTATGCCGGAAGCGCAATAGCAGTATATGCAATAGTTAGAAAAATTGAAAATTCTGTAAAAAGCAACAATTATTCCGGGGCTTTGTATTCAGGGATAGGAGCCATCGGCTCAGGATTAATTGTAAAATTTCTTACAAAAGGTGCCTCATATAAAGCAGTCGATATTTTTAATGGCATTGCTGCAAAAAAAATTAAAGATATATTTTCAATAGCGCCTGCATCAAACACTGCAGGTATTGGATTATATGTAAAATTATAAGAATGGAAATTCACTCATATATAGTTTTATCGGTGGCGTTATTTTGTATTGGTATTATTGGTGCGCTTACGAGACGCAATTCAATCATTGTGTTTATGTGTATAGAGTTAATGCTTAACTCTGTGAATTTATTACTGGTAGCATTTTCTAAAATGCACATGGCGGGTATTGGTGTGGCAGATCCATCAGTGGCAATAAATGCCCAGATTTTTGTTTTTTTTATAATGATAGTGGCAGCTGCAGAAGTAAGTGTTGGGCTGGCCATTATTGTAATGATGTATCGAAATACACACTCTATTGATATTAATTTTTTGAACAGGCTAAAGAATTAAAATATAGTATGTCTATTAAAAGGCTCATTCGGCGCAGGTTATACTCCTTCTCCCAGGACAGGGATTGGGGTCAGGCTTGAATTTTGAATTTATGGAAAAAATTTTTGATTTCGTTTATTGGATTCCATTACTTCCGTTTATTGGGTTTTTAATTAATGGCCTCGGGAGAAAAGCTGTTTCAAAAAATATAATTGCTTTTATTGGAAGTGGCGTTATCTTTCTTTCATTCTGTCTTAGCGTTCTTGTTTTCCTTCAGGCTTCTAAAGAGGGATTTACTGCGCAAAATATTACCTATTTCCCTTTTATTAATCTCGATAGAATTCACATTCCTTTTGAATTTCAGATTGATCAGCTTACTTCATTATTTCTTCTAATTATTACAGGTGTTGGATTTCTCATTCATGTCTATTCATCTTCTTACATGAAAGAAGAAACACAATCCGGTTACGGCAGGTATTTTTCTTATCTCAATTTATTTGTGTTTTCAATGTTGCTGCTCGTAATGGGCGGTAATTATGTAATCATGTTTATGGGTTGGGAAGGTGTAGGGCTGTGCTCTTATTTGCTTATCGGTTTCTGGTTTAAAAATAATGATTACAACAATGCTGCAAAAAAAGCATTCATCATGAACCGCATTGGTGATGTTGGGTTTCTCCTTGGTATATTCTGGTTGCTTTCTTTGTACGGAACTGTTTCTTATAACGATCTTTTTAATTCCCAAAATGGAATCATCAGTTCTATCTCTGGTATGAATACTACTGAGTTGGTGGGAATAACTTTACTTTTTTTTGTAGGAGCTACCGGTAAAAGCGCACAAATACCGCTATATACCTGGCTACCGGATGCAATGGCCGGGCCTACTCCTGTTTCAGCATTAATACATGCTGCGACTATGGTTACTGCGGGAATCTATATGATTGCAAGAAGTAATATTATGTATTCGCTTGCGCCAACTACAATGACTATAGTTGCGATTGTTGGCCTTGCCACAGCAATATTAGCAGCAGTCATTGCATTGAAACAAAATGATATTAAAAAAGTATTGGCTTATTCAACAGTGAGCCAGCTTGGCTATATGTTTTTAGGATTAGGAGTAGGCGCATACACTGCCGCCGTTTTTCATGTAATGACGCATGCTTTTTTTAAAGCGCTTCTATTTTTGGGAGCAGGCTCAGTTATTCATGCTATGGGTGGTGAACAGGATATAAATAAAATGGGCGGGCTTGGAAAAAAAATGCGCATTACTTACATCACATTTTTTATTGGCTGCCTTGCTATTGCAGGAATTCCACCATTTGCGGGATTCTTTTCAAAAGATGAAATTTTATCGGCTGCATTTGCAAATAGTCCAATACTTTATATTATAGGTTTAGGTGGTGCATTGCTTACCGCTTTTTATATGTTTCGGTTATTGGCACTCACCTTTGCAGGAAAATTCAGGGGCACAGATGAACAATTGCATCATGTGCATGAAAGCCCTGCCGTTATTACTTTTCCATTGATAACGCTGGCCATTCTTTCCACAATAGGTGGGCTGGTTGGCATCCCGGAAGTATTTGTAAAAAATGGGCATAAGCTCCAGGAATTTCTTGCCCCCATATTTGAACATTCTAATAAATTACTTATCGCTCATCAAATACCTGAGCAAACTGAAATTATTTTATTAGCCGTTTCAGTTATTTTAATTATTGCTGTTTGCCTTTGGGCATGGAATAAATACAAAAATTATTCTGCGGCTACAAAAGCAGACAGTGGTTTTGCAAAAGCAATTAAAAATAAATTTTATATAGATGAATTATATGATGGTATAATTGTAAAGCCATTAAAATCGTTGTCGGGGATTCTTAATAATGTTATTGATAAATATGGTATTGATGGTTTAGTCAATGGTGTAGGTAAAAGTATAAACTATGGAAGCAGGCAAATAAGATTATTGCAAAGCGGGCAGGTTGGCACTTATATTTTTCTAATGGTTCTTGGAATGTTGGTGTTATTCATAATTCAAATGTTTACAAAATAAATTAATGCTGGGTACTTATTACACTTTTCCTGAATTACTGCTATGGATACCACTGGTCACAGGGATCATTACATTTTTTATCAGGAGAGAATCATCTGTAAAAGCCTTTGCCTTATTTTCATCGTTAGCAACTTTAGCTATTTCAATTATTAGCCTCTTCTACAGTAATGTTGTAAGCCATCCGGAATATTTCAATTATAATAATGTAAGCTATATATGGTTACCTTATCTTGGCTCTACTTTTTATGTGGGCCTTGATGGTATGGGCTATTTACTTACATTTCTTACTGCATTTACCTTACCGCTTATTTTTGCGGCAACCTATAAAAGTGAATTTAAAAATTCCAATGCATTTTACGGGCTTATGCTTTTATCGCAGGCAGGGCTTATGGGTGTGTTTGTTTCTATGGATGCATTAGTCTTTTATTTTTTCTGGGAGCTTGCATTAATTCCAGTTTATTTTATTTGCAGTAGGTGGGGTGGAGAAAAAAGAATACAGGCAACATTTAAATTTTTTATTTACACGTTTGCCGGTTCTTTACTTATGCTCGTAGGAATTATCTATATATACCTGCATACCCCTTCTGTCTCAGCCTTATCTGATCATTCATTTTCACTAAAATCTTTTTATAATGCAGCGCTCTCACCCAACAGGCAATCAGGTTTGTTTTGTTTGTTCTTCCTGGCATTTGCTATTAAAATGCCCATATTCCCTTTCCATACCTGGCAACCAGATACCTATGAACAGGCGCCTTATCCTACGGTTATGGTAATGAGCGGTATCATGGTTAAGATGGGAGTTTTCGCAATGATAAGATGGCTGCTGCCTCTTTTCCCTTTGGCAGTTCATAAATTTGATCATATAGTTATTATACTTTCTGTTATCGGAATTATTTATGCAAGCTGCATTGCCCTTGTACAAAATGATCTTAAGAGATTGGTAGCCTGGTCATCCATTGCACACATCGGCTTGATGGGCGCTGCTATTTTTTCTCAGAATGATTCCGGTATACATGGCGTAATGCTTGAGATGTTTAATCATGGAATTAACATTATTGCTTTATGGATTGTGGTTGATATAATTAATAAAAAAACCGGGATTCGAAAAATATCAGAGTTGGGAGGGCTTGCAGCGAAGTCTCCTTCATTGGCTATCTTTTTTGTTGTAATTACTTTGGCAAATATTGCGCTTCCGCTTACCAATGCTTTTGTAAGTGAATTTTTAATGTTCAATGGCCTCTTCCAATTCAATAAATGGTATGCAGCATTTGCATGTATAGGCATTATACTGTCAGCGGTTTATATGCTTAATATGGTTCAAAAAATATTTTTTGGTGCACCAAATTCTTTGACTGAAAATGCACAGCCAATTGATATAAGACAAAAAATTGTATTATCGGTGATAGTGGTTACTATCCTGGTGTTGGGCGTATACCCGCAACCGCTGTTGCATTTAACCCAGGACACTGTAACAGATATTATGCAAAGAATAAAATGATAGTTTATTTAGAAGAAACGGCAACGGAGTAAAATTATGAATGCAATTATATTATCAGCTATCTGGGGTGTTCTTATGATGTTTGGAGGAGTACTTTTTAAAAGAAGTACTACGCCAAAGTACTGGGCTATTGCAGGAATTATTATTATTTTATTAGCGAATGTGCTTGAATTTAGTGGAAGTCATTTCTTCAATATTGATACCAAAGGAATGTTGAAGTTTGATAATTTTAGCCTTCATTTTAATACCATTGCTTTTTCATGCACCTTGTTATATTTCCTTTTAAACGGAAGTGATATTGAAAAAGTTGGCGACAATGTTTCAGAATATTTTGCACTGATATTTTTCGTTTTATGCGGCGTTGCTATTTCTTCATCTTTCAATACTTTGTTATTACTTTTCCTGGGAATTGAGATCATGTCAATTCCATTATATATTCTAACAGGTAGTGATAAACGCAATTTAAAAAGTAACGAAGCTTCTTTAAAATATTTTTTGATGGGTGCGTTCTCTACGGGTATTATGCTTATGGGTATTGCATTTATATACGGAGGAAATTCCCTGGGTTCTTTTTTTATAGATTCGATACAGCTTGGCAATGGTAAATTGCCTGTAATGATAGGAGCAGGCCTTGTGCTATTATTGGTGGCCATGTCATTTAAAGTTTCCGCCGCACCTTTTCATTTTTGGACTCCTGATGTATATGATGGTGCACCTACGGTTTTTACTTCCTTCATGGCAACAATTGTAAAGATCGCCGGCTTTATTGCTTTCATAAGGCTTTTCAGGTACTCATTCGGAAATATGCAACAGCAATGGCAGATGCTGATTGTAATAATCACTGCAGCAACATTGCTGATTGGTAATCTCACAGCTGTTTTTCAGCAAAGCGTAAAAAGAATGCTTGCTTACTCCAGTATAGCCCAGGCCGGATTTATGATGTTTGCCTTGTTTGCCCTTGACAATACTGCAAGGGAAGGGATATTGTTGTACGCCGCTGCATATAGCCTCGCTTCTATTGGCCTTTTTGCAGTGCTGGTGAAAATGAATGATTATACAGTAGAAGGTTTTAATGGGCTTGGAAAGTCGCAGCCGGTGCTTGCTTTCACAGCAACTATATTTCTTTTATCACTTACAGGGATTCCGCTTACTGCAGGGTTCACAGCCAAATTTTATATGCTGCTTGCAGCTCTTAAAAACGGGCATCAGCTTTGGCTTGTAATCCTTGCAGTAATATGTGCGGCAATTAGCGCTTACTATTATTTTAGAATAATTCAGGCAATGTATTTTAAAGAGTCTTCTCCTGGTGTAAATAGCCAGATGAATGTTACTTCGCGTTTTAAATTTTTACTGATTATTACTTCCGCACTTATCATCATACTCGGCATTCTTCCGGGATTAATTATAGACTGGATTTATTATTAGTTTTACTGGCTTAGTTAGCATGCTAAAATAAAGTTCCTACTTGAGTGGTGCCGCAAAATTCTTTTGATGTGTTATCTTTATAACTGCCCTCTACTTTTTAATAAACTTTTTCAATATCGATGAAATTTGCAGATTCTTTTTCACTCGCTTTTCGAACGATAAGAAGTAACAAGCTCCGAACGGGTATTACCATTGCTATCATTGCGTTTGGCATTATGGCTCTAATTGGGATTATCACAGCCATAGCTTCGATGAACCAAAGCCTCGCAGAAAATTTTTCTACAATGGGCGCTAATGGCTTTGCATTAAGATACATGAATAGAGAAATTCATATAGGAAGAAGAGACGATGTTAAGAAAACGAATTTAAGTTCATTAAAACAAAAGAAATCCAATGCCGGAAAAATATTTACTTACCAGGAAGCAAAGCTTTTTAAAGAGAGATATAATTTTCCTGCTAAAGTAAGCATATCACTATGGGGTCCTAACAATGTTGTGGTTAGTAATGAAATAGTAAAAACAAATCCTAATATAGCCATGAAAGGCGGCGATGAGAATTATCTTACTCAAAGCGGGTATACTCTTTTTGCCGGCAGAAATTTCAATACAATTGATGTGCAGAGTGGCAGGAGTATTTGTATTCTTGGTAATGGCGTTTCAAAAAAACTTTACGGAGATAATACACTAAGGGCTATAGATAAAATAATAAAAGTAGCCGGCATTAATTACAGGATTGTTGGCGTATTGAAAGACAAAGGATCAAGTGCTTTATTCAATGCTGATAATATTGTAATCACAACTTATAACAATATTCGGCGCCTTTTTCCTACTGATGGTACCACTTTTGATATCGGGGTTACCGTCAATAATCTTAATGATATTGAAGCTGCAATTGGCGAAGCAAAGGGAACCTTCAGGCCAATACGGAAAGTTGCCATTGATGAAGAAAATAATTTTTTTATAGATAAAAGTGACAGCATCGCCGAGGTCTTTAAGAATAGCCTTGGAGCTATCACAACAGCTGCTGCATTCATAGGATTAATAACATTAATTGGCGCCGCTATCGGGTTGATGAATATAATGCTGGTAGCAGTTAATGAGCGTACAAGGGAAATAGGTCTTATAAAGGCTATTGGCGGCACCCGAAAAAGTATTCGTACTCAATTCCTGTTTGAATCTATACTTATAAGCCTTTTAGGTGCACTCTTTGGAATAATACTTGGCGTACTGGTGGGAAATATCGTAGGTATGTTCCTGAACACAGGTTTTGTTGTACCATGGGGCTGGGTTATTATTGGTATAGTTGTCTGTTCTGCCGTTGGTCTTTTTGCCGGACTTTACCCAGCCATAAAAGCTGCAAAATTGGATCCTATTGTAGCTCTTCGTTACGAATAATAGTGGTTCTTGTTAAATTCACATTTCTTATTAACCATATAAAATTTTAGTAAAAAAAACTTTTCCATTCTTTATTAAAAAATTAATAATGAAAATATCAACTTTCGATTAATTTCTTAACTTGTGCATCAGCCTCTAAAATTTTTTTGAATTGAAAGAGTTTTATAAGGTTTTTTTTCGTTAGACTTGTGCTTGTAAATATTAATCAAATTCATCTTCATCTTAAACATTTAAAAAACCATCGTTATGGCAGAAACTAATACAACTGCAGGCTCTTCATCAAGGGCAACAACATCAGTTCAGGCAAAAAAATCAAATAATTTGGTTTCTTTACTAGCTCCCATTATATGTATCATTGCCGGTTATGTGATCTGGCGTTTCGTAATTGGTGCTGCGAGTAATTTTACTGCTCCCGACAAAGCAGGTGGTTTTTGGCCAAAACATGTTGGGCCAAAAGGTGACTTTGCAAGAATGTACGAAGGTGGTATAATTGTGCCTATTCTTATTGGGTGTTTTTTGATCGTATTCACATTCGTTATTGAAAGATGGCTAACTGTATCAAGAGCTGGCGGTAAAGGTTCTAATGCTGACTTTATCAGGAAAGTTCAGTTTTATCTTGCAGATAAAAAAGTGGATGCTGCAATTGCTGAATGCGACAGGCAAAAGGGTTCAGTAGGTAATGTAATGAAAGCAGGCCTTCGCAAATACAAGGCAATGATTAGTGATACAGAACTTGATACGGAACAAAAAGTATTAGCCATACAAAAGGAAGTTGAAGAAGCGACAGCACTTGAATTGCCAATGCTTGAAAAAAATCTTGTATTCCTTTCAACGATCGCATCGGTGGCTACACTGATAGGATTATTAGGTACGGTGGTAGGCATGATCAGAGCATTCAGTAACCTTGGTGAATCGGGTGGTGGCGCTGCGGCAAGAGAATTATCAAAAGGTATTGCAGAAGCTTTGTATAATACGGCCCTTGGTATTGGTACCTCAGCTTTTGCCATTATTTCTTATAACATATTTACTACTAAAATTGATGGTATTACTTATGGTATAGATGAAAGTGGTTTTACATTAACTCAGAGCTTTGCTTCTTTGTATAAATAAAATTTCTTTATGGAAATTTCAGATTGCTGAATCTAATTATAATTAAATAAAAAATAATGGGAAGAGCCAAAATAAAACGCGGAAGCACTAATGTTGATATGACTGCTATGTGCGATGTTGCGTTCCTGTTGTTATCATTCTTTATTTTGACAACAAAATTCAAACCTGAAGAGGCGATTGAGGTTACGCCTCCAAGTTCCGTTTCGTCAAAAATAGCAACTGATAAAGATGCCTTCAAAGTTTCTATTGATAAAGACGGGAAGGTATTTATTGATATGAGTGAAGAGATGCGAAAAGATGTGGTTGAAGAACTCGGAAAAGAAAGGAATATAAATTTTTCGCCGGACGATGTTAGATATTTTGAGCAGGCTACATTTATCGGTGGTCCTATCAGTCAGCTTAATCAATTTGACAGGCTAACAGCAGAACAAATAAAAGCAACTAAACTTGCAGGTGTTCCTACTGATAGTACTAATAATGAATTACAAGCATGGATAAGCGCTGCTAAACAGGCTAATCTTGGCACCAAAATTAATTTTTATATTAAAGGTGATAATTCTGCAAAATATCCTGCATTTAAAAATGTAATTGAAGCTTTTAAGAAAAATGATGAATATAAGTATAACCTTGTGACAAATGCGGAAGATGTTCCTGAAGGCTCGGAGTTGTATAGAAAGAATATTGAAGAGCAGCAAGCAGAAAGTAAATAATAATTAAAATTTATAAATAATTAAAATTATACTACTATGGCAGAAATGGAAGTAAAAAGTGGCGGTGGCCACAAAAAAGGGCCTGGTGTTAAAAAGGGTAAAAAGCTATCTACAAGAGTTGACCTTACCCCAATGGTAGACCTTGGTTTTTTGCTGATAACATTTTTCATATTTACTACTACTATGTCCCAGCCCACATCAATGAACCTGGCAATGCCAAAAGACACTGATAAGCCGGATGAAGAAAACAAAGTGAAGGAATCAGGATCTTTGACAATTATGCTTGGAAAAGCAAATGTAGTTTATTACTATTTTGGCAGTGATCCTGCTACTATGCAAACTACTAATTATAAAGATGTAAGGAAAATAATTCTCGATAAAAAGAAAGCAACTCCCCATGACGATTTTTATGTAATTATCAAGCCTGATAAAGATGCAACTTACAAAAACGCAGTTGACATACTTGATGAAATGAGTATTAATGACGTGGCAAGATATGGAATGGTAGACCCTTCTGCTGATGAATATAGTAAAATTCAGGCGACAGAGCAGGCGGCGGGAGTTAACTGATTTTTATGGAATAGTAATATTCCTGTATCTAATTAAAAAATTAAAACATGGAAGCTAATCAAATCTTAAAAGCCGATCTTCTTGACATACTCTTTGAAGGTAGAAATAAGGAATACGGCGCTTATGACTTAAGGAAAACGTATAATAAGAGGATTACCGTTGCACTTATTTCGACTGTAGTAATTATCGCGATCTTGTTTATAGGTTCTGTTATTGCTGATAATTTGTCTTCAAAAGATGATGTAGTGGAGATGAAAGTAAAAGACCTCACTTTACAACAAGTACAACCCAATGAGCCGCCACCGCCACCGCCACCGCCGCCACCAAAATTACCTCCACCTCCGCCAATAGCTACTATTGCATTCACCCCCCCGAAAGTGGTGAAAGATGAAGAAGTAATAAAGCCACCACCGGAAGTAAAACAAATTGAGGAAGCCAAAGTGGATGTGAAAACTGTGGAAGGAACAAAAGATCTTGGTATTGTTGCTCCGCCGGTAGAAGACAAGGGTACGCAGGTAGTAGCAGCGCCGGTTGAGAAGAAAGAAGATGAAGATAAAGTTTTTACTAAAGTTGAAATTGAAGCATCTTTCCCGGGAGGAGCATCTGCCTGGACGAAGTATGTTACAAGGACTATTCAGGCAAACCAGGATGAATTTACAGAATCAGATTTTGGTACTTGTGTTGTAAAATTTATTGTGGATAAATCGGGCGCAGTGAGCCAGGTGGAAGCTACAACGATGAAGGGTACTAAACTTGCAGAAATTGCTACTAATGCAATCAGGAAAGGTCCGAACTGGACTCCTGCCCAGCAGAACGGACGTTATGTGAATGCCTATCGTTTGCAACCGGTAACGCTAACTAATCCTGATCAATAATTATTTTATTCAAACCAAATATTTAAGAGATGCAGCTGCATCTCTTTTTTTATTTGAAGAAGTGCCATGAATAAACACTTATTTGAATTATATCTTTACATATGCATGGTAAACTTTCAGGATGGAGCGATACAATAGTAGCTATTGCTACTCCTCCCGGTATTGGTGCAATTGGTGTAGTAAGGATAAGCGGAGAGAAAGCGTTTACAATTATAAATGAACTCTTTCCTTCTAAAAATCTTGTTGAGCAACCTGCAAATACACTTCATGTAGGTTATATTAAAAACGACAATGAAATACTTGATGAAGTTGTGATTTCAATATTTAAAAACCCTTCTTCCTATACAGGAGAAGATGTTGTTGAAGTAAGCTGCCACGGCTCACCCTATGTACAACAAAGAGTGTTGGATGCAATTATAAGTAAAGGCGCACGTTTGGCGAAAGCAGGTGAATTTACCCAAAGGGCTTTTCTTAATGGCAAGCTGGATCTTACTGAAGCCGAAGCCGTAGGTGACCTGATTGAAAGCAATACTTCCGCATCCAGGAATGCAGCTCTAAAAAATATGCGTGGAGGCTTTTCTAAAATTTTGAAAGATCTCCGGGAGCGGTTGATTCAATTTTCAGCACTGATAGAACTTGAACTTGATTTTAGTGAAGAAGATGTTGAATTCGCAGACAGGCAGAAGTTTAATGCACTATTGGATGAATTGGAAAGTACCGTAAATAATTTGCTTCAATCTTTTCAATTGGGGAATGTAATTAAGAATGGAGTGAGTGTAGCAATAATAGGTAGCCCGAATGCAGGAAAGTCAACTTTATTGAATACACTCTTAAATGATAACAGGGCGATAGTAAGCGAAATTGCCGGTACCACCCGGGACACTATTGAAGAGATAATTAATATCAATGGAATTTTATTCAGGCTTATTGATACGGCAGGAATAAGAGAACATTCTCATGATGTTATAGAAATTATGGGCGTCGTAAAAAGTAAGGAGAAAATAAAACAGGCAGATGTTGTTCTGTATTTATATGATATTAATAAGGTAACTAATGATGAACTTTCTTCTTTACTAAGTGATATAAAAAAGCAAAACAATAATATAATAGCCGTTGCAAATAAAATTGATGATGCGAATGAAAAATTTATTCTCCAACAAAAAGAATTTTCAACGGATAGCATTCTTATTTCCGCTAAAATGAAAACCGGAATTGATGAACTTCGTGAAAAATTATTTGTTATTGCAACAGGTGATAAACTGCTCACAGAAAATATTGTTGTAACCAATACACGCCACTACAGTGCACTGGCTGAAGTAATGACTTCACTAAAAGAAATCAGGAAAGGAATTGATAATAAAATTTCCAGTGATTTTTTATCTCTTGATATTCGAAGATGCCTTCATTACCTTGGAGAAATTACCGGGGAAATTACCAATGAAGATACGCTTGATTATATTTTTAGTAAGTTCTGTATCGGAAA
>JBBSEV010000093.1:0-12848 GCA_038239385.1 Chitinophagales bacterium
AAATAATGACCTAACAGGAATGATTAAGTGCTTTGGAGAAAGAATCCATTTCCTCCATTTGCGAAATGTAACCAAAGATGAAGACGGAAATTTTTATGAAGCTGATCATCTCGGAGGTGATAACGATATGTATGCAATTGTGAAAGAGTTATTATTGCTGCAACAAAGATTAAAAAAATCCATTCGGTTTCGTCCAGACCATGGCCACCAGATGCTGGATGATTTAAATAAGACTTCAAACCCTGGCTACTCTGCAATTGGCAGGCTAAGAGGGCTTGCAGAAATAAGAGGACTTGAAATGGGCATACTCGGATCACTATGAAAGGATGAATTAAAAACGATTGCTTAGTAAATAAATAAATAATGCCAGATATACCCGCAAGTAAAAGCCTGCATATTCCTATTACTACTATTAATGCAGCAGTTGGTAAATACCGCTGGACTATTTGTTCCCTCATCTTTTTTGCCACAACCATCAACTATCTTGACAGGGCAGTAATCAGCCTTTTAAAAAGTGATCTGGAAATTAAATTCAATTGGAATGAATCAAACTATGCTAATATCGTAATCGCTTTTCAATTGTCGTATGCATTAGGAATGTTAATTGCCGGATGGTTCATTGACAGAGCAGGAACTAAAATCGGATATGCAGTATCGTTAATACTTTGGAGCCTGGCGTCTATCGGCCATGCAGCAGTGAGAAGCACATTCGGTTTTTTAATAGCAAGATCTGCATTGGGTTTAAGTGAAGCAGGAAATTTTCCGGCAGCTATCAAAACAACTGCCGAATGGTTTCCTAAAAAAGAGAGAGCATTTGCTACTGGAATTTTTAATTCGGGAACTAATCTGGGTGCTATACTGGCACCACTTACTGTTCCTTTTATTGCTGTAAATTGGGGTTGGCAATGGGCATTTATTATTACAGGTTCATTCGGATTCCTTTGGTTGATATTCTGGTTTATATTTTATGAAGTGCCATCAAAACAAAAGCGCCTTTCTAAAACAGAGTATGATTATATACATGGTGACGCCGATGAAATTGAAACAAAAACTTTTATCAACTCAAATGATGCAGGTGATGTTAAACCTATAAAACGGGTGCCATGGATAAATCTTCTAAAGTATAACCAGACCTGGGCTTTTATAGTAGGCAAATTTTTAACCGATCCAATTTGGTGGTTTTATCTTTTTTGGCTTCCTGCTTTTTTAAAGGCTCAATATGGACTCCAGGGTACGGCAGTGGCTTTACCGGTTGCTATTGTATATTCTATGTCAACAATTGGAAGCATTGGTGGCGGATGGCTGCCCCTATATTTTATAAGAAAGGACTGGCCTGTATATCGTGCACGTAAAACCTCCATGCTTATTTATGCGCTTTTTGTAATACCTGTTGTTTTCGCCCAATGGCTTGGCTCGTTGAACATGTGGCTGGCTGTAATTATTATTGGGGTTGCAACATCAGCGCACCAGGCCTGGTCTGCTAATATATTTACAACAGTGTCTGATATGTTTCCAAAAAAAACAGTCGCGTCTGTTACCGGTATGGGTGGAATGGCCGGCGCTTTGGGCGGAATCTTAATCGCTTTTCTTGCGGGTAGGCTGTTTGATCATTATAAGACTTTAGGCAATATTGAAACCGGCTATTATATCATGTTTATTATTTGCGGCTTTGCGTACCTGTTAGCCTGGGTACTCATGCATTTCCTGGCGCCACGGCTCAGGCGGATAGATTTATAAATGTACCCGGTTAATTGTGGTATTCATTATTTTGAATGGAACTATTGCACGTTGGTAAAAAATATTTATATTAAATAAATATTTGTCCATGAAATTTTTAGATCTTCATTGTCACCCGGTTTTAAAAACTTTGTTCCGGGAACAAAATAATGCAATCTCTGCATGGGTTCCGTTTACTCATAGCATAAGACTGGTGAATGGATTGGAATCACAATGTGCTTTAGACCAGGTATGCGATATTGGAATGAATCTTTTATGCTTTACCCGCCATGCGGTAGAAAAAGGTATGGTAGATCAATGGCTTATCCGGGTGGTTTCACGTTTGCATTTATATCCTCAGCTGGATCCAAACCGGCTTGCAAAAATGGCGCATGGTGCTGTAAGTTATACTCAGCAAATAAATGATGAATGGCAAAATCTAAATAAGACTCCCCATGATGGTTGTTATCCCAAACAGAAATTAAAGTATCTCCAAAAGCTTGCAGATTATAATGAAGGTGATAAAACTACATTGCATTTAATCTTCAACATAGAGGGAGGTCACTTATTTAATGAATTGAGCAAAACCTGCGAGGATGTAGATCTTGCAGACGTTCGCAGTTTATTAAAAAAACTGAAGGATGAATGCCCGATAATTTTTTACATTACTCCAACTCATTTGACTCCTAATAATTTAATTACTCATGCATATGGTAATAAGATACTTTCTAAAAAGCCATTTTTGCCCAACTCCTTTGGTATTTGTAAAACAGGAAGATTAATAATAGATGAAATTTATAAGAATAATATTTTAGTTGATGTAAAACATATGAGCCTTATCAGCCGGATGCAATTTTATAAGTTTCATGATAAAGAATATAAGGATATGCCAATCATTGCCAGCCATGCAGGATTTACAGGGCTTTCATTGGAAAGTCTGGCATCAAAAGTTGAACCCATAAGAAAGGGAAAAGACTTTATAAAAATAAGACAAACTGCAGCTGATGGTATTGTACATATGAAATCTATAGCTCCAATTTCGGAGACATTCAATTCCGAATCAACAAGGCATACTCCGAGACAAACTAAATTCAATCCAAACTCAATTAATTTATATGAAGAAGAAATAATTCAAATAATAAAAAGCGAAGGATTAATCGGGATCATTTTTGATGTGCGAATATTAGGTGCAGCAATCAGTAATAGCGTTACTGAATTTTTAAGTAAAGATGAATATAAAGAATGGCATAGATTGTTCAAAGTACCTGGTGAAGATATATTGCGAACTGAAGATTTCTATTTAGAGTCAAATGAGGAAGTATTATATTCAGAAGAAGACGTTGATGAATATCTCGAGGAGTTAGATTTATATTTCCCTGATGAAGCTAAAGAAGCCAATCGTGTAATGTTTTCGGAAGAGTATACAAGGTATAAAGAAGAAGAACATCTTTTGCATTTTATAAATCACCTACTTTATATCGCAAAATTGGATGAGGAAAAAAAGTTTACCGTAAACCCATGGAAGCATATCTGCATAGGTTCAGACTTTGACGGTCTTATTGCATCAATGTATTGTTGCAGGAATGCAACTTATTTACCGGACTTTGCACAAAAGTTGAAACAAAGAGTTCCTGTGGAAGCACATATTACCGGAATAAAAATGCCAACCGAAATAAATGAATTTATTGACGACCTGTTTTTTAAAAACGCTTATCGTATACTGGAAAAACATTTAAAAAAGATACAGGTTTAAGTACTTAATATACCAGTCAATTTTAATAAAAAGAATTCTGTTCAATTTGTATTTATCATTACACAATTAAAAGCAATGAATGGAATGGAAACAAATAATTAACCCTTTTAACAGCCTTCCTATCTCTGCTTTAGTTGCCGCTATTCCCATACTTTTTATTTTTTGGGCGCTCATTATAAAAAAAATGAAAGGCTACCTCGCAAGCATAGCCGCAACTGTTATTGCCATGGTCATTGCAATTGTTGTTTATAAAATGCCAGTGGGTCTTGCACTCTTGTCAACAGTAAATGGTGCGATGTATGGCTTATTCCCAATTTGCTGGATTATTATTCCTGCTGTTTTTTTATTTAACCTTACGGTAAGAAGCGGACAGTTTTCAGTTATCAAACATTTTATGGCTTCCGTTACACCCGACAGGAGAATACAAGCATTGTTAATCGCATTTTCTTTTGGCTCTTTTCTCGAAGGTACAGCAGGCTTTGGAGCGCCCGTTGCTATTACAGCTGCCATGTTGGTTGGTATTGGATTTAATCCGTTATACGCTTCAGGCATTTGTCTTATTGCCAATACAGCACCAGTGGCCTTTGGCTCTATTGGCATACCAATTACAGTTGCCTCACAGGTTTCCTCCATACCAGAAATGGCCATTTCACAAATGGTAGGGAGAACGTTACCTGTCTTATCATTACTGCTGCCTTTTTACCTCGTTGTATTGATATGTGGCTTAAAAAAAACAAAGGAAGTTCTACCCGCTATTATTGTATCTGGTTTTTCTTTTGCCTTGTTGCAATGGGCTATTTCAAATTTTATGGGTCCCGCATTGCCTGATGTAATTGCAGGCGTTGGTTCTATTATATGCCTGGCTATTTTTTTAAAATTCTGGAAGCCAAAAAGAATATGGCGTTTTCCTAATGAGCCTGAAACTGTTATTAATACAGAAGTGATTTACACAACAGCAGAAATTATAAGAGCATTTTCTCCCTTTATAATGTTAACCATAATCATTATCGGCTGGGGATTGCAACCGGTAAAAGAAATACTGAATGCCGCAGGGTCAGTCCAGTTTGAAATGCCAGGCTTGCACAATGCAATTTTAGACAATAATAATAAATTGATATCCCATATTTTTAAGTTGAATTATTTATCAGCTGCTGGTACAGCTATTTTGATCGCCGGATTGGTTTCTATTCCTATGATTGGTTTAAAATTTAAAGATGGGTTACAGGTTTTTGGCTCGACCTTACAACAGTTGAAATTTCCAATTATTACCATTGCATCCGTATTGGCATTTGCCTATATTCTTAACGATTCGGGCGTTACAATCACTATAGCGGAGACCCTTGCAGCAACCGGTTTGTTGTTCCCCTTCTTTGCTCCTGTACTTGGCTGGCTTGGGGTATTTATTACGGGTTCAGATACTTCATCAAATGCTTTGTTTGGTAAACTGCAGGCTGCCACCGCCGCATCTATTGGTGTTGATCCTGTAGTAACAGTGGCGGCAAATATTTCAGGTGGTGTTGTTGGTAAAATGATATCTCCACAATCTATAGCAGTCGCCGCCGCTGCCGGAAACCTTGTAGGCAAAGAATCTGAGTTATTCCGGTTTACCGTGAAGCACAGTTTTATCATGCTTTTTTTTATTTCTTTGATTGTTTTAGTGCAGGCATATTTATTCAAATGGCTTGTTCCCCGGTACCAAAATACTAATGCACAAACCAAGGTTATAGCTCCTGATCCTTCTATTGGGTATGCATATTTTTTTGTATTAGCGGTTATAATTGCCTTCACCGTTTTTGTTATGATTAAAATTGGAAACCGAAATAAAACAGGCATATAAAATTTTATGCTATAAATTTTATAAAAGAAAAATAAGATGAAAATTGTTGTATTAGATGGATATACTCTAAATCCCGGTGACTTAAGCTGGAACAGTTTAAAACAATTAGGAGATGTAATAATATATGACAGAACTCCGGTCGGTAAAATATTGGAACGGGCAAAAGATGCTGAAGTTCTTTTTACAAATAAAACTCCTTTGGACCGACCGGTACTGGAGCAGCTGCCCACTTTGAAATATATAGGTGTCCTGGCTACCGGGTATAACATTATTAATATTGAGACTACAGCTAAAAATAAAATTATCGTAACAAATGTCCCGGGATATGGAACAGATTCAGTCGTGCAGCTAACCTTCGCTTTACTGCTGGAACTTTGCCTTCATGTACAATATCATAGTGATGCGGTAAGGAGTGGAAGGTGGTCCCGTTCCCCGGACTTTTCTTTTCATGATTTTCCTTTAATAGAGTTATCCGGAAAAACAATGGGAATGATAGGCTTTGGTAATACCGGGCAAAAAGTTGCTGATGTTGCCCGGGCTTTTGGTATGAATATTCTGGCAACAACCAGAACCCAGCGCCATCAATCAGAGCGCTCAAATTTTAAATGGGTAGGTATAACCGAGTTATTAAAAAATTCAGATGTAGTAAGTATTCATTGTCCCCTTGTTCCGGAAACCAAAGGATTGATTAATAAAGAAAGCATTAGCCAAATGAAGCGTACTGCTTTTCTTTTGAATACTTCCCGCGGTCCAATAATAGTTGAAGAAGATCTTGCCGAAGCTTTGAACAATGATATAATAGCGGGTGCCGGTATTGATGTGCTTTCTGTTGAGCCTCCTTTAGAAACCAATTCTTTGTTTAAAGCAAAAAATTGCCTGATAACTCCTCACATCGCATGGGCAACAAAAGAGGCAAGAGAAAGATTGATGAATATAGCTGTAAAAAATTTAGCTGCATTTATAGCAGGCAAGCCTGTGAATGTAGTATAACAAAGAACCTGACTTTACCTTGAATACCGATATGAGATAATCATTTATCATGAATTATATCCATCCTTAAAATCATACATTCTGGCCCAATAATACTGCGTGAAGTTTCTGCAGTTTTTTCACCAGGGAAGGAAGTTCAAACTTAATAAAGTTCCATAGAAGCTGAATATCTGTACCGCTATAATCACGGATGAGCTTATGTTTTGTTTCTTCAAGTAATATCCACGGAATTTCCGGATTAGATGTTTTCACATCTTCAGGCAATGCTAATACAGCCTTACCAATTATACGTACATTATACAGGCATGCCTCAACTCTCATAGGATCTGATAAGAATTCGTCTATGGAAAGTTTGCTGCTATAATCGCGGACATGTTCAATACTTTCAAGGATGTCATTAACAAAATCTGCGGGGGTTCTTTCAGACATATACAATATCGTTTTCTAAGTATGCAGTATGGGGTTTTGTGCTACCGGCTTTTTAATATACCTGTTGTGTATATATAATGCAATATAATTTTATTTTTTAAATAGTAAAATTACTCCCGCCATTTATATCCTTCGGAACATGTATACTCTTAAAAGAGGCGAACCTAATTTTTTTTGGTAATCCGGGTATGAAATGTAAAATCAAAGGCAGACCTTGTTTATACTTTTAGGAGATTCATTCAAATGTGAATGAGTTGCCTGTAACTTCGTATGGCAAAAGTTTACTTTGGCGATCTGCCGAAGAGCGATAAATCAACGAACTAAAATTATTTTCTTTATTATTTAAAAAACTATTCATGAAATTATTTAAACAAACCACGTGGCACGATGAACATAAGGAAAGCTTATCATATGGGCAGCGGCTTGCTGATTCTGTCGCCAATGGGATGGGATCATGGGCTTTCATTATAATCCAAAGCATTTTAGTAATTGTGTGGATGGTTTGTAATCTTGTGGGCTTTATATACCATTGGGATGTGTATCCTTTCATTTTACTAAATCTTGTTTTTTCCACACAGGCAGCGTATGCTGCACCAATAATAATGATGTCGCAAAACAGGCAAAGCGAAAGAGACAGGATACAGGCGATGAAAGATTACCTAACAAACACAGAAGCTAAACTTGAAATTGAACAACTACAGATACAACTGAATAAAATTGAAACTGAAAAATTAGATAAGTTAATAAGGATGCTTGAAGAAATGAAAAAGTAATTGTAAGGCTTTAGGTTAAGTCCTGAAAACAAAAACCATATCAATAGTCATTCCGCTTACATACCCCTATTGCCACTTATATAAACAAAAATATACTTCCATTTTCATCGCTATTTTTGCATCTCAACTTCACAAGGTTTTATTCAATCAGCTTCAGCCGGATAATATAGTTTGAATTGACAGAGTCAATTCTTTTTAGTTATTATTTATCGCTCAAACAATTACAATGAAAAAATCAATCGTCCTGTTTTGTGTACTGACTTGTATAACCATTATTTCCTGCATGCACCATGATGGCAATATTGATATCAGCTATAAAGACTCTGATGAAAGCTATTCCATGAAAGCATATTTCGATAAAAACCAGACAAGAGAGGTGGAAGAATATATGGATGACAAGATAGGCAGAAGAAGCCACATGTCTTTTGTGAATTCAAAAATAGATGGAACCATAGCGCTAGATGACCATACAAAATTTTATATAAAAAAAATGCCTGGCGTACTTGAAATAAAATTGGACAAAGATGAAAATTCACGGGAAGGTTACCACGAAATCAGATCTATGTGCCAGGGAATAAAAAAAGTAGTAGCAAAATAAAAACAGGCCTTCTATGCTCCACTACACCTTGCAAAGTGAACTGCGATAAGTAAATATCACTTATAAAAGCTGGCTACTTTATTTAAAACTCTTAAAAAGTTACTATAAAAGGTTGCTATAAAAACAGGGCTTCCCGGTAAATTAATTGCAAAAAAATTATAATCCGTTTTCAATAATTAACACCAACCAAAATTAAAATTGATTTCTGTTGGCGTTAGAGAATATTGCGTGTGATGCGTTACAAGTTATTATTAGCATGTCGGGCAGCAAACAAATGGAACTTCTGTTAATGGTGATGTGCGAAGTATTCTAAAATTTCCAAGATTGCCTGATAATGGAATATCGTTTCCCTGGGCGACAACATCTAGTGCAGCAGCAAATGCAGATGTTGGTATGCTCATCATATTAAACAACGGCGAGCCTTGCACAGTACTGTGAGTGCTAAAAAGAGCAGCACCAGCGACTCCCGGCTGTGGCCTGTTGAATTTATTAATGTGCTCACGAATATTAGTAATATTTCCAAAAATTTCAACCACCAATACACTCAGCAGAGAATCTTCCGGAAGACCGAGCATCAAAAGATTTTGTGCAATTTCTGTATTTGTCCAAAAACCCATTGCGGATTTTGGTTGGTCGTTGAATATAGCAATTTCCGCACCTTTTATTATAGAGGCTTCATCAAAATTAAATTGTGAAGTATTTATGCCGGACAGTTGTATTCCGGTGTGTAATTTTTGAGATTCCTGAAAAATATTTGTTTTTACATTTTCTTCCAGTACCAATGTCTTTTCTTTTACTATGAAATTTTTTTTCCAGGTCATTAATTTTTCATCGAGCAATATGTTGCGGTAATCAAGATCATCAGCCTGTTTTACCTGTGCATACAATAATGCATACAAACTTGTTCTTGGCGGATCACTTGTAACATTTTTTCCATTCCATACAGCCTGGGCATATTGTGCATTTACATATAAAAGATTATTGTCCCTGTTTACATTGCACAACAAGGTAGGTGCAGGATGCTGCATACCGGTTATGCGTAAAGGCCGTCCAAATCTGCCTTGTGCGGTACTCCATAAATTATCATTCCTGTTGCTCCAATGCCCATGGCCAATACGAAATTCATAAGTAAAGAAACCAAAAAGCTCATCACTTTCAGGATTTAAGCCAGGTGGTAATGGAAGCAAATAATGTATGTTATCACCTGCATTTGCTTTTTCCATTGGCTGCATGGCACTCAAGCCAGCCAGGTCATCACTTTGATTAGCCGTAATAATTCTTATAAATTCAGAATCTATCGGTAATGATGGCTCTTCCGGTGCAGCCCACAATTCGGGATCATTATTTGAAATCAACTGATCAGGCGCATACGCCAATGTTCGGCAAAATAACATATCATCGGCATCCTCAACGGCTTCCTCCAATTCAACCCATAAATATCTTTGACGTGGTTCTGTAGCGCTGTATTTTTCATTTCTCATATACGGTGAGAAAGCAATTCCCACACTGGAAATTTTTGGAACCTGTGCAGGAATAATAGTTGTTGGCAATAACAAGGGATCTATTGTAGTTGCATCTACATTGCCTGTTGCATGATTGACTTTGAATAATGGAGTAATAAAATATTGAACCTCTATTTCATCAGGAAAACGTAAATGTCCATCAGGTTTTTTAAGGCCGGTTTTAGGCTCTATTGCATCAATAAAAATTAATGTAGAGGATGAGCGGTCAACAATCCCAAAAGTATCTGCCTGTAATGACTCAAATGAGGCACTGTGTTTCATTTCAATATCACCAAGCACTTCGATTTTTTCCATATCAGCATCAGTATCTTTTTTAAATTTTTTGTTTCTGCCGATAGTAAATGCAACATCGTTCAAAGCATCCCAACTCCAGTCCCGATTAAGATGGTAAACTATACAACCGAGCCAGTGATTGGAAAGATCAGATTTTGATGCGAATGTTATACTGCTTTGATCAGGGGATAAACTATGTCTTATTTTATTGCTGCAACCAAAAATAACCCGTTCACCTTTTTTTGCAGTTAACGTAAGACCTTTTGATCTAACATCGAGCTCCTGGGCAAGACGCTGAACCATGTCCGGCTGGGCAGCAATTTTTTCCTTTTGAAAAAAGAGCCATTTAAAAGTGCCGTCATTTAAAATGATAGGATCAGGTTGCAGGTAAATCGCCTGAACTATTGGCACATTAGCTTTAGGCAATAACAAACCAATTTCATCTTTTGATTCTTTATAAAACCTGAACTGTGTTGTTTTTCCATAGCGGCTATCAAGATCATGATTGGCTGTATTTGTGAAACCGAAGTAGGTACTGTCGCCTTCACACATACCCCTGAGCGTTACCCTTATCTTTCTTGCCGTAGGCAATATAATTTCATCCATTAAATCAATGGCTGCTTTGTTTATAGTAACATCATTGAAAGGATCATCAAGGTCTCCAAGATTTAATGAGTTCACATCACGGAATGTTACGGGCACATTTAGCGTATCATCAAATCCACCAACGAATGACCGGGTGGTAGCATATAGCGTAACATAATTTTCCTGCCCGCTATCACTTAATAAATTATCAAGCCGCAATGTTTCTACTTCTACTTTTATTTCCACTTTTGCTACGTCAGGATCGGCAATGGCGGGTGTTTTACTATCCCCCTGGTCAGTTACTGATTGTATCAATAGGTTTATGGGATCCTGCCCTGCAGCCTGGTATTTCCCTGTAAAAACCACGGCAGGATAATTTAAAAGAGGCCTTTGAATATTGATGGAAGGATTCTCATCAAACTGGCTTACTCCTGCCACAATGGTTTCATTAAAAAATTCAACTTTGTTTAAGGTAAGGTCATCCGTTTTTTCAATACGCAATAAAGAAGGCGCTAAGTATCTTTTGAAATGGACCGAAGAAGTAGGTGCAGCAGCAATGTTTAGTGGTGCCTCATCTACAGGGCCGCCGCCGCTTATATCCATCAGGCGTACCCGAAATTCATAGGTATGTCCATAAAGTAATTTAGCATCCACAGGCACTTCATCAAAAGCTTTCGCTGCTGCTACCTGTTTTGGAGTCGCATCATCCAGTCCCGTAAGTGCCTGATCATTTCTATAAATTGAAACTGCATCACTGTCTTTTAAAACAAGGCTCTTACCAATCCAATTGGTATAGTACATAGGGAGCCAATAAGCCGCATTTTTATCATTGTCTAATTGTGTAGGGAACACCTGGTAAGGCAATTCGATTTCATCCCCAATGGAGTTGCCTATGCTAGTTCCCTGGATATTGTAAACCGCTTTGCTTTTTACTTTATTTAAACTTTGCCAGTTTGCACCAAGGACGTCTTCTTTTACGTCAATACGATAACCGAATACTCCCAATGGTGCATCAAGCCTTTTGCCTGGTTCTTCCGGATTTTGTGCCAGTTGCCTTACATACCATATAAGTATTTGTTCATCATCCCATGCCAGGCGGATACCTAAGTCTTTTACAGGATGAAATCCATCCTGCGATTCTTTCAATAAATTTCCGCTTACCGGTTGTGTTGCATGAATAATTTTTGCAAACCCGTCATTGTACTCATTCACCTCCTGGAAAATTTTATCCCATTGCCCCTTTGGCTCGGGTTCAATTCCACCAATGGTATGAAGAACAGGAAAATGAATTGGAGCAAATACCGGCCTTGGTGTATCCACAATAAGTTTTGGCATCCTGGCTGCATATCTTTTTATAAAGGGGCCATCTGCGTCTTCAATCAATTTATCCTGAATCGAACTGTAATCTGCATTAATTATGTCGGCATAAATATAGCATCCTTTATCAAAAAGAGTTGGGTCATCAGCCACTGAAATTTCTGCGGTATAGATCATTCCACATGCCTTCGCAAGCATAGGCTGCCGGAGAATATTTGCATATAATTGGCCCCAGCTTACATCATCATTATCTCCCCAGGTCGGTTTTTTTGTTACTTCTTTTCTTAACGCACAATGATAGCTGTCATCAGTTACGGCATTCGGGTGACGGGGGGTTGTAAAATTGAAAGCATTGCGGTAAGTCTCAGGAAGATATTTACGAATACTCACATCTTCTGCAACGATATCATTTGCTTTATCAGAATCAGTAAGATTAATTTTTCCTGCAAAGTCAGTAGCTATCGCCTGGAGAATAACTTTTTTATTTACTGCTTCATCTACTGCTATAGTTTTTTTAACTGGTATTCGTGTTGGAGCTGTCGCATCACTAAGCGGAAATTCATCGAGTCCCTTAACAATTTCCAATTCGAACTCAGGAACAAAATCAGCAAATGAAGTGGCTGAATCATCTGGCGCCGGCAACCCGGTAGAAAATAGTACAAATGGATCCTGGTTACGGGGTATCAATACAATATTTAGAGATAATATGGTTCCATCAAATTTTTGTGGAAATACCATTACTGAATATCTTCTTTTAGCTTCCATAATTTTTTATTATGAATTGATATAAATTTTTACTTTCTGATTTTCTATTCATTATTCGTACTTGCTATCAGCACCGGCAATCTGTCTGTCTTCGCCCCATGTTTTTGAAAAGCTTATGTTGATGATTAGGAAAATGCTAATGTCAAGTGCAAATGTTACCTGCGCTGAGCAATCCGTTCTTTTTTCAGGAATTCTCCGAACAATAATTCCTTTCGCTTCTATAGTAATTGTGATGCTTACAATACCTCCAAGAATATCGGCATGGCCCTGGAAATATAATATGGCCGCC
>JBBSEV010000094.1:0-12762 GCA_038239385.1 Chitinophagales bacterium
CAAAAGAATTGCATGAACCTTTTTTTATTTCCTTTATAATCGGCAATGGACGAAAGTATAGGTAGGGTAACTGCAACAAGCAAGTAAGTAAAAGCAAGTGCATAATTATATAAAGCAGTATTTACATAAGTTCTTCCCAGGAAATGCACCTTTCCATTAAACGGTGAAGCTCCCGTCATTTCTGTATAATAGACAGGAAAAAATGTAGTAGTTATTACAAGATTATAAACTGAATTTGCCCAGTCATACATGGCCCATCCGTTTATTACTTTTTTAGAAGCAGTTTGCATGTTTATGAAAATGTTTGCTGAAAGTAATAAAATTTCAATAGAAGATTGAGCAAATTTTCTATCAATCCATTTGAAATGTAGCTAATAGAACTTCATGAATTATTGAGTAAGAAATCCTTTATAAATCATTATTAATAATATCACACTTAAAATGATCCTGTAAATTCCCCACATTCTGAAACCATATTTTTTTAGCATATTAATAAAGAATTTTATAGCAAGCAGGGCAACTGCAAAAGCAACTACATTTCCTATTGAAAGTAATTTTATTTGATCACCAGTAAATGCGCCGTAATCCTTGGTGTATTCATACAAAGAATAAACTGTTGCCGCAAGCATGGTTGGCACAGCAAGAAGAAATGAAAATTCTGCGGCAAGGCTACGACTTAATTTTAAGCTCATGCCTCCGATAATTGTTGCAGCACTGCGGCTGAGGCCCGGAAAAATTATTGCCAGGCATTGATAACAACCAATTTGGAGAGCTTTTAATTTTGTAATTTCTTTTTCTTCATTAACAATTGGATGCTTAAACCAGCTATCAACAAACAGGAGCACAACTCCACCCGCCAACATGATAATTGCTATGATGACTGGCTTTTCAAGAATAAGATCAATTCTTTCTTTCAATAATTTTCCCAGGATCAATGAGGGAATTACTGCGATAATTAATTTAGTATATAAACTTATTCTTGAAAAATCGAAAAATTTCTTCCAGTAAAGAACTACCACGGAAAGTATCGCCCCCAATTGAATGGCAACCGTAAATACTTCAGTAAATTTATCTGTATTACTTATGCCCAACAGGTTCTCAGTAATACGCATGTGAGCCGTGGATGAGATTGGAATAAACTCTGTTATCCCTTCTACTATTGCAATAATTATTGATTGAACAATTGTCATTGAAATAAAAATATATTTAAATGAATATAAAAAAGGCGATGATAAATCACCGCCAGCTAGTTATAAAAATAAATTATTTGGGCTTTTTCATTATTGCAAAAATCTCCAGCACAAGGCCAGCCACTATAAGTACCGGAGCTACAGAAATTCGCATAGGGCTGTAAACGTCCTTATCATTAAATACTGAAGGATTTACGTTTTTACCCCCAGCCATTAAAAAAAAGCCAAGAGCCATTACAACAAGGCCTATTACCATCCATTTATAATTTTCTTTTGTAAAAAGAATGTTCTCCGGCGACACATTTTTTACCATGGTAACTTTTTCAGTTGTAAGTATTTTTTTTTGATGCTGTGACTTCATTTTCAAATTTGAGTTTGCAATGTTAACAAATAAAACAAAATTTCGTTGCATTAATACAACTCATCAAGTTTCATTTTTAAATACTTTAATACAGAGCGGTGCGTACTAAAAAGAGTAATAAATAATCCGAGTATTAAAATAGATCCAAAAATTAAAAGCAAATTTTTTGAATCATGTATACCCCTTAAATATGGAACGTATTTCTCTGATAATGCAATAAAGCCGATCATGAGGCCGATAGCAATTCCGGAAGCTACAAGGCCGTTTATAATGGCACGGCCATCGAGTGGCTTTGCAATGAACCATCGTGTGGCGCCCACCATTTGCATCGTTTTTATTAAAAAACGATTACTATACATAGCAAGGCGAATGGTATTATCAATGGAAATAATAACAAATATGGAAAGAATGATTGCAACAACTAATAATACAACCGTAGTTGTTTTTACAAACTGGCTTACACTTGCGACAGTTTCTTTAGGTGTTTGAAACTCGGAAATTGTTGTCGGGTAATTACTCAATAAATAATTCTCTAAAACTGCCAGACTATCTTTGTCTACATAATTTGCCTTTACATAAAAATCAATGCTTTCAGGAAGTGGATTGCTTATCGCAAGTTTTTTCCAAAGAGTATCGTTGTCCTGGTTGTATTTCTCCAATGCCTTTTCACGGGTAGTATATTCAACATTTACTGCATAAGGTAAATTTTGAATATAATTTTGAACGGTATCAATTTGATGCTGATCAGCGGTCCGAAAAATATATGCGTGAAGCTGTATGTTTTCTTTAAAATAATCACCTGTCTTTTTAATATTCAGAAATATCCATCCTACAACACCGAAAAGAAATAATACAAGTGAAACGCCAATGATTGCATATACGTAAGATGGTTTGCCCCGCTTAGTAGATGCTTTACCGAATTGAGCCATAATAAGAAATGATATTTTTGTAAAAAGCCACGATAAAATGTGGGGAGCAAAAATAATTGTTTTTAAGCAGGTTTAGTATTTTTGCCCGCATCGCTTACAATGCTAATGTAAATCACACTTACTATTACCCCCAATTCATAAATAATGAATAACATTTCTTTCACAAAAAATTAGCCGGCTTATTCATAACATTAAAATACTTTTTCAAAAAAATTTGCAGGCAATATTTAATGATTAGATAATACTTAAAATATAGGAATCAAAAGAATGGAATACGATTACAGGGATATCGAAAAAAAGTGGCAAAAAAACTGGAAAGAATCTGGAGTATATAATGTAAGCAACATTTCTGCAAAGCCGAAGTTTTATGTACTCGATATGTTTCCTTACCCAAGTGGCTCGGGCCTCCATGTAGGGCATCCGTTGGGTTACATTGCCAGTGATATTTATGCGCGGTACAAGAGGCTTAAAGGTTTTAATGTACTTCATCCCATGGGTTACGACAGCTTTGGCTTACCGGCTGAGCAATATGCCCTGGAAACCGGCCAGCATCCTGCCACTACCACTCAAAATAATATCGAGACATTCAGGCAGCAGCTTGAAAATATTGGATTTTCATTTGACTGGAGCCGTGAAATAAGGACGAGTGATCCTTCATACTACAAATGGACACAATGGATATTTCTGCAAATATTCAACAGTTGGTTTGATAAAAAAGAAAATAAAGCAAGAAGGATTGAAGACCTCATAGAAATTTTTGAGCAAGCCGGCAACATGGGTGATAACGGCCAGCGGCAGACGCAAATGGAGTTTTCCGCAAATAAATGGATTAATTTTTCTGAAGAAGAAAAACAAAATGTATTGATGGATTACCGGCTTGCCTATTCAGCATATGGAGAAGTGAACTGGTGTGAGGTTTTAGGGACTGTATTGGCAAATGATGAAGTAGTGAATGGTGTAAGTGAACGCGGCGGGCATCCTGTTGTAAAGAAGAAAATGCGTCAATGGTATATGCGCATTACCGATTATGCCGAAAGATTATTGGATGGATTAGAGAAAGTGGATTTCAGTGATGCGATGAAAGAAATGCAACGCAACTGGATAGGTAAAAGCGAGGGAGCGGAAATAGAATTTAGCCTAACCCCTAACCCCTCTCCCGCGGGAGAGGCTTCCTTGAAGATCAAAGTTTACACCACACGTCCTGATACCATTTTCGGTGTTGATTTTATGGTGCTTGCACCTGAACATGAATTAGTAAAAAGTATTGTTACAGAAGAGCAACGTAAAGCCATAGACGAATATCTCACCTATGTAAAAAGCCGCAGCGACAGGGAACGCATGGCAGAAGTAAAACAAATTACCGGTTGCTTTACCGGCGCTTATGCCCTCAATCCTTTTGATGGAAGAAAAATTCCTGTTTGGATTGCAGAGTATGTGCTTGCAGGTTATGGCACCGGTGCAATAATGGCTGTGCCTTGTGGCGACCAGCGTGATTTTGATTTTGCAACACATTTCAATATTCCAGTTACTAATATTATTGGTGATTATTTTAATGGCGAAGAAGCGAATCCAACAAAAGAAGCGACGCTAATTAATTCCGGTTTTTTGAATGGAATAAAAATGAAAGATGCCATTAATATTCTGAATGAGAAAATTGAGGAAGAAGGAATAGGCCATAGAAAAGTCAATTATAAAATGCGGGATGCCGGCTTTAGCCGTCAGCGATATTGGGGAGAACCCTTTCCCATTATTTATAAAAATGGAGTTGCTTATCCGGTTGATATAAAAGAGTTACCTGTTGAACTTCCACACGTTGAAAATTATAGCCCGGGCCCGGATGGACAGGGGCCACTGGCGAATATTACTGACTGGTTTGACCTCACCCCCAGCCCCTCTCCGCGAGCGGAGAGGGGGGAAGTAACTCCTGATATTTCGCAAATGAGAGGCTCAGCATTGGTTTCTAAATACAAAGTTTCATCGCCACGCCAGTATGAATTGGCGAGAGGAATGCGTAAAGATTATACCACCGCGGAAAATAAACTTTGGCAGAGTTTACGTAATAGCAAGTTAGGCGTGAAGTTCAGAAGACAACACCCTATTGAATCATATATTGTTGATTTTATTTCCCTTCAGGATAATTTAATTGTCGAAGTTGATGGAGGCTATCATGAGTCGGAAGGACAAAAAGCTTATGATGAAGAAAGGACAAAACTATTAACCGAAACAGGATTTCATGTCATTCGCTTTAGCAATGAGGAAGTTCTTAAAAACCTAAGTTCTGTTTTAAATAGAATACAGCAAACTATTTCAGCACAATCCCGTAAGCGGGAAAGCGCAGCTTCTCCCTCTCCGCTTGCGAAGAGGGAAGGGGTGAGGAAATTGGTGAGGGAAACCAATACCATGCCCGGCTACGCCGGCTCCTCGTGGTATTTTCTACGATACATGGATCCACACAATGATGAAGAATTTGCGGATAAAAAAGCAACCGATTATTGGAACCAGGTTGATGTGTATGTAGGCGGAACCGAGCATGCAGTTGGGCATTTATTATACAGCCGCATGTGGACGAAAGTTTTGTATGATTTAGGATTTATAAGTTTTGATGAACCATTTAAGAAGTTGGTGAATCAGGGGATGATAGGAGGAATATCTGAAAAAATTATTAGAGCAGGAAAAGACAGCATTGAAGAACCGCATTCATTGACATCATTTTCTTCAACTTCTTTTTTAATTAACTGGTTTCCTAAAAAAGGCTTACCCTTTATACTTGATCCTGGTGACTCGAAGTCAGATGAAGCGAATTATTATCTATGGAATTTATCTTCTGAGATTGTTGAATATTCCGAACCTATCTCTTTAATTAAAGCACCCATAAATTTTGTTGAAAATGGTGTTTTAAATATTGAAGAATATATCGAGGATAAAAAAAACAAATTAGATTACTATAAAGATGCTAACGAAATTTTCCTTTGCAAAGAGGGATATTATAATACCAAAACCCAACAATGGAGTGATTATGATAAAAAACTCATTGCACCTCTAGAATTCAAAACAATCCAGGTCCCAGAAAAAATGAGTAAGAGGCACGGTAATGTTATCAATCCTGATGATATAATAAATAAATACGGCGCCGACACTTTCCGCATGTATGAAATGTTCCTTGGGCCTGTCGAGCAAAGTAAGCCTTGGGATACCAAAGGCATTGAAGGCGTTCACCGTTTCTTAAAAAAATTATGGCGTTTATTTTTTGATGATTTAAAAGGCAAAGTTTGGAGTGAAGAAAAAGTCACACCAGAAGAATTAAAAGTTTTACATAAGGCTATAAAAAAAATCGGGGAAGACACCGAGCGCTTTTCTTACAATACAGCGGTGAGCGCATTTATGGTATGTGTAAATGAATTGCACGATTTAAAATGCCACAAAAAAGAAATACTCGAGCCATTGCTTATTCTACTGGCTCCTTACGCTCCCCACATAGCAGAAGAATTGTTTCATGAATTAGGTAATAGCACAACCATTATTGATGCGCATTATCCAAAGCTGGAAACAAAATACCTGGTGGAGTCCGAAAAAGAATATCCCGTTTCTATAAACGGGAAAATGCGTACAAAGATAACTATGGCGCTGGATGTGCAACAGGAAGAGGCTGAAAAAATAGCATTAAATAATGAAGTCGTAAAAAAATGGATTGAAGGGAAACCAGTGAAAAAAATAATTTTCGTAAAAGGAAAAATGGTAAACGTGGTTGTGTAATTAAAAATTAGAATACCCACTCTACCTCATCGAAACCAAAACTTCTTTCCATAACATCTTTTGTGATGAGTTCACCCGAAGATGAAATTCGCTGAATAGTAGTTTCAAAAATAATGTTCCCGTTTTTAAGCTTTACTTTTTTATCCCTGGCGAATAAATTTTTATTATAGTACTCCAGCATTTTATTATAATCCCCATTTTTTAAATCTGAAATTTTTGACAAAACATTTTTGTGAAGTTCTTTGGCAAGTTCCTTTATTTCAAAGGATTTGCCGGTTAATTGTTTTAATGAAATAGCATTTGAAGTGGTTTCAAAAATTTCCTGGTTTATATTTAAACCGATTCCAATAATTGCCCACTGCCATAAGTGACCTTTTATCACATTTTCGATCAATATCCCTCCTGCCTTCCTGTCATTTATGAAAATATCATTTGGCCATTTAATGTTAATTTGGTTTTGAGTATATCTTGATAAGAAATCGTGGCAGGCCAAAGCTACGGCAACACTCAGTTGAAACTGGCTTGGTACAGGCAGCCATTGCATTTCTGAAAGTACTGTCAATGTTATGTTTTGCGCATGAAGGCTTTCCCATCTTTTGCCCCTGCGTCCCTTTCCCGTTGTTTGTTCTATGGCATACACAGCATCACCACTGTTCGCAGCTCCTTTTTGCACTAATCCCATGGCATAGTTGTTGGTGCTATCCACCTTTTCAAGAATTATAAAATTTTTTGGCGCCGCCGGCATACAAAATTGTATTGATAAAGAATTAGTATTTTTGATAAAATAATTGCACAAAAAAGTTTGTAAAAGCCGCAATCTAATTGTAATATTTTTTTTCTATCTAAAAAATAGAAACTAATTAAAAAGAATTCATTTGAATAATTTAACCCTATTGGCCACAAGAAAAAAATCAACTCTTACCAGGCTAACAAGGAACAGTAAAATCTTTAAAACGATAATTCAAGCCATACAGGAAAAAAAAGGTGATAAAATTATTAGCCTCGATCTGAAAAAAATCCCTGAAGCTGTTTCTGATTTTTTTATTATTTGTGAAGCAACCAATAATATTCAACTGAGGGCTATTGCTGATTTTGTGGAAGAAAGCGTGAAAAGAAAATGCGGTGAATTACCTTATAAACATGAAGGGCGTAAGGGTGAGCAATGGATATTAATAGATTATGTGAACGTAGTTGTTCATGTTATGTTACCGGAGCCCCGAAAATTTTACCGACTTGAAGAAATGTGGAGTGATGGTTCTATAACGGAATATTAACTTTCTGATATAAATAAATACCTATTTTACAAGGACACTAAAATATTAAATAAACAATCTAAGCCCGTATCAAATATAAAGGGAAGGATAAAATAAAATATTGCGTTGGCAAGCATCTATGGCTACTGAAGAAAAGAATAAAATTCCACTACAAAAAAGAATAAATCCAAATGGCCTTCCTGGGCCTGACGATAATAAAAAAAAGCGCCCCAGAATCAGCATATATTGGGTTTATGGATTAATCGTTGCCGCCATTATTGGATACAATCTTTTTATAAGAAATCCTTTAGACAGCGATGAAGGCATAGACAATACACAATTTTTTGCCATGTTGAAGCAGGGTGAGGTTGACCACATAAAAACTGTAGGAAATAAAAAAATTGTAAGGGTGTTTATTAACCCAAAGGCATTTGATAATAATTCAGCGTTTTATAGAAATGTTTTTGGTCAAAAATATGACGAAATAAAGAAGATGCAGGATCCTGAATCCTATTTTCATATTGTAAAAGATGAAACTTTTTCTGAAGAGTTGATGCAGTTTTACAAGGATAACCCTGAAGTAAAGCATGTTGCCGATAAACCGGGTGACGAAGGAGAGTTATTTGGCCAGATCGTTAGTACACTTTTGCCCATATTATTAATTGGATTATTATTTATTATGATGATGCGCAAAGTTGGCGCAGGTAGCGGCGGCGGCGGCCCTGGTGGCATTTTTAATATTGGCAAATCAAAAGCTACCTTATTTGATAAAGGGGCACGTGTCAATATAAATTTTGGTGATGTAGCTGGCCTTGATGAAGCAAAAGTTGAGGTAATGGAAATAGTGGATTTCCTTAAAACTCCCAAAAAATATACAGCACTGGGTGGTAAAATACCTAAAGGGGCTTTGCTTATTGGCCCTCCGGGAACCGGCAAAACTTTATTGGCAAAAGCAATGGCAGGTGAGGCGCAAGTACCTTTTTTTAGCCTTAGTGGTAGTGATTTTGTAGAAATGTTTGTGGGTGTAGGTGCCAGCCGTGTACGTGACCTGTTTAAACAAGCCAGGGAAAAAGCACCTTGCATTATATTTATTGATGAAATAGATGCTATAGGCCGTGCAAGAGGAAAAAATATGATGATGAGTAATGATGAAAGGGAAAATACCCTTAACCAGTTGCTTGTAGAGATGGATGGTTTTTCAACAGATATTGGAATTATAATTCTTGCTGCTACCAACAGGCCGGATGTGCTTGATAATGCATTGCTGCGCCCGGGAAGGTTTGACAGGCAAATAACTATTGACCGTCCTGACCTTGTAGGCCGTGAAGCAATTTTTAAAGTGCACCTGTTGCCTATAAAAATTTCTCAAACACTAGATGTGCATAAACTTGCAGAGCAGACACCTGGATTTGCAGGAGCTGATATAGCCAACGTATGTAACGAAGCTGCTTTAATAGCGGCACGTAAAAATAAAGATGCAGTGGATATGAGTGATTTCCAGGATGCTATTGACAGGGTAATCGGGGGACTGGAAAAAAAGAATAAAATAATTTTGCCGGAAGAAAAAGAAATTATCGCCTATCATGAAGCAGGCCACGCTATTTGTGGCTGGTTTCTAGAGCATGCTTACCCCTTACTTAAAGTTACGATTGTTCCAAGAGGTACGGCGGCTTTAGGTTACGCACAATATACTCCAAGAGAGCAATACTTATATAACACTGATCAGCTACTTGACCAGATTTGTATGACGCTTGGCGGAAGAGCCGCAGAGACTATTTTCTTTGGGAAAATTTCAACAGGCGCCAGCAATGATCTCCAGCAAATTACTAAAATGGCTTATGCAATGGTGACTGTGTATGGGATGAATGATAAAGTGGGAAATGTTAGCTATCATGATCCACAGCAGGAAAATACTTTTACAAAGCCTTTCAGCGAAGAGACGGGCAAAATGATTGATGAAGAGGTGAGAAAATTAATTGACCAGGCATTTGAGAGAACAAAGAAATTACTTAATGAAAGAAAAAATGAAGTAGAAATTTTAGCGAAAGAACTTTTGAAAAAAGAAGTACTTTTTCAAAGTGATGTAGAGGCTCTAATTGGCAAACGCCCTTATGAAGAAAAGAAAGCGCTGGACTTTATTGACAATCCTAAAGAAGCCGTTATTGAGCCTCCTATGGAAACTGTAATTGTTGATAGCAAAGTATAAAATAAGTAATGAAGGTTTCATCTTCGAAGGAAAAAATTTTAAAAAAAATAAGAGAGGCACTGAGCAATCCGGTGCCTTTGCCTTTTCCCAAAAGTGAAGGAGTAGATTCCATTTTTAAAACACAAAAAGATGACCTTGAAATTCTTTTTGCAGAAGAGTTTACAAAGCTGTTGGGCAAATTTGCATTCTGCGTGAATGAGACAGATATGAAGCTGCAACTTATGAAACTTGCAGCCGAAAAAAAATGGCAAAATCTTTATTGTGTTGAAACGGAATTGCTAAAAAAATTTAAAGGAAAAGGTGTTTTTGATAATAAGGTATCATTGGCAGATTGCGATGCTTCAGTAACAACTTGTGAATTTTTAATTGCCCGTACAGGCGCTATCGTTATAACCTCAGCTCAGCAAAGCGGCCGAACAGTAAGTGCTTATGCTCCTGTACACATCTGCATTGCATACGTTGACCAGCTAGTTTACGAAACAAGAGATGCGCTAAAACTACTCAAAGCAAAGTATGGTGAAAATCTTCCTTCTTTTATAACATTTGCAGCCGGGCCAAGCCGCACTGCAGATATTGAGAAAACTTTAGTGGTTGGTGTTCATGGGCCTAAAGAAGTTTATCTATTTTTGATAGATAAGGCTGTTAATAATTAACTACTCTGCCATAAAGGTGGATAACACAGTTACTATAACAAATCATAATTAATAAGATCAGGTATATTATAATCCATTTATTGAAATTGCCTAAAATTTAAAAAACCCCAAGAAGAAATTGCTAATCAAATTTTTTAAATTGCATTTTATAAATCATGCAAATTCATCCCGGTAAAAAAATATATTTCCTTTCTGATTTTCACCTCGGTGCACCGGATCATAAGACAAGCCTTGTAAGAGAAAAAAAGATAGTAAAATTCCTGGATGAAATAAAAGCCGATGCCTCACATATTTTTATCCTTGGCGATCTCTTCGACTTCTGGTATGAATACAAAAAAGTGGTTCCAAAAGGCTTTGTAAGAATATTAGGCAAGCTTGCAGAAATTACTGACAGCGGCATTATCATTAAATTTTTTGTTGGCAACCACGATATGTGGATGAATGGATATTTCGAGCAGGAACTGGGCATCGAAGTTTTTCATGAACCCAAAGAATTCGAATTCAACAATAAAAAATTTTTTATTGGCCATGGCGATGGATTAGGTCCCGGCGACCATCGCTATAAATTTATAAAGAAGGTTTTCAGAAATAAATTCTCGAAATGGCTTTTTGGAATTCTTCATCCTCAATCTGGTATTGGGCTGGCAAATTATATGAGTCGCAAAAGCAGGGCGGCAACAGGATTTACTGACGAGCATTTTCTTGGGGAAGAAAAAGAATGGCTCATTATTTTCTCTAAAGAAATACTGGAGAAAAAACATGTTGATTATTTTATTTTTGGCCACAGGCACTTACCATTAGATTTTAAATTGAAGGATGACAGCAGGTATATAAATCTTGGAGACTGGATAAAATACAACAGCTTTGCAGTTTTTGATGGTAACGACACAGAACTGAAATATTATATAATATGAAAAATTCCTTAAAAAAATATTTAAGGTTTTATTTATTGGCCATTATCTTTTCGTATAGTATATCCTATGCACAGGACGACTCTCTTTTTCGCTTTCTAAAAAAAATCGAATACCCTATCTCTTCCTTTACAGTTGATAACCTTGGTGAGCTTTATATAATCAACACAGATAATCAACTAAAGAAATACAATGAAAAGGGTGACTCCGTAGGTGTATTCAACCAGGTAACGAAGTATGGAAAACTTAGCTATGTGGAAGCGCAAAACCCCTGGAAGGCAATTCTCTTTTACCAGAATTATTCAACGATAGTTTTGTTGGACAAATATCTTAATGTATTGACCAACATAAACCTAAGGCAGCAAAATATTTTTAAGGTAAAAGCAGTTACTACTTCCTACGATAACAATATCTGGCTTTACGATGAGCAGGAAAATAAATTGAAAAAAATTGATGATACGGGCAATAAAATCTTTGAGTCAGTAGATTTAAGATTGCTGTTTGATTCAGTTCCTACTCCTCAAAAAATAATAGATGCAGATGGTTTTGTTTACCTCTATGACCCTGAGAAAGGATTATACATTTTTGATTATTACGGAAGCTTTAAAAGCAGGTTACCTATTCTTAACTGGACCGACGTAACTGTAATTGATAAATTGATATACGGATTTGATAAAAATAATCTGTATCGCTATACTCCTCCATTACCTAATTTCAAAAAATATATTTTACCATTAGCCGCACAAAATAACAGTTCGTTGAAAGTAAGTAACCACAGGATTTACATTCTTAAAAATCAACAATTGGAAATTTATTCTCTTCTCTAAATCGCAGGCATATTATAAATTGCAATTATGAATTTTCTTGACCAGGTTTATTTTGACAACACAGTACGTAGCTATGCCTTAGTATTCATAACAATTGTTGCCGCATTTTTTTTGAAAAGAATTATTTCAAAGTATGCGTCTGCCCTGCTTTTAAAATCTCTTAAAAAAAATCCCGGCAAACTTGCTAAAGTAAAGTTTGATGATATTATAATAGAGCCTTTAGAAAAAATTTTATTCATTCTCATATCAATTTTTTCAATTGATAGCCTCAATTTTCCAAGAGCCTTTATGTTTACATATCATAAGGTTTCAAGTCAAAATATTTTTGAGGGGCTTATTTCGGCAATCATAATTATATGCTTTGTAAATCTTATCATCCGGGTCATGGATTTTTTTGTATTGGTTATAAAAGATAAAGCCGGTGAAACGGGTACACCAGGCGAGCACCAGCTATTGTTTTTTTTTAAAGACCTTATAAGAGTTGTCATTATTATTATTGGAATTCTATTTATAATAAAGTTTTCCTTAAAATTTAATATAGGCAATCTGTTTACCGGCTTAAGTATAGTTGGCGCAGCTTTGGCGTTGTCAGCAAGGGAAAGCCTTGAAAATTTAATTGCATCTTTTATTATATTTTTTGATAAGCCATTTAAGACCGGCGATTCTGTAAAAGTGAATA
>JBBSEV010000095.1:0-12427 GCA_038239385.1 Chitinophagales bacterium
GATAAAGAAGTAAGTGGCCAGGCAGATTTCCAATTGTTGAATGCAACAACAATGAACCCGGTAGATGGCTGGTTTAAAAATATTTCTCCTTCTAAAAATTTCAAAGCCGCAGCCGGCCAAAGCACATTAGTTACATTCAGTATTGATGTGCCGCAAAATTTTAATGATGCGGTTGTTTATAGGATTGTTGCTAAAGCGGGTAACGTTAGTGATGGTGAGGAGGCTGCAATTCCTGTAGTGACCAATCGTATGCTGGTAACTGAGACATTGCCTTTGCCTATGAGAGGTGAAGGAACAAAAGATTTTAAATTTGAAAAATTAATTAATTCAGGAAAGGGTGAAACGCTTAGCAATTATGGTGTAACGGTTGAATATACGACCAACCCTGCATGGTACGCAGTGCAGGCGTTACCCTATTTAATGGAATATCCTTACGAATGTGCTGAGCAAACTTTTAATCGGTATTATGCAAATTCAATAGCGACCAAAATCGTTAACTCATCTCCTAAAATAAAAGCCATTTTTGAAAAATGGAAAACGTTGGACACCTCAGCCCTAATGAGCAATCTTCAAAAGAATGAAGAATTAAAATCAGTTCTCTTGCAGGAAACTCCATGGGTTCTTGAGGCGCAAAATGAAGAACAACAAAAGAAAAATATTGCATTGCTTTTTGATGCAGTAAAGATGAGTCTTCAATTAGAATCATCGTTAACTAAATTAAACGACATGCAATCGCCCAACGGTGGATTTGTATGGTTCAAAGGTGGCCCGGAAAATCGTTACATGACTCAATACATCATAACAGGAATTGGTCATCTTAAAAAATTAAATGCACTTCCTTCTTTCCAGGAAAATAATATAAAGCCTATTTTAAATAAAGCAATTCCATACCTCGACAAAATGCTTAAGGCAGACTATGACGAATTGATAAAACATAAATCAGATCTAAAAAATAACAACCTTTCAACTATTGCCATTCAATATCTATACATCCGTAGTTTCTTCCCCGAATATCCAATAGCAAAAGAAACTCAAACAGCATATAACTATTACCGTGAGCAATCAAAAAAATACTGGCTCAGTCAAAGTAAATATATGCAGGCAATGATTGCATTGTCTCTCAATAGAAGCAGTGAACCATTTACACCAAAAGCAATTATCAAATCATTGAAAGAAAACTCCATCAATAATGAAGAATTGGGTATGTACTGGAAAGATTGGGATCAACATGGTTATTGGTGGTACCAGGCGCCAATAGAATCACAGGCAATGATGATAGAAGCATTTTCAGAGATTGAAAAAGATACAAAAACAATTGACGACCTTAAAACATGGTTATTAAAAAATAAACAAACCAATAACTGGAAGACTACGAAAGCCACAGCAGAAGGCTGTTATGCTTTGTTATTACAGGGAACTGATTGGCTTTCTGAAGAAAAAATAATTAGCATAAAATTGGGCAATACGACCATTAATAGTAAAGAAGAAAAACAAGAAGCAGGTACCGGATATTTTAAAAGAAAAATAGATGGAGACAAAATAAAACCTGAATTGGGAAATATTACTGTAACTGTTTCTTCAACAATAAACCAATCAACTAATAAACCAATTAATCAATCTTCATCCTGGGGTTCGGTTTATTGGCAGTACTTTGAAAATTTGGATAAGATAACTTTTTCTGAAACGCCACTCAAGCTTAGCAAAAAATTATTCATCGAAAAAAATACGGATAAAGGGCCGGTACTTAAACCAGTAAATGATGGCGACAAAATTCACATTGGCGATAAAATAAAAGTACGCATCGAATTGAGGGTTGACCGCGATATGGAATATGTGCACATGAAAGATATGCGTGCTTCCTGCATGGAGCCAACGAATGTAATCAGTCAATATAAATACCAGGATGGCCTGGGTTATTATGAAACAACGAAAGATGTAAGTACTAACTTCTTCTTTGGCTATTTAAATAAAGGAACTTACGTTTTCGAATACCCGATGTTTGTAACACACAGCGGAAATTTCAGCAACGGTATTACAACTATTCAATGTATGTATGCGCCCGAATTTACAGCGCATAGTGAAGGTGTGAGAGTGAATGTAGAAAAGTAAATTACTTAGAGGTGTTCTTAAACCAAGAAGGTTTTACCAAGCTTTTCAAATTAAGAAATTGAAATCAAACCTTCTTGGTTTTCACTCGATTTTCACCGATTTATTTGCAGGATAATTTACGTTGATATATCTTTACATCTGAAATTTAAACGGAGCCTCGCTCCCATATAAAATGTTCCATCTTATCGCTTCTCTCCTTTTCAACTTCCGCCAGAGAGTAAAGCCACCAGCCGTTTTCATCTGGTAATTTTACTGCATCTTATTCGCAATTACCTAACCACGTACTAAGATTCTTACGAATATTTAGCAGCACAACGACTTGTCGTGTATGCTGTGTAATTGCTGTGCAAAAACCAAAACAATTTTTTCAAAAAAATATTAAAACTAATAAAATGAACATTCAAAATTTATTGACAAATTACTGGTGGATACTGGTGATTTTATCTTCATTGGTTCTTTACAAATTCATCCTCCGTTTCTTATTCGGAATGATCATCATTCCCGAAAACAGGATTGGTTTGGTGACAAAGAAATTTGTGTTGGTTGGTGCCGATCGCGAATTACCCGGCGGCAGAATCATTGCAACAAAAGGTGAGGCAGGTTTCCAGGCACAAACACTTGCTCCCGGATTATATTGGAGAATGTGGCCATGGCAATATGGAGTGGAACTTCAGCCATTTACTGTTATCCCTGAAGGTAAGATAGGGCTTCTGTTAAGCAATGATGGCGCAGAGATTCCAACGGGCGCCATACTTGGCAGAAGGGTTGACAGCGATAACTTCCAGGATGCTGAAAAGTTTTTGAATAACGGCGGACAAAAGGGTCGCCAGACAACTTACATCACTGCAGGTACCTACCGCATCAACACCTATGCTTTTACTATAACAATTACAGACATGGTGATCATTCATGAAAATATGGTAGGCATTGTTACAACGCTCGATGGACAGCCCATCGCCGGCGGCCAAATTGCAGGCAAGTATGTGGAAGGACATAATAACTTCCAGGATTTTGATACTTTTTTAAAGCATGATGGTAACCGGGGCTTACAGCCTTCTATCATTTTAGCTGGTAGTTATAATATCAACCCATGGGCTGTACAAATCGAAGAGTTGCCCATGACTGAAGTGCCTATTGGTTATGTAGGTGTAGTGATCTCATACATTGGTGAAGATGGTAAAGACCTTACCGGTGAGAGCTTTAAGCATGGTAACATCGTAAGCAAAGGAAAGCGCGGTGTATGGATGGAGCCTTATGGACCCGGCAAATACCCGATTAATAAATACACAATGAAGGTAGAAATGGTGCCAACCACCAACCTCGTATTAAACTGGGCCAATACAAGAAGTGAAGCACATCAACTTGATAAAAATTTGTGTACGATTACTGTTCGTTCGCAGGATGGTTTCCCGTTTAACCTGGACGTTTCGCAGATTATACATATACCAGCCAATGAAGCGCCGAAAGTGATTGCACGTTTTGGTAGTATGAACAACCTCGTGAGCCAGGTGCTGGAGCCCACAATAGGCAACTATTTCAGGAACTCCGCACAAGACAGTGACGTAATCGCTTTCTTAGCTACACGTAAGGAAAGGCAAAAGGCAGCAAAAGACAATATGAAGGAAGTGCTGGATGAGTATAATGTGAACGCAGTGGATACTTTGATTGGAGACATTGTTCCGCCGGAGTCATTGATGAAAACTTTGACCGACAGGAAGATTGCACAGGAAGAAGAAAAGACTTATAGAACACAGCAACTGGCACAGGAAAAGCGGCAGGGTATGGAAAAAGAAACTGCCATTGCTGATATGCAAAAAGAGATCGTAAAGGCACAGCAAAACGTTGAGATTGCTCAACGCACCGCAGATGCAACCGTAAAAAAAGCAGAAGGTGATGCTAATAGTTTAAAGCTGCAGGTAGAAGCTGAAGCAACCGCAACAAAGATGCGGGCCAATGCAGAAGCTGAAGCTACCAAAGCAAGAGCCGGCGCACAAGCCGAAGCCACAAAACTCAATGCCAGCGCAGATGCGGAGAGAATCATTAAAACCGGTCTGGCACAGGCAGAAAAGATAATGGCCGTTGGTAAAAGCACAGCCGAAGCCTACGAACTGCAAGTAAAAGCCATGGGTGGTGATAACTTTACAAAGTATAAGATCACTGAAGAAATCGGCAAAGGTCAGATAAAGGTGATGCCTGATATTTTGATTGGCGGAGGGAATGGAACGGATGGTGGCATCAATGGTTTACTCGGTATGAAGTTGATGGAAATGATAGATATGAGAAAGATGGATTAAGCTTGCAGCAATGTAATGTGTAAAGCCCTACCGGAAGGTGGGGTTTTTGCTTTCCGGAACAGGCTTATATTTGCAATCCCATAATTTTAAAATAATAATTTAAAAACTCGATGTACAGAACACACACTTGTGGTGAATTGAGGATTAGTGATCTAAATAAGGTAGTTACACTCGCCGGATGGGTGCAAACCATAAGAAAATTTGGTAGCATTACGTTTGTAGATCTTCGTGACAGGTATGGCATTACACAATTACTTTTTAATGAAAAACTTACTCAGCAATTTGATACCAATCCATTAGGCAGAGAATTTGTTTTGCAGGCAAAAGGAAAGGTAAACGAGAGGAGTAATAAAAATGTAAATATCCCCACTGGTGATATCGAAATTCTTGTATCAGAATTTAAAGTGCTAAACAAATCTGCAGTGCCTCCATTTACCATCCAGGATGAAACTGACGGTGGTGATGATATAAGAATGAAATACCGTTTTTTAGATTTACGGAGAAACCCGGTAAGGAAAAATATTGAGTTAAGGTATGTGGTAAACCGTGCGACAAGAAATTACCTCCATCAGCAAAATTTTATGGATATTGAAACGCCTTTCCTTATCAAATCTACCCCGGAAGGCGCAAGGGATTTTGTAGTCCCAAGCCGTATGAACCCTGGTGAATTTTATGCGTTGCCTCAATCTCCGCAAACATTTAAGCAACTATTAATGGTAAGTGGTTATGACCGCTATTACCAGATTGTAAAATGCTTTCGTGATGAAGACCTGCGTGCAGACAGGCAACCAGAGTTTACACAAATAGATTGTGAAATGGCTTTCGTGGAGCAGGAAGATATTTTGCAAATGTTTGAAGGCCTGGTTAAGTTTATTTTCAAGGAAGTAAAGGGAGTTGACTATTCAGAAAAGATAGAGAGAATGACCTGGGAAGATGCCATGTGGAATTACGGAAATGATAAGCCTGATATAAGATTTGACATGAAGCTGACCAATCTTAAATCTCCATTCAGAGTTTTAGCGGAAGGGCAACATTTAGCAAACACAACGGGGTTTAATGTTTTCGATAATGCTAAAACAGTTGTTGCTATAAATATTCCTGGTTGCAGCGATTATTCACGCAAGCAAACAGATGAGTTGATAGAATGGGTGAAACGCCCACAGATTGGTATGGGTGGATTGGCATTTATTAAATGCAGCCCCGATGGCGCATTAAAAAGCAGCTTTGATAAATTTTTTAATGAAGTACAATTAAAATTTCTTGCTGATCATTGTAATGCAAAAGCAGGTGATCTTATTTTAATATTGGCGGGTAAAGAAGAACGTACAAGAAAAGCAATTAGCGATCTGCGTTTATACATGGGTGAAAGGCTGGGCTTGCGCAAGCCGGAAGAGTTCAAATTATTATGGGTAACAGATTTCCCATTATTTGAATATGATGAAGAAGGCAACAGGTGGGTCGCCCGTCATCATCCATTTACTTCGCCCAAGCCGGAACATATTGAAGTGATGATTAACAATAATCCTTCCATTGAAAATGCTGAGAAATATTTGGAGCATCCTTATGCAAAAATTAAAGCCAATGCTTATGATATGGTATTGAATGGAAATGAAATTGGGGGAGGTTCTATAAGAATTTTTCAAAGAGAGTTACAGGAAAAAATGTTTGCAGCATTAGGAATGAGTAAAGAGGAGGCGCAGCATAAGTTTGGATTTTTATTGAGTGCATTTGAATATGGGGCGCCGCCACACGGTGGCATAGCTTTCGGTTTCGACAGGCTTTGCGCCATACTAGGCGGCAGTGAATCTATTCGTGATTTTATTGCTTTTCCTAAAAATAATAGCGGCAGGGATGTGATGATAGATGCACCTTCAACGATTGATGAAAAGCAGCTGGAAGAGTTGCAGATTAAGCTGAATTTGAAATAACAAAATCTGAAAGTTTTCCATCGCAGAGAAAAGTACTATTATAAGTCGTTCAAAGTTTTAATTTCACTTCGTATAAACATTTTCTTAAGTAATTTTCCGTATTTTACTAAGCATGAAAACATACCTTTCATTTTTTACATCATCAGTCATTGGCCTACTTTTGTTTTCATGCCACAAACCTATTGAACAGGTTTCTCCGCCACCTGATAAAGTTGTTGCCAAAACAATTTTGGATGTTTCTTATGGAAGCGATCCGCTACAAAATATGGATGTGTATCTCCCCGCTAACAGATCAACTACTGCTACGAAAGTAATCGTAATGATACATGGTGGTTCCTGGGAAAGTGGCGATAAAACTGAACTAACAGAATTTGTAGATACTTTGCAACGGCGGCAACCTGATTATGCAATTTTTAATATTAACTACAGGCTTTCAATAAATGGTATTAATGTTTTTCCTACGCAGGAAAATGACACAAAGGCTGCTTTGCAATTTATAATTGATAACGCAACGAATTATATTATTTCAAAAAAGATTGTTTTACTGGGTGTGAGCGCTGGTGGGCAACTTGCCTTGCTGCAGGCGTATAAATATAATTTACCAGTTGTGCCAAAAGCAGTTGTATCCTTTTATGGCCCTACCGATCTGACGGCGATGTATAATGATCCCGGAGATGCTTTGATACCTCCGGCCCTTGCAGAAATAATAGGCAAAACGCCTACACAGGATCCGTCAATATATACCAATTCAAGCCCCTTGAATTTTGTTTCTTCTTCATCGCCTCCAACTATATTTTTCCATGGTGGTATGGATCCTTTGGTGAAAGCTTCACAGGCAGTTTCACTACAGGCTAAACTGCAGTCTGCAGGGGTTGTTAATCAATACGTGTTTTATCCAAATGAAAGCCATGGTTGGCTTGGGCCAAACCTCTTTGATTCATTTAATAAAATACAGGCCTTTCTTTCAGCAAATGTGAAATAGTTTACTATTATAATGTCAGGAATTAAATTACTGTTGGTTTTTATTTTTCAGCTATTTGCAGTTCAATGTTGTACTGCGCAGTACGAAGCACCTCTGTATACATCTTACACAACCAGGGCTGCACGTGAGAAATTGCATGATCGCATAATAAAAAATACGATCAATAAAAACCTTTCTTCTCCACTTAATGATTCAACAGAAGAAAAATGGCAGGAAGCTTTTGGAGCAATTGAATTAATGCTTTACAAAACACTTTTCAGTGTACAGAAAATCAATTATGCATTCAATAATATTGAAAACAGGAGTACAGATTTCCAGAGGTCGTTGGTAGAACTTGCTTACTCGATATACCCTAAAGAATTTAAAAACCAGGTATATCAATTATTCAACAGTACTTCAGATCCGAAATTATTTGCTATGTGCTCAGAATATTTGTTGGGATGTGGAAAAGACATACGCTTCAGCGATAACTTTCCAAATATTATAAATGAAAAATTCGGTGAACAGGCATTAATTAACCCCTTATTATATATGCTGCAATTGCACCTGGTCGAAATAAATGAAAGTATTCAGACAATTCCCAAACAAAAAATTCAGGCAATTTTAAGTGCTAATTTTATTCCCGGTAAAATCATCATGTACAGTATTCAGCGTAAGAACAGGGATTATCCGGGTCTTGTAATTGTAAGAAATGCAGATGGAAATTTTATAAAAGATAGCTCGGGAGAAATCATCCATATTCCTCAATTGGCAAGAAGCCTCTCAAATCTTCCCGGATACATTTCAAATGGCAATACTCCACAGGGCATTTTTCTTATGAATGGTTTTGGTGTTTCCATGAGCAGTTTTATAGGGCCAAGCGCCAACGTGCAATTGTCTATGCCAGTCGAGACAACTATAAAAAAATTTCTTGGCGACAGCACTATCAATGATAGTTTATGGAACCTTGAATATTACAACCGGCTTATTCCAAAATCACTTCAGAATTATTCTCCATTGTATTATTCTTATTATTCTGGCCAGATAGGTCGTACAGAAATCATTGCACATGGCACAACTGTAGACCCGGACTATTACATTAATCAACCTTATTATCCGCTTACTCCTTCGCAGGGTTGCTTAAGCACAAAAGAAATCTGGGACGGAAAAAGAATTGAAAGTGATCAGCAAAAGCTTGTAAATGCTTTGCTCAAGGCGGGTGGGGCAAATGGTTATTGTGTTGTAATTGAATTGGATGATAAAAACATTCCTGTAAGTATAAATGAAATACTTCCTTTTCTATCACCCGGATCAGTTAAATAATTTTTCAGATAATTTTTTCATCACAGATTCTATCGGGATAATTTAATTTTGAGATAATTCTCAATTTCAATTCTCATTTTCAAATGGCTTTACCCCCTTTAGCAGAAAGGCTTCGCCCAAAAAGTTTAAATGAACTTATAGGCCAGGAACACCTTACCGGTAAAGGCAGCGTGTTACGCAATTCCATTGAAAATGGAAAAATTCCTTCAATGATATTATGGGGGCCTCCCGGCGTGGGCAAAACAACCATCGCTAATATTATCGCAAAAACTTTAGATGTTCCCTTTTATACATTAAGTGCTATTTCATCTGGCGTAAAAGAAGTACGTGAAGTAATTGAGGAATCAAGAAAAAAAGAAAACGCAATATTGTTTATTGATGAGATTCATCGTTTCAATAAGGGCCAACAGGATGCTTTATTGGGGGCCGTAGAAAAAGGTATTATTACGTTGATTGGGGCAACAACAGAAAATCCTTCATTTGAAGTAAATAATGCATTGCTTAGCAGATGCCAGGTTTATATTTTAAGACCATTAGAAAAGGAATCGCTTATTGGTTTATTACATCATGCAATAAAAATTGACAAGTTTCTTTCGGGAAAAAATATTGAGTTAAAGGAAACGGAGGCATTGATAAACTTATCTGGTGGTGATGCAAGAAAATTATTAAATCTGCTTGAGTTGGTAGTTAATCAACAACTTTTGGAAAGTTCCGAACCTTCCAAAAGTTTAGTAGTAACAGATGATCTCGTTATACATGTTGCTCAGCAAAAAGTGGCTCTGTATGATAAAAAAGGGGAGCAGCATTATGACATTATTTCGGCATTTATAAAATCTATACGCGGCAGTGATCCTAATGCCGCCGTATACTGGCTAGCACGAATGATAGAAGGAGGAGAAGATGTAAAATTTATCGCAAGGCGATTGGTAATACTTGCCAGTGAAGATATTGGCAATGCAAATCCTACTGCCCTGGTACTGGCTACCAATACTTTCCAGGCGGTGAATTTAATTGGCTATCCTGAATCCGCAATTATATTATCCCAGTGTGTTACCTACCTTGCTTCATCGCCCAAAAGCAACGCAGCGGTAGAAGCTATCGGTAAAGCACAAACGCTTGTTAAGCAATACGGCGACTTACCCGTTCCTCTTCCTATTCGTAATGCGCCTACAAGGCTTATGAAGAAGCTGGATTATGGTAAGGATTATAAATATGCTCACAGCTATGAAAACAATTTTGTGCAAATGGAATTCTTGCCGGATGAAATAAAAAATACACTTTTATATAAACCTGGTAAAAATGCACGGGAAGAAGAGCTTAGAAAATTTCTAAAAGAAAGGTGGAAAGAGAAGTATGGATACTAAATTGAGTTCAAGATTAATAGTTGAAAGCTTAAAAACTTCCCGTTGTAATTTTTTTTTAATTATCTCCTCAAAACATTTATGATCTCCTGGCAATGCAAACATTTTTCTGAATTATCAGTTGAAGAGCTTTACAAAATTCTCCAGTTAAGAAATGAAGTGTTTGTTGTAGAGCAAAATTGTGCTTACCAGGATTGTGACGATAAAGATTTTAAATGTTATCATATTACAGCTCATGATGAAGATGCATTAATAGCATATGGCCGGATACTTCCACCTGGCTTATCATACCCACTTGCTGCTTCCATAGGACGTGTACTTACATCTCCTTTGGCACGAAAGCAGAAATTAGGGAAGGAGCTTATGATATATTCTCTCAAAAATTTATACTCCTTATTTGGCAAAGTCAAGGTAGCTATCGGGGCTCAACTTTATCTCAAAAAGTTTTATGAGTCATTCAATTTTATACAAACCGGCAACAGCTATCTCGAAGATGGAATAGAACATATTCCAATGGAAAAATTGATTTGATCCCTTCAAATGCAATAAACTCATATTGCACTCCGTTTAAGAAATAAACCTGTTCTTAAATCAGGCATTTTATTTAATCCATCATCCGTAGAAAAAAAATTCTTATGCTCATATGAAAACGAATCTACCTGCAGCATGGCGTATATGTTCCCTTTTTTTGACACTTAGCCTATTCCTTTCTACAAATAGCTTTACGCAATCATTAGTTTTTGGAACTGAAAAAACAAGAGTTGAGGTCGGTATTAATATTGGCCCCTCATTTTTTCTTGGGGATCTTGGTGGTCATCGCGGTAAAGGAACCACTTTTATAAAAGACTTAAATCTTCCTTTAACTAAAGTAATGAAAGGTTTATTCTTAACAGTCTATCCTAATGAGTGGCTTGGTGTAAGAGCTGCTGCAGAGATAGGCCAACTTGAGGGCCAGGATAGAATTATTAATACAAAAGGTGTAAATGAATTGTGGAGAAAACAGAGAAACCTTGATTTCAAATCTAATATTTCTGAAGGATATGTTGCAGCAGAAGTATTTCCTTTAATGTTGTTAAACGCTTCACATGACGATTACAGGCCAAGGCTACGGCCTTATGGAGTTATAGGTGTTGGTGTTTTTCATTTTAATCCCAAAGGTTCTCTTACAGATGCTTATGGCAATAAAAGCTGGTACGCCCTTAAACCACTGCATACTGAAGGCGAAGGTTTCCCGGAATATCCACAGAAAAAAAACTATAACTTGACACAATTAAATATTCCAATGGGTGGCGGTGTAAAATATATTATATCAGACCGGGTAAACTTAAGCTTTGAAGTATTGTTGAGAAAAACATTTACCGATTATATTGACGATGTGAGCACAGAATATATTGACCCAATCTATTTTGATAAATATTTATCTGCTGCAGATGCTGCAATAGCAAAACAAATCCATGATAAAGTTGTTGGTATTGTAGAGCCTAACCGCACTCGTAATTCACCCGATGTGCAGAGAGGAAATCCTCATCAGAATGATTCTTATTTCACTTTGTTTTTAAAGTTTGGTGTAAGAATAGGCAAAATTTACGAAAGTCTTTACAGCAGGAATGCAGCCAGCCATATGAGATGCCCTGCAAGGTTTTAAATCGAAATAAAACTTCTTTAGATATAAAAATATAAAGGCGAGGTATATAATTAAAGTTAATCTGGAAGACGATGTTATTAATAAACAGCGTATGCCCCTGAAACCACAAATTTTTAACTTTATTACTATGCTTTGTCTTTTTTTATGTTCCTTAAATTTTGAAGCTCTTCTTTTAAAAAGCTTGCGGTAAAGCTTATGCTATTCTTTGCAAGTTCTTCAGGTGTTCCCTCAAATAAAATTTTCCCTCCGCCCCGTCCTCCTTCAGGGCCCAGGTCAATAATATGATCGGCAATTTTAATAATGTCCATATTATGCTCTATCACTAAAACAGTATTCCCCCTGTCAACAAGTTTATTTAATACATCTGCCAGATGCTGTATGTCCTGGAAATGCAGGCCGGTTGTAGGTTCGTCAAGAATATAAAAGGTTTTTCCCGTATCTCTTTTACTTAATTCAGTGGATAGTTTTACCCTTTGTGCTTCACCTCCACTAAGAGTAACCGCACTCTGGCCAAGAGTTATATATCCTAAGCCTACTTCCTGGAGTACTTTTATTTTACGGTATATATAAGGAACATTTTGAAAAAATTCTACCGATTCATCAACAGTCATATCCAACACATCGCTGATTGATTTGCCTTTATATCTTATTTCCAGAGTTTCCCTGTTATATCTTTTGCCATTACATTTTTCACAATGAACATATACATCCGGTAGAAAATTCATTTCTATCACCCGCATGCCACCGCCTTCACATAAATCACATCTTCCACTTTTTACATTAAATGAAAAGCGGCCAGGCTTATA
>JBBSEV010000096.1:0-12097 GCA_038239385.1 Chitinophagales bacterium
ATCACGGCGGTCAATGTTGTTTGCATTAGATGAATTTATCCAATTAATAAAATCGTTATCGCCTTGTGCGATACCTCTTTTTAAAATGATATTACTATAATGAATATGGCCTGGTAATTTATGAGGTGGTTGGTTGGGATCTCCTCCTTCCCTCAATTCGACTACATCAAGACTAATATTTAAACCTGAAACTTCAATAAAGTTTAGTCTTGTGCCTCCCCATTCAATCAAAAAATTATAAGCATGTTTTGTGTGCCGTGGCATGTTCTTTTATTTACAATTATAAAACCTAAAATATTACTTTGTAAAAGTAGATAAAGGTGTTAATACTGAAGTAAATAATATAGAGGAAGAATTATTCCCATCTTGTGTCTCCCTCCAAACCTTGCATGCGGCGGGACACTGCGCAGCAAAATCATTGACCCGCAATTAATTAAATACCTAACTAACCCATTAAATAATTTGTAGAAATAAGCCTGTAATCAACCGGACTTTCTAATTCTCAGCAACGTCTCATTCAGCGGGCGTTGCGTATTTCATTAAGCGCCATTCGTACCTAATCTTCGACATCATCTATAGCATAGATTCCCTCTTTTCCCTAGCTATAATTTTTGATAAATATTGCCGATGGATTTTCAATGCCTGCAAATATTATAATTACTTTCTATAAAAAGAATTAATGGCATTGGTACTGCCAATATAATTGTAATTTCATCAATATGCAAAGAAGAAAGTTTATTGTCAGTATTTCACAAATGGCAATAAGTGTTGCTCTTTGTAATACTTCTATCCCTGTTTCTTTCAATAGGCACCGTTGAAAAGTATATGACTGATGACCCTGAAGGTACTTTGCAAAAAATTTCAGCAATGGGCTATAAAGAGTTGGTTTAAATAATAATGAAACGTTGATAAAAAAAATTACAATCAGTTTGTTCGTATATATTGTGGCACTACAATCCACATTTGCACAAGCAGTCTTATTTTCTTATAGCAGGACCAGCCAAAAAATAAATCATACAATTACTACCACTGCACAACCGCTGGAAGTATTTGCCCTGGCCAATTTGCATAGAAATTCAATTAAAGTTTTTGATGCTAAGGGCATACAATATTTTTCATCATTACCAAAACAGCTTATAACATTCATGGTTGGTGGCGCACTGGGAACACACATTATTCGCATTTATAATGAAAACAAAAAAATTATAGATAGTCTGAAATTTGAAGTAGATGCAAAAACCAATATTGATGACAATGGTTATTACAAACAAATGTTCGATCTTTTTTATAAGGGCATGTTTGCAGACGTGAAAGAAGGAACTTTCCCGATAGTATGGAATGGCAAAACTTATAACGTTTTTGTGCCCTGGGGTCTTGATAATTTTCACACAATGAAAGGGTTAAAATATTTTTTACCGAACGGAAAAGAATTAATAGATATACAACGGCAATCGCAACGTGAAGATGGGATGATCTATAGCTTTATTCAGTACATGCCTAATGCAGATTATTGGTTAACAAGAGATAAGTTTTCAGGCTACAGCAAAAAAATAGGTGATAAAGTTTTTGTTCGCCAGCCAACAGAAAATCACCCCGAATACATTTATGTAAATACTATTTATGCCGTTTGGAAATCTGATGCAAATAATGAATGGATGAAACAAAATCTTGCGTCTGCAAAAAAAGCGCTTAATTATGCCCTGAACGATCCTGCAAGATGGAGCAAGCGTTTTGGTTTATTAAAAAGAGCTTACACAATTGATTCATGGGACTTTGCCGTTGAAGATGAATACATGCCTGATATTGGTATCACTAACACTATGATCATTGATCCTGTAAAAACAAAATTCGGCGTATTTTTTGGCGACAATACCGGTTATATCACAGCCTGTTATCAGTTGGCTGAAATGCTTGAGAAAACTGGTGATTCAGAAACTTCAGCAAATTATAAAAAGCGTGGAGATGAAATGACGGAGCGATTGAATAAACTTTCATGGAATGGAAAGTTTTTTACCCACTTTATTGATGAAGATTCAACAGTGCATCGCGATCTTGGCGTAAATGAAAAATCGCAAATAGCCCAATCAAATGCTTACTCAATAAATAGAAATATCACACATGAACAAAGCAAAGCAATCATTGAAACATACATCAGTTTAAAAAATAATTTATCTACCGGTTCGGCTGGTGAATGGTATGCCATCTATCCTCCTTTTCAAAAAGGCTTCGGACAGCACAATGAAATATGGCAGTACATGAATGGGGGCGTTGGCGGGCATGTAGCGGGTGAATTGTCAAGAGGCGCTTATGAAAATGGTTACGAAACTTATGCAACAGATATTTTGAACCGCATCTTTGAACTTGGCAAAAAATATGGCAATAAAATTTCGTTCGCATACACAGGCTCTATTGCTTCACCGCCGCCTGCGCCCGTTTACAAGGCAATTGATATTTCCGCTTATGCAAACATGGATTTATCAAACACCCATAATAATGCAAATAAATGGATGAATGCAGGCAGAGCGGGTGATGATTTTCATAATCTTCCGGTTGGTGAGCAAATATTCAGCAGCATTAAATTCAATGTTATTGATCCTGCAAAAAATAACCTCAATGCAGTTATTGCTGTATCCGGTCAAAAAGGTTTTCCTGATTCTGTTTCAATAGAGGTGAATGATACTGCTGCATGTATTTATCTGATGCACACTGCAACCAAACCTACATCAGAAAATGTTGCCGGTGCTGTAAAAATTTTATATGAAGATGGGAGTATATTTCATCAATATATTATTATGGACAAGCATCTTGCATACTGGTGGTTCCCCCAATTAAAAACAGATCATTCCGGCATTGCATGGTATGGAAAAAATGATGTAAGTGAAGGCATTGGTGTTAGCTGGTGTGCAATTGATAATCCACAGCCACAGAAAAAAATTAAAAGCATTGTTCTTTCTGCAGATAAAAGCAATAGTATATATGCAGTGTTTGCCATCACTTTATCTAATCAAAAACATTACGTGCCGGTAAATCCGGTTTCATTTGGAGGACCCGATGATTGGGCAGCTGCAACTAACATGGCTGCAATAATTGAAGGTTTGGCGGGCGTAAAAGATGCGCCGCATACAGAAGCATTCAGCAATCCTATTGTTGCACCACGTTGGATAACTACGGGTTCTGATACAGTGAATGCTACCATTCGTTATGCAGCCTCAAACGGATATGTGAGCTATAAATATCTGCTTAACAAACGGCAACACATTATAAGCATTACTGCAACAACAGGCGGTGAAAATTTATTTTTTCATGTAATGTTACCTGCACAAACAAAAGCAAAATCCCTAACTACAGAAAATAAAAATATTTTTTTCAAACAAACATCCATTGAAGAATCCAATTATGTTGATTTCACAACTGATGTTCATGGTGTAAAAACTTTTGAGATAATGTATGATGATCATTACGTGAAATTTCTGAAGAATATGCGTGGTAAGAATTAATTTCATTTATCCTTTACTTTTATGAGCACATAAGAAACTTCACGTCGCAAATTTCTTTCTGACACTTCAACGATCATTGCCGGTACAGGCATTGCTTCCATAATTTCTGCACCACTTATAGCTTCTTCAAAAATTAAAATCATCGATAGAGCAACGGGGATTGAAATGTGAATCAGTTTATCTCGCAGGCGGTAATGATGTTAACTTATGGAAGAAGCAGTTTGAAATGGCAACCAATTCAGTATTCAATTCGTAACAACCGAACCTCCATAGGATATGTGGGATAACATTGATAGTCTTGCAGGCGTGTATGGAATTAAAGTTGCCATCCACGAGCACTGGCAAGGTATTAGTCATCTGCCCCGTGAGTGTTCGTAATTATGAATAATCCACACTTCACATAAGTGAGGCCTGGTCTCCGACGGCTAAATATTCATTAACTATCCTCTTTTAATACCATTTAAGAAACTTTCTTTTATTTCTATATATGGTAAAATGAAGAAAGAATATTTAATTTATCCTGCACAATTTTTTACAGCTACTATTTATGAATGGAAGACAATGCTTGCTGATGAAAAACATAAAGAGATAATAATTAACAGCCTTCACTTTTTGGTAAATAAAAAAAGAATGGAATTAAACGCATTCGTTATCATAAATAATCATCTCCATCTGATTTGGCAATCCCTGCGAAGTTTTACCCCTTCGCAAAACCAGGCATCTTTTATGAAATATACCGCGCAACAATTAATGCAGTTCGTTATCAAAAATGATAAAAGATTTCTATTTTTTTAAGGGATAAATTTCATTTATCAGCAATAAAGGTAAATGCTTTGCCTAACTATGGATATAATCAACCGGATTTTCTACAAGTTACCAAAAGTCATGCATGGGCCTGCCTTCCAGTAGGCAAGTTATTATGTATCTATGAAAGCTTTTGCAGATAGAAGCGCTGATTACCTTTCAAATGCCGGATGAATTTTTCCTTTATCCTTATCTGAACTACTTACGGCTTCACGTAACCTGTATTATTGTGTTCCTTTAATCTCTCTACAGTTTTATAAGCCATACATCTTTTTTCATTACTTACAATTGTATTAATGCTTTTGCCAGAAGATGATTTAATTGAATAATATCTTAAATGTTTCTTTTTCAAGTGTATTAACATCCGTTATGGTTACAAAATATATTCCTGAATTCATATTATATTCCCTCGGATAACTTATAACTGTATTTAGTATTTTTTTATACAACTTCGATGATACAATTTTCCCTTCCGGATTAATTATTTCCACCTTATAATCTTTAAGATTATTATTTGAAATTGAAATGTATAAAACAGTATTAATTGGATTTGGATAAAAGCTTATATTAAATTTTGTATTTTTTAATAATACTATATTACTATATCGGATGGTTTGATCCTTACCAATGATTTTCAATCTATAAAAATTATTGCCGGGCGGTGGGAACTTATCCAGCTGTGAAAAAACAGGTACAAAACTCTTATCAATAGCGGCTATATCCTGAAATGCCATATTCGTATTAGTGCTTCTCTGTAATTTAAAATTTAAGGAATTATCGTAAGTATTTTTCCAGGACAATTTGTTTCCATCAGATTGTTTGTTTCCGTTTAATGTGATATCCAATGGCAAAACAAGGTTACAATATCCCGTTATTATGTAATTAGCATATTTTACCAAACATCCATTGTTGATAACAACTTTACAAAAATACCTACCGGTATCCTGTAATGTTAAACTATCAATATAATAGGTAGAACCTGCTCCAACCAAAATACTATCGTTAGGATCTATTCTCTTATACCATTCATAAGTTGCATTATCGACAGAATCAACAATTAAGGTTAGTTCCTGGTCGAAGCATTCAGTTGTATCAGGATAAACGATAAAATTTGCAAGAGGCAATACGCTTACGTCAGTCAAACTAGCATTGCCACAACCATCAACCACACGCAGCCTTATAAGAGAATAACTCGTTCCATTATTAATATTAAAAACGGAACTCGCCTGGGGAGGAGCAACAATTACCGGGCTATCCGGCAGACTTCCAAATATTTCATACAAATATGGGCCAACGCCATTGGTTGTACTGGCGCTTACTGTAAAGCTGCTGTTATCACATTGATAAGCCTGGGAACCGGAAAGATTAGGATATATATATGGGTCCACAATTACCGTATCATATAAGTGATTGTTACAAGTCTGAATGTAGGTATCAAAAATATAGGTAGCCGGATTTAAATTTAAATAAGTGTACACATAACCGGCAACCTGGTTTGGATTGATGGTAACACTAGCGCCATTCTGCTTTATGATTGTTGAAGAAATTGTAGCCCCAAATAAATTATGATCAGTAATATCAACTATCACATCCGAGTAACCGTTCGGTGATGTAGAGGAAGGGCAATGGGGGTTTATCGCTATAGCCCTGTTAACCTTACTAGGAACCGGAGTTATGTATCCTGAATCCTTTCTTCCACATTGATCTGTTAAGACCATTTTGTATTGCTGAGGAGAAGGTAAATCAGGAACATTTGAAAAAGTATATGAAGAGGCTGATGTTCCGCTTTGCAACAAACTCCCACCAGGTGTATATAAATAAAAAGTATAATTTGGCGATCCGGAGGTAACATTTACTTTAATGATTGTTGCACCAATTGTAGAACATGAAGGGGTCGCAGTCATATTAAAAGCAATATTGCTTTTAGGTAATGTAATGCATCTTGTAATAGTAGTATCATAACAGGCAGGATCATTTTTTACAGTTATACAATAACTGCCATAATTTATGCCACTAAAAATTCCGGTTGTATTGCACGAGATTAATGTATTCACGCTATCGTATAAACAATATTGCGGATTACTTAAATTAGACTGCCCCTTTATTGTTGCTGTAAAACCTGTGCAGGTTTGGGCACTTATTGATACGTTATTACTTACAGATGGAATTTTTTTAGCAACCGAGAAACACCTGGTAATTGTTGTATCGTAACATGTGGAATCGTTTATAGTTTTTATACAATAAGACCCAAAAGGTAAACCATTGAATACGCCGGTAGTGTTACAGGAAACAAGAACATTTGCTGAATCATATAAACAATACTGCGGGTTGGTGAGATTAGTTGCGCCGGTGGTGTTTGCGTCAAATGTGTTACAGGTAAAGTTTTTTGTAGTAACCGCATTTCCTAATGAGGGTATCTTTCTGTTTACAGTAAAACAACGGATAATTGTTGTATCATAACAGGTAGGATCATTAATTATTTTTATACAATAACTACCATAAGCAAGGCTATCAAAAACGCCCGTTGAATCGCATATGATTAATACATTTGCTGAATCATACAAGCAGTAATACGGATTGGTAAGATTTACCTGGCCCGTAATTGAAACAGAAAACAACGAACAGTTAGTTGCAATTGTTACTATAGGATCTACTGAAGGTACTGGCTTGGCAGCGGTAAAACAACGGGTGATTGTTGTATCATAACATGTAGGATCGTTGGTTATTTTAATACAATAAGTGTTGTAAACAGATCCATAAGGAAGATTAGTAAAGTTGCCTGTTGCATTACATGACAGAAGCACGTTAGCTGAGTCATACAAACAATAAGTTGGATTGGTAAGATTCGACTGGCCCGTCACTAAAACAGAAAAAGTAAAACAGTCAATGGTAGTTTTCACAGTGGATCCTACTGAAGGAAGTGCTTCATTTACTGTAAAACAACGGGTGATTGTAGTATCATAACAATTATCAGTTATTTTAATACAATATGAGCCATAGGCAATGATTGAAAAAACAGGGCTTGTACCACAACTCATTAACACATTATTATTATCATATAAACAATAGGTGGGCGATGTGAGATTCACCTGCCCTGTTATAGTAGCCGTAAAAGTGGCACAGTTCTGATTAGATATCGCAGGGGTAGCATCTACATTTGGAATTGCATTATTAGTCCAGACTACCGATTTAATATTTCCGCATTTATCTTTTACAAGTAATGTTGCGGAACGCTGATTGCCTAAGTAATAACTAAATGTATTATTTAAAGACCATGTCGTATCACCTGGAATGCTCGTCGCTCCATATTTATAACCGTTAAAAATAGAATTGGGGGTTGTATTATTAAATATATCTTTTAAGTTGATTGTAATGTTTAGGCTATCACATCCGTTTTTTGACACCGTGGTATTATTGATAAACCAATCATAATCGTCAACGACTATGCTCCTTGTCTGTATAGCCCCACATGAATCTCTAAGTTGAATAAGATAAGTGCCTGCTATTAAGCCGATGAATCCTCCAGTTACACTTACAGAACCAACTTTTGAAGGAGAAGGAGCAATTATTTTATATGAAAATGGACCCCTGCCAAAAGTTTGGCTTGTTACAGTGATGGTACCAGTCTTTCCATTAGGGCAACTAACCCCGGTAGATGTCATTACAAAAGATGGGGTAACATAATTACCAGGTACTATAACATTGTTTGTACTGAAAACACAATTGGTAGAAATATCCAAAACTGTTACCAGGTAACTACCAGCTGATAATCCAGTGATTGTAGTTGAGGAAGTATAGCTTGTGCTAACAGGGCCGGTGACCTTATATTGGTAATTGCCAGATCCACCGCTTGCGGTAATTTTTATAGAACCTGTAGCTGCACAACGGGATTCTAAAACAGTATACGTAGCCGTTAGTGAACTACATGGCTGCGAAAATACTAGCTCGGGCAATATTAAAGCTAATATCGAAATACAAAAAAGTAATGTAGTTGAGTAAAATTTTTTCATAGATACGGAATTGGCTATCTATAAAACGCATTCATATATGATTTATTACATTATTTGCAGCCATGTCTTAGTAAAAATACTATCGCATGCGAAGTTCTACCTAGCACCATTATATTTCTATAGCAGATATTAAATGGTTGGTCATTAAAAAAAAAGCGTAGAATAGAGTTTTAGTTAAAAATTTGATCGATAAAGGCTTTTTTTACTGAGATTGAAAAAAAATGTTTTTAAGTTGTAAGATTGCATTACAAATTTTATGAGGCATATAAGTAGATTACATATAATTTTATCTGCTAAGTTTGAAGATTATTAACTAATTGCTATCCAAATTTATATGAGATTATTTTTCGCAGCAATGCTGTTTTTTATTTCTATTACTGTTTTTAGTCAACCAGAAATTTCAGTACTTACACAACATAATGATCTAAATCGGACTGGCTGGAATAGTAAAGAAAAGCTTCTGAATCATTCTAACGTAACGTCATCAAAATTCGGCTGCATTGGTACCCTTAGTGTTGATGATCAAATATATGCTCAGCCCCTTATCGTAACTAACATTACAGTAGCAAACCATTCTGGGAATGTCCTATATGTAGCTACTGTAAATAACTCAGTTTATGCTTTCAATGCAGATGATGTTTCAGATGGCGCCCCTTTATGGCAGACAAACCTGAATCCTACAGGACAGAGGACTCCCGACGTTTCTGATTTGACAGATCCACAGGAAGGAAGCCCATGTGGTGGAAATTATAAAGACTTCTCAGGGCGCATCGGCCTCGTAGGAACACCGGTAATTGATACCATTAATCAAACATTATATGTAGCGACAAAATCAGTAGACAATAATGGAATTTTTTATGCTTACCTGAATGCTATAGATATTAAAACAGGAATGCCTAAGCCCGGAAGCCCACATCTTATAACTGCAGAAGTTAATGGAAATGGGGTTGGCAATATAAACGGCAAAGTTGATTATTTAGCAAAATATCAAAATCAGCGTCCGGCTTTACTTTTCCTTAATAACACCGTATATGTTGCCAGTGCTTCACATTGTGATTGGGGGCCATACCATGGTTGGATATTGGGTTTTGATGCAACAACGCTCAATTTAAAATATACTTTCAATGCAACACCTGATGGCTGGGCAGGTGGTATCTGGATGGCCGGTGAAGGAATATCTGTAGGCGCAGATGGAAATCTGTATGCAGTTACAGGCAATGGCACCACAACTCCTGATAATACAAATCTAAGCACCGGAAGAAGTGAAAGCCTGCTAAAATTATCTCCTCAACTTCAATTGCTTGATTGGTTTACTCCTTCTAATTATGATTACCTCGATCAACAGGATCTTGATTATGGAAGTGATGGAGCACTGATTGTTCCTAATACTACTTATACTGTTTCCGGGTCAAAAGAAGGATTTTCATACGTAATTGATTATAACAATATGGGGAGGTTCAATGTAACAAACAGCCAGGTAAAAGATACACTTGAATTCAATCCTCAAAGGCAAGGTTCAGTGCATGTGCATGGATCACCGGTATATGCAAATCTTGGCAATGGAGAATTCGTGTATGCGTGGTCGGAGAGTTTTAAATTGCGCCAGTTTACATTTGACAGGAATGCGGTCACCTTTTCAAAAAATTTTAATCAGGGAAGCCGAAATCTTGACAATGGAATGCCGGGCGCTATGCTTTCTCTTTCTTCTGATGGAGCTGATACTTCATCAGCAATTGTTTGGGCATGTTTTCCATTTTCCGGCAACGCCAATAACCAGGTAAGGCCCGGAAGCATTGCTGCATACCGTGCAAATGATGTATCTACAGGTGAAATTTGGAATAGCGATCAAAATAAAAATGATGCACTTGGTAATTTTGCAAAATTCAATTCACCTACTATTGCAAATGGTAAAGTATTTGCACCTACTTTTTCCAAAGCGGTAAAAATATATGGTGCAGGTTGCGCTTCATCGTTGGCTAATTTTTCTTACGGCAATGGCAATGGGCTTAAGGGAGAATATTATAGCAATAGTTCTGCAACTGCAGGGTTCACTTCGCTACCCGATATAACGCAACTGGATAATGTTATTAATTTCAATTGGGGAAATGGCAGCCCTGCACAAAATATTAGTGCAGATGTTTTTAAAGCCCGGTGGTCAGGTAAACTCAAGCCACTTACTGATGATAATTATACCATCTATCTTACCGCTAGCGATGGAGTAAAGCTCTGGATAAACAATACATTATTGATTGATAGCTGGAGCGATAAACCGATTACCACGGTTACTGCACAAGTTTCTTTATTGAAAGCAAATGACTATGATATTATCGTCGAATATTATTCTAATGTAAATTCAGCCTCCTGCATTTTACAATGGAGCGCTACTGGTATTTGCAAACAAAATATTCCTTCGTCACAATTATTTCCATCTATCGCAGAGTGCAATAGCAATGGCACTGGCTTACTTGCAGAATACTTTAATAACACCCCGGTAGGAGATCCATTTCCTACAGCAGCTACTATCAAAAAAACTGAACCTACAGTTGATTTCGACTGGGGCATAGGAGGACCGGCTGGAATCAGCACCGATCTTTTCAAAGCAAGATTTACCGGGTATGTTCAAAGTCTTGATGCAGGTAACTATATCTTTTATATTACCGCTGATGATGGAGTAAGACTATGGGTGAATAATACTCTATTGGTGGATAAATGGATAGACCAGGGAGCAACAGAATATAGTGCCACCATTAATCTTCCGGCATGCACTAAAAACAGTATAAGAGTTGAGTATTATGAGAATGGCGGTGATGCGCTATGCAAGCTTGAATGGAGCGGGCCTACGATAGCGAGAAAAGTAATACCTACCTCACAATTGTACTTAAAACCAGATAGCATTGCGATTGCAAAAGATTTCGTTGTTTACCCCAATCCCAATCGTACAAAAAATCTTACGATTTCTACAAGGGCATCGTTACTCAGTGGTGGACGGGTTATAATCTTCAATATGCTTGGGCAAATCGTTCAAAAAAATTCGATAGCTCCCATTTCACAAGGCGGTAAACTTACTATTCCTATTCAACTTTCAAAGGGAATGTACATTATAAAACTGGCAGCAGGCGGGGAAAATTTCACCGCTAAATTTATAGTATTGTGATGCTATAAGCAAGGAATAAAAAGCAAATGCCTTTTGCTTCTACTACATAAGTTCTTTTAGCCTTCATCCAGGAATTCATGTATAGCAGCTATAGTAAGTTCAGGTATCTTACTATCCTTTTTTATTGTACAAACTTCTCCTATAAAAGAACCGTGAATACCCGGAACTATCATTAGTTCTGCGTGAGGAATCAGTTGCGACATCTTCACAGCGTGTTCTGGTTTTACAACATCATGGTTGCCGTTTATGATAAGTGTGGGCGCCTGAATTGACTGAATGTCTTCATCGGCCCAATCTCTAAAAGCAAGCATTCTCTCTTTGTCTTTATCATGCATGTTCCTGAGCTTATCAGGATCAGGGTTTATTTTCAAAAATGCTGTTTTTAAAAGTTCAGGCATGTTTTCTAATGTAGCGTATTGCATATTTTCAAAAAAGCCGTCAACCATTCCACTTCTTTGATAAAAAGCTGACGCAATAACCAATTTGTTTACAATGCCAGGATGCCTGATCGCAATTTGCATTGCTGTATTTCCTCCATTACTGAAACCAAAAATACTTGCATTTGGTATGTTTAGTTGCTTCAATAGTGAAGCCACATCCTCTGCATCCTGTTCAAATGTTTCCCGAGCATC
>JBBSEV010000097.1:0-11769 GCA_038239385.1 Chitinophagales bacterium
ATACCATCAGTGGCTTTTTCTTCATATTCATCAATAGTTAATTCATTTATATCTGTGTGTATTATTTCTTCAACATCAATATCATTCGTAACTGAACCTGATTCTTTAAGTCTCGCCTGGTTCCATTCTTTGTATCCTTCTATAGCTTGCTCTATCATAGTGTCAGCACCTTTCTGAAAAGCAGCCTCACCTTCCGGTGTTATAGTCCAGACTCTTTTTACTTTTTGAAGATACCCTGTCTTAACAAGTGGAATAGTATAGAACGCAAATATTTTTTCCCATCTCGGCGTATTACTGTTTTCATATAATTCCATTTCCCATTCGGTGAAATGGATTTCGCTGGCCAGCCGTGGCATAATGTCTTTCCTTCTTAAGCTTCCACCGGCTTCTATTAAATATTTCATAGCCGCTGCAAGTGTTTTAATAGCAACCTGGCGGGATGGTGCAATTTCTTTACTCATAATTTTTTATCAGTATTTGATTCAATAAATTCTACAATTCGTTTATCACGCTTTCTTGTGCAGAACTGCATCCATGAGATTCCTCCCGCCATAGGTGACAACTTTTTAAAAGGTATCACCTCTCTCCATCTCCCCCACAACCCTCACAGTCTCCACACTCACCCTGCAAACCCTTTCTAACAAATCAATAACCTGTTCTTTATAATCAGCAAAGCGGTAGGTGTTGAACTTTTCTGCTATGGTTGGGTCTTTGGGTTTCTTTTCTTTGTATTGATCGAGAATCCATTCGAGGGCGTTGCGGTTGCCGAGCTTGTAAGTCCACGCTGCTGCGGGTATGCCGCGGAGTTCGGTGTTTTCATCGAGGATGATTACACCGGTATCTTTTAATGCTTTTAGTTTTGCTTTGGGATGTTCTTTTGCGGCAACTTCTTTTCGCTCCAGTTTATAGGGTTCTATGGTTTCATAATTTATGTGCAGGTTCATAAGTTGCTCTCCCCATGTGGCCCATTGCCAAAAGTTTTCGTATAAGGGTATCCGTGGGAATTCTCTTTTTAAATTAAGCTCATACTTTTTGCGGTAAGCAGGATTGTGAAGCACTGCATATACATAATGAAAGATGGATTCTTTAATAATGGCGGGGGAGTTCGAATCTCCTTTGCCTTTGTAATTGTTTTGGAATTGCTCTAATGCCCAATCGGAAATGTTGTTTACTGGTTCCGAGGAAGAATTATATCGATAAAGGGGAAGACATTGGCTATCACCCGTTAAATGTAAATCACAAATGAGATTTGACCCCAAGCAAAAAAAACCTTTAGGATTGCCGGGTGAATTTATTGCAAGAAAAAAATTTTGCACATTTTCCCTGAACATATCTAACCATTGATAAGTTCTGCCGATAAAATGCTTATCAAAATAAAATTTAATTTTGAAGAAAGGGCGAAATGAGACCTTTGTAAAGGAATGCTCCTGTTTTTTTTTGATAATGCCTCTTTTTAAAAAATTTTCCAAGTCAGCATCAAGTTTTATTTTAAACTTCTCTGGATTCTCTGGATTAATTATTGTTTGATTGTAAACTTTTAAAAAATAATCTATTTTTCTCTCTAACGATTCTTTTGATAAATCATAGAGCCAGTCATCTTTATAGGTTCCTATACCTCTTGAAAATAATTTAAAAATGGCATTTTCATTTTTACCCGCTTTAGTATCCTTGTCAATTAATGGAATAAACTCATCCCAATTGTTTTCACTTTGATTAATCCAATTATTTCCCTTATCTGGCGTGATATTTTCAAAGTTGACATTGGCGATATTCTGTTCGGTAAACCATGAAAGCTTTTCTTCTTTCTTCCAAAAATCGTCCATTGTTGCGTACTCAATTCTGCAATGGCCAGTCTTAATTTGTTTATGTGAACTCTTTACCAAGAACATAACAGCTACGCCAGTTTGAATTCCAAAAACATTATGAGTTGTGCCTGCAATTTTAGGATTAGCTCTCACATCACTCCTGGTATCAATTATATATGCATTATCAAATTCAGTTTGAATTATTTTTCTAAATCCATCAAAAGCTCTACCATCGATAAAGCTTCGGTTTGTTATCAATGCTATTACACCATTATCATTTAACCTGTCCATTGCCCACCGATAAAACCGTGTGTACATATCATACACTACAATTTGATTCTGTGCAGTCCCTTGTTTTATATAAGTCTCTTTTATTCGCTTATCAATTTCTTTGTATGCCCTGTTTGCATTTTGATAATTGTAATTTTCCTGCTTTGCATTATACGGCGGGTTCCCAATAATCACGCTTATCCTTCTTTCGTTCTGCCGCTTTATACGCTGTGCATTTTCTGCGCTTACACCAAAGAGATCGCCCTGCTTGCCTACCCAATGAAAGCCGGTATTGTCAAGCGTATCTACAAAACATAAATTATCAAACTCCGCATACTCGCCCATCTTTTGCTTGTAGGTATATTCAATATTCAGGTTGGCAATGTAGTAAGGAAGAATGGCCACTTCGTTTGCATGCAGCTCGTTCTTGTATTTATGTTTCAGCTTTGCCTTGGGCAGGTAATCTATAATGTCGGTAATAAAAGTGCCGGTGCCGGTAGCAGGGTCAAGTATCTCTACATTTTTATCGCCCAGCGTTTTACCAAAATGCTTATGCAATAAATAATCGGTGCTGCGAATCATAAACTGCACAATCTCGTTGGGCGTATAAACAATGCCGAGCCTGTCTGCCGCCTTTGGGTTGTAGCCTTTATAAAAATTTTCATACACTACTTTTAAAAACTTTTGCTTCTCGTGGTGGTCGGCAATGGAGGCGGCACGTGCGTTGATGGTATCGTAATAATGTTTTATCTGCCCAAGAGTTTGCCTGCGTATAGCGCCGGTAAAAAATGTATCAATCACTTTGTTCAGCTCACGGGCTATATTATTTTCCTGGTGAAAATGTGGTTCGTCAAAAATGGTATTGAAGATGTCGGCGCTCAAAATATGCTGCACCATCATGCCCTTTACATCTTCTGCATTTATATCAGGGTTAATGCTTGCCTTTGCCATTTCCAAAAAGTTTTCCTGTGCTTTTTGTAATGCATCATTTGTCTTTTGCTCTTTCTCTATTAGATCACGAATGGCAACGGTAACTTTTGGAATGTCTTCTTTAAACCGCCCGATGGCTTCGCGAAAATCATGTACCTCCGGCCGCTCGTAATTAAGAAAATGCGTGAGCACTTCATGCAGTTGTTCTTCATCCCGCATGTCGCGGCGCATCACTTCATCGCCATGCTGGTACAGCACAGCTGTTTGCGAATCTTCAAAAAGAATATTATCAGCAGGATAGCCTTTATCAAACTTCTTTCTTATCTCTTCATTTATATCATCGCTTTCATCCTTGCTTTCCCAATAGCCCCAATCGTTACGGATGCTGTCTTTGATAGTTCCGTCGGGGGTTATTAGTTTGCCTTGCTTGTTCTTTGTAGAAATCTCCGCAATGAGGATAAGGTCTTTGCTATTTGCATATACATTCAGCAGGTTGTAAAATGCATTGCGTATGGCAGTTTCTTTTTTGCTGCCGCCATAGTGAATAATTTTTTCAAGTTCTTTGTGGTATTGCTGAATGGCGTAAATGCTCATGGAAAGTAATAGTGTATTTTCAAATATAAAGGAATGAAAATAATTTATTAGTGCAAACATTTGAAAACGGATGATATTCCAGAAGTGGGTTTATTTATTGCGCAGGGAGCAACTGTTTTGAACCGTAACGTGCAGTAGTTATTTTCCTTTTTCTGTTTTGGAAAGTTCCTTCTTTTTTGGGAGTGGCTTTTTGTTGGTTAGGATTATACCGATTATTATTTATATAAAAAAAGCTTTTCCCCTTTTAATTGTTGAGAAGGTTTAGTAGTTTAGGGTATCCAATCTTTTTAAAGCCCCCGGAGAAGTTTTTCCTGCAACAGAAACGTATTTTTTTCCCACTTTTGAAATTTCAAATTAGGAGTGGTTCTTTAAAAAATTCAAATTTAAGAGGCTGCTTAGGAACCTATCCAAATCAAGTTAGTCTACTAAAATTCTATTTATGAGTTTCATAAAAATCTTGTTACAGCTGAACATATTATTGCTTATTTGGATCTTTGCTCTAATCAGTTGTACCAATACGAAAGAGTCCAAATTTGACAGTGCTCCAATAAAAAAAGATTCCGCCAGACTACTACGACGGAATTATAGACATCATGGGAATGTTTTGAGAACAGTTACAGTAAAAAATCACAGAAGACGAGCATTAAAATTTGAATTTGATATCGCATCCGTTCAGGAAATACTTACCAAAAATGTAAGTGGCTATGCTGCTCCAGATACTATAGGTTTAATATTTGGCCAGGAATCACCAAAAAAAGGAAAAACGTGGCATTGTCTGATCTATGGCTTAAAGAACAAACAATTACTGGAATCACCAGACCCTTCAACTGGCAGTTATTCAATTTTTGACAATATTGCACGAGATAACAAATGTCAACGAAAATCTAAGACGGAAGCTGATAAACTTCGGGCTGAATATACAAAGCCAGACCACATATTACATTCGCTTGATTGGAATGGCACCCGTATAGAACTAGAAGGAGTAATGTTTCTGGCAAGCCAAATACAAGAAATAATTATTGAAAACCACAGCGGAAATTCGCCAGATAAAGTGGTATTTTATTTTGGTTTACAAGATGTCCGTGATAAGGGACAAAGATGGCATATTGTTGCATATGGTAAGAAAGGGAGAAAATTACTTACTTCTTATACTACATCGCTTGCCTCAACATCGACCAATGCAGTGATTTACAATCGTGCTTCAATCTTTGATAAAGCCGATCCATATCCGCCGCGCTAGTTAAACAACACTTCAAATGCTTAATACATTTTTTCAGGCATGTCTTTCTGATTTCTATCATGGTTTTTATTATTGTGTTCTCATTACTGCTTTTGCCATCAGCTTGATCTATTATAAAACGGCTGGCAAAGCTTTCAAATGGATAGCTATATTAATTTTTCTCACGTCCATCAGTGAATTTATCGCACTATATGTTGGATTAACTTATGGATCAAACGGGATTGTTTATGACATTTTTACCCCGATAGAATTTTTAATTTATGCAATAATCTATAACCTGTTCTTAAATAACAGAACATTAAAAAATTTATTTGTTGGAATGGCAATAGCCATGTTTGTTATAGATGTCGCAAATGTGATTTTTTTTCAACCTATCACCGAGATTCCAACCAATACGATGAATATAGAAATGGTTCTATTGGTTTTTTTATCCTTACTGCTATTTATCAGTATTAGACAAAAGCCTATTTATGAAAACATAATCGCAGAAGGAGTTTTTTGGTTTAATAGCGCAGTACTTTTCTATTATTCATTTAACATTCTTATATGGGGCTTTTACGGTATCATGTATGACATGATAGATCCTCCCAAAATAAACAGGCAAATGCTTTTATTAAGCAGTAGTTTATTGTATTTAATTTATGCTTCTTCCATTATATTAAATTGCACTTCTGAAAATAAAATGCGATTAAAAAATGCTTGAGCTTCTTCAGGTAAGCGTTAATAGCGTAGGGGTTTCACTTTTTGCAGGCCTATTAGTTATAGGGCTTCTATTTGGTTTCATTATATATTTCCTTTTCTCCTACCGCCACAAGCAAAAAGATTATATTCTCCTACAAACACAAAAAGAAGAAATAGATCATCAAAAAAGTGTTGTTGAAAAAACATTAGAAGAATTAAAAACCACTCAATCACAACTAATCCATCGCGAACGAATGGCCTCCCTCGGCGAACTCACTGCGGGTATTGCACACGAGATACAAAACCCATTGAACTTTGTAAATAACTTTTCGGATGTGAATGCAGAGTTGCTTGATGAATTGCAGCATGAATTGAAAAATGGAAATACAAATGAAGTATTATCTATTTCAAACAGCATTAAAGAAAATGAACAAAAAATAAATCATCATGGCAAGCGTGCAGATGCCATTGTGAAAGGTATGATGCAACATTCAAGACAAAGTACGGGACAAAAAGAACTAACAGACGTCAATGCGTTGGCAAGTGAATACTTAAAACTAAGTTATCATGGCCTCAAGGCAAAGGATAAAGCTTTTAATTGCAATATGATAACACACTTTGATGAAGGCATTCAAAGAATTAATATCATTCCGCAGGACATTGGCAGGTTGTTATTGAATTTATACAACAATGCTTTTTATGCTGTTACCGAAAAAAGTAAATTGATTAAGGAAGGTTATGAACCAACAGTTAGCGTTACTACGAAAAAAGCCAATAAGAATGTTGAGATTAGGATTAAGGATAACGGAATGGGCATTCCTCAAAAATTGGTTAATAAAATCTTCCAGCCCTTTTTTACTACAAAGCCAACCGGGCAAGGCACAGGCCTGGGATTATCACTAAGCTATGATATAATAAAAGCTCATGGTGGCGAAATTAAAACTGAAACCAAAGAAGGTGAGTTTGCTGAGTTTATAATTCAGTTACCAATTGATAATAAGAACAACCTCTGATTTAAAAGTAATATTAGAAAAAAGGGCATGGAATTAATTAATTTTTATACAGAAATTTATTATGATCTGTTTTTATTCACGGTAGTTTGTTAATTTCAGGAAGCTTTTTGCAGAACTTTTACGTCCCCTTAATAATCCAATCTTTAAAAAGCCTCACGATACTTCCTGCAACCCAAAATTATTCCCAGGCCTCACCAATTAGTGTGGCCTTTTATTTCAATGACTATTTTTTAATCCACTTATATGCGTTTATTCTTACTAATATTATACATTCTTCAGTTTAATCAGCTGTTTTCACAAAGTGAAACTGTGCTTGTTGACCTTGCTGAGTTCAATGGTAAATCCGGCACGATTGAAAAGCCATTGGATATAAAAAAAATAAGAAAAGTGTTGATTGAAAACCGATTCATAAAATTGCAATACAATGTAGTTATTAAAGTAGAGGCCCAGATGTTGCAACCTTTGCCAGCGTTCGAAACTTTAACCACTCGTATGTCTACAACAGAATGTGAAGCTCTGCGAAAAAGTTACAATGATGCTAATAGTATAGCGCGAAGTAAGGAACCCAATGCGAATGAAAATGAATTAAAAAAAGCATTAGAGAAATTGACTGAAGAAAGACGACAGTCCAGGTGTTCAGATAACGAACTCAATAAAAAGATTGATAAATTAATTGACAGCACAAAAGGAAGCATCGATGTAAACATTGATTTAAAACGCCGTGAAGACCTGGTAATCATCATTACGCGTGGTGAGAACGTTTATAAACTAATCCTAACCTCAGATGACGATAGCAGATGGGTTATCAACTACGGATTTGCATTTACATCCCGTGCTTTGGAACCAAAGAAATATTTCATTGAAGGCTTAGGTGCGGATAGTTTCAAGATTAGTAAAAAAAAGGATTATGGTATTTTAGACCTGAGGTTCACCCCTGCTATCTTCTTCTCTTACTTCCTCAACAAAAAGCTGAGTAAAAATTTTAATCATAGCTTAACCGGTGGGGTGGGATTCAATACACAGACTCCGGTAGTTTTTTTGGGATACAATGTTATGTACAATCAAAACGTTGGTATCTCTTTTGGCTTAAGTTTTTACGAACAACAAAAACTCCTCGGAAAGTACAAAGAAAATCAGATCCTGAAGGAGCCTCTCGACGAACAACAATTATATGAAACACTTATTTTCAGGCCGAACTTTTTTTTATCTTTTAATTTCAGGTTCGCAAACAATCCTTTTAAAACAAATAATCCAGCGCCTGCAACGGAATAAATTTTAAAATCCATTTTTTTCAAATCAGAAGATTCTGAACATAAAATGAAAAGAGATATTATACGTATAATCATTCCTCATTCTCCTACTTTTCTAGTATACCCAAGAAACGAGGAAATGCCAATTATGAAGGCCCGCTACGAATCCCGCATCCACTTCGGGCCCGGAGTATAATCAGTGTCTACTAAAATATCTTCTCTCTTATCGAATACAAATGCAGGAATAACCTGAGGAGCATATTCCATTTTCGTTTCACCTACCCTGTTGTTTATTCTCTTGTTCTTTACATTCGCTAACCTAGAAATAATGGGCAATGTTGGTTTATTGCATAGGTACCCAAGGTAGCAGCCTCTGCATCAAATAAAGTGAACGGATCGATTTTTTAATCTATCCAATATCTTTCACCAGAGGTGACACCTTTTCAAAAAGTGTCACCTCTTAGCATGAATCACTCCCCTGCCTCATTCAATCTCTCCACATCACTATCAGACAAATTAATTTCAGCAGCCTGCATCAGTTCATTCAACTGCTTTTCTTTCGTGGCGCTTGCTATAGGCGCGGTTACCGAAGGATGCTGCATCAGCCAGGCAAGTGCAACTGCAGCGGGCGGGTAGTTATGCTCACCGGCTACATCGTTTAAGGCTTTTAGAACTTTCTTACCTCTTTCATTCATAAATTTCGACATGCCTTTTCCTCTTACGCTTTTGGAGAAATCTTCTTCGGTTTTGTATTTGCCGGAAAGAAATCCGCTTGCGAGGGATGAATAAGTAATTAAGCCAAGGTTATTTTTCTCCACAACATTTTTATATTCAGTTTCAAAAGAGCGGTCATATAAATTGCCCGGCGGTTGTAAAACAGTATAAGCCGGAAGATGTTTTTCATCACTCGTTTCCAAAGACTCCGCTAATCTCTCAGCAGTGAAATTAGAAGCGCCTATACTCCTGATCTTACCGGCCTTTATAAGCTCATCGTATGTTTGAAAAGTTTGCTCAAATGGCGTAACCCCGTCATCCTGGTGAGAAAAATAAAGATCAACATAATCAGTCTGCAGCCTTTGCAGAGAAGCTTCGACCGCTTCAAGAATATGTTTTTTTGAAAGGCCGCTTTTTACCTGGTAACCAACTTTTGTAATAAGAATTACATCGCTGCGCCGGCCTCGCTTTTTAAGCCAGTTGCCAATAATGGTTTCAGATTCTCCACCCTTATTGCCCGGCACCCACGCGGAATAAACATCTGCCGTATCTATACAATTAAATCCTTTATCAAAAAACTTATCCAGCAGATCAAAGGAAGTCTTTTCATCAATCGTCCACCCAAACACATTACCGCCAAAGATCAATGGCGCGATGCTGAGATCAGTTGTTCCTAAACTTATTTTTTTCATGTGTATTTATTTTTATAAAATTTTACAATGTTATCTGCCTGCATGGTCTATCAAAAATCCTGCTGAAATAATTTTAATTAAAAAAAGCAAAACAATTAAATGTCTGCCGTTTGGTTGAAGGCACAAGCCTGCCGTCACAGGACCTGCCTGCCGGTAGGCAAGGTGATTATGAACATATTCCATCTTCTGTATAAAAACTTCTTTAGTCCATAAATCAATACTGAGAGGATTGCATTTCCAATCCCTCTTATCATCGGGATGGTACTTCCTGTCTTTTGCATTTACATAAAATCTTTCCAACACTTTTGGATGATGCTTCTCTAAATCACGTGGTATAGTTTGCGATACTAACTTCAGAAAATTTCTTTGAGCAGCACCTCTCTCATATCCCGCCTGAATTTGCCAAATCAAATGGAGGTGATTACTCCCTAATATGAGGCAGGACTATACCAGGATGTCCTCCCTGAATGCAGGTGTAAATGGTTCTCTGAAAGTGTGGATTAACGACGGGCTTGTGCTTTCTGAATCAAAAGAAAGAGTAACAGAGGTTGACTATTATAAAATTCTCCTAATAGCTTACTTTTATAATTATATGCTATAACATATGCGCACGGGAATTTTTATTTTTAGTATAATTCTAATACTTGGTTGTAAAAAGAAAAATGATTTTTCTCCTGTATATAATGTCCCCCCACAATTTGAATCATACATTGGTAGTTTTATTGCAGAAGCTGCTGCAAGAGGGCATCATATTACTGTTAACAATCTTATCATACAATTTGATTCTTCTTTATCGGTGCTTTATTGTGCAAAATCTAATGTCATATCTTCTCAAAATAATATTCAAAAAATAATCTCACTCAACCCTACACTGAAGTGCTGGCTGAATAACACTCAACTCGAAACAATAATCTTTCATGAAATGGGCCATTGCTTGCTGGGAAGAGACCATGACACTGGTTTGTTACCAAAGGGATACCCACGAAGCCTTATGTATCCCAATGATATTACATTGTATTCGTCCTGTATATATGCCGTAAGTGACTCGTGCGATAAGTTATATAGAAGAGGTTATTATCTTGATGAATTATTTGACCCTGCCACTCCGGTACCCGATTGGGGAAAATAGTTATAAAAAAGGTATGAGTTACTTTTTTGATTGCCTGATCAAATTTACCTAACTTGATTTGATAGAATAATATTATGAATAAATCCATGATTTCAATATGAAAATAGCTACATACAACGTAAACGGTATTAACGGACGATTGCCCGTATTACTCCGCTGGCTTAATGAATCAGTGCCTGATGTTGTTTGCCTGCAGGAACTAAAAGCACCGCAGGAAAAATTTCCACTGCAAGCTATACAGGATGCAGGTTATAATGCAATTTGGCATGGCCAGAAAAGCTGGAATGGTGTTGCCATATTATCACGTAACGAACCACCGGAAGAGATAAGGCGGGTATTGCCTGGTGATCCTGAAGATAGCCACAGCCGCTACATTGAAGCAAAGGTGAACGGCATTATTATTGGTTGCCTCTACCTGCCAAATGGGAATCCAACCCCGGGGCCAAAATTTGATTATAAGCTACGATGGTTCGAAAGGTTAACAACGCATGCGGCTGAACTCTTTGCATCTGATGCACCTGTAGTATTAACAGGAGACTATAATGTAATGCCCACTGAACTCGATGTTTACAAACCAGAGCGTTGGGTGAATGACGCCTTGTTTCTGCCGGAGGTTCGCACCGCTTTTAAAACTCTTGTTGACCAGGGATGGACTGATGCTATACGAAAGCTTTATCCCGATGAAATAATTTATACTTTCTGGGATTATTTCCGGGATGCTTATGGCCGTAATGCCGGTTTACGTATAGACCATTTTTTGCTTAGCCCACACCTGGGCAGCCGCCTTATTTCTGCCGGTGTTGACCGTAACGTACGTGGATGGGAGAAAACGAGCGATCATGCCCCGGTATGGATTGAATTGGCTACATAAATCAACATCATTTCTGTGGTTATGGATACAACAACCTACCGTAAATTCTTATGTACCTTCATTTAACATTTACATTCTATTATGAAAGTTGCCTTAGCTTCGCCACCCTTTCCAAAATCTATAAATGATGGATTATTACAGGCAGAAAAATTAATAAGAGACGCGGCCAATGAACATGCTGAAATAATCTGTTTTCCTGAGTCTTACATTCCCGGATATCCATTGGAAGAACATGAAGTTGAAAAATATACGCCGGAAAAATTGCAGGCCGCCCTGAACGAAGTATGCCGGTTGGCACGTGAGAATTCTATCTCAATTATAATGCCCATGGATTGGTACAGTACTGATGGAGTTTTGAATGTAGCTCAGGTAATATCCAAAACAGGGAAGGTATTAGGGTACCAGGCAAAAACTCAATTAGATCCTACTGAAGATGCTGTATGGATTGCCGGCAAGGGACGAAATATCTTTGAAGTGAATGGTGTAAAGTTTGGAATTAGTATATGCCATGAAGGGTTTCGATATCCTGAAACGGTAAGATGGGCTGCTCAGCGGGGTGCAGCAATTGTTTTTCATCCCC
>JBBSEV010000098.1:0-11115 GCA_038239385.1 Chitinophagales bacterium
ATTTTTACTGACCAGCTCAAGTATGTAGTCTTTAGCCCTTACTGGAACGTGCCGGCCAGTATTGTGAAAAATGAAATGTTACCGGCTATGCGGAGGAACTCAAATTATCTTGCCAGAAATAATATGGAGCAAACCGGTACCAGCAATGGCTTTCCGGTGATACGGCAAAAGCCGGGTGGTGCCAATGCATTGGGAAAAGTTAAATTTATTTTCCCCAATAGTTATAACATTTATTTCCACGATACACCGGCAAAATCACTTTTTAATGAATCAAACCGGGCTTTCAGTCATGGATGTATTCGCCTCGCAGAACCAACAAAACTTGCTGAATATCTTTTACGTGATCAACCGGAATGGACTCCTGAAAAGATTAAGGAAGCCATGAATGCATCGAAAGAAAATTGGATAACGCTAAAAAAACCTTTACCTGTTTTCATTTCTTATTTTACTGCCTGGGTTGATAGTGATGGTCTGCTAAACTTCAGAACTGATATTTATGAGCACGATAGAGAAATTGCAGCACATTTATTTGAGTAACGATTATTTATTATCCTTTCATTTAATTAATAACTGATAACCAGATATTAGCTTTATTATTAAGACTAGCCTGAGCTTTGCAACTGAAAAGTAAATAAATTCTTTACGTTTTGAAGGCGTTCTGCTCTTTATCCTTCATCCCAATGCTGATGGTTCATCATCTGTTTCACAGATAACTCGATTCTTTTCCGTTAATGGTGATACGTTCATAGCTCGGAATGGAGTAAAACTATCCATGTTTCAATCATTAATATAATGAATTTTTAGGTGACAAAATAGTTGCAGAAGTCCTGTATTATTTTTCAACCGCCTTCGGCAAATAATCCGGGACAACTGCAACCTGCAAGGGATTAATTGGGTGTTGAGATTGTCTCGTTCCTCATCAAACACAACACCAGACATAGAAATAGTAAGGCAATTTATGACAGTTAGCAATGATTATAAAGTTACATTATTTAGAAAATTCATTTAGACATTAATGGTGTAAAATCATTCAAATTTATGCAACAAAATCATTTTACAGTTGACAAAAAAACTGCAATTATGATAGCGATATTTTAAGAAAAATGTAACCGAATTGGTAACGGGCGAATTGATATTTTTTGATATTAATTGGTTGGCTAAAAATTAAAAAAGCCCGTAAACTTTGAGTTTTACGAGCTTTTAATTTTAGAAGAAATCAACTTTGTCGGGATGACAAGATGATTTAAAAACTCGTAAATTAGTATTAATCAATTAATTATTTACCAAACATTTTTTATGTAACCGAATTGGTAACTATATCAAAACTAAGATAGCTTATTTTAGTTTTCAAATTATCTAATTATGTATCTTAAAATACTTATAGGTAAAACTACTAAAATGTAAGCTGGAAATTTAAGTAGTATTATATTTACTTCCAACATTTTTTTTATGCCTTTGTCAATATTTTATTATTTGGTTTATGCAAAACTTAACATCGTAGTTATCGGCTTATAACAGTATTTTTCACGTTATAATTTTTCTCTTATATACTGCAATAAGGTTTTCTTTAAGTAAACGCCTTCTGCGAATAAGCCTTCAGTCGCAGGTATTTCAGATCGCATTATGAATGAATTTTTTTGGTAAGGCCATTCAATTTGGTAATTATATATAAATAGCCAACAAGACATCTTTTTTTCAAATGGCGGTTATAGTTGATTATTCAGCTGATGTATTAAAACAAAAATGGAAAGATAGTTAGGACGATCATCAAAAATTATTCACACCTACCAATTGACTTAATAATTGTTGACATTGAATCCATTTCGATTTTGCGCAATCTAATTCTATAAGATATTAATTTACGTCATAGCTATATTATCAATTTGTTACTTTTCGTACCAACTACATTTTAAATTATTGAAATGCGTATTTTAAACTTTAATTAAGCAAGCCATACGGCGTCCCTATGTTATCTAAATTTAAAATCGTCTTATGGGCTTCATCGTTAATTTTTATAATTCTCTCTTGCGGGAAAGATAAGGTAAAGGAAATTTTTAATAACCAGGCTGGTTTAAAAACAGTAGTTTACTTAGTCAAAGGAACTAATCTAAAATTGGATTTTATTGATTCCAATAGTGTTTTTCAAACACACAAAGTTTATGCGGATTCTTTTAGATATGAATTCAAAAAAGGCTCGGGTGCTTCAATTGGTATATCAATCTTCAAAGTTTCTTCTTCTGATACCATTTATTCCTGGAGCATTTTCATAGATAATAAATTATATGCTAATGCTTTCAGCGAAGGAGGTGCTTATTTTACCGTTCCTTACAATTGATTTCAAACAAATATTTCTATTTCTGAGATGTTGATGTATTTATTGAAGAAGCTCAATCGCTTTTTCCAGTATAGGATCTTTACCATTCGCTTCGTCTATTGGTGTAATTACAACCGGTACGTCCGGGGCAATACCATTTTCTATACTCGTTTTTTCAGGAGAAAGCGTGACCGTTCCGGTATATTGGATTTTCCATCCATTTGCTAAAATATAATTATAAGGTATTCCGCCACCACCACCCGATTGATCGCCTATTAGCTGAACATTTGTAAGCCCCGACATATATAATATGAAATCATTGCATGCGCTAAAGCAAGACCTGTTAACTAATACGCACACCGGATTTTTATAGTAATTATTGCCTGCATTAATATAATAAGGTTGTGGATCCAGGAAATCACTATGCCCGGGGCCTTTTTTTATTAGTTCAAATTTTACTAATCTTTTTTGTGAAATGAATCTTTTGAAAAGTCCATCTGCATTTTTGGATTTACCTCCCTGGTTATTTCTTACGTCAATGATAAGGCCTTTGGTAGCTATCATTTCATTCATCACCACATCTAATTGTTCATCAGTAATGTCTTTCTCAAAAGAGCTGTAATAAATATATCCAATATTATTCTCTACTTTATATACCAGCGGGCCACTCGTTTTATAATCGTTTTTCAAATAATTTGTTACAATATTTTTGAAATTGAAATCGGAGGGAAATGTTGTGTAAAAGCCATCGTAAGTAGAGGTATCTATTGAAGTGATCAAAGAAACGTGGCCATCTTTTAATGTTTGAAACATATTGCCTATTTCAATGAATAATTCTTTATCAGTAATATTATTAGTAACCTGGGAATGGTATTGATCGTAAATCGAATTCCAGTTAATTCCTTTAATCTCAAATAAAGCATAATGCTTATCTATTGCAGTCCAGGCTTCGTTAAATACCGAGAAATTGTCAGACCCTGGTTCTTTTAAATTCAACACCTTTTTACAACCTGTTAGTATAATAAAATGAAACCCTGCCAAAAGGATAAAAAAGTACTTTCCTGATTTCAATTCTTTCATTGACATATTTAAAGGCTGTGTTTATAAGTTATTCCTAAACGGTGGTTAACTTGTCGTACTTCTCTTTCAGTGAACTTATAATAATCCAAAATATAATCAAGGGATATTTTTTGCCGCGGAGATATAATTTTTTCAAGACTCGTCATATTTTTTACCCGGAAAAAGTTAGGAAAAAAAGCAATACGAATGTATTTTAAAAATGACCTGCCATTTATATTATTACCATTTGCAGAACCATCAGCATAATCACTTCCATATACTGGTTGTTCAATTCCAGAAATAAGGGGTAACGTAAGCTGGTTCGAAATTGACAAACCTGCAAACTTATTTTTGAATGAATGCGAGACTTCTATTGCCCCGCTTAGTGACGCTGCGAATTCAAATGAGGAAGTGTGATTAATGTATCTATGATAGTTTCTGTAATCGTAGAGTACATCTATACTACTACCAGCCCTAAATATGGTTGCACCATTGATACTTGTTTTCAAATTATATAGCCGGATAAAATCGAAATTAAAGTAAGTGTTATCAAGGTTGTTATTTGTATTGCTCTCCACTTGTAATTTTCCCTTTGTATAATAAAACATCATTTGCTGAGAGACTTTTTCTTTATTATATTTTATTGATAGTGAACCTCCCAAATTATACCCGTTATAAAAAAGGGAGCTGAAACTTTTATCGGAAACACTTTCTCTATGTACACCAAGATTAAAGCCAATTTCCCAACTCTTTCGATCACTGTCTTCATACATTTGCGACTGCGAAAAATAGGGAATGATCAAAAAAAATAATAAACAGAAAAAATATAGGCAAGGCCAGGGCAGTAATTTCATAATCTTATAGCAGATATTTTCTTATTTCAAACTCTGAATATAGCAACTCAAAATAGTTTTTAAGCGGGCGAAGCTTGCAGGGAATATAATCACTAATATTTTTCCACATCTTTTTCCACAATCATTGCAAATAACAGCTTTCTCCGGGTAATTTTCTTGCTTTCAAAATTAAAAATAAAATGGTAACGCTTTGGTAACATTTAGGTAAAGTAGACATATGATCTTACACCCGAAATTGATCATCCTTTGTAAATATCCCCTGTCTGTCTCTTATTCAAATTAGTTGAGATAATAGCCGGTTTTGGAAGCTTTCAATTCAAAATTTTTGAATTAAATATTTCAATTAAAACCAGCTTGCGTACTATTTCATTTGAAAAAAGCTTAAGCAACATCGATGATTACAGATGAAATAATGATTGGTATAAATGGATCAATGTTGGATGAAAAACCAACTGGCGTCGGGGTATATACCTTCAATCTGGTTAATAATCTATCAGCTGTTTTTTTTCGGAATAAATCCAAAAAAATTACTGTTTTTACTCCTTCCACTTCAGCTATTAATAAGAATATAAAAGTTATAAAGCTGTCACGTTATTTGCAATCATCGAACTACGGTAAGCTGGCAGCATTTTACAGGTTTATCTGGAATACTTTTTACTACCCGTTCCAGGCTAGGAAATTTGACTTGCTTATTAGTCCTACTACGCACGGAAGTTTCTTTTTAAGGAACCAAATTATTACGATACATGATCTCCTTTCCCTGAGGTATAAAAACATAAGCCCTCACCAACGTTTTTATTATAAATATCTATTACCGGCTATAATTTCAAAAGCTAAATTTATTATCGCGGTATCTGAAAATACAAAAAAAGAGATCCTTCATTTTTACAATTGCCCCGAAGAAAAAATAATCGTAATCCATAACGGGTATGATGTAGACGCTTATTTGCCAATCGAAGAAAATAAAAGCGTAATTCAAAAAAAGTATGGTCTATCAAATTATTTGCTGGCAGTAGGGCCTACTTATCCTCACAAAAATTTTGAAATTCTGATTGATGCTTACAGTGAAATGAATAAAGATTTTAAACGGCAACATCCCTTGCTAATCGCGGGTGGAAAAGAAGAATATTTAAACCTTTTGAAAGATTATGTAAAGAAGGGTTATTGCCAGGATCATATTTTTTTTACCGGTTATGTGCCATTGGAGTTAATGCCTTCCTTATACCGGGAAGCTTTCGCCCTGGTGTTTCCAAGTTTGTATGAAGGATTTGGCATACCGCTTTTGGAAGCCATGGCTTGCGGGTGTCCTGTTATAACTTCCAATACTTCATCTATGCCTGAAGTAGGTGGCAATGCAGTTATATATTTCGATCCATGCGACAAAGATTCTTTAAAAACAGCAATAGAAAAGCTCGCAAGTAGCGATGATCTAAGAGAAAAGATGATCATAAAAGGACTGGAACAGGTAAAGCAGTTTTCATGGAAAAAAATGGCAGAATCATTCAATTCATTAATAGAAACACTAATTATAAAAAATTAAATAATAATGTTATGGTTGATATCAGTTGTTCTATAGTCTTATTTCACAATCCTGTTGAGGAAGTAAGGTTAGCTGTTGAGTGTTTTTTGAAATGTACAAAAAATATTAAGTTATATCTTGTAGATAATTCCAAAGATGACAGCCTGAGATACCAGTTTCTATCTCCCCGTATCGAATATATATTCAATAAAAAAAATCTTGGTTATGGTGCCGGGCATAATATAGCAATAAAGAAAACTATAAGTAATTCACGATACCATCTTGTGCTAAATCCTGATATTGAATTTAATACAGAAATCCTGAATGAATTATTCAGATTTATGGAGCAAAATAAAAGTGTAGGATCAGTAATGCCCAAAGTTTTATATAAAAACGGGGAGTTGCAATATTTATGTAAGAGACTTCCCTCGCCTGTTGATTTATTTCTCAGAAGATTTTTTCCGGGCCGGTTAAAGTTTATATTGAATAAATTTTTTGATGGCTACGAACTGCGGGATAAGGATTATAACGCTGTTATGGATGTTCCTAATCTTTCGGGATGTTTCATGTTTATACGAACAGATGTTTTTTCCAGTATAGGCTTATTTGATGAAAATTTTTTTATGTATATGGAAGATACAGACCTATGCCGCAGGATAAACAAATATTACCGGACAGTTTATTACCCATTGGTTTCTATAATTCATGGATATAGTAAAGCATCATATAAAACATTTAAGCTAACCAAATACCATTTGAATTCATCAGTTAGGTATTTTAATAAATGGGGATGGATGAAAGACAAAAATCGTTTACATATTAACCAATTGATCAATCGTAATTACTTAAAACCGCAATTAAAATTGCAGGGAACCAATACTATTATCAAACCTCTCCAACATCCCATTTCTGTTTTATGACTAAAAATTTTCCCGGGGGAATATCGGTGATTATTTGTTGTTACAACAGTGCAAAAAGAATTAAAAAAACACTAAGCGCATTGTTAAACCAGGAATTTGATTCACAAATATTATGGGAAATTATTATTGTAGATAATAATTCTACTGACGGCACTGCCGGTATTGCACAAACGATATGGAAAGATTCAGGTTCAGAAATTAATTTTCATATTGTAGAAGAAAAGATTCCCGGCCTGGGAATTGCCAAGAAAGCCGGAACTAAAGCCGCTTCCTATTCTATATTGTTATTTTGTGATGACGATAATTGGCTTTCGTCAAATTATATACAGGATGTTTTTGAGTTAATGAATTCCGATTCCAATATAGCGGCTTGTGGTGGAATGGGAATCCCTGTTTTTGAGGTGGAGGAGCCTTATTGGTTTTATATGTATTCTGAAGCCTTCGCTCTCGGTTCACAGGAAACAAATAGTGAAAATGGAAAGATTTTTAATCTATATGGCGCCGGTTTAGCGATTCAAAAGCAAGTACTTGAACAATTATATAAATCTGGCTTCGAAGCTTTTTTTAAAGGCCGCACAAAAGAGAAATTGAGTTCATCAGAAGATACAGAACTTACTTATGCTTTTGTTTTGATGGGGTATAAATTAATCTATTCTGAAGATTTAAAATTTTTTCACTTTTTACCAAAAGAGCGGCTGACATTTAATTATTTGAAAAAGCTCTTTATCGCTTTTGGAAGCGACGGGCCGATAAGAAATTTATATTATTCTAATATCAGCGAACGGTATTTTCATAAAAAAATTGGTAACTGGAATTTTCATCTTTTACTGAGTTTATTCAGGCTGGTAAAATATTTTATGTATCCTCCAAAAAAGTATGGGAGAAGTATATATTTCAAATGGAATATTGCATACATCCGTCAGCTTTTTCTGATTCGAGAAGACTATCCGCAAATAAAAAAACAAATTTCTTCTTTGAAAGATATTAGGAACAAGGGAAGTGTCTCCGGTGTAAAATCCTTTTCCATACAAGGAGAAAATCATGGCTGATTTAAAAAATTTTTATATAAGCCAAAAAAATTCCCGATCGGGTATCTCTAAATATTCAAATGATTTTTACAGTTTAATTTTAAGAGAAAGGGATTTTATTTTTCTGGATAGCGCACAGAATATTAAAATTATCTTATCAAAGGTATCCTCAAAAGATCATGTACACATAGAAATTGGAATTTTTCAGAAAAAAGAAATTGAAATTTTAATGGCAATGCTAGACGCGGATTATACAAACGTGGCTGCTACATTTCACGACCCGCCATTGTTTAAGTATCCTTTCTTTTCATTTCGAAGCTCGTTTATAAATAAGGTTTCGAAATTTTATGATATGTATATAAATGGTTTTCGGAAATCGGGTAAATACCTGCGTAAAATAAAAGTTATCTATGTTTTGACACAAAAGGGATTATTAAAACTTAAATCAACATACAATATTGATAATGTTTATTTCCTGCCCCATATTGTTGATGAACGAGAAATTAAAAGAAGCGATGCAGGTAACAAAAATTTTTTTTATTTCGGGTTTATAGGCAAGAATAAGGGTATAGAATATTCTCTACTGCTTCACGAAAATCTTTTAAAACATTTTCCTGAAATGCATTTCTATGTGATAGGAGAGGCGATTGGTAAAGAAAAAAAATATCATGATTTTTTAAAGAAAACATATACAAGAAATGTTCATTACCTGGGCTATGTGCCTGAAGATGACCTTGAAGAAATCTTCGATAAATGCGCTTTTTCAATGATGCTTTTCAAAGATTATAAATTTTATTGCCCTTTTAGTGGCAGCTTGTTGATGGGAATGAAATACGGAAAAATTCCATTTACTAATGATGTAAACGCTATACGTGAAATGATTGAAGATAAAAAGAATGGGTTTTATTTATCAGGGAATATAAATGAGGATTTAACGACAATAACAGAATCTATTAATAATACAAATATTCTGGGTGAAGTTAAAAAAGAAATCCATACATATCTTTTAGCTAATCATACAGCACAGGAGGTAAGTAGATTTCTAATAGATTAAAATGTTGTTCATTAATTCGCTGAAATTTTTTTTAAAATTTAATTCTTTAATAATATTCCATCGTCACCATTTAAAGTCTCTATTCCTTAGTTTTAAAAAATTAAAAGCAAGACTGAATGTTAGCCACTGGTTTTTTTATTTTTATCACAGCCTTACTATTAGCTATATATTTTCTTCAAAAGATTATTTACATTTCTCACGAGAAACATCTGTTTGATGAACCTTCCGAAACAAGAAAAATTCATATAACTAAAACCCCGAACCTCGGCGGTGTAGCTATTTTCACATCAATGATGTTCGCTTCGTGTATTATTTTATCCCTAACTTCTATTTCATACATACCCTATATTATTTTTTGCAGCCTGATTCTTTTTCTTACAGGCCTTACAGATGACCTGGTAGGTATGGACCCCTTAAAGAAGTTTGGATCCCAGTTGTTTATAGCAGTGGTGATAACCATATTTACTAATCTTCGCATTACAAGCTTTTACGGAATTTTTGGAATTTACGAAATACCCTTTTTGATAAGTGTTCCGGTATCTGTTGTTTTTATTATTTACCTGATAAATGCTTTTAATTTGATTGATGGAATCAACTGCCTAGCAGCTGGCATTGGTTTACTAGCCTGCTCAGTTCTTTCAATTTATTTTTGGAAGATGAATGACCCGGGTTTTACATTTTTGTCATTAGGAATGTGTGGCTGCCTGGTGAGTTTTATCTTTTATAACCGTACTCCTGCAAAAATATTTATGGGAGATACGGGTTCGTTATTCCTCGGATTTTTTATAGCGATACTTTCTATTCATTTCCTGGAGGTTTGCAATGTGAATATCGCAAAGCCTGGAATGGCTTTTTCAAAAAACGCTCCCATCCTTATCTTTAGCCTTATAGTGATTCCAATTTATGATACACTTCGTGTTTTTACAATACGGGTTGCGAATGGCAAATCGCCGTTTGTTGCTGATAGAAATCATATCCATCACCAATTGCTTAATTTAAATTTCTCTCATCTACAGGCCACGGGTATTTTATTAAGCATGAATGTAATTTTCATTTTCCTTGGGCTTCTTCTTCAAAATTTCGGGATGGAAATATTTTTTATAAGTGTAACAAGTTTACTTGTTGTTATGAATTGGATTTTGTCAATCATGAATGCCCGGCAGGCAAAAGAAAGGCGGCTTCAAAATTCCACTGCAAGGCCAATACTTACTGTTGTAAGAGAATATTACAACGCCATAAAAAAATGATTAATTTTCGCTTAATCAACGAGCATTATGCTATTGGGCAATGACTAAGAAACGTATAGTATTTTTTACCACGAATAGTATTTGGGGTGGTAGTGAAATTTTGTGGACACAGGCTGCGACGAAATTAAAACAACTCAATTTCCATGTAAGTGCTGCCGCCCGTTATGACTTTCAACTTATTAGTGAATTTCTGAATGACGAAATTTTTTTCTTTGATCTTTCAAACCGATTTGAAAATCTGCCACTATGGAAATTAGCTTTCAATAAAATTGGTTTAAGCCATTTTAAACCCATAGACAGGCTGGAAAAATTTCTCACAGATCCGAAACCTGATCTTGCGATTATCTCTCAAGGTAATAATATTGAAGGCGCACCTTTTATGGAAATTTGTAATAAAAAAAAAATTCCCTTTATAACCATAACGCACCTGGTGGTAGAAGGTAATTGGCCGGGGATGAACGATGAAAATATTTGCAGTCTCCAATCTCTTTTTGACCATTCACTTACTAACTTCTTTGTATCAAAATTTGTATTACAAATGCATGAGAAGTTTATTGGATATAAAGCTCAAAATTCACGGGTCATTTATAATCCATTTATTAAAAACACTGTCGCCAATATAAATTATCCACCGGTAGAAAATGGGCAATATAAAGTTGCGCTCCTGGGACGACTGGAAGTTTTTCATAAAGGGTATGACCTGCTAATTGAAGTAGTAAGGCAAGAGAAGTGGCAATCACGAAATATTCAATTTACGATTTTTGGGAATGGCCCGCACTTAAGCCTTATCAGGAGATTAATAGAAATAAACGGCGTTAAAAATATAGAGATAAAAAGCCATAATGAAAATATATCTGATGTGTGGAGCGAAAATCATTTACTTATAATGCCATCACGCCTGGAAGGGCAATCTCTTACGTTAATAGAAGCAATGAATTTCAAAAGAGCTGTAGTGGCCACGAGAGTGGGTGGTGTAGAGGAATTACTTGAGGATGAAATTTCGGGATTTATTGCTGAATTTCCCGCGGTAAGTGCGATCGATGATGCACTGGAAAGAGCGTGGAACAGGAGAACAGAATGGGAACAATTAGGAATAAATGCCTACGACTCCATAAAAGCA